>CAYGYT010000098.1:0-1676 GCA_964354215.1 uncultured Eubacteriales bacterium | reverse complement strand
CGGGGGTGGCGCCATCGCGGCCTCGGGAGCCGAGGGCACGGGTGCCACGGGCGCGGGTGCTACGGGAGCGGGTGCTACCGGAGCGGGGGCCTCGGCCGCCATCGGCTCCGACTCAGGCGCGGGGGCCTCGGGCGCCATCGGCTCCGACTCAGGCGCGGGCGGGGCGGGCGGCGCCGCAGGGGCGTCCTCCGACGGGACTGACATCCCGCCGCTAGACTCCTCGGCAGGCACCTCGTCGGGAACGATCGTCTCGTCTGACATCGTGCTGACCTCCTCGGCCGAACGGATCGATGCAGAACGTCGGGCGCTTGAGCATGAGCGAACCCGCGCCGACATTGAGTGTATACGCAAACCGCTGCTATTCTGAACGCGTTGATGCGCCTTCCAGACGGCTCGCAACGCACCAGCGCCGCCGGAGGATTCGTGGTACCACATCGTAGCCGCGCATATCTCGTCGCTCTTCTGGCGGCAGCCCTCGTCGCATCGCTTGCCCTACCTGCATTCGGCGTGACGAGCGCCGACCTCGAACAGACGCGCCAGAGGGCGGCCATCGCGCGCGAAGCCGCAGCCAGGGCCGAAGCACTTGCGGGGCAACTCGCCAAAGAGACCGCCGCGCTCGACGACAGGATCGACTCCCTACAGCGCGAAGTCGATCGGCTCGACCCGGAGATCGGCACCGCCGCCGAGCGCAGCAAGCGGCTGCGCGCCGAGGTCGCGCAGCTACGCATCCAAGTCGAGGAGAAGACCGAGCAGATCGAGCGGACGTTCGCGCAGTTCGAGCGCGAGCAGGGGCTGCTCGACGAGCGCATCGAGGTCACGTACAAACAGGGCGACCTCTACTACCTCGACCTCCTGCTCGGCTCGCACGACATGGGGGACTTCATCGCCCGCACGGAGCTCGTACGGCGTGTGATCGAATCCAACCAGAACCTCGCAAAGAACCTGCTTCGAACAAAGGGCGATCTCGACCGAGCCAAGGTTCAGCTGGAACGTACGCTTGGGTCGGTACAGGTCAAGCGCGCCGAGACGGAACAGGTGGAGTCCAACCTGCGCGCACTTCGGGACCGTCGACGCAACCGGGTGAGCGCTCAGCAGGTCGTCTTCAAGGACAAGTCGGAGCTTCTCGCCGAGACCAAGGCGAACGCCGCGAAACTCAAGGCGATCGCGGAGGAGGAAGAGCGCGAGTCAGCGCGCATCGCCGCCGAGCTCGCCGCAACGTCAAAGGGCGGCGGCTTCTACAACGGCGTCATGGCCTGGCCGGTCCCGGGGTACTTCAACGTGACGTCGCCGTTCGGCTACCGGATCCACCCCATCTTCCGCGTGCGCAAGTTGCACACGGGAATCGACATCGGCAAGAACCGCGGCGACCCCATCAACAGCGCCCCGATCGCGGCGGCCGGTGACGGCACCGTCATCCACGCCGGCTACCGATCCGGCTACGGAAACACCGTCATGATCGATCACGGCGACGGAGTCGTGACGCTCTACGCGCACCAGCAGTCGGGCGGCATCACGGTTCGGGTCGGCCAAACCGTGAGCAAGAGCGACCGCATCGGCACCGTGGGCAGCACCGGCTTCTCCACCGGGCCGCACCTTCATTTCGAGGTACGCGTCAACGGCGAGCCCACCGACCCGATGACGTACCTGCGGTAGGCTGCCGGCGCCCGCGCGAGCCT
>CAYGYT010000097.1:0-1728 GCA_964354215.1 uncultured Eubacteriales bacterium | reverse complement strand
GTCAGACGCGGTCCCGCCAGTAGAACGGCCGCCGACGCTGGTGCGCGATTGCCGTGACCACGATCTCCTGCTCTCTGATGTAGTACGTGACTAGGTACGGAAAGCGCTGCAGTACGAGCTTGCGGGTCAGCCCCAACACCACGGGGTAGGACTCAGGAGCATCGACTATGTCGCGGATGGAGTCGTCGACCTCGTCGAGGAACTCGGAGCCGAGACCGCCACGCTCGTGGTCGTAGAAGTCCGCAGCTTCGAGCAGTTCGCGCTCGGCCTCCGGCTCGAACTGAACGTTGCGACTCATGCGCGCGCTGCACGGGCCTTCGCGAATACTTCATCCATCGGGATGGTGCGCACGTCGCCGGATTCGATCTCCGTCCGGCGTCGCTCGGCCTCTTCGAGCCAAAGCTGTTCGATCTCGCTTTCCGAGAGGTCGTCGAGGCTTTCGAGCAGTTCGCGGGCGAGATCTGCGCGGCTCGAGGCATCCAGTCGAAGTGCTTCGCGCTTGAGTTCGTCGATGGTCACGGCGGCCCGCCTCTCATCCGGGGTGTTGCAGGCACATGATACGCCGCCATGCGACACGCCGGACACGGCAACCTCCTTTCGTGGGGTCGGGCTAGAACGCAAGACGCGGGATGCCAAGCGTAGCCGGGGAGACGGACGGGCTTGCTCGCCCCGGCATCAACTCTCGACGACTTGCAGGAGATCAGTGTCGCGGAGGTTGTCGACGAACACCGCGAGGTTCGACGAGTCAGTGCGCAGCACAGATGGGTAGAGCACACCCCGGATTCCGCGCTCCTGGAGGGCGGCACATACCCTTTGCAGGGTCGTCGGTTGCGCACGGCCATGCCACGGCTCGGTGAGGGCCGAAGAATCGAGCCCCAATCGTTCGAGCTGTGCGACGTCCCCCAGGTCCTCGACAGTCTCGAGGCGCGAGTGCACGCAGACGAGTAGCTTTGGCTTGAATGGGCCGACCGAGAGCAGGTCGCTCGCCCTCAATGACTCAGACAGCGCGCCCGGAACCGTGGTCGCGAAGTACAGCGTGGGCAGCCCGGCGGGGTTGCAGCGCCCGCCGACGAGGGTCGCGCCTGTGGAATCCAAGGGGTCGTGACGAGACGTGACGACCCTGTACACGAGCCGGTCCAGGTCAGCCATCCGGGCCTCAGCTCAGCGGCTGGTCGAACGGGGAGGGCTAGCAGGCCCTGCTAGAACATGCCGCCCGACGCGACCACGTCGAGCATCCCGACCACCTCTACGAGTCCGCCGGATCGCATGACGTCCAAGGGCGCTCGCCCCGCGAATCCGCGGTTCGGCCGGCGCAGCCACCGGCCGGCCTCCTTCTGCCCGACGAGATCCTCGAGGAGGAAGCGGAGACGGTAGGCCGCGTTGACCGCTTCCCGGGTTGCGCCATGCAGGAGCGCAGGGTCGGGATCGTGCGCCGCCCAACGAGCAATCGTGCTTCGGCTCAACCCGAGCGAGTCGGCAAACTCCTGCTGGGAGAGGCCTAGCCAGGTTCGAATCTCCTCCGGGGAGTTGGGGGACGGCGCGAAGAGCGCACCGAATGTCGCGCGATTGCTCTCGAGGACGCGAGTCATGAGCCTGGCCTTTCAGCGAAGCCACAATTGATACAAAGAATAGCACAACAGCTGACACACCTTTCGATACGGGCGTCGTGGTTCACACGACGCCGCGTGGGGCCGGAAGTCGTGAGTACTGGGCGCCCTAGGATGGCGC
>CAYGYT010000096.1:0-1765 GCA_964354215.1 uncultured Eubacteriales bacterium | reverse complement strand
GACTGGGCGCGTGCGCGCGCATGGGGAAGGCGCGAGACATGAGTCTCCGATTGATCCTAGGTACGTCAAGTGCCAGCGAGCCCAGCGGGTACTCGATCCGCATCTCGGACGCGCCCGACGACCCAGACTGGGACGACTTCCTGGAGCAGGTCCCGATCGGCCATCATGCGCAGACGAGCTGCTGGGGACGCGCTCGCGCCACCATTGGCTGGCGACCGGTTCGCCTGGTCGTCTGTGAGGGCGGTAGGGTTGTCGCCGGTGCTCAGATGCTGATACGCCCGATGCCCGTTGGCGGCAACATTGGGTTCGTCTGCCGCGGCCCCGTCGTTCAGGAAGGTCACCCGGACCTCGCAGAACGTGTCTTCAGCGAGATGATGGCAATGGGCAGACAACGCGACGTGCAGTACCTCGTCGTTCAGCCGCCGGCGGGTGGCGATTGGATGCGTGACGAGTTGACCGCGCTCGGATTCCGTTACGGCGCGTTCGACATCGAGCATACAGCCACAGTCCGCATCGACTTGAGCGCGGACCTCGGCGAGTTGCTCGAGCGGATGAGCAAGGACTTTCGCCGGAACATCAAGACCGCGGAGCGACGGGGCGTCACCGTCCGCCGGGGGTCCGAAGTGGACCTGCCGATCTTCAACCACCTCAAGGATCTTCACAGCGCTCGCCTCGGATATGTCCGCCGATGCGAGGGCTACTACACCGAGTTGTGGCGATCGCTGGCGCCGCGCGGGCACGTCGCGCTCTTCATATCGGAGTACGAAGGCGAACCGGTCTCAGCCCAACTCCTCATACCATTTGGGAATACCTGCAGCTTCTACGAGCTGCTCTGGTCGGGCGAGCACCGCGACCTCAGGCCTAACGAGCTGCTCGACTGGGCTACAATACGCTGGGCCAAGTCCGAGGGCTACCGTTTCGTCGATTTGGAGGGAATCGCCACTGCGACCGCGGAAGCGGTGTTGTCGGGGAAGGAACTCCCCGCTGGACCCAGGTACTCGGCTTCGCGCTACAAGCTCAAGCTCGGCGGGCAGGTCGTCGCTAAGCCGGCGTCCTTTGACTACGTGTACAACCGGGCCCTGCGCTTCGCGTACCGGTGCATCCCCAACGCCGTGATGAGATCAGAATGGATGTACTACGGCGTCCTCTCCAAGTTCCGCAAGACCGGTTCATAGTTGCGGGCTCGTGGGTCCGCCAACAGAGCGCACGCGTCACATGTCTCAAGCAAGCGCAGGAACTACAGGCCCCAAATCCTTTGACAGCCGTCAGACCGTGATGGTTGGACGAAGCTAGCGCTTCTGCCGGGCCCTGCGGGGGTGTTCGGCAAGTTCGGCGATGGTGTTCACAATGTGATCGAGGCTGTCGCGTGACGTGACCTGAGCGAGAGGTGTTCGGACGCGCTTCTCCAACCGGATCTTGCGAGCCACGTCATCCACCGATTCCACCAGAACCAGGCGGCCTGACCGCTCCAAAGAGCGGTCCACGGCCCCGATCTCGCCGCGAAAGATGCTGTACACAGGAACGCCTAGCACCGCGGCTTCGCGGTTCATGGTCCCTCCTCCGCTCACGACCAGGTCGGAATGCCAGATCAGATTCATGCCGTCGAGCGCGACGCGCGGAACAACCGTCTTGTCATCTACGAACCAGGCCGGCCAACGGGTGCGGATCGATTCGGCTTGCTGCTCGTTTCTGGGGAGCAGCACGATGCGGGCATTGGCCGAGCGAGTGGCCATCTCCATGAACGCGACGAAGAGCTGCTCGCTCT
>CAYGYT010000095.1:0-1771 GCA_964354215.1 uncultured Eubacteriales bacterium | reverse complement strand
GGAGCCCGGCGGGTACCGGTTCGGTGACTACTGGAAGCTCGGGCTCCCCCTCATGGGCTGGTACGCCATCATCGCCATCGCCGTTGTCCCGCTCATATGGCCGTTCTAGCCACCCATGGAGGTACCCCGTTGTCTCGATTCGCCCGGCGCCCCCGCCGACACGACCAGCGAAAGTGACCCTTCATGACCGACGCGGTAGCGGAACAACGAGTACTCAGGCTCTCTGTGCTGCTGAGCGCCCTGCTCGGCGCGTTCGCCGTGCTCCTGGGTCTGCTCTCGGGCTCGACCGCGATCGTGTTCGACGGCTTGTTCTCGGTGATCGACGTCGCGATGGGGGTGCTGGGACTTTGGATCGCGCGGCTGGTCACGCGCGAGGAGAACCGCACGTTCCAGTATGGCTACTGGCACATCGAGCCGATGAGCCTGGCGATCTACGGCGGTATGCTGATGGTCCTGTGCGTGTGGGCCTTCTTCGACGCCGTCGGCACCTTCATGTCAGGGGGTACCGAGGTCGAGCTTGGCTGGGCGATCGGCTACTCGCTCGTGATGGCGGCGGCGTGCTTCTGGATGTACTTCTACGAGAAGCGCACCAACCGCGCCGCGAACTCGGAGTTCATTCACCTCGATGCCCAGGGTTGGCTCATGTCGGCGCTGGCCACGGCGGCGACGGCGGTCGCGTTCATCTTCGCGTTGTGGCTTACGTCGACTCCCTACGCTCATCTGGCGCCCTACGTAGACCCGGCGATACTGGGGATCTTGAGCCTGGCGATGGTCGGGATTCCCGTGCGGACGGTACGCAAGGCACTGACCGAGATCCTGCTGATGACCCCGGGCGAGTTGGACGCCCAGGTCCACCAAGTCATGGACGAGATCGTGGCCCGGCACGGCTTCGTCGGCTACACCAGCTACGCCGCAAAGGTCGGTCGCGGGCAGTTCATCGAGATACACATCGTCGTGGACCCCGAGCGACAGCTGGGGACCGTGGCCGACCTGGACGCCATCCGTGACGCAGTCGCCGACGCGCTCGGGGCGCACGGCACCGACACCTGGCTGACGGTCGACTTCACCGGCTCAGAGGACTGGATCTGACACGGTGAGCGGCTAGTCTCTGATCCACCAGAAGTGTCCCAGATTGCCTCACCCACCCCGGGGGGAGTCTGTGGCACCTAGTATCTGAATTCGCGGGGCCTAACAGGCGCATCCAGCAGAACGCCGCAAGGTAGACTGCGGAAGTGAGGCGCTCGGCGTCTGCTGATGCGCAACACGTTAGGACGAACTGAACCGCACGGCAGAGGAGAGCAGATGCCAATTGTAGGCTTGGACAGCGTGATTGCAGTGGTGCCGGTGACGAACCAGGTCACAGCCGTCACTTGGTACAAAGCACTTCTGGGGCGTGACGCAGATGTCGTTCCAACGGAAGACGTTGCAGAGTGGGAGCTGGCCCCAGGAGCTTGGCTTCAAGTGACCACCGAGCCGGAGCGGGCGGGCAACACAACGGTAGTACTTGTTGTGAGCGACATTGACGCGCAGCGCGCGGCCTGCTCAGAAGCCAACGTGGCACTTGGCGCACTGACTGAGTACCCAGGTATCGTCAAGACGGTCGATGCGGTCGATCCGGATGGGAACAAGGTGACTTTCGTACAGGATCTGTCCGGCTAGTCTTGCGGATTGGGTAGATGTGAACGACAGGTCGTCCTAACAGGCGCATCCAGCAGACGGCCAGAAGGTTGACTCGATAAGTGAGGTGTGTCGGCCGCAGCTGATGCGCAAC
>CAYGYT010000094.1:0-1783 GCA_964354215.1 uncultured Eubacteriales bacterium | reverse complement strand
GAAGACGCGTGGGCTCATCTACTCCTCGCGCGTGCTGCTCGCGCTCGTGGGCGCGGGGATGCTCCGCGAGGATGCGTACGCGATCGTGCAGCGCGCGAGCATGCGCGTGTGGGACGACATCCAGCAGGCGCGCCCCGGGCCGACGCTGCGGGAGGCGCTTGAGGCGGACCCGGAGTGCGGCCTGTGCGCCGAGGAGTACGACGTCATCTTCGACCCGCAGGGGTTCCTGGGGCGGGTGGGGGTCGTGTTCGAGAGGCTGTGAAGGTCTCGCCGCTTGCACGCTGGCTCACCGAGAACCCGCACGCGCAACGGGCTTGTCATGGCCTCACCTCGGCTGGAGGCCGGGGACATGCTGTCGCTCGTGGTCGACTGGGTGGACGAGAACGGCTTCTACTCGGGAGTGCAGCACTAGAGCCGGACCGCGTTGTGCGTCCGGCAACTCCGGTGGAGTTATACGCTCGGTAGTGATACTGTGCGTATAACTTTGGAGGGATGATGGATCGCCTGCCGCTTGAAGTCCAGACCCTGTACGCGGAACTCGTCGATCAGCTGAGCGCACTGGAAGCTGGTCGAGCTCTCGGAAGTGCGCCTGGCTCGTTCGTGACGAAGATCGTGAAGGGGCAGGAGTACTGCTACTTCCAGCACGTGGACGCCTCCGGCCGGAAGCGGCAAGTCTACTTGGGGCGCCGCGATGACGCTCTCGATTCACTCGCCGCACGCTATGCGGAGCACCGCGCCGACCTCGCACCTGATCATGAGTCCATCCAGCGGCTAGGTGCACTGCTCCGCGCGGGGGGCGCGGGCGTCACCGACCCTGCCTCTGCGCGCGTGCTCAAGGGCTTGGCCGATGCGCGCGTCTTCCGCTCCGGCGGTGTCCTGGTCGGAACGCATGCCTTCATAGTGATTGGCAACCTTCTCGGAGTCAGATGGACGGGTGCAGGGATGCGCACCCAGGACGTCGATCTGGCGGCTCCCCGACTACTCGAAGTCGTCGCCGCGGAGACACCGTTGGACCTGCCTGGTGCCATCGAGTCGCTCGAAATGGGATTCCTGCCCGTTCCCGGACTCGATCCGGCCAGTCCCTCGACGTCCTTCAAGGTCAGGGGCCAGTCGCTCCGGGTGGACGTTCTCACGCCCGCGAGGACCGCCGCGCAGAAGCCAGTCATGATTCGCAGGTTCGCGGCAGCAGCGCAGCCGCTCAAGTACCTCGACTACCTCATCGAGCACCCTGTTCGGGCGGCGGTTGTAGGTAGCGATCCGGCTCTGGTCTTCGTCCCCGACCCGGCGAGGTTCGCGCTCCACAAGCTGCTGGTCGCGTCCGACCGCCCTGCGACGGAGACCACGAAGCGTGCCAAGGATGTCGTTCAGGCGGGCCAGCTGCTCGACGCGCTGCTCGAAGATCGTCCGGCCGACGTGGCGCTAGCCTGGGGGGCCCTTCAAGAGCGCGCCGCGTCGTGGGCCAAGAAGGCCCGTGCACAAGCTGCGCGCCTGCCGGCCGTCGTAGGCGAGCGGCTCCTCGAGCTGACCCGATCGTGACACTCGCCGACAGCTTCATCGCCACCGACTACCTGCTCGACAAGCTCGCGTGGATCCTCGACGGGCTCGTGGTCTACCCCGAGAACATGCTCGCGAACCTCGAGAAGACGCGCGGGCTCATCTACTCGTCACGCGTGCTGCTCGCGCTCGTGGGCGCGGGCATGCTCCGCGAGGACGCGTACGCGATCGTGCCGGAAACTGCTTGACATTTCGGTTTCCACAGCGGAAACTGACGGTGCGTTGAGTT
>CAYGYT010000093.1:0-1918 GCA_964354215.1 uncultured Eubacteriales bacterium | reverse complement strand
TCGGCACGATGAACCTGGACATGCGCTCGCTCCACCTGCACAAAGAGCTGATGGTCTGGATGTACGACAAGGACCTGGCCAAGCGCCAAGAGGAGATCTTCCTCGCCGACCTGGAGAAGTGCCGCCAAGTCACGCTCGAGGAGGTCAACTCCTGGAGCTCATACAAACGCTTCATGGACTCGATGAGCCGACTCGCGTCCAACCTGCTCTAGACCGCGACCCCGACGCCCATACATTCACTCGCCGAGGGGGTATAGACTCTTCGGCCTCTGCGGTCATGTTCGAATCATTGACGTGAGGTGATCCTATGGCTCAGCTGATCGCGCTCGGATTCAAGGACGAAGCGGGAGCGGATGCCTTCATCGGCAAGCTGAAGCAGATGGAGAAAGAGCAGATCATCGGGCTCCAGGACGTCGTGAAGGTCGTCCGCCGCGCGGATGGCAAGACGAAGATCCACCAGGGCATGAATCTGACCGCTGCCGGCGCGCTCTCCGGCGGCTTCTGGGGCATGCTGATCGGTCTCATCTTCTGGATGCCATGGCTTGGGTTCGCCATCGGCGCCGCGACAGGCGCTATCACCGGCAAGCTCAGCGACATAGGCATCGACGACGAGTTCATCAAGGAGACGGCCGAGGCCATCAAACCCGGAGAGGCCGGCGTGTTCATGCTCGTCGCGCAGCAGACGCCCGACAAGGTCGAGGCCGAGATCACGGGCACCCAGGCCACGGTCATCAAGACGAACCTCTCGCACGAGCAGGAGGCTCATCTGCGGGACCTATTCCCGAGCGAAGAGGCCTAGAGAGAAGTGCACCTGGCGTGCCGGCACGCGCCAGTGAGACGCTCGCTAGGCTGGAAGAACGAGGGCAGCGACCGCGTGCCGGGCGATCTCGAGGAGAGGCGTTGTCGAGTCAGGATCCGCGACTGGTATCCGCCTTTGACGCCGAGAACCGGAGCGTACGGAGGCGCTTGCTCCGGGCGGCGCTCCGGGCCGAGGACAGCTACATCCTGCTCTTCGCCCTGCTGATTCTCGTTCTGTTCGCTGCTGCATTCGCGACGAGTGACGCGGCCCTGCTGCTACTCATGGTGCTCGTCGCCGCCACGCTCCTGCTGGCACTGCGCACTTCTCGCGTGGGACCGAAGGCGCTACGCTTCGCGCTCGTAGCCGCGGCCGCATGCGTCGCATTCGGCATCGTCGCCGCCGTCCAGCAGAGCCAGCTGTGGGCGGGATGGATGTTCGCAGCCATGGCGGCGCTGCTCGCGGTCACGCCGGGAGTGGTCGGCAGACGGATTCTCTCGACTCGGCAAGTGACGCTACAGACGCTCTTCGGCGCGGTTTCTATCTACGTGATCTTCGGCCTGCTGTTCGCCTTCATCTATCTGGCGATCAACTCCATCACGGGCAAGCCGTTCTACGTGCAGGGGGGCACCAACGACCCCGTCAACTTCATCTACGCGAGCTACATCACGCTGACGACGGTGGGCTACGGCGATTTCACCCCCGCGCAGAGCTTCGGGAAGATGCTCGTCGTGATCGAGGCGCTCATCGGTCAGGTCTTCCTTGTGACCGCAGTCGCGCGCCTGGTGGCGATCTTCGCGCGCAGCGAAGACGCGGCTGCCAAACGCCTCACCCAGCTGGAGCAGGCCGAGAAGTCCTCAGACGTGAGCTAGAGACGGGCCCGCGTCCGGGTCGACGGCTGCATGCCCTACGTCTCGACGTCGTCCGTGTCTTCGGAAGCGACGTCGACTGCCGCCCCGGGCTCCGGCTCGATGGGCGCCCTCTCGGCGGGAACCTCGGTGGCCGTCGGGGCCATGACCCCACCTGCTGCGGCATCAGCCATCGCAAGCTCAGGCCCTGGTGCACCTTGCCCAAAGAACTCGATGATGAGAACCGCAAGCCCAACGAAGACCGCTGTCCAGA
>CAYGYT010000092.1:0-2080 GCA_964354215.1 uncultured Eubacteriales bacterium | reverse complement strand
GCACGCAGCCAGTAGCCGTTCGACAGTCCGAAGAACCGACACAGGCGCAGGTCAGTGTCCGCAGTGATGGCGCGCCGGCCGGCGACGATCTCGCCGATGCGCTGCGCCGGCACACCGATCTCCTTTGCGAGACGGTACTGGGACAGGCCCATGGGCAGCAAGAACTCCTCGCGCAGCAGCTCGCCGGGGGTCACGGGCTTGAGCTTGGGCATCATCATCACTTCCCTAGTGGTAGTCCACGATCTCAACGTCGTCTGCACCGGCCGCAGTCCAGCGGAAGCAGACGCGGAACTGGTCGTTCACCCGGATGCTGTGCTGGCCTGCGCGGTCGCCTTTGAGCGCCTCCAGTCGGTTGCCCGGCGGTACGCGTAGGTCGTCAAGAACGACCGCGATCTCGAGCTGCCGAAGCTTGCGTCTGGCGACCGCCTCGATGTTGACGAACCGTCTCACCCGCCGCCCGTTGGCCAGCCGCTCGGTGTCCGCATCCTTGAATGAGACGATCATCACCAAGTAATAACGCGCAACGTTACTAACGTCAAGCGTTACTATCGAGAGGCGAGGACCACGGCCCAAGCGGGAACGCTCGCATCCGGCCTATCGCGCGCCCACATCCGCTCACCTCACTCGAGCTCGAAGGTGACCCTCGCGCGTCCCGAGATGTAGTGCTTGGTGGGCGTCGGAGGTGCGGCCTCTTCATCTGCGGCACTCGACCTCACGAAGAAAGTGCCCCCTGCCCAGCCCCAGTCGGAGTCGCCCCTCTCCTCCCACGTCGTGGTGATCTCGAGGGCCTTGCCCACCGACCGGCCGAGCGGCACCGCAAGCGCTTCGGCGCGTTGTCGTGCGCAGGCAGCCGCTTCGTTCAGCGCCTCGATGTGCGCGGCTTCCCAGTCGGCGATCCTGAAGCCGATCCGGCTCACCGACTCGGCACCCGCGCGCGAGCACGCCAGCGCGAGCTCGGCCGCTTGCTCGGGTTCCGCCACCTCCACGTTCATGCTCCCCGTCGCGCTGAAGACGTGGACCTTCTGCTCATCGTCTCCGGCGTACTCCCACTCCCACTCCCTCCGTACCGACACGCCCGAGCTCTCGATCTGCTCCTCATCCGCGCCCGCCGCAAGAAGTGCCGCCACGAGGCGTTTGAGCATGACGGTTGCCTCGCCATACGCCACCTCGACATCCTCTGCCCGCTCCTCCACATCCGTTGTGAAGTAGGCGCTGACCGGCATACGTGACACGGAGCCTGCTCCGATGACCGTGACCGTGTTCGGCGTCGAACTCGAGGTTTGGCCTCTTCCCTCAGTGCTCATAGGAACCTCCTTGCTGTCGGATGCATTTCTTTTCTTTTCTCTGCGTGCTGGGTGGCAGGGTCGCCCCGCTGGAACATGCGCCCGCTACCCCCTCGGCGGCAATGAATTCCGAAATGTTGACTCCCGAAACGCCCGAGCCGGCCGCCTCGGCCTCGCTAGGGCTGGCCCCAAGCGCGCTAGCTCGAGTCTGAACACTCAAGAGTCGCAGTCGCTAGCGCCCGAAGCATCGCAGGTGGGTCTGACAGGCCGGGATAGGGACGGGTTGGGAGCGAGTTGGGGTGGAGCCCTACTCTTCGACGCAGGTACTCGCGAACCGCCCGCGGGTTGCGGAAGCGCCTCCGTTTATGTACGGTATTATGTACAAGCCACCGTACAAGGAGTGCGTTCATGCAGCCGCCCAAGCTCGATGAGGACATCCGCCCGCTCTCGGAGTTCCGTGCAGGAGTCGCATCATTCGTGAAGCAGGTGAATGACACGAAGCGGCCGCTCGTGCTGACCCAGCACGGTCGTGGTGTAGCGGTGCTCGTGGACATCCGCGAGTTCGAAGCAATGCGCGAGCGCCTTGCGCTTCTCGAGGACGTTGCCGTGGGGCGAGCACAGATCGCCGCCGGCGAAGTCGTCGAGCATGAGGAGGCGAAGGCGCGTGTCCTCAAGAGACTCGGCGGATGAGGGTCGTCTGGTCGAAGCGGGCACTCGAGCGCGTTGAGGAACTGGCGCTCTAGCGCCATCCTAGGGCGCCCAGTACTCACGACTTCCGGCCCCACGCGGCGTCGTGT
>CAYGYT010000091.1:0-2083 GCA_964354215.1 uncultured Eubacteriales bacterium | reverse complement strand
GCCACGAGTTGTAGTGCGGGCCGTTGTCGGTGGAGTACATGACGATCGTGTCGTCGGCGATGCCCAGATCGTCGAGTTTGTCGAGGATCATCCCCACGTGCCTGTCGTGCTCGACCATGCCGTCGCCGTAATCGTCCTGACCGCTGATGCCCCGGGTCTCCTCCTTGATGTGGGTCCGGAAGTGCATGCGCGTCGCGTTCCACCACACGAAGAACGGCTTGTTGTCCGCGGCGCGCTCCTCCAAGTACTCGAGCGTACGTGCGACGGTCTCGTCGTCGATGGTCTCCATGCGCTTCTTCGTGAGCGGGCCTGTGTCCTCGATCTTCTGCGTCCCGTCCGGCATCGCCCAGCAGTGCAGGACGCCCCGCGGACCGAAGCGCTTCTTGAAGGCCGGATCCTTCGGGTAGTCCTCGAGCTCAGGCTCTTCCTCGGCGTTGAGGTGGTACAGGTTGCCGAAGAACTCGTCAAACCCGTGGTTCGTGGGCAGATGCTCGTCGAGGTCGCCAAGGTGGTTCTTGCCAAACTGCGCCGTTGCGTAGCCCAGCGGCTTGAGCAATTCGGCGATGGTCGGATCCTCCGGTTGCAGCCCGAAGTTGGCGCCGGGAAGGCCGACCTTCGTCATGCCCGTCCGCAGCGGGTTCTGCCCTGTGATGAAGGCGGCGCGGCCGGCCGTGCAGCTCTGCTGGCCGTAGAAGTCGGTAAAGGCTATGCCCTCCTTCGCGATGCGGTCGATGTTGGGCGTCGAGTAGCCCATCATCCCGCGGTTGTTGTGGCTGATGTTCCAGGTACCGATGTCATCGCCCCACAAGACGAGGATGTTCGGCTTGCCGTTCGGCATGCCCACCACCTGACCTTTCCCTGCTTCGTCGCTTTGCGGTTCGGGCATCTTCTTCTGGGAGTTCTTACCCTTGCGCCGACCAAGCCCGTGGGTCGGTTCGAGGCCGGGAGCTCCTGCGGCTTGCTCAACTCGCCGGCCGCCGGCGCGTGCGTGCGCCTTCGACCACGACGACCTACTGGGTCGCGCGGCCACGTTGCCGCCGAGCAAGACAGGGGTGAGTGACCGATGCTGAACGCGGTGCTGCTAGGCGTGCTGGCACAGTCGGCACTCGTCATCAGCGGGTTCATCGTGTACTGGTTGAAGCTCCCGCCCCGGTTCGTCGGGCTACTGGCGGGTTTCGGCATCGGAGCCCTCATCGAGGCGATCGCGTTCGATCTCGTAGCCGAGACCAAGGACCTCAGCAGCGCGCAGTTCGGGCTGTGGATGCTGATTGGAGCGGCCATCTTCCTGGCGGGTGACGCATTCATCGACAAACGCTTCGGCGGCGAGAGCGGCGGCGGTCAGGCGATGGGCATCGTCGTTGGCTCGATCGTCGACGGAGTGCCCGAATCGGCGATCTTCGGCATCCAGGTGGCAACCCACTTCCCCATCTCCATGGGATTCCTGGCGGCCGTGTTCATCTCGAACTTCCCCCAGGCGCTGGCACCTTCGGCCGACCTGGCCAAGAGCGGGTGGAAGATGGGCAAGCTCGTTGGCATGTGGGCACTTGTCCTGGTCGCCTGCGGTGTCGCCTCTGGGCTGGGGTACGCGCTCGCGGGTTCTTTCTCCGGCGTGAACGGCGATCGCATGGCGGCGCTGGCGGCCGGCGGCCTTCTCTCGATGATCGCGGACTCGATGATGCCGTTCGCGATCGAGCGCGGAGGCAAGTTCGTCGCTGTCGCCGTGGTTGTCGGCTTCTGCCTGCCGCTCGTGCTCGGGTGAGGCGAACCGAGGCGCCCGGCTCGATGATTCGAATACCGTGCTATGCCATGACCAGGGGCCCCGACCGCACGGTCGGAGCCCCTGGTTGTCGGAATGCTCGTGGAGCGCGCTACCCAGCGGCGCCTCCGCCCACGGACTGGACCGCCGAGTGCGCGTGCAGCTCCTTCTCGGTCTCAATGGGCTCCGGCTTCAGATCGAAGATCACCTTCTTGACCGTCCCGGTAAACGCGTACGGCGCCTTGTCCTCGTAGGCGTCGTCCACGACGCCACCGTTGTCGCGGCCCATGTCCATGCCGGCATAGGTGGTGAAGAGCATCGAGCAGG
>CAYGYT010000090.1:0-2373 GCA_964354215.1 uncultured Eubacteriales bacterium | reverse complement strand
AACGACATCGTTGAAGACGAGCTGGCCGAGGAGACCTCGCTTGCGCCGATCATCGACGACCTGCCCACGCCGCGCGCGATCTACGACGCACTCAACGACTACGTCGTCGGCCAGGACCGGGCGAAGAAGGTCCTCTCGGTCGCCGTCTACAACCACTACCGGCGCGTTCACACGGGTCCGGTCGGCGAGGACGAGGTCGAGCTCGCAAAGAGCAACATCCTCATGCTCGGGCCCACCGGCTGCGGCAAGACGCTCTTGGCGCAGACGCTCGCCCGCATCCTGAAGGTGCCGTTCGCGATCGCCGACGCCACCGCGCTCACCGAAGCCGGCTACGTGGGCGAAGACGTGGAGAACATTCTGCTCAAGCTCATCACGGCCGCGGATTTCGACACGAAGCGCGCCGAGGTCGGCATCATCTACATCGACGAGATCGACAAGATCGCCCGCAAGGCCGAGAACCTCTCGATCACGCGCGACGTCTCCGGCGAGGGCGTGCAGCAGGCACTGCTCAAGATTCTCGAGGGCACCGAGGCGGCTGTTCCGCCCCAGGGCGGGCGCAAGCATCCGCAGCAGGAGCTCATCCGCATCGACACCACCAACGTGCTCTTCATCCTGGGAGGTGCGTTCGTGGGGCTCGAAAAGATGATCGCCGACCGCATCGGCAAGAAGGGCGTCGGCTTCGGCGCGGACCTCACCGACGCGAGCAAGCACCAGGCCGGCGTGCTCTTCGGGCAGGTGCTGCCCGAGGACCTCCACAAGTACGGGCTGATCCCCGAGTTCATCGGTCGCCTGCCCGTGATCACGCACGTCGAGGAGCTCTCCGAGGACGACCTCGTGCGCATCCTCACCGAGCCCAAGAATGCGCTCGTCAAGCAGTACCAGCGCCTGTTCTCGCTCGAGGATGTAGAGCTCACCTTCACCGCCGAGGCGCTGCGCACCGTCGCCGAGCAGGCGCTCAAGCACGGCACGGGCGCCCGCGGACTGCGCTCGATCCTCGAGCGGCTGCTGCTCGACACGATGTACGACCTGCCGAGCGAGGACGACATCGAGCAGGTCGTCGTGACCGAGGAGACGGTGCGCGGGGAGACCACCCCGACCGTTGTGCGCCGAGGCGGGAGCGAAGCGACCGCGTAGCGTGTGCGAGCGGCCCGAGCCCGGCCCGCACGGCGGCGACTCCGCATCGACTGGCGTTCAGACTCCGGGCAGACGCCGGGAAGGTCCTGCGCCCACACTGCGGCCATGAACCCGCCCAAGCTGATGGACCAGCTTCGCGAGGCGCTCAGGTCCCGGCACTACAGTCGTCGAACCGAGCAGGCGTACTGCATGTGGGTGGAGCGCTACATCCGCTTTCACAACATGCGACACCCCGCCGAGATGACCGAGATCGAGATCAACGCGTTCCTCACTCACCTCGCGGTCGAGGAGAAGGTCAGCGCATCGACGCAGACTCAGGCACTCTCGGCGCTTCTGTTCCTCTACCGATTCGTGATTGGATACGAGATCGGCGACCTCGGCGAGCTCGTACGCGCGCGACAACCCAGGCGCGTGCCCGTCGTCATGACTCGCGACGAGGTGCGTGCGGTACTCAACGAGATGGGCGGCGACACCTGGCTCATGGCGTCGATCCTGTACGGAAGCGGTCTGAGGCTCATGGAGTGCCTTCGTCTGAGGGTGCAAGACGTCGATTTCGGCCAGCGCGAGATCCTCGTCCGCGACGGCAAGGGCGGGAAGGACCGGGTGACGATGCTTCCCGAGTCGCTCGTGCAGCCACTCCGCGAACAGCTGCACTCGACGCGCCGAGTGCACGAGCGGGATGTCGCCGAAGGGTGGGGACGGGTAGAGTTGCCGGCCGCACTCGAGCGCAAGTACCCGAACGCCCCGGCCGCATGGGAGTGGCAGTGGGTGTTTCCGCAACAACGGCGCTGGCGCAACATGAAGACGGGCCAGCAGGGGAGACACCACGTGCACGAGACGATCCTGCAGCGCGCAGTCAAGGATGCCGTGTGTCGAGCCGGAATCGCGAAACATGTGGGATGCCATACGTTCAGACATTCCTTCGCGACGCACCTGCTCGAGGCGGGCTACGACATCCGTACAATCCAAGAGCTGATGGGTCACAAGAGCTTGAACACGACGATGATCTACGCGCACGTGCTCAACCGAGGCGGTCACGGCGTACGCAGCCCGATCGACCGGCTGTAGTCCGCTTACACGGACTGGATATGGATGCGGACTGAAGGGGGGTGCGGCGCCTTCCCAGAAGGCGGACGCCGCATTTGCCCGAATACACAGACTGTAGATTCATTGTTAGCGCCACAGCCGCGCTCTCCCCTCGACTTGTACCGCTCCTACACTGGGGCTATACTTCGGATA
>CAYGYT010000089.1:0-2632 GCA_964354215.1 uncultured Eubacteriales bacterium | reverse complement strand
GAAAGGCGACGGCGGCAAGAGGCGCGCCGCCGCTTACGCCGAACAACGTTAGGTGCAGGCTCGCAAGGCAAGGCTGCATTCTTCGGCAGTTGGGAGGTGGGAGGCATGCGGGTCTCTGTTAGCGACAACGGGCTTGCCTCTGTACTGAAGCGGTTCCGCGCCAAGCCTGGGGCTCACGTCGAGTTCGTCTTGTCTCCGGAGGGACTGGACATCGTCGCAAACGCTGAGGGCTACCGCACCCTCGCTCGGTGGTGCCTCGTCATGGCGCACCCCGAGATGGGCGAGCACGCCCACCCCCAGTGGCTCTACACGCTCCGCTATCTCGATGATGTCGTGGGACCTGGTGGCGTCGGTCTCTCTAGGCGGCACGCCCCTCTGAAGCTCGACCTGACCGGCCATGATGTGCGCTTCTACCGCTCCGACCAGCTGAAGCCGCACCTAACAACGGCGTCAAGTCGGACGGCGCGCCACGCGTAGAATCAGAGGACCGGGCGGCGTAAGGCGCGCCGCCGCTTACGCCGAACAACGTTAGGTGGGACAGGGGGGACACATGCGCATTCGTGGCTGGCTCGCACTCCTTCCGCTTCTCCTAGTCCTCGCGGGATGCACGGGGAACGACGTCCAACCCACCGGCGAGGCGACAGCTCCCAACGCCCCGCGGTCCTCGGCGACCTCGGTCGGCGCGACGGTGCCCGGTGACGACCCTGCCCTTCCACGCGTCGACTCTGCCGGCAACACCCCCGAGGACGTTCTCCTCGCCTACGTCCGCGCCTACAACCGACTGGACTGGAAGACCGTCTATTCCCTGAGCGCCTCCCCCTCTACGGACTACTCTTCATTCGCAAGACGCACGGGCGAGAGTGCGGTCCCTTGGGACGACTTCAAGATGTATGAAACCCGGATCGTTGATCCAAACAAGGCGCTCGTTCGCGTGACCTACTCCACGATTGGGTTCTCTGCGCTCGAGGGGCAGACGCCCGAGGAGGCGCGCAGATTGGTAGTTGTGCGACCGCCGGGGGAGTGGTGGGTGCTCGAGAAGGGTACCCAGGACGATGCGGTGTGGAAGGTCACAGGCAAGGGGCCGAACGACTAGCGGGTCCGCCTAACAAGCGCATCCAGCTGACGGCCAGCAGGTAGACTGACCTGAGAGCGTGTCTGCCGCAGCTGATGCGCACCACCGTTAGCCAGACGAAGGGGGAGCGATGGGTCGGGACATCTTGGCGGTCGTGGCCGGCTTCACAGTCTGGACGGCCTGTTGGCTCGCCTACAACGCAGCCCTGCGGGAGTTCGGACTGCTGCCGCAAGAAGACACGAGCCCCATTGGGTCTGTCACGCCTCTACTGGTTCTGCTGATCGGGAGCTCGCTGTTCTCTCTGGCGGCAGGATACGTTGCGGCATGGGTCTCAGATTCGTCGGGCTACGTAGTCGCGCTAATACTGGGCGCGGTGCTCGTCGGTGTCGGCGCATTCGTGCAGTCGAGAGTCTGGAAGCTCATGCCGGTGTGGTATCACCTGTCGTTCCTGTTGCTCCTGGTGCCGGCGACCCTCGCCGGGGCCTGGATGCATCTCGGCTGAAAGCGGGCACACGCTTGCGTCCCGTCCGTTCGGAGCGCTGGCTAACAAGCGCATCGAGCAGAACGCCGGAAGGTAGACTGACCTGACAGCGCATCGGCGGCTGCTCATGCGCAACACGTTAGGTCTAGCGCGTGGATGGGGGAGTGATGACGGACATCATCGGCGATCCGCAGGGGACGCAGGCTAGGGCCATCGCTACGGAGGTCAAACACCCGGTCGGCTCGCCTGAAGAGCCTCCGTCGTCGTATCGCTGGATGCAGCTCATCGGACTCTTGGCGTTGATTGGCATCCCCGTGCTGTTATGGCTTCTTTCGCGCCTCCTGTAGGGCCCGGCGCAGACCTAACAAGCACATCCAGCAGATGCCGCGCCTCGCGTGCTACGCTCGGCCCGGAGCTGCGCCGCGGCGCGGCACAGCTGATGTGCTACCACGTTAGGCGCAAACGACTTCAGCGCCGCATGCGGAACGTATGTGAGTCCCCGCGAGGTTGCTCCGGATGAAGTGTTGGGTACATGTGATTCAAGTTGCCTGGCTCGTCCTATCGTGAGCTTGCGAAGGTCATCCGGGCATGCGGACCTGCGCCCACAGCAAAGGGGTGAGTCACGTGACAACGCCACCACCGCACGTCGGTGCCGAGGACGTCGTCGAGGACGCGATCATCGAGGGGTTCAACGCCGAGAGACCGTCTGATCGCGTCGGCGAGGCCGAGCCGTCCAAGAAGGCCTTCCCTTCGCCGCTGACCATCCTGACGCTCATCTTGGTGCTGGTGTGGGCGGCGGCGTTCTTCATCCCGTCGGGCCAGTACCGCCTCGATGACGCGGGCTCGCCGATCGCCGGCAGCTACGAGCGGGTGGACTCGCCGCTGAACTTCGGTGAGCGCGTCCAGGACCTGCTTTTCGCGCCGATCAACGGGCTCTACGGCATCCAAGACCCCGAGACTGGGTTCGTGAGCCCGTTCGGCAGTGGCCGCCTGTTCGGCCTGGCCCAGGTGTTCCTGTTCATCTTGGCCATCGGCGGGTTCATGACGGTGGTGTTCCGCACCGGGGCGCTCGACATCGG
>CAYGYT010000088.1:0-2646 GCA_964354215.1 uncultured Eubacteriales bacterium | reverse complement strand
GGACGTTCCTTCTCACAGCGGGCTCGTGGTACGTCTACCGGTTTGCGACCTCGGCGGAGTTCACCGCCTCTCAGTCGTACCTGGCCGGCGTCGCCGACTGGATCAGCTTCGGATGGTTGTTCTCGTACGTGTTCAAAGAGGAGATGTGGCTGCTCTCCCCGATCCTCGCTGCGCTCGCTCTCGGCGGCTTAATCGTGGCGGGGATCGAACGGAAGGCTGCCGACAAGTTCGTTCTGAGCATGACGCTCGTTCATCTCGTCGTCTTCGCGTTCTACAACTTCCACGCGTACTACTTCTTGCCCCTGGCTCCCATGGCCGCGCTGGCTGTCGGCCGCCTCGCCACCAAGGTGCTCCGCACGCCCCGCCGCCTCGCCATTGCGGGATGCATCGTCGTGGTGCTGATGGTCCCGCTCGTGGTTTCGACACTCGCCTACAAGAAGTACTCGTTCACTCGGGTAGACAAGGTTCCCGAGCTACTCTCCGAGCGAGGCTACGACCTCCAACGCACGACGCTTGCGGTCGAAGAGACGCTGAACGGCATGTACGGGCCGGTTGCCGAGTACTACGCGACGCGCGCTGGCGCGACGACGGTCGTGTTCTCCCCGCCTGCCTCAGCGTCAATCCCTCCGGGCACTCGTCCAGCTGTGTTGTCGGTTCGGCTCATTGGCGCGAACCTCACGTGCGGGAGATCGCGCCGCTGCCTCGCCGAGTGGTGTCGCCGGTCTTCTTCGGGTACGCGTTTCGCCAGCGAGCTGGTGTGCCGTACAACTTCATGGTGCTCGAGTGGCCGACCGTCTCGAAGGTAGGACCGTGGTGGCGCTTCGGTCTTCTACAAGAGCAGGTGCCCGCGAAGGCAGAGATCCTCTACGAATTCACCTCTTGATCCGACTCGGTGCCGTGCGGTCGATCCGACCGCCCGGATAGAGAGTCCTGCTCGCCTGTGCCGAAGAACCCCCGCAGGAGTCTCGGGCGAGTTGAGAGCACGGCCCAACCGAGCGCCACACCGAACCACAGGGTCACGAGGCGGATGAGCAGCGTGGCCGCGGCGGCGACATCGCCGGATGCGCCGGCTGCCACGAGCAGACCGGCGAGCGAGGCCTCCGTGAGTCCGATGCCACCGGGCAGGAAGACGAGCGCGCCGATGACCGTGGAAACGGCGTACACCGCAACGGCCGGTGCCGGTGCGAGGCCCTGGAACCCGAGCGCGTCGAGACACACCCAGAACGCGACGCCTTCGCAGCCCCAGGCCACGATGGCCAGCAGGATCGAGACAACGAGCGTGCGCCAGGACAGCGTCGTGCGGATCGTCTCGGAGATCTCCGTCGCCGAGGCGTGATGTCGGCGGGCCCATTCGCGCGACTCCACCCAGCGAAGCGCGAGCTCGTGAAAGCGCCGAGAGGAGAGCGTGGCGGTCCCGATCGCGACGGCCAACGCCACCACGACGAGCGCGCTCCAGTTCTCACCCAGAACCGAGAGTCCTCCGGCCGATAGCGCGATTACGGCGATCAAGTCCGCGAGCCGCTCGGAGAACACCAGCGAAATGCCGTTCGTCATGGGCATGCCCGCGAGCTCTCGCCCGAGGTAGGCCTTGAGCACCTCCCCGACCTTGCCCGGGGTGACCGTCATGGTCATGCCGGAGAACTGCACGTAGAAGGCGTCGCCCCACCTCTGGCGGTAGCCGAGCGCATTCGTGAGATACTGCCACCGGACTGCACGCAGCGAGTAGCACGTCAGAGTGAGGGCGAACATGAGTGCGAGCGCCGCGAGCGGGAAGTCCCTGATGGCTGTCGCGACGGCTTGTGCGTCCGTCGCGGCCGCGAGCACGGCGTAGACGAGTACGCTCAGAACAGCTGCGGCGACGAGACCGCGCAGGAGTCGCTTTCGGTTCACGAGGAAGGATTATCGCACGCAGCCATGAGTGCCAGTGACGTTGCCAGCCTCGTGCGGCCTCGCCAGTGGACGAAGAACCTGGCGGTCTTCGCGGCTGTCATCTTCTCAGGCGAGCTCGGTGACCCGGCCGCCGTCACGCGTGTCGCACTTGCGTTCATCGCGCTCTGCTTCGTGTCTGCAGCTCTCTACGCTGCGAATGACGCCGTCGATGCCGAGAGAGACCGCGCCCACCCTCTGAAGCGCAACCGGCCAGTGGCTTCGCGGCGCATCACGCAGTCCCAGGCGTTTGCGGTGGCGGCCGTGTGCGCGCTCGTCGGCCTCGGCTTGTCCGCGTGGCTCGGGCTGCAGTTTCTCTGGGCAGTGCTGGCGTACGTGGTACTCCAGACCCTGTACGTCGTCTGGCTCAAGACCGTTGTGATCGTGGACATGCTCGTCATCGCCGCAGGGTTCACCGTGCGCGCCGTCGCGGGCGCCTGGGTGATCGACGTCCCGGTGTCGCCGTGGTTGATTATCTGTACCGGGTTGCTCGCGCTCTTCCTTGCGGCATCGAAGCGTAGGCACGAGTTGCTGCTGCTTGGGGAGGGCTCGGCTGCGCACCGTCCCGTGCTCGCCGAGTACTCGCCGGAGCTTCTCGATAGCTTCATGGTCACGCTCTCCGCGGCGACGATCACCTCGTATGCCCTGTACACGTTCTTCGAGCAGCACGGGCCTGGCTACAGCATGATGCTCACGATCCCCTTCGTGATCTACGGAGTG
>CAYGYT010000087.1:0-2831 GCA_964354215.1 uncultured Eubacteriales bacterium | reverse complement strand
TGGTGGGCGATGAGGGATTTGAACCCCCGACTTCCTCCTTGTAAGGGAGGCACTCTCCCGCTGAGTTAATCGCCCGATTCTGGGCCACGTTCGGCCGGCCGCTCGGCCATTGTACCAGCGGTTGCATCGGTCCCCGCATGCGCAGAACGTCGCCGAGAAGCCACGGGCGGCGCGCGATGGCGTGTGGTGCCCCCAGGAGGATTCGAATCTCCGTTGCCGCCTTGAGAGGGCGGAGTCCTTGGCCGCTAGACGATGGGGGCGCCTTCTCGGGAAGCAAACGGCGCGCCGCGGGGCCGGGCCGATCCGTGGATCGAGATTGCCCCTGTCGGCGCTTCGTGTCCTCCCTCAGCAGGTATCGGCATACGCCGCCCCGTCTCCACTACTCTTTCACACGCGGCGCAGAGCTCCTTCACATCTCGGCGGCATACTACTCAACAGTACACAGAGGTCTTCTTCACCTCCTCCTTTGCAGCACAGAACGACCCGGTGGTGGCAGCCGGGTCGTTTTGCGTTTCGCCGCGCCCACGGCCTGAGCGACGATCAGTACCGCCGCCCCTGCGAGTGCGGCGGTAGGGCGCGAGCAAGCCTCTCTTGAGAGCGCGTATGACTGAGGTCGCCGGCACAACTGGATTCCCGTCCCGTTTCGACAGAGCCGCATCCGTGTGACAGGATTGCCGTTGTAGGACTTCGCAAGGGAGAGTGCCAGAGTGAGGATCGCAGCTCTCATCGCGGCCGCTGTTCTGTGGACGACGCTCTCGTCGGCAGCCCCAGCAGCTGCCCTCACCATCGGTCCTCCCCCCGAACCTGCGCCGACCACCTCGCGGGCGAGTCTTCGCGCGTACTACGAGGCGCGCCTCGCGAGCCAGGAAGCGAGCTACAGGAGCCAGCTCACCGCCCAAACGAAGCAGCTGGCGACGGTGAAGAAGCAGCTCGAGGCGGTTAGGAAGCAGAGGGCCGCTAGAGACAAGAGCATCGTGAGTCTGAAGACCCAGCTTGAGGTGCTGCGTTCCTCGTCGACCAGCGAGCAGGTTTCGGTCTCGGAACTCACTGCGGAGAATGATTCGCTGAAGAGCGAATACGCTTCAGTGCGCCGGGAGCGGGTCCAGCAGAGCTATGAGATCGATGAGCTCAAAGGCAAGATTCGGCCGCCGATCTACCTCGATCCCCTGGCGTGGCTTGCAATCGCGGCCGGGGGCGTTGGCGTCCTCGTGGGGCTTCGCGTCGGCGTCAGGCGAGGTCAGAATCAGTTCTATCCCTAGGAATGTCGCAGACCCACTCTTCTCAGCAGTCAGCCGAGGCACGAAACCTCGGCTGACGTGCGCGCATTCTGGTGCCCCCAAGGGAATTCGAATCCCTGTTGCCGCCTTGAAAGGGCGGAGTCCTTGGCCGCTAGACGATGGGGGCGTTTCCACAAATGGTGGGCCGTGTAGGTCTCGAACCTACGACACCCGGATTAAAAGTCCGGTGCTCTGCCAACTGAGCTAACGGCCCGTGCACCCCGTCCGGCCGAAACCGGCGCAAGGCAAGCGACAGTGTAGCGTCGGGTCGCAGGAGGGTCAACGCAGGTAGCGCTCGGTGACACGCCTGCCACTGCCTTCACAACGTCGCCAGCGCGCGCGTGCTCCAGTGCTACGATTTGCCGAGGATACCGCCCCGGTTGAGCTCTCGGGAGGACGATCATGCTCACCGACCTCGTTGATCAGTTCGGTGCCTGGCCGGTCGTGCTCACCACCACGCTTCTCGGCGGGCTCATCGGCCTGATCGTTGGAAGCGTGCTGCGCTCGACCTCCGACCGGCGTCGCTGGAAGGCCGGCCGAGCGCTCGCCGAATCGCTCACCGGGCTTCCGCTCTTGTGGGGCGCGCTCATCGGCGCGGGCGTGCTGCTCCCGACTCTCGACCTCAGCCTGCGTGCGGACCGCATCGCACTCAACACGATGAAGGTCCTGTGGATCGCATCGTTCACCTGGCTCGGGATGCGGCTCGTCGGCAAGCTCGTACGCGCATGGACGACGCGCGAGGGCGCCGAGGTTCCGTCAGGCACGATCTTCGTGAATCTCGCCCGCATCTCTGTGTTCATCGTCGGTGCACTTGTGGCGCTCGCGTCCATAGGCGTGTCGATCGCACCGCTGCTCACGGCCGCTGGCGTCGGCGGCCTCGCGATCGCTCTCGCCTTGCAGGACACACTCGGCAACCTCTTCGCGGGCCTGCAGGTCGTGCTGTCGAAGCAGATCAAGCCCGGCGACTTCATCCGGCTCGAGACCGGCCAAGAGGGCTGGGTCCACGACGTCACGTGGCGCAACACCACGATCAAGCAGCTCTCCAACGACCTCGTCATCGTGCCCAACTCGGTCATCGGCAAGTCGCTTGTCACCAACTTCACGTCGATGGACGAACAGCACTCGGTGACCGTGCCATTCCAGGTCGGCTACGGCGCGGACCTCGAGAACGTGGAGCGCGTCGTAGGTGAGGTCGCCTGCGCGACTCAGGGGGGAACGGTCGGAGCAATCGCCGAATGCGAGCCTATCGTGCGGTTCCGGGAGTTCGGCGACTGGGCGATTCGGGGCGTCGTCATCTTGCGCGCTGCGTCCTACGCCGACCGCCAGGTGCTCGTGCACGACTTCATGAAGCGGCTGCACGAACGCTTCGCCGCCGAGGGGATCGAGTTCGCGCTACCCACGAGCGAGGTCGTGCTCGAGCAGGCTGCGGAGTAGGGAGCCGCGGCCGGGCGCGCGTGACGCTCAGCGCGGACGGTACACGTCAGCGCTATGGTCGATGCGCTGTCCGATTGTGACCGCCGCGGCTTCCCAGAGCCCGAACAGAAGCCGACCTAC
>CAYGYT010000086.1:0-2897 GCA_964354215.1 uncultured Eubacteriales bacterium | reverse complement strand
CCACCAGCGATAGGATGATGACAGCGCGTCGGCCGCCGCTGATGCGCACCACGTTCGACAGAACTGGGGAATCGACGTGCATCGAGTCCTCGTTGTGCTTCTGGTCGCGATGACGCTGGCGGGATGTTCAGCGGGAGCATCTCCTGCCGGTTCGTCCGTGGACGCCCCACCGCAAGCTCCGCGCGAGGAGGAGTCGACCGGTGCTTCCGTGCCGCCGGACGTCCCCTCATTGTCCCGCGTGGACAACGCCGGGCGTTCGCCCGATCAGGTCGTCCTAGCGCTGATCGAAGCGCGTAATCATCGGGATCTGGGGGCGGCCTACTCGCTCTACGCGACCCCAGACGTGGGCTTGGACACCGCAGCCAGGGAATGGACGGAAGCACACGAGACCTACCTGGACTTCGTCGTGCGCGAGGTGCGGGTGACCGCCTCGGACACAGCCTACGTTCGCGTCACCTACGCTGTCACCTCGAACCCAATGAGCAGCGCGATTCGGCCGGTGGTTGTCAATGAGCCGGGCGAGTGGTGGCCGGTGTACATGGTCGATGGCAGCTGGAAGGTGCAGTGGATGCCCCGTCAATGAGGTCTGTCGAACAACGGCATCAACCTGAAGACCTCGGCAAGGAAGCTTGCGCTTCCTCCGAGGCTCTGCGAGCCTCGGTCTCAGGTTATGCCGAACAACGTTCGGCGACCTTGGGGGGGTCCTGATGGCGACTGACGCGATGCCCGAGACTCTGCGGGCCGAGTTCGTAGACTGCACCGTCCACGTGATGGGAACCGCGGAGGTCTACCGGCTGCATCTCGGGGGCGTCGTGCGGTTCGACGGCCGGTTGGACGAAGTGCGGTTGGCACGCACGATGCGGCTGTTGCTGGATTCCGAACCGGTGCTCGGATGCCGCTTCGATGCGGATGCCGTGCCCCCGGTCTGGCGGAGACTGGATAGGCTCGATGAGGCGCACCTGCTCGACGTCAGCGACTCAACAGATCCTGCTATCGCCGCGGCGGCGTTCATCGCGCAGCCCTTCGAGTCCGTCGGCGTGCCGCACGTGGCGGCGGCGCTGGTGCACAGCGACGCCGGCGACACGCTCTGCGTACGGATAGGGCACGTCGCGGCCGATGGTGGCGCGCTGAAGGAGACACTGTACCTGATCGGGGAGATCTACCGGCGGCTGGGAGAGCGGCCCGACTGGACCCCGACTCCCAACATCAACGGGACACGAGAGCCTGCAACCGAGGCGGGGTTCCTTGAGCGAATGCGCCTCCTCGCCAAGAGCGGTCAGGTCGAGTTCGCGCCGGCCTCCGATTGGGGTACCGTCCCCGTTCTGGGCGGGCGCGGACCAGTCTCGTACGTGTCCGCATGGGTCGAGCCGGAGATGTTTCGCTCCGCCCGCGCGCTCGGCAGGTCCTCGGGCGCGACGGTGAACGACATCGTGCTGACCGCTCTGTACCGAACGTTCCATCGACTGATCGGCGCGGCTCCCGGCGGCAAGACGCCGGTAATGGTGACGGTCGACCTCCGCAAGCATCTTCCCGAAGGCACCAAGACGGCGTTGGCCAACATCTCGAGCGTGTGGACGGTCTCTCTCACCGCCGTCGACGGGGAGGGATTCGACGACACCCTGGCGCGCGTGGTCGAAGCCACCGGCGACTGGAAGCGCAAGGGCGCTGGCAGGGCGACCGCGGCCGGAATCCCCTTCGTGAGGAAGGTGATGGGGCGCAACGCCGTGGCGATGCTGCGCAAGCAGACCGCGAAGATGATGGAGGGTGACGACAGCGCGAACGCGGGCGGTTCGGTACCCGTACTGACCAACATCGGCATCATCGATGATAGGCGGCTGGACTTCGGGCCGGGAGTCCGGGTGACCGACGCCTACCTGTTCTCCCCGGCTGCCCACTTGGGTCTGGGACTCGCTGCCAGCACGTATCGCGACCGGCTGCACCTGTCGTACGGTACCGAGTTCGCCTCGGTGGACGAACGGCTGACGACCGATCTGGTCGAGGGGACCGCTCGCGAGATCGAGGCTTGGGTGGGCACGCACGCTACCCAAGTCGCCGAACAAGCGCATCCAGCAGACTCGGCGCTCTGACGGTAGACTCGGGCGGACAGCGCATCGCGGCGCCTCGCAGCTGATGCGCAAACACGTTAGAAGGACACGGGGGACGTCGTGGCCCAGGGGGCTGTGATTCGGCTCGGAGCCGTTGCGAGGCTGCCCATCGCGCTGTCTGTCACTGCGCTACTGGCGGTGGCCTACACGTACCTCGAATTCGTCCAGCCGCCTGAGCCCCGGTATGCCGCACTGAGCCTCGTCATCGCCCTTGCCGCCGTGAGCTCCCTTCGCGCGCTCGGATTCTCACGTGAGGACCTGCGTCTGCACTTCGCCCCGCTGTCGCACACCGGCGCGCTGATGCTGCTCGCCGCGACCGCGCTCATGCTGCCCATTTTGGGGTCAAGCACCGCGTTTCTCGGATGGCGTTGGCTGCCTGCGCTCGTCTACGCGCCCGCGTCGGGCATCTCCCAGGAGCTGTTCTTCCGCGGTTCGGTGCTGCCGGCGCTCGAGCGGGCACTACCAGGGCGACCGGTCATCGCGCTGCTCTGCCACACGGTGGTCTTCGTCGCTTGGCACGTGCGCACGTTCACGCTTCTGCCGTCGCTTCCCGTAGCGCTGCTTGTTGCCGTCGTGATCGCCCTCGCCGGGATCGCATGGGGCCGCCAAGTCCAGCGCGACGGGACTGTCGTCTGGGCGATCGCACAACACAGCCTCTTCCTTATGGTGATGTCCATGTTCGACTGGGCCTAGTGGGGCTGCGTGCCTTCTAACAAGCGCATCCAGCAGAACGCCGCGAGGTAGACTGCGGCAGAGAAGCGCTCGGCGTCTGCTGATGCGCACCACGTTAGG
>CAYGYT010000085.1:0-3096 GCA_964354215.1 uncultured Eubacteriales bacterium | reverse complement strand
TCGCCCATCTGCTCGACGCTGAACCGCTTGATGGTCAGCAGCGCCGGCCTCTCGAAGTCCACCGCCTTGAGCCAGGTGGACGGCAGTGCGTCTCTCCAGTTCCCCATGTCACCCCTCCTTAGAAACCCGCGAATGGATCGCCCGTCCCCGGCCCGTAGCCCTTCGCCGCTCGCGCTGCGGTGCGCCTGCACTCCCGCGCGTACTGCTTCTCCCGTTCCTGCTTCAGCAGGTCCGCGCAGGTGCGGCACGTCCCCGGCCGCTCGCCCGGGACGGTGCCCGGGTGGTCCTCCCATGCGGTATCCGGGTCGAAGCGCACCCTGCCGCACCGCTCGCAGCGCACGGGCGGGTGGTCGAAGCACGCGATGCAGCGCCCGTCGATGCCCCGCGTCCGCATCCGGCGCCCGCAGCGGATGCACTCGTAAGGACGTGACCCGCTGAAGGCGTCGAGGTCTTCGCTGCTCACGACGGAACGGATTCCGTTCCAAGATCGGCGGAGCCGAGCAACTTCCTCTCCGTCTCCTGAATCCGACGGACCTCGCCGAGCATGTTCTCGGCGAGACTCGCGCTCAGTTCTCCCTGTCGGTTGCTGTGGTCGGCGATCATTCCCACGATGTTGAGCAGGAGGCGGGTCTCGTTGTTCTCGACCCCATGGGCCTCGAGAACGCCAGCCGTTCGCTTGAGGCGCTTGGACTTCGTTTCGTTCACCCTCTTGATGCTCTGGGGGAAACGATTGGCGGCGATCTTGAGGCCCTCCTCGAGTGTCTGGAGCTGGTAGCTCTCCGGGCCTTGCGTGACGAGAGTCATGCCGTGGGCGCGCTGGAGCGCGGGAATGATCTTCACGCGGAGTTGGTTCCGCTTCGCGACATGGTCGGCGTCTTCGCGGCAGTAGCGCCCTCGCGCCTCCGCCCAGGAATCGAAGCGGTCGCCAGAGATCACGTCGGTCACGCCGAACGTGCTGGCGAAGGACTGCGCGTCCTCGAGCGTGTCATCCGCGAATCTTTCGACCGACAGGGCTTGCGTACTCATTTGGTTCCCGTCCTTTCTTGCTTACGCCGTGAGACGACCCGAAGACTTGATGACCTGTCTCGGCGATCCGAGGCGCTCGATTGAGGCGCCGACGAGCTGCGCGTCCTTCCACCAGCCGCGCATCCGCGCGACTTCGTCCTGTGTGTGCCCAGTGAAGGCGAGAGCCTTCCAGCAGTAGCTCAGCGTGTTCTTGTCCAACATCAGAGAGACGGCCTTCCCGCGTTCGATCCGAAAACGCTCGGCCTCGACGCGGGAGGCGTCTCGCTCGCGGTCCTCTGCTTTGTTGCGGCTCTTGATGGCCTTCGCGAACTGCTCGCGCGTGCGCGTAGCGATCACGGCTGCGGTCGCCTTCTTCTCGCCCATCGATCCGGCGCCCGCCCGCGCGACCCCCTTCACCTTCTCGGCCAGCTCGCGCTGCTTCTCGACGGGCACCTTCAGCCCGGTCGCCTTCTCCATCTCCTGCACCGTGGCGACGAACGTCTTGAGCTGGTGCGTGTTGTCGAAGGCCGAGCGCAGGGCGCCGTCCACCTGTGGAATGACGAGGTCGCGCTTCTCGAGCGCGGCGAGGGCGGCGTTGATCCGCGCGGCGGCCTCCGGCCCTACGGTCTTCCGGGCGGCCTTGTAGAGCTTCGGGATCTCGCCCGACTTGAACAGCACGCTCAGGTGCGTGCGGATGTCCCCGTGCGGGAAGAGATCCTTGTCGTCGTCGCCGGGCGCGGCGTCGGGGTTGTGCTGGCGGTTGATGTAGTTGTAGACGAGCCGCTCGCCGATCTCGCCACGCTGGAGAAACTGCCCTTGGATCGTGTCGTTGCTTTTCTGCGATGACCTCGCAAAAATTTTTGCGAGGTGTCCCTCCGCGATTGCTACGCACAGCCGGCGCACGGCAGAGGCGACAGAGTCGGCGGCGGCAGCGGACGTGTACGCGCGCTGCGTTGCGTTCTCGGCGTCCATGATGTGCTTCATCTGGTCGTCGTCCAGATCAAGCACCGGGATGTCGGCCTCGGTTTCCCCCTCCCTCTTCGCTGCCTCCAGGCGCGTATGCCCGTACGCCAGTTCATAGCGCCCCTTCGCCGTAGGGTGCTTGCGGACGACGATGTTGTTCCAGAAGCCGAGATCCCGAATCGAAGCGCGGAGCTTCTTCACCTGCTCCGGCTCGATCGGGTTGATCCCGAAGTCCCTCTCCGGGTTCGGGTCGATCACATCCAGTCTGACCTTCACTTTGCCCCCCTCTTCTTCATCGCGCCTTCTCAATCGCCGCGACCATCAAAGCGAGTTCGTGGCGTTCTTCTTCCGTGAGCTTGGAACTCATGCCCCAGGGCACGCGCCCCTCGTCGGCGGCTCGCTGCCGGGCATACTCATGCCATCGCTGGGCTTCCTTGAGCGTGCGGACAATCTGGTCCTTCATCTTCCGAGTCATCGCAGCCTCAACACAGGCCCGCCTTCTGCTTCGGCTGGCCCGCGACCCACGCGGCTTCGACTACCTCGACCAACATCTCCCGCGTGAAAGGGATGCCCGGCACCGGCTTCGTGGCGTCCACGCGGTCGCAGGCGAACGCCACTCGCACAGCAGCCGAGATGAGGTACAGGACCGCTTCCTGCGGGCGGGGGGCCTCGGTGATGGCCAGCTCGGCGAGACGGCCCTCGAGACTCTTCTCGCTGCTCATCGGCCATCCTCCGGGTCGTCCCGCTCCACGCCCCGGCTCTCCCGCTCCGGGTTGACGCACGTGTCGATGGCGTACCGCAGGAAAGCGCCCAGCGGAGTCAGGTGGCACACGCACGGCATCGGCTGCCCGCTGTCGCTCACCTCGACCTGACGCCCGCAGACGCGGCACGTGCCGGTCATGACTGCGCCGCCCGGTGCGCCATCCGGTTCCGCGTCCTGCGCCTCGCCTCGCGCCAGTCCGCCCGGATCGCCTCGTCATGCTGCGCCAGGAGCTCGAGCGCCACCTCGTGGCACGCGCCGCAGAAGTCCGACGCGACGCTGAGCGGCTCCCCGCACACCCCGCACGTGCTGCCCGGGGCGGGGGCTTCGATGTCCGGTAAGTACCGCGTCCCCGTCTGGTCCGACAT
>CAYGYT010000084.1:0-3155 GCA_964354215.1 uncultured Eubacteriales bacterium | reverse complement strand
ACGGCGTTCGGCTGCATCAGCCCGACTGGTCGGAAGACTCCCACACACTGGCACTCACCGTGAGGAGCGTGATCGGGACCCGGATGGTGCACGCGATTCTCAACAGCTACACCCATCCTCTCGACTTCGAGCTCCCCCCGCCCGCCAGCCCAACGCTGCCGTGGCGCCGTGTCGTGGACACCGCCCTCGATCCCCCCGACGACGTCGCCGATCTTGAGAGCGCGCCGCCGGTCCGGGGCGCCACCTACCGGGCGGACGCCCACTCGGTGGTTCTGCTGTGCGCCGACCTCCACGACACCACCGACGCCCGGACTTGATCCCACAGCCGGGCGCAGCGGGACGTAGGCGGGCTTGACGTCGATGGGCGACTCGACGGCGGCACTGGCACCCTCCGGTGGGCCGTTACCGATCCGAGTGACCTTGGACCCTCGCTCCGAGCGTCCCGGTATGGAATGTTGGCAGCTGTGGCACTCTGTTCGGCAGTACCCTCGGCCACCGCAGCGCTCGACCGAGAAGCTGCACTGCGATTCGTCCCCAGCCGCCGCACACCCCAGGGTGGCTACTGCTTCTATCGGACGCCGAAGTGGGGTGTGGGGAGCCGAACGCACCCGACACGTGATCCAGCGACCCAAACAGGTTCTGGGGCAACGACACCCGGCGATCTCGACCCTGCACGATACCTGGGTCGGGCTCGCTGCCCGACTGCTTGACGCACTACGAGAGGACAGATCATGAGCACGGCCGCATACATCCGCTTCTTTGACGAGCTCGGCATCGACGACGTGCCGCTCGTCGGCGGGAAGAACGCCTCACTCGGCGAGATGGTCCAGAAGCTGTCCGGCGAGGGCGTCCGCGTCCCCAACGGGTTCGCCACCACCGCCAAGGCCTATCGCTACATGCTCGACAAGGCCGGCGCCTGGGACCTTCTGCACGCCGAGCTCGACGAGCTCGACCCCGCCGACGTCACTGCGCTGGCGCGCAAGGGCAAGCGCGCCCGTGAGATCGTCTATGGCGCCGGGCTCCCCGATGACCTGGCCGCGGAAATTCTGGCCGCCTACCGCAAGCTTCAGGAGGAGTACGGCGAGGATGTGAGTCTCGCCGTGCGGAGCTCGGCGACCGCCGAGGACCTGCCGACGGCGAGCTTCGCCGGCCAGCAGGACACGTATCTCAACATCAAGGGTGAAGAGAGCCTCCTCGACGCGTGCCGGCGGTGTTTCGCCAGTCTGTTCACTGATCGCGCCATCCACTACCGCATCGACCAGGGCTTCGACCATTTCAAGGTCTCGCTGTCGATCGGCGTGATGAAGATGGTGCGCTCCGACCTCGCCTCGTCGGGCGTGATGTTCTCCCTCGACACCGAGTCGGGCTTCCGCGACGCCGTGTTCATTACGGGCGCCTATGGCCTCGGCGAGAACGTGGTTCAGGGCGCCGTCGACCCCGACGAGTTCTACGTCCACAAGCCGACCTTTCTCGCCGGCCACCGCGCCGTGTTGCGCCGCCTCATCGGCGACAAGGCGGTGAAGATGATCTTCGTCGAGGGTGAGACGAAGTACACGACTCGGAACATCCCCACGCCAAAGGCCGACCGCGCTCGTTACTGCCTCACCGATGAGGACGTCTTGGAGTTGGCTGACTACGCGTGCACGATCGAGGAACACTACGGGCGACCGATGGACATGGAGTGGGCCAAGGACGGTCTCGACGGGAAGCTCTACATCGTCCAGGCCCGCCCGGAGACGGTGGCGTCCCAGCACAGCGTGACCGCGCTGGAGAGGTATGCGCTCGATGGCCAAGGCGAGATACTCACCGAGGGGCGGTCGGTCGGCGAGAAGATCGCCTCGGGCGTGGTGAGACGGATCGAGCACCTCACCCACCTGTCCGATTTTCAGCCCGGCGAGGTACTGGTATCCGACACCACCACGCCCGACTGGGAGCCGGTCATGAAGACCGCTGCGGCGATCGTCACGAACCGCGGCGGGCGCACCTGCCACGCGGCGATCATCGCCCGCGAACTCGGCATCCCCGCTGTGGTTGGTGCAGGCGACGCCACCACGAGCGTGCCCGACGGCGAGGTCGTCACGGTGTCATGCGCCGAGGGCGACTCGGGGCGCGTGTACCGGGGCGAGGTGGCCTTCCACGTGGATCGCACCGAGGTGGGTGACCTGGCGCGGCCGCGGACCGAGATCATGATCAACCTCGGAAACCCCGATCTGGCCTTCAAGACGTCGTTCCTCCCGAACGACGGGGTCGGACTCGCTCGGATGGAGTTCATCATCAACGAGTACATCAGGGTCCATCCCCTCGCCCTGCTCCATCCCGAGAAGGTCGACGATCCCGAGGCCCGCCGGACGATCGATCGGCTGACGCACGGCTACCCCGATGGCGGCGCCTTCTTCGTGGAGCGCCTCTCCGAAGGAATCGGCACGATCGCCGCTGCCTTCTGGCCGAAGCCCGTGGTGGTACGGATGTCGGACTTCAAGACGAACGAGTACGCCAGCCTGATCGGTGGAGGAGCCTTCGAGCCGGACGAGAGCAACCCGATGCTCGGCTTTCGCGGCGCCTCGCGCTATGCGCATCCCGCCTATGCCGAGGGCTTCGCGCTCGAGTGCCGCGCGATGCGACGCGTCCGCGAGGAGATGGGCCTGACAAACGTCGTGATCATGCTCCCGTTCGTGCGCAGGGTGGCCGAGGCGGACCTGGTTCTCGAGACGATGGCCCAACTCGGTCTGCGGCGGGGCGAGAACGGGCTCGAGGTGTACGCGATGTGCGAGATCCCGAACAACGTGATCCTGATCGACGAGTTCGCCAAGCGCTTCGACGGCTTCTCCATCGGCTCCAACGACCTCACTCAGCTCACTCTCGGCGTCGATCGCGACAGCGAGATCGTGGCCTTCGACTACGACGAACGCGACGAAGGGGTGAAGGAGATGATCCGCCTGGCGGTGGAGGGTTGCCGCCGCAACGGGATCCACTCGGGGCTGTGTGGACAGGCGCCCTCGGATTACCCGGACATGGCCGAGTTCTTGGTCCGCTTGGGCATCGACTCGATGAGCCTGAATCCCGACACGGTGGTGAAGACCACCCGCCAGATCCTGCAGGTGGAGCAACAGCTCGCGGCGTCTCAATGAAAGCGCCAGCGCATTGTCGGTCTTGTT
>CAYGYT010000083.1:0-3239 GCA_964354215.1 uncultured Eubacteriales bacterium | reverse complement strand
TCTCGCCCTACTCGCTGCTGTCTCTCGACGAGCTGAAGGACTACCTCGGCGTCACCGGCACCGCGAAGGACTCGACGCTCGAGGGCATCGCCAATCGCGTGTCGGACGAGATCGAGCAGGTTCTCAGCCGCCAGATCGTCACGCGAGGATCGGGCGCTGGCATCCTCACCGAGTACCACACGATGGCAGACCCGTCAGGACTCCCCGTGTACACGCCGGACCTGCGGACGCTCGACTGGCCCATCATCGCCATCACGACGGTTCACGAGGACGTGGGGCTCCCGCGCACGTACGGGGCGGGCGCGCTCTTGACGGTGGACGTCGGGTACGAGCTCGTCAAGCCGACCGGAATCATCCGGCGAATCCAGGGCCTTGGCACCCGCATCCCGTGGGCGACTGGCCCCCGAGCGGTCAAAGTGGTCTACCAGGCCGGCTACCTGACGTCGGCCGACGTGCCGGCACGCATCAAGGGTGTCGCGCTGCGGTATGCCTCGCTGATCTGGGCCGAGGTGAAGGGCGGCAACTTCGGGATGTCGGGGGCCTCGGACAGCCTGGGCAACTTCACCCGCTTCGCGGCGCCGCGGCTCGACGATGCGTCTCGGGCGACGCTCACGCCTGAGATGCGCATCTCGTTCTGGGAGTCCGGGGAGCGAGTCGCGTGAGCAGCGTAACTCTCCCCGAGGCGATGAAGCGGCTCCGCGACTTCAGCGAGAAGCGGTTCATCACCGCGGCGAAGAAGGCTGTTGGCGAAGCCCAGCGCACAGCCGTGGACGATGCGTACCAGTGGGCGAAGGTCGGCGGCAGCGTGGCGCGCGCGCTGTCGGAGCGGCTGCAGAAGTGGGGCGAGTCCGGGACGCCGCCCATTCTCGTCTGGGGGATGAAGCGCCTGAAGGTGGTGAACGACTTCTCCTCTGGGCAGCGGACGATCAGCGGCGGGATCTATACCGGCGGCATGGGCGCGCTCATCCAGCGCGGCGGCCGGACGAAGCCGCACATCATCGACCCGGTCCAGGGCGGGGCGGGGTACATGAACCGGCAGAAGTCGAAGGACCGCCGCCAGCGGCTCTCCGACCTGGCGGCGAGCGGCCAGCGGTTGCTCTTCCGCAGCAAGTCGGGCGGCTGGGTGTCGCCTCGCATGGTCCGCCATCCGGGGTCGAGGCTGGCCCGCAACCCGTTCCTCGAGAAGGGTGCGATGGGCGTCAACGCGACCCTCGACCAGCGTCTCGAGAGGCACGTCATGGACGCGGCCCGTCGCGCGAAAGTGGTGGCGTAGGTGGCCGAGTCCAAGCATCACCAGATCGCCGAGGCGCTCAAGGCCCGGCTCGCCGCCATCGTGGGCGACGGCGGAACGACCTACTGGTACACCCCCGCCCGCGCGGTCCGGGTGCAGGCCTACGACCGCCTGGTGGCCGACCCATCGATCGGGCAGGTCTACGCGGTCCGGGCTGGCGAGGAGCGGCACACCGAGGCGGGCACCGGGGGCCTACTGGGCGTCGAAGCCGAGTTCTGGGTGCTCATGCTGCGCCAGACCGAGGCCTCCGACGACCAGCCGTTCGGGGCCGATGAGTCCACGAAGGCGACCGAGCAGGACCGGATGGTCCGAGACTTCCTGCGGGCTCTGTGGCTGGACGTGACGCTCGGGGGGCTGGTCGAGAACGTAGTGGACGGCTCGCTGGTGATTGACCGCGACGTGGACGTGGAACTGTGGGCCTGCGCCGAGGCGCGGTTCACGGTCCGGTACACCTATCAGGCCTTGACGCCATGAGCGACCCGGACCCCGACGCCACGATGCCCGAGGAGGCCGTAGCAACGGCTCCAGACGAGACGGAGCGCACGGAGAGGCTCGCCACCCTGGGGGAGCTACTGGAGTCGTCCCACGAGCGATTCGTGGCCCGCGTGCGGGAGAGGCAGCGGAAGGGAGAAATCGAATGAAGGTGCAGTGCGTCGGCGCCGGCTATCACCCGGCCACCGGACTCGACCTCGTGGTCGGCGACATGGAGGTCAGTGAGGAGCAGGCCGCGACGCTCGAAGCTGCCGGACTGCTCGTGACCAAGGGCAAGCGGGCCACGAAGCCCGAGAAGGACAAGGAGGACTGAAGTGGCCAAAGCCAAGGGCTTCCAGGGGATCGTCGGTCGCAAGAAGGGCGCGACGTGGAACACCGCCACCGTCCCGGCGGCCACGGATGGGCTCGAGGTCATCTCCATCGTCCCGTCGGGCGGGACCGACCTGATCGAGGACATGCAGATCACCGGCCGCGTGACGCAGCGCGAGGCGCAGGCCGGGCTGAAGAACGTGAACGTCACGATGCGGACGGCGCTGCGGTACGAGGGGAATGGCTTCGACGTGGCGCTCGTGACCGGCACGGCCGGCGCCCCGACCACCGTGGACACCACGGGCAAGCTGCACGTTTTCAAGATCAAGGACGACCTCGGCGGGATCTTCTCGACGGTCGCCTACGAGTCCATCAAGGACACGAAGGTCGAGGAGCTGACCTCCGTCAAGTGGAACAAGCTCAAGCTGTCCGGCAAGGCCGGCGAGCGCGTCGAGCTCGAAACGTCCGGCATCGCGTCCAACTGGACCGACGCCAGCGCGAGCAACACGACCACGAGCATCGACTCGATCACGCTGACGGCCGCTCGCGAGTACGTGCTGTTTCATCAGGGCCTGCTGTGGATCAACGGGCAGGCGGCCGCCGGGCTGGCGACGGGAGACCGCGTGAACATCAGCGGCTTCGAGCTGAACATCGAGCGCGGCATGGACCCCCGCTTCTCGACGGGCGGCGGGGTGATCTGCGACGAGCCGATCGAAAACGGGTTCCTGAAGGTGTCGGGCAGCTTCGACTTCCCGAGCCTGGACACGGCCTCGCCCGAGGGGAACGCGCAGTTCCTCGCCGAGCAGATGGCGGCGACCGCGAAGAAGGCGACCCTCACCTTCACCTCGCCCACCCTCGCGGGATCGGCGACCGCCTACTACTCGTGGAAGTTCTGGCTGCCGAATCTCCAGTTCGGCGCCGCGAAGGTGGGCATCCCCGGGCCGGGCGGGCCGACGTGGTCGATCCCGTTCCAGGCGTGGCATGTGGCGACGATTCCGACGGGCTTCACCGCGACCTACCTGGACGCCGTGACGATCGACCACGTGAACAAGCTGACTGGCGACGTCTTCGCGTAACGACAACTCGCGGGCACGCGCGCCGGGAGGCAGCTCGTCGCTCCATCTTGGAGAGCAGGACATGGCTCTGA
>CAYGYT010000082.1:0-3326 GCA_964354215.1 uncultured Eubacteriales bacterium | reverse complement strand
ACCTCGAGCTTGTCCGCGTCCTCCTCCCGCCAGACGAACCACTCGCCCGGGTCTGTGTCCGTCGCCGCGAAGAACTTCAGTGCCATGTCCTGCTCTCCAAGATGGGGCGACGAGCTGCCTCACGGCGCGCGAGCCCGCGAGTTTGAGTTACGCCAGAGGATCGGTCGCGATCTTGTTCGTGTTCTCGATCGTCACCGCGTCGAGGTAGGTCGCGGTGAAGCCGGTCGGAATCGTCGTGACGTGCCACGCCTGGAACGGGATGGACCACGTCGGACCGCCCGGCCCGGGGATGCCCACCTTCGCGGCGCCGAACTGGAGGTACGGGAACCACATCTTCCAGGCGTAGTAGGCGGTTGCCGACCCCGCCAGCGTGGGCGAGGTGAACGTGAGCGTGGCCTTCTTCGCGGTCGCGGACATCTGCTCGGCGAGAAACTGCGCGTTGCCCTCGGGAGACGCGGAATCCAGGCTCGGGAAGTCGAAGGAGCCCGACACCTTCAGGAAGCCGCTCTCGATCGGCTCGTCGCAGACCTGCCCGCCGCCCGTGCTGAACCGAGCGTCCATCGCGCGTTCGACGTTCAGCTCGAAGCCGGAGATGTTCACCCGGTCGCCTGTGGCGAGCCCAGCGCCGGCCTGGGCGTTGATCCACAGCAGGCCCTGATGGAACAGCACGTACTCGCGGGCGGCCGTGATCGTGATCGAGTCGATCGAGGTGGTCGTGTTCGAGGCCGAGGCATCGGTCCAGTTGGACGCGATCCCCGACAGCTCCAGCTCGACGCGCTCGCCGGCCTTGCCGGACAGCTTCATCTTATTCCACTTCACCGAGGACAGCTCCTCGACCTTCGTGTCCTTGATGGACTCGTACGCCAGCGTCGAGAAGACGCCGTCGAGGTTGTCCTTGATCTTGAGCGCGTGGGTCTTTCCCGTCGTGTCCACCGTCGTCGGCGTGCCGGCGGTGCCCATCACGTACGCGACGTCCACCTCGTTCCCCTCGTACCGCAGCGCGGTCCGCAGGGTCACGGTGACGTTCTTGACGCCCGCCTGCGCCTCACGCTGCGTTACGCGGCCGACGATCTGCTGGTCCTCGACGAGGTCGGTGCCTCCGGACGGGACGACCGAGATGACCTCGACTCCGTTCGCCGCCGCGGGGATGGTGGCAGTCCCCCACGTGGCGCCCTTCTTCCGGCCGACGATGCCCTGGAAACCCTTGGCGCGAGCCATTTACGCCTCCTCTTTCTTCTCGGGCTTCGCGGCCCGCTTGGGTTTCGCCTCGAGCAGCCCGGCGGCCTCGAGCGTCGCCGCCTGCTCTTCCGAGACGTCCATCTCGCCCGGGACGAGCTCGAGCCCGGTGCCCGGGTGGTAGCCGACGCCGACGTTCTGCACCTTCATTCGATCTCTCCCTTTCGCTGGCGTTCCCTCACCCGGGCCACAAAGCGCGCGTGAGACGATTCCAGCAGCTCCCCCAGGGTGGCGAGCCTGTCTGCCCCGTACAAGCCCGTAACGGGCAGCGTGGGCTCTGCCTCGGGCATCGTGGCGTCGTCCTCGGGCTCGCTCATGGCGTCAGCGCCTGGTAGGAGTACCGGACCGTGAACCGCGCCTCCGCGACGGCCCACTTCTCGACGTCCACGTCCCGGTCGATCACCAGCGATCCGTCCACGACGTTCGACGCCAGCCCGCCCAGCGTCACGTCGAGCCACAGCGCGCGCAGGAAGTCCCGGACCATGCGGTCCTGCTCGGTCGCCTTCGTGGACTCGTCGGCGCCGAATGGCTGGTCGTCCGCCGCCTCCGTGGGCCGGAGCATCAAGCAGAAGAACTCCGCTTCCGCGACCACTCCCCCGCCCGTCGTCTCCTCGGCGTGGCGCTCCTCGCCGGCGCGGATCGCGTAGACCATCCCGACGGACGGGTCGGCAATCAGCCGGTCGTAGGCCTGGACCCGGACGACCTTCGCGGGCGTATACCAGTAGGCCGTGCCGTTGTCGCCCGCGATCGCCGCGAGCCGCGCCTTGAGCGCCTCGGCGATCTGGCCGTGCTTCGACTCGGCCACCTAGAGCCCCGCCTTCGTCAGCGACTCGGCCAGCGACTTCCCGAGCTGCTCATCAAGGGCCGCCTGCGTCGCCTGCGCGCCCGGCTCGAGGAACGGATTGCGCGGAACGCGGGAGCCAGGATGCGAGACAACCCGCTTCGAGACCCACCGCCCGCCTATCTGGAACGTCATGGGCGGGAGCGCGTTGACCTGCTTGCGCGCCGTCCCGTGTCTACGCGAGTAGCCGCCCTCGCGAATGCGCTTGATCGTGTGCGCCTTCGTCCGCTCCCCTCGCTCGATGAGCGCCGCGAAGCCCTCCGTCTCCAGGCCCGCGGTGTACCCGTAGGCGCCCGTGTACCGCTGCTTCATCTCCGAGCGGCGGACGATCAGCGGGATGATCGACTCGCGCATGGCGTTGAGCGCGTCCTGCGAATACCGCTTCCTGCTCTTCAGCCCGAGCTGGAGCTGCACGTTCCCGCGCCGTTGCACCATCGCGCCGATCTTCGTCCGCCGCAGGCGGTCAATCGCGGCGTGCCGGCCGATGTCCATCGCGCGGTAGAACGCCTGCTTGATCGACTGCTGGAGGATCTTCGTATCGAAGGCTCGCAGCTTCACGATCCCCTCGGCGAGCGTCACGGCGGCACTCATGCGACGCGCTCCCCCGACTCCCAGAACGAGACGCGCTGTTCGCAGACTAGTGCGTCCTTCATCGCCTTGGTCAACATTGGGGCGGCGAAGCGGGTGAAGTTGCCGAGGCTGTCTGACTGGCTCGCCACACCGAAGGTGCCACTCTTGACCTGTGCCCAAATCAGCGCGGCATAATCCAGCGCGTGGGCCTTTATCACCGCGGGCACCGCGGTGGTGTCCACGTAGCCCGCCTGGTAGACCACCTTGATCGCGCGCGCCCCGGTCGCCCAGGGAATGCGCACCCCGAGCCCCTGGATGCGCCGGATGATCCCGACCGGCTTCACGAGTTCGTAGCCGACGTCCACGGTGAGCAGCGCCCCGGCCCCGTAGGCGCGCGGCAGCGCCAGATCCTCGTGTACCGTGGTGATCGCGATAATAGGGGATTCGAGCGTCCGCAGGTCCGGCGTGTAGACCGGCAGGCCGGCAGGGTCCTGGAACGTGTGGTACTCGGTGAGCAGCCCGGCGCCGGTGCCGCGGGTCACGATCTGCCGGCGGAGGAACCTTTCAATCTCATCCGACACCCGATTCGCGATCCCTTCGAGCGTCGAGTCCTTCGCGGTTCCCGTGACGCCGAGGTAGTCCTTCAGCTCGTCGAGAGACAGCAGCGAGTAGGGCGAGA
>CAYGYT010000081.1:0-3485 GCA_964354215.1 uncultured Eubacteriales bacterium | reverse complement strand
AACGTGTTGCGCTTGACCTGTAACCGAGGCTTGTCTTGGCCCCGCAGGAGGCATCGCCTCCTTGCCGAGGTTATCAGGTCGAAGCGCTTGTTAGTCCGACCTCCCCGAGACGTACGTCACGCCGTCCATCCCCTCGAAATGGGCATCCTGTGTCCAGAGTGTTGCATCATGCGACCTCGCTACAGACATGATGATGGCGTCCGCCATGGGCAGACCGGCGTCGATGCTCAGGCGGGCAGCGTCGAGCGCCGCCGCTGCCGTGAGGTCGATGATCGAACCCTGCTGCATCATGGCTACCGCCTGCAGCGCGTCGCCTTCACCCCGCTGCACAAGGACGCGCTTGAAGACCTCGTATACGCTCACGACCGGCACGATCAGGTCGTCTGTCGCCTCGAGCGCCGGTGCGAAGAACCCCGCGTTTGGTCCGGCCGCGAAGTACTCGAGCCAGCCCGACGAATCTACGACGTTCACACCCGGTCCTCGTCACGCTCGACGGTCGTGTCGATGCCGGCGAGGAAGCCGCGCATGCTCGCCATCGGGCGCACCGGCACAAACTCGACCCGGTTGTCGTACTCGATGGCCTGCACCTGCTGGCCGGGACGCAGGTCGAGCCTCTCCCGGATGTGCTTCGGGATCACGACTTGGTATTTGGGCGAGATCGTGACTGTGGTCATAACGCACCCCTTATCGATAGTACTACCGTACAACGCACAGTCTATCGACATAGACGTGTCCGGGCAAGCGAGGGGTCCTGGTTCGGACTAACGTTGTTCGGCGTAAGCGGCGGCGCGCCTTACGCCGCCCGGCCCTTCGATTCTAGCCCTCAGGGCGCGGCGACCGCTTGACGCCGTTGTTAGACGCACAACCTGCAGCCGACTAGGATGACGATATCGAGCACCCGGGCGACGGTCGGAGGTCGCATGCGCGGGAAGCTGAAGCTCGGATGGACGTTGCTCCTGTGTCTCGGTGTCGCCGTGCTCATCAGCGGGTGGACGAGAACGCAGGCTCCCTCGAGCGAGGAGATGCGCGCGCTCGTGCGCGCCGACATCAAGCAGATCATGGAGGATATCGACAAGGACCCGACGGTCGGCGCGAGCTCAAACCCGTGGCACTATGTCGGAGTCTCCCCGGCATTCCCGAGACTCGTCGAGCGCGGAGAACCGGCCTTGGAAGCCATCGCGGCCGAGATCGAGGAGAGCAAGGAAAACGGTCTCCGCGAGTACCTGCTTGCCATGGCCGGCAACGCTATCCTTGGAGAGAAGAAGCAGTACACGGCCTGGGACAACGCCAAGGGATGGCTCGCGCTTTACCGGGCGGATCGCTAGGGGCGGGCTGGCCCCTCCGGAATCGCCGGTTGCGTACGCAGCTCCGGCCGTCTTTGTTGCGTCTAACGTTGTGCGCATGAGCAGCGGCCGATGCGCTTCCCTATCATACGGTGCTTGCGCCGTCGGCTCGATGCGCTTGTTAGGCGGGAGCACACTCTCGTCGCAGTCCGGCTTCCCGCGCGCCAGCCGGGTGAGCTGCGGGGAGTAGTCAGGCGGCGCGATGTGTGGTGGTTGCGTGGCGGCGCTAGGTGGCTTCCGTCGTCGGCATCAGCACGATTAAGGAGACGAAGAACAGAAACGTAAGCACCCCACTGACCCACATGAAGACGCTTCTGAGATCGTAGAAGACAGTGAAGACAACGATCACGAGAGTGACCAGCCCGTTGTCTACGATCCCCGCCTTCAGTATCGCAACATTGTGGATAGGGTCTTTGTAGGCATACCAGTAGGCAACTCCGACTGCTACGACAACAGCTCCAAAGAGCCTCAAGAAGAGAGGGTCGTCGGGCGTTGGTACGCCAAGACGCTGGAAGAGGGTCATAGGGGCAAGAAGGGCTGGCAGGCCCCAGACGAACAGGGTGAGTGCGACTTTGCCGGCCAGGATCTGCCTCAGCAGACTCAGTCTCGTATCGGTCGCCATTTGAGCTCCTCCGTCAGCGAACAAGGCCCCTGCGGTTCCAGCTCCGCCCAACGGTGTGGCGCGTAACCCGCAAACCGAGGCGCGCTGCGCCTCGGTGAGAGCGTAGCTCTCATGGCCGAGGTTTGTCGTGGTTAACGCGCTTGTTCGACAGCAGCGCCTAGAACGGTCGCCCCGTGAAGAGCGATTCCCAGCGGCGCCAGGTCGCTTCTCGAGGGAACGCCCAAACCCAGAGTGCGAGAACCGGTGGGACGGAAACCAGAAACGGCCACAGGCTTTCGAAGATGATTGCGGCCACGAAGCCGAGGAGTAGCGCGGGTTCTCCGAGGGCGTAGTCCACGATGGTGTCAAAGGAGTAGTAGCGCGGATCGCGCGGGGCTACATCTTTGTGTCTGTGCCGAGTGACCGACGTCGCCAGACTGACCAGGCCCACAGCCGAGAAGACCACGAGCAGGACGGGATCGGGGTCCTTGAGGGGGACCATTCCCACGTCCAGTGTGACCAGAACGAACAAGAAGAGGGCCGGGAGCACGAAGAAGGCGGCACACGTTTGGCGAGCCATTCGGAGCGTCTCAGCGACGGGATCACTAGTTCCCTCTGGCGGCACGAGACCAGATCGTGTGTTCACCCGACTCCCCCCTTTGCCTGAGACTGTCTGTCCAACGATGATGCCCATAACCTGCAAACCGAGGCCGACACGGCCTCGGGGGAAGCGTAACGCTTCCCTGCCGAGGTTTGGCAGGTTGATGGGCTTGTTAGGCATCACAGCTCCGAATCCTGTCCGTGGCGGAGGGGATGGCGTCTTCGACGCGTTGCCACTCGCCGTCACGCAGCACTTCGTACGCGCGAAAGGCGCACAAGATGCCCTCCGCCTTCATGGGGTCTGGGCCGTCCATAAGCTGGAAGTGCAGGTGAGGAGCCGTTGTGTTACCGGAGTGCCCCACTCTGGCCACGGGTTGCCCCACGTCGAGACGGTCGCCCGGGGACACGAGCACGGATCCGTTCTGAGCGTGAGCGAGAACTGCGTAGCCATCGGGTGAGTCGATGATGAGGTAGTTGCCGACTAGCCGCCGCAGCGCCTCGGGGCGCCTCGGGTCGAACGTGAGGGCGTTCTTGAGGACGACGAAGAGGTCGCGCACTGGCAGCACAGGGTCTCTCTCTGGCCACCCGTCCTGAGCCTCCACGACGGTACCAGTCACGGGTGAGTGGATGGGTTGGCCCCAGCCGAAGCAGTCTCGCAGGTGAACGCCAAGGACGAGGTACCGGAACGTGCTCTTGCCGTAGAACCGCATCCCTCTCGCCGAAGGGTCCGTCCGAACGAAGTCGAAGGCATACCGCTGGCCGAGCATGTCTGTGCCGTGACTCGGGATCTTGGTGCCAGGCGTGTTGGGCGTCACCCACTCCCCGCGGAGTGGGAAGTCCACTACGACCGGACGGGGCATGCTGACGCTCCTCCCGCAGTGAATGCCTAACGGCGTTGCGGATGACCCGCAAGGCGAGGCCGCACCTGCCTCGCCTGTGCG
>CAYGYT010000080.1:0-3568 GCA_964354215.1 uncultured Eubacteriales bacterium | reverse complement strand
GCCTTCTCGAGGAAGAAGCAGTAGTCGCAGCGCAGGTTGCAGCGCGCCCCGGTGGGTTTCGCCATGACGTGGAAGGCCTGAAGTGCCGCGTCGCTCATGCGGTCATCGTACGTCAAGATACGCGGCGTCCTCGCGTGAGCACGCCGATGAGAATCTCGCAGTCGGTGCTCTTGAGCCCCCCGATGCTCGCGCCGTCGCCGAGCCCTGTAGTGTGCTGCTCCCCGTTCTCCAGTACCCTCATCAACGATGGGTTCCGGACAGGAGCCCGCACGTACGAAACCCCCCGGGGGCCCCTTGGACACCGACCTCAGCAGCCTGAGACTTCACCCTCACTTCGACGAGGGCACGGGTCCCGTGATCGTGATGCTGCACGGCATCAACTCGGACGGCGGTGACTGGCGCACCGTCATCGACACCATTGGGCCGGGCTATCGGTTCATCGCATTCGATCTACTCGGCTTCGGAAAGAGCCCCAAACCGCTCGACATCGACTACTCCGCCGACGAGCACGCGCTCGTGATCGAGAGCACGCTAGTCGACATGGGCGTCGACGACCCGTTCCTGCTCGCGGGTTACTCACTCGGCGGCGACATCGCGCTCCGCTACGCGTCAACGTATCCGCAACGTCTCCGGCGGCTCTTCCTGCTCGACGCCCCGTTCTACCTGCCAGCGTCCGAACTCGAAGCGAGCGGCGTTGGCCTCAAGTACCTGTACGAGATCGGGTCTCAGTGGCTGTGGGGGCTCCTTGCCGGTTCGAAGCAGAAGGACAGCCTCATATACAAACTCGCGACCGGCGTCGGACAGGCACCGCTCAAGGAGGCGTTCCATGCCGAGGACCTCCCGACGCATTGGGAGATCATGAGCAAGAACCTCACGAATACCGTCAACGCCGCCACGTGGGTCGATGACCTCTCGAAGCTGACGATGCCGGTAGTCCACGCCATTGGCGTGCGAGATGCGATCGTGAAGGTGAGTCAGGCGCCGGCGCTCAAGCGACTCAAGCCCGACTTGGAGATCCGCCGCATCGGGGGGCTCGCAGCCGACCACATGACGCTGTGGAACATGCCGGAGCGCGTCGCCGAGGAGATCATGCGCGACGAGGTCCGCGAGCTGAACGTCGCCTGGCGCGGCGGGAGCGGCACGCCGATTGTGTTGCTCCACGGCTTGGAGAACCCCTCAAGGCGCTGGGTGCCCGCCGCCGAGGTGCTCGCTCGCACCAACGACGTCGTCGTCATCGACCTCCTCGGCTTCGGGGATTCCCCGGCGCCGCAGAGCCTCCACTACACGCTCGCTGACCACGTGGCGGCAGTGCTCGGAACGGTCAGTGTGCTGTGGGGGCCCGACCGGCCGGTGCGGTTCGCCGGCCTCGGCTTTGGCGCCACTGTCGCGCTCGGCTGCGCTGCGACGGTCCCCGAACGCAGCGCGGGAGTGATCGCCTTCTCGCCGGCGTTGCTCGAGCCCGGGGCGTCGCTGGAGGGACTCGCCACCGACGAGCTGGCGGCGCGTGCCGTCGCGCTCCGCGAGATGGCGCAGAGACTCGCTTCGACCGAACGAGCGCGCACACCCTCGACGGAGAAGGCCGAGGAACTCCTCGTGCCCATCGTGCGCACCATGGAGAACGCAGTGCTCGTCACGGATGCCGTCCAACTCATGGCGACTGTGCCCGCGCCGGTGCTCTTCGTCGTGCCATCCGAGGACTCCTTGACCCCAGCGGCGTTCCTTGACCGGGTGTCCGCGGAGCGTGAGGGGTTCGAAATTACCCGAGTCACCGGTGACCGCTGGCTCCCGTTCACCAGGCCCGTCGAGGCGGTCCGCGCAATCAGCCCCTCTGACGCCGAGGGGATCGCTCTTGCCGAGCGCGCCAAGCCGGTGCCGCGGCGCTCTTCCGACGATGCCTCGCGCCGCGCAGCGGGCAGCATCGAGAAGACCCTGCTGCGCACCGGCCTGCTCAACCTCGCGGCCGCCGCGGTCATCGTTGCGCTCAATCCGGTGCCGGCGGAACAGCTGACCCTGGGCTTGGCCGTGTGGATCGCTGTCGCTTCGGTCAGCGCGATCGTCGGCGCGCTTGGGATGAGGCGCAAGACCGCAGGCACGCGATTCACGTTCACGACGACCGCCTTGCCTACGCTCCTCATAGGCCTTGCGGGCGTGGCTATCGCCGCGTTCCTGTTCTCGGACCGGGAGGCCGGTAGGCGCTTCTTCGGCGTGATTGTCGCGGTCTACGCGACCGCGCGCGGGGCAGCCGATCTGTGGGTTGCGACGCACGTGGGCACTCAGACCTCGAAGCCGCGCTGGCTACTCTACGCCGGCGGTCTGATCGGCATCACCACCGCGCTCGCCATCGTGTTCGGCCCCAACCATGGACGAGGGGCCGTGCGGCTGTTGCTCGCCCTCTACCTCGGGATGACCGGAGCGTCTCTCATCTTCTACGTGGTCTCGGTCAGGCGCGCGGCGCGGAATCGGATCCGCGGGCTACTCAGCGGCTGATCCCGAGGCGCGTCCCGAGTCGCGACCGGCCGTGCCGGCGCGCGGCACGAGGAACTCGCACACCGCGTCGCCGACCTCCCGGTCGAACATGATTGCGAGGTGTCCGAGGTTCTCTAACTCGAGCAGGTTGACGTCGGGGCCCGAGATCCGAGAGGTGTCGGGCGGGTGCACGAGGTTGTCGTGCGTCGAGTAGATGGACAGGATCGGTCCACCTTCGATCGTCTGAGGTCGGCTCTGCGTGAAGGTCGAGCCGCTTCTCAATTGCGAGCCCGAGGGGCCGAAGACGGGACCGGGCCAGGTGACCCCACGCCACGGCAAGGCGATCACCGCGACCCGCCCCACCCACTCGGGCCGTTCGTGGAGCAGGTCGAGTGCCAGCAGCCCGCCTGACGAGTGCGTGAGCAGGTCGACACGCTCGGCGCCGGTCCTCTCGCGGACGTACTCGACGAAACGGCGCACCGACACTGCCGACTCCTCGAATGGCTGGGGCCAGAAGAAGTTGCAGCCATACAGCGGACCGCTACCCGCCGCCCTAAGGCGACGGGCGAGGTAGAGAAAGTCGACGCGGTTCTGGAAGTAGCCGTGGACGAGGACGATTGGCCTGCCGTCCGCGCTGTCACCCCAGCGTCTCCCCGCGAACTGGAAGAGCGGCAGCATGGGCTGCGTCCAGACGACGCACCAGGCCTCGCGCAGCGCCGAGCGGACAGTGTGTGCGAGCGAGCGCTCGGGGATGTGGCGCACGGCCTCGGCGTAGCTCACCGCGATGTAGATCGCGCCGGAAACCCACACCAGTGCGACCCAGACGGCCGAGGCCAGCAGGACGGTTCTAAGCACCGATGTAGGGTCGATCATGTGGGAGTTCGCCCTTCGCTGTTGGTCTGGTGACGCGATCCCGTCATGCGCACTCGAGCTTCGATGCCCGATTCCCCCTCGGCTGCAGCGTGTTCGGCGAACACCGAGGGAATCGAAAAGGGCGCCCAACGAGCAGACGCCCTTTTGTCTTCCAGTCGGTAGCCGCCGAACTCAGCCTACGCGAGCGCCTTGGCCTTGATGCTGTCGAACTCAGCCTGAGTGATCGCGC
>CAYGYT010000079.1:0-3710 GCA_964354215.1 uncultured Eubacteriales bacterium | reverse complement strand
CGGAGGCGGCGTCGGCAGCGGCCGTCCAGGCCAGGCTCACGGAGTTCTTGGTGAGAGCGGTGTAGACCGGTGCCGAGGGTGCCGACGGCGCATGCGTGTCTATCTTGACCGTGACGGTTCCGGTCGTCTTGTTGCCCGCCTCGTCGGCGGCCTCGTACGCGATGGTCGTGACGCCTTCGGCACTGACCGCGAACGGGCCGAAGTACGTCTTGGTCTCGGCTCCGATCGTGTATGTCACAACGGGCGACTTGCCCGAGTCATCGGTGGCAGAGAGCGTCACGGCAACCGGTGACTTGGCCCAGCCCACGGGCACGCCGGACACGATCACGGTCGGCGCGGTCGTGTCGGCGGTGCCACCGCCTCCGCCACCGCCACCACCGCCTCCGCCACCGCCACCACCACCGCCGCCGCCCCCCGCCACGAAGCCGAGACTCCCCGTCCGCTCGTTCCCGGCTGCATCGCGCGCCCGGTAGGTGAGCGTGTAGGGACCCGGTGCCGTGACGACCGGCGTGGTCGTGCTCGTGCCGGAGATCGTCAGCGTGCCTGCCGCCGAAGGCGATATCCGGTACTCGAACGCCGTGAGACCCGAGACCGCCTCGCTCGCCGAAAGCGAGACTCTCACTCCGCCACCACCCACGTACAGAGCGGTGGCAGTCACCTCGGGAGCGGTGCGGTCGACGAACACGCTCGCGGTACGTGTCGGCTCTTCATTGCCGAGCGAATCGATCGACCGGTACTCGAGCGTGTTTGTGCCCTCGGCGGAAACGGAAACCGCCGCGGCGTACTGCGTCTGCGCCCCGCCGTTCAACCGGTACCACGAGGTGACCGGGCCCGGCACACTCGACGAGACCTCGAGAGAGACGAGCTGCGAGGCTCGGGTCCACGACAGTGCCTCATTCGAGGTCGTCTTCGGATACGTGGGCGCAGTCTCGGCTACATCCAGATGATAGACGTCGCCCCACGTCGAGAAGGCCAGGTCGGACCCGCGCAGATCCGCAGACTCAACGGGACTGGGCGACTCGAAGCGGTACGAACCGACCGTGCCGAGCCGATAGAGATGGTCGCCGGCGACCACGACGTCGCCTGAGACATCGATGCGGCGCTCTCCCCCGCGTCCCCACACCTGAGGTCCGACGCTCACGAACTCGGCGAGGACGCGCTCGATACCGGAACCCACGTCCAGCACCTTGAGCGGGCCGGTCGCTTGCGGATAGTCGGACCAGCCGACCCAGGCAAGGTACGGGTAGTCGAACGCCATGTACTCACTGTCAACCGACACGGACGACGTCAGCTGCCGAGTGGCGCCGGACACCGGGTCCCACAAGGTGAGCCGGCCGGTCGTGCTGTCGTTGAAGAGAGCTCGCCCGTCTGACGCGAGGACGTGGATGTCCCACGACGCGTCAACCGGCGCAGTCGCCGCAGAACCGGTCCTGAGATTCACCGCCTTCAGGACCGCCCTCCCGCCTCCCCCGGAGTCGGGATTGTGCGAGTAGAACAGCCAATCACCATCAAGCGCCGCGTAGAGGGTGTTCCAGTCCACGTTCGGTTCGATGGTCCGGGTCGTCTCGTCGCGACGATCGTAGACCGCAAGGCCCGGCGACGCATGGAGGAGGGAGTCCGAGAACAGGTAGACCACGAAGTCATCGCTCGCCTGTGGCAGGTAGGCCTGGAAGTGGTTGAGCGCGTGCGTTCGCACGAGCTGCTCCCCGCCTGACAGCGGACGTTCGTACAGGTCGAACAGGCGCTGATTGTCGGCTGTGGCCGTGTAGTCGCGGTTGCTCAGGTAGAAGACGCTGCTGCCCGAGAGTGCAGGCTTCACCGTCTCGGCGTCGAGGTAGAGCGGCTCGTCGACCGTCGCCGAGGATCCGCCGGCGATCGGGTAGCTTCGCAGCCTGCCGCCCTCGAGCGCGTAGAGGTCGGCGCCGTCAACGTCCTGAAGCTCGGGCAGCAGAGCGTAGTCGGTGTACGGCCCGAGGTAATCGAGGACGGTGAGCAGGTCATCCGTCGCCGGGCGATACACCCGGTAGCGGATGTTCGTGTACTGCGGGTCGCCGGTGTCCGCATCGTACTCGAACTCCCAGTCCCTCAGGGCGATCTGCGAGCCGTCGCTCACGAGCGCAGTGATACTCGCTCCCGGCGCGGAGTTGGGCTCGAGAGCCTCGGAGACGATCTTAGTGGCGATGTCGTACTCCATCAGCTTGGACCCGCTCGCCCAATACGCGCTGCCGCCGGCGAGAACCGCGTGGTACACGTCGCCGCTGACCGACACGGTAGAGAGCCCGCCGGACGCGAAATCGGCGAGTAGGACGCCGTTGTCCTCGGTGGCCACCACAACGTGACCGTCGGAGACGCTGCCGACACGGAGCGTTCTCGCGGCATACGGCCCGGAAACGTCGAAGTCACGCTCGGCCCAGTCGCTCAGCCGCACCATCCTGAGGTGGGTGCGCCCGACGTCTTCGTACAGGTAGGCGACGTAGGCGTCGTCGCATGCCACCGACCAGGGCGCGTGGGACAGGGCCACCTCGTACGCGACCGACAGGGTCGCGGGATCGAGCACGCGCGCTCCCACGAACAACCGCGATGCGTTGGCGTCGATCGGCTGCGACGATGTGGTCACCTGCGAGTACTCCGGATGTCCGCGCTCTCGCACGCCCAGAGTCATCCGGTCGTCGGCCATTTCGGCACTGCCGGACCACACGAGCCAGCTCGACGAGACTCGACCGCGATTCGCCGAGACACTGCGGTTCGTGAGGTGGGGGTTCAGACGCTGCGGCAAGTCCGAGAGCATGACCGCGGGGTCGACTGCAAGGGAGAAATCGACGTCACCCACCATCTGGCCCAGTGAGAACGAAACGGGAGTCGCGCTACCCAACGTCGCCGACTGCTCGAAGAACTCGGCCGAGAAGCCCGGCGCCGACGCCACGACGACGTAGGTGCCGCCGAGAGTCGTGTAGATGTCCGGGCACCCCGGAATCGAGTACGTGCCGCCTGGCCCTGTCTTGAGCTCGGCCACAGATGCGCCGGGATCTGACGAGGGAGCTACCCACACGCTTGCGCCGACGACTGGTGAGCCAGAGCCGTCCTTCACCACCCCGGAGATGTGCCCGCCGAGGGAGAGCGCGACGTTCGGGATTGGCGTCGCGGCTCCGGCGGTCACGACGATGCCAGACACCGTGGCGTTGGCGTACACGCCATTCGGGTCGTGCAGTCGCAGCCGGTAGGTGTTGGGCTCGAGGTTCGGCACGACGAGCGTGCCGTCGGATCCAGTGAGGAATGTCCCGCCGTACGAGCCGTTGTACCCGCCGCCGGACCAGTAGTCGACCTCGTACTCGATCGGCGACGTCAGAGCAAGTCCGCCCGGGCCCGTCACGAGCCCGACGATGTCGCCTTGCGTGTCCGTGAAGGCGACCGCCTGACTCGGAACCGCCAGCTGATGGCAGAGAACGGCGAGCGTGACGACAGCCGCGGCCCGGAGCAACACCCGTGAGACACGCCGAGATGCGCCCGCCGCCTCGGGATCCGCCTCCGTGAACCCGCTACGCGACCGTGACGATATCATCGGCGCCGAGCAGCGCCGCAACCCCATCGGGCATCGATCCCACGTCGCCAACTGCGAGCGACTCCTTAAGTCCGAGGTAGTCCAAGCACGTCCCACATGACTTCACGGCCACGCCCTGCTCGGCGAGCAGCTTCAGGTCATCGAGCGAGGC
>CAYGYT010000078.1:0-3973 GCA_964354215.1 uncultured Eubacteriales bacterium | reverse complement strand
ATGGTTCCGCGCGGTTCCGGCATCGTGTGGTTCGGTCTTGGTCTCGCGACAGTGGCCATCGGCTCGTCGTACTGGCTCGCCGTGCAGTACGCCCCCTCCGGTCTGGCGTTGCTCGGCCCGGCGGCCATCGCACCCTACTTCTTCTTCGCGACAACCACCGGAGTTCTGACGTATCCCGAGTTCTGGGCGGTTCCGTTCGTGCTGCTCGCTGCCGCGTCGTTCGTCGCCTATCTGCGAGGTCTTGACCGCCGCTATCTTCTCGCAGCTGTTGTGGCCGCGACGGTTGCCGCTCTCTTCCGCGAACTGGCCGTGTACGTCATGTTTGCCGCAGTCATCACCGTGGCAGTCAACCTGCGGGGAGCCGAGCGGAGATTCGCGCTCCTGGCGTGGGGGGCGGGTCTCCTGGCGTTCGTCCTCGCGTTCGCGGCACACTACGCGAGCGCAGCACCCCGCCTCTCAGAGGCGGGTGGTGCATACGCGTTCTGGCTGTCGGGGGGATTGCGGCACCTCCATCTGGCGATCCAGTACGCACAGGAGTACGTGCCGCTCAAGCCCGCGCTGCCTGTCGTGCTCGTGGCCGTCGGCATCGCGGGTGCTGCACTCGTGCGCGAAGCACGCGCGCGCTGGTTCCTCCTCATCGCGGTCGCTGGCCCCTTCGCCGGGTTTCTCTTCGTTGGCGGTGGAGAAGCGTACCTGCAGGACTACTGGGGCGGGTACTGGGGGGCGATCGTCGCGCCGCTGGTGGTCTCGCTCGTGCCGGTCGCTCTGAGCCGTGCTCTGAAGCCGCTGAACGCTCGAGCTGGATGATCTGAAGTGGCTGTGGTCTGGGTCATTCCCGCGTACAACGAGGCTGCATCCATCGAGGACCTGCTCGGCCGCATAGCCGGGGTGTCGACTCAGCAAGGGTGGGATTGGGAGGCGGTAGTCGTCGACGACGGCAGCCTCGACGCGACCGGCGAACTTGCTCGCAGCAAGGCAGCTGCGGGTCTGCCTATCGCGGTCCTGCGAAACGAGCCCAACCAGGGCCTGGGCTTCACCATACGACGTGGGCTGCGCGAGGCAAGTGAGCGCACCGGTGCAGGCGACGCGATCATCACGCTCGACGCCGACCTGACTCAGGATCCCGCGTACGCGCCGGCGATGGTCGCCAAGCTCGACGAGGGATACGACGTAGCCATCGCCTCGCGATACCGCTCGGGCTCGGCGGTAGAGGGCCTTTCGGCGTTTCGCCGACTTCTCTCCTACGGCGCAAGCGCATTGGTTGCCCTCGTTCGTCCGGTCCGAGGAGTGCGCGACTACTCGTGCGGATTCCGGGCGTACCGGGCCGCGGTGATCGCCGAGGGCTTCGCCGAGTACGGCGACGACCTAGTAAGCGAGCAGGGATTCGCATGCATGCTCGAGATCGCTGAGCGACTGCGCGCCACGGCGGCGTTCGTGGAGGTCCCGTTCGTGCTCCACTACGACGCGAAGCGCAAGGCGTCGGAGATCAAGATCCTGCCCACGATCGGAGCGTACTTTCGCGTCATCGGAAAGGTTGCGAAGAGTCGCCGGAAGGTAGTCTCTGTGGCCACGCTTGTGGTGGCGTTCTCCTCGGTGTTCTTCGGAGCCATGGGTCAGGTGTTCCTGCGACTTGGCGCACAGGGTCTGGCGGGGGAGCAAGCGAGACAACTCCTCATCGATGCTGCGCAGCGCCCGCAGATCTGGCTCGGTCTTATGCTCTACGCGATCTCCTCGGTGCTGTGGCTTGGAGTCCTCTCGCGGATGGAGCTCGCAGTCGCGTATCCGCTGGGTGCGAGCGGCTACGTGCTCGTGGTGCTTCTCGCAGCCCTATCGGGCGAGTACGTTCCACCGCTGCGCTGGTTCGGTGTGGTTGTGATCGTGTTTGGCGTGCTCGTCGTGGGGTGGCTTGGCGTGGCACCCGTGGTGAAGCCGAGGCAACGATGAGTTCGGTCGGCTTCGCGTACGTGCTCGTGTCGGTGACGTTGGTCGTGACCGGACAGACGCTGCTCAAGCGCGGCATGACCCTCGTAGGTCCGATCGGACGGGCTTCGCTGCGCGCGCCCAGGCACTTGATAGGACAGGTTGCGCGTCACTGGCAGGTGTGCGTCGGCCTTGGCCTGTACGCAGTGTCTGCCGTGACGTGGATCATCGCTCTGTCGCTCGTCCCCTTGTCCGTCGCGTATCCGTTCCTCGGGCTCACCTACGTGGGAGTTGCGGCCATCGCAGTTCTCAAGCTAGGGGAGTGGCTGACACCGGCACAGTGGCTCGGCATACTGCTCGTCGTGTGCGGCGTGCTTATCGTTGCGCTGACCGCATGAGGCAGGCTCAGTTCGCCCTGGGTTCGAGGTTCTCTACGACGTGAAGCTTAGCCGGTAGTCGCGCCTGACTCCCAGGCGCCGAATGGCCGACACAGCTGCGGATCCGGCGTCTCGCGGCACGCAGCCTGCCAGGTTGGCTGACGCGTCGTGTACTGGCCGCTATGCTGCTAGTGACCACGCCCGGCGTCCCCCAGGGAAGGGACACGCATGCCCAGGCGCGTCCTTGTGATCTTCGGCACGCGACCGGAAGCCATCAAGATGGCGCCGGTGATCGAACGCCTGCGAGAGCGACCGCACGACTTCGAGACACTCGTGGCGGTGACCGCTCAGCACCGCGACATGCTCGATCAGGTACTGGCGCTCTTCGGCATCGTGCCTGACATCGATCTCGACATCATGCGGCACGGACAAACCCTCGCCGACATCACCATGAGGGCCGTGGAAGGCCTTTCGCGGGTCGTAGATGAGGCGAAGCCCGACGCCGTGCTGGTCCAGGGCGATACCACGACCACGTTCGTCGGCGCGCTCGCGGCGTTCTACCTGCGCGTGCCCGTGGGCCATGTTGAAGCCGGTCTCAGGACCGACGACCGCTACCAACCGTTCCCGGAAGAGATCAACCGGCGGCTGACGTCGCAGCTCGCCACCTGGCATTTCGCACCCACCGCCGTGGCGCAAGGCCGTCTGCTCGCGGAGGGGATCGACCCGGCAGCAGTCATCGTCACGGGCAACACCGTGGTCGACGCGCTTCTCGAAGTCGCCGAGAAGCCATACGTGTTCCCTCACGGACCCATTGCCGACGCGCTTGGGGGCGGTCGTCGCATCGTGCTGGTCACAACGCACCGGCGCGAGAACTGGGGCGAGCCGATCCGCGCGGTCTGCGAAGCGGTACGCCAGCTGCTCGGGCGTTTCGACGATATCCACGTGCTCTACGCGTGCCATTCGAACCCGATCGTGCGGAGCACCGCCGAGGAGCTCCTCGGCGGGCTCGAGCGGATTGACCTGCTCGGCCCCGTTGACTACCTGCCGTGGGTGAAACTCATGCAGGCGTCAACGCTCATCCTCTCCGATTCGGGAGGCATCCAGGAGGAGGCGCCGTCACTCGGCAAGCCAGTCCTCGTGCTGCGCAACACCACCGAGCGACCCGAGGCGATCGAGGCGGGCACGGTCAAGCTCGTGGGCACCGACACCGGGCAGGTCGTGGCGCAGGCGAGCAGGCTGCTGACCGACACCGCAGCCTACGAAGAGATGTCGCGTGCGTCGAATCCGTTCGGCGACGGCCATGCCTCCGAGCGGATCGTCGCGGCACTGGCAGGCGGGGGCGAACGCAGCTGATGAGTACTCGCGAAGAGCCCCCCTCGGCACTTCGGGACAACTGGCCGGTGGCCCTGACCGCGGTGGCAGTAACGTTCGTCGTCATCGCACAGGCGAACAGGTTGGCTGACCCCCTTGGCGGGTTCCACGGGTTCAACGAAGGCTTCTAACTGCTGAACGGCCTCAAGGACGCGGGCCGGGGCTTCTTGGACCCGGTCGTGAATCCGCTCGATCCGAACAACCCCTTCGTGTATCCGGTTCTGCTCTCGACGGTTCTTCGAGTATTCGGCGATAGCATCGCGGCCGCCCGTGGGCTGTCGATCGCATGCAGCGCAGCCTCGGTG
>CAYGYT010000077.1:0-3989 GCA_964354215.1 uncultured Eubacteriales bacterium | reverse complement strand
GCCTACGCGAGCGCCTTGGCCTTGATGCTGTCGAACTCAGCCTGAGTGATCGCGCCCTTCTCGAGCAGAGCGTGTGCCTTGGCGATGTCGTCCGCCGAAGAGCCACCCTGAAGCCGCGCTTGCTGCGCCTGCGCTTCGGCCATCATGCGCTGGTCCTGCTCGGTGTTCTTGGGGCGCGCGATCACGTAGATCAGGATGCCGAGGAACGGGAACCAGAAGATGAGCAGGATCCAGAAGGCCTTGCCCCAACCCGACAGGTTCTCGCGGCGGAAGATGTCGGCGAAGATCGCGATGAACATCCAGATGATCATGAAGAACAGGTAGAACATGAGCATCCACCAGATGAACTCCATGACCGGGTTGTTGCTGAATACCGAGCTGGCACTTCCGAACATGTAGGACTCCCCTCATCGAAACGTACAGATCAGTTGCTGACCGCGGCGCATCTCGTCGAGCGCCACCGTGACCGCGAACGCAAGCCCGACACCGTGGCCGGCTTCACCTCGGTATCGTAGGGTGTTGCGGACGCGGAACCACTTCATTGCAGCCTCGATGACCTTATCACGACCGCTCGCGCATGGTGACACTATGGGGGCCTCGGGCCGCAGAGAGCTCTTCGTCAGCGTCGAGAGCCTTTCGACGCTCGCCGATCGCGGAACGTCGATCGGGAAGTCGTGAGAGAACTGCTCGGCGGGGCACAATGTACTAGTCGCGGGTCTATGGCCATTGGGACGCACGCTGCGTCCCGAATCTGAGCGAGGGGCGGAATCGATGTCGATGAACATCATCTGGATCCTGACGGGGGTCGCCGTCGTGGTGGGCCTTGTGGCGCTTGTCTCGTATTTCGTAAGGAGTGGCGCGAACAAGAACAGTTCCGCGCGACCGACGACAACGCAGTACGACCTCCAGGACGCGCCGCCGCCGGATTCCGATGCCGCCGGGCAGGCCGGGGAGCAGCACAATCTAGGGCGGCCGACGACAACGCAGTACGACCTCCAGGACGCGCCGCCGCCGGAGCAGTAGCCGGGCGAGCCGGTCGGACTCTTCCGTAGGACGCGCGGCGTCTAGCAGTCCGTGGCCCGGACTTGCGACTCAGGCTTGCGTCCCGAACCCTGCGCACAGCCCCCAGCACCGATTGGGTACCAACCGATTGGTGGTTGACTCGCACCCGCGAGTTGAGTGGGCTTCCGGGCGTCGATGCGTGCGCCGACCACAGGCCGATGTTGGAGGGATGAGGGCGACATGAGTGACGCAATGATGGATGTCCTGGCGGCGGTCTACCAGGATGTCGACGCAGCGCAGAAGGACTTCGACGGGCTTGTCGAGCTCGTCAAAGGCAAGAAGGTCAAGATCGAGGGCGCGATTCTCGTCAGTCGCGATGCCGAAGGCGAGATCACCATCGCCGACACAGGCAATCACCTGGGCCGCAAGGGTGCGGGCTGGGGCGGCGGAGTAGGCGTCATCGTCGGGCTGTTCGCGCCGGCGCTCCTGCCAGCGGTTGCGGTGGGAGCCGCAGCAGGCGCGATAGCAGGCAAGTTCGTGAGTCACAAGCTCACCTCCGGGATTCAGGGCAAGATCGGCGAGAACCTCCCGAACGGTTCGGCAGCGGTCATTGTCATGGCATCCGATGACCAGCGTCTACCCATCGAGCAGGCGCTGCCGGGTTCGATGGCCAAGTCGGTCGCTCAGTCCGATGAGGGCGGCATCAAGGAACTGAAGTCGTCGCTCGCCGAGGCGATGGGCAAGTACGCCCAAGACCGGACGGTCCTCCCCATCCCGGACCGCACCTTCGGCGGGGCGATCGGCCGGACCATGGACACGTCCGTCGGCGACTGGTCAATGATTCCCGGGCCGAAAGCACCCGATGGGGCGCCCAACGTGCTGATCATCCTCGTGGACGACGCCGGCTTCGGCGGCCCCGAGACCTTCGGCGGCGAGATCCGGACGCCGGCGCTCACCCGCGTCCAGCAGATGGGCCTCACCTACAACCGCTTCCATGTGACGGCGGTGTGCTCGCCGACGCGCGCTGCGCTCCTCACCGGGCGCAACCACCACCGCGTGGGCATGGGCGGGATCGCGGAGTTCCCCGGCCCCTTCCCGGGCTACACGGGGACGCGGCCGCGCAGCTGCACGGGCCTGCCGCGGATCCTGAAGGAGAACGGATACATCACGGGCGGTTTCGGCAAGTGGCATATGACGCCCGGGCGCGAGATGGGTCCGGCGGGGCCGTTCGAGCACTGGCCGCAGGCGTGGGGCTTCGACCACTGGTGGGGCTTCCTGACGGGGGCGGCCGGCCAGTACGACCCGATCATCACGCAGGACAACGCGGTCCTCGGCGTGCCGGAGGGCGAGGACGGGAAGCTTTACTACTTCCCCGACGACATCACCGACAAGTCAATTGAGTGGCTCCACGCCGTGCGGGCCCACGATGCCCACAAGCCGTGGTTTGTCTACTACTCGACCGGTGCGACGCACGCCCCGCACCACGTCGCCAAGGAGTGGGCCGACAAGTACAAGGGCCAGTTCGACGACGGCTGGGACAAGTACCGCGAACGCACCCTCGAGCGCCAGAAGAAGCTCGGAATCGTCCCGCCGGACACAGAACTCGCGCCGCGACCGGACCCGTACCCGGCGTGGGACGGCCTCGGCGACGCCGAGAAGAAGCTGTACGCCCGTCAGATGGAGGTCTTCGCCGGCTTCTCGGAGAACACCGACTGGAACATCGGCCGCCTCCTCGACGCCGTCGAGGAGATGGGCGAGCTAGACGACACGCTGGTCATCTACATCTGGGGCGACAACGGCGCGTCCATGGAGGGCACGATCACCGGGTCCTTCAACGAGACGACGTTCTTCAATGGCCTGGTCCTCGACGCCGAGCAGCAGCTGGCCCTCATCGAGAAGTTCGGCGGCCTTGAGGGCCTCGGCGGCTTCCACAGCGCTCCGCACTTCGCGGCCGCCTGGGCCCACGCTCAGAACACGCCGTTCCAGTGGGGCAAGCAGATGGCGAGCCACCTGGGCGGCGACCGCGACCCGATGGTCGTCGCCTGGCCGAACCGCATCAAGGGCGGCGGCGACCTGCGCACGCAGTTCACGCACTGCATCGACGTTGCGCCCACAATCCTCGACCTGGTCGGCATCCCGGAGCCGAAGGTGGTCGACGGGATCGAGCAGGAGCCGATGGACGGGACGCCGTTCTCGTACACGCTGGAAGACCCGGGCGCCGCGGAGCGGCATACGGTCCAGTACTTCGAGATGTACGGCAGCCGCGCCATCTACAAGGACGGCTGGTGGGCCTGCGCCCGGCTGGACAAGCTCCCGTGGGACTTCTCCCCGGCCACACTTGCCAAGTTCAAGCCAGGCAGCGGGTACGACCCGGACCAAGACAAGTGGGAGCTCTACTACCTGCCGAACGATTTCTCGCAGGCTCACGACCTCGCCGCTGAGAACCCAGAGAAGTTGGCCGAGCTGCGCGAGCTCTTCTGGCAGGAGGCCGAGCGCAACCGGGCTCTGCCACTTCTCGGCGGCATGGCCGTCTTCTTCGGCATTCTGCCCCCGATGCCCACGAACACCCGGTTCGAGTTCGCCGGCGATGTCCAGAACGTCTCGACCACGGTGATCCCGCGGATATACGGGCGTTCGTACGCGATCGAGGCCGACATCCACGTCCCCGAGGGCGGCGCCGAGGGCGTCCTGTGCGCATTCGCCGACTTCATCGGCGGCTTCGCGCTCTGGGTAGACGAGAGGGGCCACCTGGTCCACACCTACCAATTCCTGGGTGTGGAGACCTACAAGCAGGTCTCGACCGAGCCGATCCCGACCGGCGACGTGATCGTCAAGATGCTGTTCGAGATCGACGAGCCGAAGCCGGGCGCCGGCGGCGCCGTGAGCCTGTGGGCCAACGACCGGCAGATCGGCGAGGGCCGTCTCGACCATACCTGCTCGATGCTCTTCACCACCTATGCCGGCATGGACATGGGCCGCGACAACGG
>CAYGYT010000076.1:1963-4103 GCA_964354215.1 uncultured Eubacteriales bacterium | reverse complement strand
ATCTCCTCGGCGAAGATGTCGGCTGTCTCGCGTTCGAAGCCGAACCTTGGACGAGTGAGCACGTCGCGAATCTCGGCGAGCACGTGCAGGGACACGATCCCGGCAACCTGCCCGTCGCGAGCGGCGTCCACAACTCGACCCGGAGTGCCGCCGAAGAGGATCGCCGACACCAGCACGTTCGTGTCGATGAAGACGCGCAGCGGCACGATCAGGCGGGTTCGTTCGAGGCTACGCCCTCGTCGTCGGATCGGCGACGCCACGCCGCGCGCAGTTCGGCAACAGCCTCATCGATGTCGGCTTCGGTGATCCCACGCTCGGCCGCCTGCGCGCGAGTCCGGGCAACCAGGCGATCCCAGCGGGACGTCGCGGGCTCCACGACGACTGCGTCTTCTCGCACGAAGACGTTCATGTCTGTGTCCTCGGTCAGGCCGAGTTCCAGCACGACCTCGCGCGGGATGGTGATGGTCAGGCTGTTGCCGACCTTGCGGGCCTTGACCTTCATGACTGCCTCCAGTCGGGCGGTGTATACGCAGTGTATACCCAAGGGTGGCGCAGTCGCAAAGGCGCACGTACTCGGCGCCGATCTCCTTCTAGCGCGCATCTGCCCGTATTCTGTATTGCACGCAGAGCACCGACGCATTGCCTGCCACAACTGCCACCAGGATCGAGGACCCCCCTTGGCGTACCTGCTCGGATGCGAGAACGTCCACCTCGAGTACCCATCGAAGAGGGTGTTCGACTCGGTCACGCTCGGCATCGACGAGGGCGACCGTGTCGGCATCCTTGGCGGCAACGGCGACGGCAAGTCCACGCTCCTGTCCCTCCTCGCGGGAACTGTCGAGCCCGACGACGGCCGGATCATGGCGCGCAACAACATCACGATCGCCACACTCGAACAGATCGAGGCGCTGGACCCTGCGTCCACCGTCGCGCAGGTCGTGGTCGGAGATGTGCCCGAGCACACGTGGGCATCGGACGCCCGCATCCGCGCCATCATCCGCGGCCTCATCGCCGACACCCCATGGGACGGCCGAATCGGCGAGCTCTCCGGTGGCCAGCGGCGTCGCGTGGACCTGGCGCGCGTGCTCGTGGACGACTGCGACGTGCTCATGCTCGACGAGCCGACCAACCACCTCGACGTTCACGCGATCGCCTGGCTCGCCGCGCACCTGAAGACTCGCTGGCCCAAGAAGTCGGGCGCGCTGCTAGTGGTCACGCACGACCGCTGGTTCCTCGACGAGGTCTGCCTCACGACGTGGGAGGTACACGACGGGACGGTCGAGAGGTTCGAGGGCGGCTACTCGGCGTACGTGCTGCAGCGCGTCGAACGCGAAGAGGCGGCCCGCGTCGCCGAGCAGAAGCGCCGCAACCTGATGCGCAAGGAGCTCGCATGGCTCTCGAGGGGTCCTCAGGCCCGAGCGACCAAACCCAAGTTCCGCATCGCTGAGGCCAACGCGCTCATCGCCGACGAACCGCCAATGCGCAACTCCCTCGAGCTCAAGCGCTCGGCCATCTCGCGCCTCGGCAAGCAGGTCGTCGAGCTCGAGCACGTGGTGCAGCGATTCGCCGACACGACGGTGATCGACGACGTGACCTGGTACATCGGACCGGGTGACCGCATCGGCATCCTCGGCGAGAACGGGTCTGGCAAGACCACGCTCCTGAACGTGATCCGGGGTGCACTCGAACCGACGTCGGGTCAGGTGCGGATCGGCAAGACAGTGAAGTTCGCCCTACTCTCGCAGCACCTCGCCGAGCTGAACGAACTGGCGGACCTCCGCGTCCGCGAGGTCCTCTCGCGCTACAACACGCGCTACGAGATCGAGGGCAAAGAGCTCTCGCCGTCGCAACTGCTCGAACGCCTCGGATTCGAGGCCGCGCACCTCTCGGCGTATGTCTCCACCCTCTCGGGAGGTCAGAAGCGCAGGCTCCAACTGATGCTCATCCTGCTCGACCGGCCGAACGTCCTCATCCTCGACGAGCCGGACAACGATCTGGACACCGACATGCTCGCGTTGGTGGAAAGCCTGCTCGACACGTGGCCGGGCACCTTGCTGCTCATCACACACGACCGCCACCTGATGGAGCGCGTCACCGACGACCAGTTCGCTCTCATCGGCGGCAAGATCCGCCACCTTCC
>CAYGYT010000076.1:0-1863 GCA_964354215.1 uncultured Eubacteriales bacterium | reverse complement strand
TCGCCGACCTCGAGGACGAGTGGATGCGGCTATCCGAACGGCTTTCGTGACGCGTTACGACTCGGTCAAGGACCTCCTGGAGGCGCAAGTAGCGCCGGGCCGCCGAGGCTACCGCACGGCCACCCCGAGGTAGTACGGCCAGATGATCAGCCCGAACACCGCCTCCCAGAACCCGAGCTGGGCGAACGCGATCGTGAACAGCCAGCCGATGAACCAGAAGATGCCCGCGCCGGTGTCGACGCGAACGACGGACTTGTCGGCCATGATGTCCTCCTCATCGGGCAAACCAGTACCTCGGCGTCGCTAGGGCGCTGCCGCGCCTTCGGCGACACAGCTGCGGCTACCGCTATGGCCGAGCCCCGAGCTACGGCTGTGGATGAAGCCATCCGTGCGTCGAGACCATCGGCCGGCCGTGGTTCACGCGGTACACGACGAACGCCGATACGGCGATCTCCACGGCGACAAGCGCGAGCCTGAGCGCGAGGGTGAGCGGGGACATCAGGATCGAGATGCCGAACGCGAACGCCGCGATGACGTAGAGCACCATCTTGGCGTCGAGCCGCTTGAGCACCAACCCGATCACCACGGCACCGACTCCCATCACGGCGACGTTGATGTAGTCGTAGCTGTCGCCCTTCCCGACGATCCAGTCCGCCGCCCCCATCGCCATGAGCGTCACCGCCGACAGTCCAGGGATGACCGCCCACCAGAACCGCTCCCGGTCCAGGGCGTACACCCACAGAAAGGCGACGGCAACCACCCCGAACGCAGCAAGGAACACCGGGAACATCTGCGTGGAGGTCAACAGCGCGTCGCCGATGACGAGGCCTGCGACAGCCGCTCCGCAGCCGATCACAGGGATGAGCCACCAGTACCGATGCATACCAGAATCAGACATGTCGGTACCTCCTCCCACTATGGGGAGTTCCTACCCTCTATGGCGCCGATGAGACACGAGGACCTGTCCGACCGTCGTCGAGAAAGCTAACCCGGCCCCGCGGGCGTTCAGAGCGCAGCTCGCTCGATACGGTATACTTCTTGTAAGCCTACGGGTATCACGGAGGTGTACCGCATGATCAAGCGACTCGTGAGGCACGGCAACAGCCGCGCGCTCATCATCGACAAGCCGATCCTCGATATCATCGGCGCAAATGAGGATACCGAGTTCACCGTCACGACCGACGGTGTCTCCCTCACTATCACGCCCGTGAAGTCCGCCGAGGAAGAGCGACGCCTCGCGTTCGAATACGCCGCCGAGGAGGCGATCACGCGCTACGGTGAGACCTTTCGCAAGTTGGCGGAGTGAGAGTGGACACACCCATCTTCCTGGCCGTCAAGGAAGTGGTGACCCTGCATGACCTCCAGCTTGAGAGGTTCGGAGGACTCGCCGGCCTGCGGGACGCGGGGCTGCTCGAATCCGCCGTCGCGATGCCGCAGGCCGGATTCGGCGGGGGGTTCGTCCACTCGGATCTCCACGAGATGGCGGCCGCGTACCTCTTCCACTTGGTCAAGAATCATCCGTTCGCGGACGGCAACAAGCGGGTCGGCTATCACGCCGCGTACGTGTTCTTGCGAATGAACGGCGTCGAATTGGCGTTGACCCAAGAGGACGCGTACGACCTCGTCATCGCAACAGCCGAAGGACGTGCAACCAAGGAGCAGATCGCGGCGGCGTTTCGCGAGAACGCGCACGGCTGATACCGCCCGATCGAGGCGTGCCCGCTTCCCCTACCCCGCGCACTCCCGCTCCCGGCCGACCTGGTCCTTGATGCGCCGGATGTGGCCGCGACCGAGACCCTTCACTTCGCAGCCGAGTTCGAGGTAGCGGCGGATCTTCGCGTCGTCCAGGATGCCGAAGCAGTC
>CAYGYT010000075.1:1936-4142 GCA_964354215.1 uncultured Eubacteriales bacterium | reverse complement strand
TCCCAACGCCAACGCCTTCCGTGATGCTCGCGTCGCCGTTGATCGTCATCTCGCCCGCTTGGACCTCGCGCCCGAAGCTCGCGGTCCCGTTCACCACGAGCGTGTCGGCCTTGACGCTGCCGTCAGCGGTTCCCGCCCCATTGATGCGGAACGTCCCGCACGCGACATCGCCCTTGATGCTTCCGGCGCCGTTGATCATCACCGCGCCGTACGTGCCACCGGAGAGCTGGCCCTCTCCAGAGATCTTCGCGTCGTTTCCTTCTGACCTGACCATCATCATCGCCTCCGTCACCGGATCCGTGTCTTCAGTTCTTCGATACAGCTGGCAATGCTCAGCCGAGAGACCACGCGTGCGCCGCCCTCAAACGTGAGCTCCGCCGAGCTCGTCACCAGGAAGCACGTCGAAAGACCCATCTTGCGCACGAAGACGAAGTCGCACGCCTTGCCTTCGCACGCCGAGTAGGTCTCCTCCAGGCCGCGCGCGAGCATGCGCCCTTCGTCCAGACTCACATCGCCCGTCTGGAGCAGGCGGTCGAGCACGTACGCGGTCAGCAGCTCGCCGAACGCGAGCGGCTCGTCTCCCGGATGTACCTCTCGATACAGGTCGAGTGCCTGGGTCGAGACAATGCCCTGGGTCGCGACGTCCTCGGCGGCCAAACTCGACTCGGCGAGGTTCGTGGACACCGCCTCGGCGATCGAGTCGAGCGACACATCCTCGTCTTTCAGGTTCTTGATCTTCTCGATGCGCGCCACGATCTGGTCGCGCGGGAAGTAGGTCTCCTGCCCGGTGAACGTCGACTTGCGTATGAACCACTCCTCGGGGATGAGACCCTTGCGCTTCCAGCGGTACAGCTGCCCGTACGAGATGCCCGTCGCCTGCAACAGGTCCTTCTTCGAGATCAGCTCTGGTTCCGTCATGTGACTCACCTCCGACTCGATTGTTCCCGCGTGGGACCGTAACATAACATTGTTCTGTCATGCAAGCCTAGAATGAGCGCCGGCCGCGCGCCGCGCCCAGAAGTCGGCGACAGCCCGGGGAACTAGCGCGAGAGGAACACGACGACCCACGCGACGAGACCGGCAAGCGCCACCGCTCCTCCGACGGCCCACCACCCCTCGCGTCGGCGGTACTCCTCAAGCGTCATGCGCTCGCAGGCGCGCCGCCATGCCAGCCGGTTCGCGGTGCGGCCGTACTCGTACTGGACCGCAACGGTCACCGCGAACGTGAGCCACGCGAGCACCTGCATCCACGTGGCGCGCCCTGCCGCACCTCGGATCACGCTGTCTACGAACGCCCAGAGCGGCAGAAAGAACACCCCTGCCCACAGCCCGTGGGCGATTCCCCAGATCGGCGGGACGAAGAACGCGCCCCAGTTGAAGCCCGGGAAGCGCGGCAACCGCGCATCGGCGGTGAGCGAGACCGAGCCCGCTACCGCTCCCGGCGCGTGTCCGTTCGGGCACGAGCCGTCGGGGCGCCGCTCCACCAGTGCGTTGCAGACGATGCAGTGGCCGGCGATGCGCTCGGCGCCGGGCTCTGCCTCGCTCACCCGAGGAACCACGCCGCCATCGCCGCGACGATGATGGCCGGCAACAGGTTGCCGACGGGCAGACGCTTGATGCCGGCGAGATCGAATCCGATGGCGAGTATGAGTGCGCCGCCCGACGCCTGTATGGCGTGGATGACCGCGGGCGTGATGAGCGGCTGGAGCGAGTTCGCACCGAGCGCGATGCCGCCCTGGATGATCGCAACCGGGATGACCGAGAACCCGACGCCGACGCCGAGCGTAGATGCGAGCGCGATAGACGCGACGCCGTCGAGTGTGGCCTTCAGATAGAGCGTGGCGGGCTCGCCGAGACCGTCTTGGATCGACCCGAGCACGGTCATCGCACCGACGCAGTAGAGGAGGCTCGCGGTGACGAAACCCTCGACGAGCGTGTGGCCTTCGCCGTTGGGACCCTCCCCCTTCGGCTCGAAGAACGGCAGCTTGTGAGCGATGGATTGAAGCCACTCGCCCAGTCGCGCCAGCGCATCCTCGATGCGCAGCGCCTCGCCGATGAGGCCACCTATAAGGAGCGCGCCGACGAGCACCACCGGTGCATAGTCGCCCATCGCGGACTCGCCCAGATCGGACAGCCCGCCAATCGCCATGCCCGCGCCGATGATGATGGTCGATAGACCGATCGCCTTGAAGGCCGTCGCCCGAAG
>CAYGYT010000075.1:0-1836 GCA_964354215.1 uncultured Eubacteriales bacterium | reverse complement strand
AGTCCGCGATCAGAACTCACGACGCACACGCGGCCGCGTTCTCGTGCTGCCCGCTCGACGATCGCGTCGTCGGCCGAAGCGCCGCGAGAGTACACGACTTCAACAGGATGCGACTCCGAACGGCCCGGGCCACTTCGTGCCATTCCGGCCTCGCCGTCGAACACCACCAGGATCCCGCCGGAGCCCAGGAGGCTCCGGCCCCGAGAACGCAGTCGAGCCACGAGCGCCTCCCGCTGCGCCTCGAGCGAGAGATCGCGTGTCGCGGGATCGGCCTTGGTGACGTTGTAGCCATCGACGAGGAAGAGCATGCGCACCATCGTACGCGAGGTCACAGAGAGCGGCGAGGAGCGCCGCGGGTGGCAGGGCCGGCCGCTACTCGGCGGTCGGGGTGCAGGGTCGGCCGTTACTCGGTGGTCGGGGTGCGGGTCATCGTGTTCAAGGACGATTCGAGTTCGGCGCGCTGTGCGGCGTCCATCTCGCCCAAGCCGTGCCACCTGATCTCACCGTCGGCATCCAGCAAGAAGATGTGCATCGCTTCAAAGCCGGAGAAGCCGAGCTGCTTCGCCAGGCGCGCTAGGTCCGTATAGGCCGTGAGCGTGTGGCGTCGGACGCCGATGTCGGGGATTCCGAGACGCATCCCGCCGTCGATGTAGAAGCGTCCGGCCCAGTATGCCCGGGAGAGTGCGGGGACCTCCCAGAAGGTGAGCGAGGGGTTCTCGCGGCTGAGTCGCTCCAGCTCCGGTCTCCAGCCCTCGATCAGGATCTGGTGCCAGCGCTGGAACGGCAGGAGGATGACCCGCGGACCCGGCGGCAAGTCGTCGGGCAGGGTGTAGGACTCGCCTTCGAGACTCCGTGCCTCGATTGTGGGAAAGCGCATCTCGCCTCCGTGCCTGCGATCAGGCGGCCCGGCATGGGGTGGTCGCGAGAAGCCAGCCCTAGGAGGGCAGCTGACCTTCCACCCGTTGCTTGACGGTCAGGAGCCATGCGGCCACTTCGGCGCCATCATCCAGGAGCTCGAAATGCTGTATGGCGCATCCGTCGGTATACTCGGCGACACCGAGATGCCCGGCGACCCGCCAGTAGATGCACTCGTCCTCGTCGCAGTCCACGCCCGGCATGTCGTTGACCAGCCGCAGTTCGCACTCCTGTGCCACTAGGCCTCCTCGTTGTGCTCCCGAGCATTCTAGCGCGCCCCTGCCACATCCGCGCACGACGGGTGGGAGTTCGCCTGGATTGGTACATACACCTCGAGGACGCCGGATACGGCAAGGAGGTCCACGTGGCTGAGCTATCGATGCCGGAGGTTGGCGCCGGGGCTCCCAACATACACGCGGAGACGGCGACGGGAGGGGTCTTCGATTTGGCCGAGCACCGGGGCACGTGGGTCGTCGTCTACTTCTTCCCGCGCGCCAGCACCCCCGGTTGAACCCATGAGGCGAACGACTTCCAGCAGCACAAGACCACGCTGGAGTCGCTCAACGCCCTCGTGGTGGGCGTAAGCGCCGACAAGCCCCAGATCCAAAGGAGATTCATCGACAAGTTCGGCCTGACGTTTCCCCTGATCCCCAACCCCGACAAGACGATCATCGACGCCTACGGCGCACGTGAAATCATCGGGATCACGGCGAAGCGCTCCACCTTCCTCGTGGGACCGGATGGTCGGATCGCGCACGTCTGGCAGAAGGTGAAGGTCGACGGGCACGCCGAGGACGTTCTCGGGGTCATTCGCACGCTCGCGGGTGGGACGCAGTGATCGCCTCGGCAGTCAACAGGAATCGAGCGCTCGCGCGCGGTCTGGCCGTGGCGACGCTTGCCGCGGTCTTCATGAGTGGTTGC
>CAYGYT010000074.1:0-4263 GCA_964354215.1 uncultured Eubacteriales bacterium | reverse complement strand
CTTCCACCTTGCCGAAGCGCCAGAGCGCGCCAACGATCGCCGGATGAAGCGTCGGCTCCGGATCCTCGCGCAGGTAGCCGGTCTGTCGTGACCGGTACTCGCGCCCGAACCGCAGCCACACCCAGATCGCCAGAGCGAGAGACGCGATCGCGAAGAGCGAGGCCAGGCCAGCGCCAATCAAGACCGCGAACCTGGCCCGGCGTCTCGTGGCGTTGGCCTCCTCAACCCACTGCTTCTCCTCAGTGAGGACCTGCTGCTCGCGCGTGCTCGACACGATGGGCGCCTGAGAGAGTGACTCGGATGGGAAGAGCACACGCGCCTCGACGAATTCGCCGGGCGGGAGGTAGTCGAGAGTGAGCGTCACCGTACCGTCCTCCGCGATGGCGACATCCCCCGTGAGCGGCCCGTGCGCCCAGGCCCGCACCTGGTCTTTGGAGGTGACGCCGGGCAGACGGAGGGTGACTCGGATGTTCTCGGATGCGACTTCCCAGCCCTCGCCGATGAATTGCCAGTAGAGTTCACTCACGTCCTCGTAGCGCCTCGCCGCATCGCTGACGTGGTATCGAAGCGTGAACGGGGCGTCGGTGTCGCTCAGGCGGAAGAACGCGCGAACCTCGACAGAATCGCCCGTGTCAGTGACGAGGTAGGTGCCTGGCGGCCGGGTGTCCGTCGCCGCCGGGTCAGTCGTGGGAGTGTATTCCTGGCCATCCGGGCCGGTGAACGACCGGACGACGATACCGTTCGACCCGAACGTGTTCAGGTCCCAGTAGACGAACGTGTAGTCGCCGCTGAAGCTGAAGGTGCGCTGCTCGGTCACGTCCATCGAGCCGTCCGGATTCACGGTGGCATCGATGAGGACCTGCGACATCGAGTAGGACTTGGCGAGCGCAGGAGTGGGCTGGAGTGCCGAGAGGGCGATCGTCACCAAGACGAGCAGGACGGCGAGCGCGGCCGCTCGTGCCCCGACAGGCTTGGCGTCTTCGCGCTCTAGCAGAGGCCCCAGATGTCGCGACATCAGCTCACCCTTCCCTCAACTTGCCGAAGAACTCCCTGAGCAGCGCGGCGCTCTCCTCCGCCAGCACGCCCGCGGTCACCTCGAAGCGGTGGTTGAGGCGCTCGTCGCTGGAGAGATTGTAGAGCGTGCCGAGGGCACCCGCTTTGGGATCGGGGGCCGCGTACACGCATCGCGCGATGCGCGCCTGGTGCATGAGACCCGCGCACATCGGGCACGGTTCGAGCGTCACGTAGACGGTGCAGTCCGACAGCCGCCAGCGCTCGAGCTTGCGAGAGGCGTCACGGATGGCGAAGAACTCCGCGTGGCCCGCTGGATCCCGGTCGATCTCTCGGCGGTTGTAGCCGCTCGCCACGACCGCGCCGTCACAGACGACGACCGCTCCAATCGGGACCTCCCCGATGGCGCCGGCCTTGCGTGCCTCTTCCAGTGCCAGAGCCATGTGCATCTCGTCGGCGTTCAGCACTCGCTCCCCCCGGCAGTCCGGTGCAGCGCCTTGGCGTGCGCCTCGTCGCGCCGCCTTCGAGCATAGCACCGAGGCGTGTGCGGCCGAGGCGAGTCGTCCCCCGAGGAGACCGGGGGCGACGCTGGGGCGTGGTATCCTCCTGCATGCTCGTCCTGCCTGCGGAGGGATGGCAGAGTCTGGCTTATCGCGGCAGTCTTGAAAACTGTTGTGGGGCAACCCACCGGGGGTTCGAATCCCTCTCCCTCCGCCACGGACGAACGTTCGAGCAGACCGTCCGAACCGCTGGCCGCCCAGCCCGAGTCCGGCGGCGGGGCGCGGAGACAGCACGACTGCCCGCGCCACAGATCCTACCGCCCGATCGCCCCAGCGACCGCGTCGCGCGCGCGCTCGTAGCTGACCGCAGCAGTCGGATACGCCGGAAACGTCGGCCGACCCTTCACGACGACCGTCTTCGGCGCGCCGATGATCTGCTTCACGAATGGCTTCACCGCGGACGCACCCGCCCTGGCCTCGAGCAGCTTCAAGTACTCGTAGTCCTCGAGGCCGTCGCGCAGCGCTTCCATGCGCAGACTCCCCACCGGCGGCGCGCCCTGGATCGTCATGCCGATCGCGGGGTAGTACCCCGGGTAGATGAGCGAGCCGTCTCCGTTCGCCCAGACTGTCTTCCCGTTGGAGGCAAGACGCATCGAGAGCGGCTTTGTGTAAGGGTCCCGGTACTCGCTCGTACCGAGCCGTGGCGCGGCCCAGCGGTTGAGGCTGTAGTACATAAGACCGCTGGCCTTCGTGTCGTACGCGAACCAGCCCTGGACGCGCGCGTCGGCGAGCGGTTTGTCAATCAGGTAGTTCGGCGTCTGACCCTGAAGGCTGCCCGCATGGGAGTAGATCCAGAACTCGCGCCCCCACCGCCTGAGGGGCACGACCCATTTCGAGTAGTCGCGGTACCAGTTGTGCAGTCGTTCCACGTACACGTCGACGTTGATGAAGGCCCGGTAGTTGAAGGCCGAGGGGTCGAGCGTGACCATGAACTTCACGCCCGGCGCGTAGGTGTGCGACAGGTAGCCGTAGCGTTCGACGAAGTCGAGCTGAGAGAACCTGGGCTCGTCGACAACGTACACGTAGGCCTTCGAGATCCACGGCTGGAGCTCGGTCCACATCGTCTTGTAGTAGAGTGCCGCGCTTCTGAATGCCGAGGAGCTCGAGAACGGATTGGTGATGTAGGGCGGGCGCGTCTCCATCTCCGGCATGCGCACCGTGTTGAAGTTGAAGCGCTCTCCCGCAAACGTGGTCGCGCTGCCCGTGCCCAGGTAGTCCTGGAGATACGCGTCGCGACCGGCCATCTGGCCGTTGTCGTCGGGCGGTCGCGCGTCGTTGCCAGTCTCCCAAGCAGGCAAGATCGTCTGCGGCGAGATGCGATGCTGGCTCATGTACCGGAGCCACTCGACCATCTGGTCCGCGTGCGACGCGTAGCGCTCGACGATCCTGTCGGAGTCCGGCGGGACACTCCAGGCCTGAGAAAGCCATCGCCCATTCGCGGTATTGCCTGTCTGGAGCCAGCGCGGAGACAGGCCGAAGCTCGTGAGCAGCGTCTGCTTCGCGATAGAGAACGGGTAGACGCGAAGCTCGACCGGTACGGTGACAACGGGCAGGGCGACTCCGTCGGCTCCGCGCGCCGTGACAGTCAGTGTCGTCCGATAGGTGCCCGGCGTCGCCGTGTCGGGCACGTGGAACAGAACGTAGAACGGCTGGGTCGTGCTAGGAGGGATGCTGCGCCAGTCCAGATTCAGCGGTTGTCCATTGGGTCGCCAGCCGAGCCGCTGTCCGTTGACGAGCGTCATCGGCAGGAGCGGATCGGGCTCCCAGCCCTTGCGCCGCATACCTGTAGACGGCGTCGAGATGTATACGTAACCGACCTTGAACGTCTCGATGGAGTCGACGGGGATGGTGCGCGGCACGCCCCAGATGTCACGCCCCGTGAAGGGGGTCGCCTCGATCCACACGTCGGTGAGCGTGTCCTCGCGCGTGCGGAGGACGAGTTGCCTGCCCTCGTATTCCGACCGCGCTGCCGTGAGGGTCATCGCGCCGATGGTCGGCGTCTCAGGCGCCGACAACGGCACCTGAACGACCACGGAACTCGTCGCGACAACCGTCCCGGACGCGTCGAACTGCGGTACGACCACGGACATTGTCGGCAGCTTGGACGCCCAATCCGGATCCGCCCTGCCGAAGGCGAGCGGACGCAGGGTCGTCGGGTATGCCTTCTGCTGCGCCGACGCGTGCCAGTAGTAGTAGTCGTGAGCCTGCGCGGCGTGCGGTGCGGCGAGGGCGAGGGCGAGGAAGAACGCGGCATGAAGAACCGCCAGTATGGCGAGCGCCTTTCGGCTTGCTTTGAATCCCATGTCTCTTCGTTTCTCGGTTCCGAGAGCGACTGCGCCCCATTGTACGTGCTAGCGAGCCGCGAGGATGGCCCGCATGGGGACGATTGCTCTCCCTCTGTTCGGCGACGCGTGTATATAATGGTGCGCACGCGTGGCCCGGCCTGTCCGGGCCGCTTCGTCGCGGAGAGTTGGCCGAGTCGGTTGAAGGCGCTCGCCTGCTAAGCGAGTAAGGGGTCTTAAGCCCCTTCGAGGGTTCGAATCCCTCACTCTCCGCCACTTGACAACCTCGCCCGCCGCTTGACGCGACCTTGGTCAGGTGGCAGGATACTCAAGCCCTGCGGCCGCCGCAGGCTACGCGCGCCCTTACCTCAGCTGGATAGAGGGCCTGACTACGAATCAGGACGTCGCAG
>CAYGYT010000073.1:3311-4422 GCA_964354215.1 uncultured Eubacteriales bacterium | reverse complement strand
ATCAATCGGAGACTCATGTCTCGCGCCTTCCCCATGCGCGCGCACGCGCCCAGTCGGCGAACCGCTGTAGTGACGGAAGCCACTTCCGCGGGATACTCCGATATGCGAAACGCAAGAACGGACTGTAGACGTAGTCGTAGCTCTCGGGCAGCAGTATCAGCTCGCCTCCGTACCCGAGCTTGAAGGATTCCCACCCTGTCAGATGGGGGGGCGCCGGTCCGCCTGACGACGTCGCTCGGGCATCTGGGCGGATGCCTCCAAGGTCGGTGAAGCGATAGCCCTCGGACTTCGCGTACCTGATTGCCTCCCAGTCGAGTAGCTCGTTAGGTCTGAGATCGCCATGCTCGCCCGACCAGGGCCGTTCTATGTGGTAGCACATGTCGGCGAAGGGGATCACCAGGAGGGCCGAGACCGGCTCGCCCCCGTGCTCGGCAATGAAGAGCTCGACATGTCCACGCGGCGCGAGCGCACGCCACAACTCCGTGTAGTAGCCGTCTCCGCGAGGCGCGTAGCCGAGCCGGGCCGCATGCGCGCTCTTGAGGTGGCAGAAGACTGGCAGGTCCGCTTCGGACCCCCGGCGGACGGTGACGCCCCGCCGCTCCGCGGCCCGTATGTTCTGGCGACGCGTCCTCGTCATCTTCGCGAGCAGCCCGTCTAGATCCGGTTGCAGGTCGATACAGATCGTAGCCGTGGACTCAAGCTGGAAGGGGCTAGGGCGGAAACCCCGCCGAACCAGTTCGTTGCACGTCCAATCGCCGCCCTGGGGCGGGTTGGCGACAAGGTACCGAACCTTGTTCCCCTTGCCCACTGCCATCATCTCATCGAGAGCAAACTCCGCTAGATCCGGGCGATCTTCGGGGACTATGGGCCCCGAAGACACTCTCCCGACGGCTCCGCCGGCCGGCAGAGGACGCGTGAGGATCTGGACGCCGGCGACGACTCGGCCGTCCTCGGAGACGACCGCACGGACCGGTCGCCAGTCTATCGAGGCCTGAACGCGTCCCCAGCCGCTGGTCTGCTGATAGGCGCTGCCTGGGGCTGTCTCGACGAAGTCGTCCCATTCCGGATCGTCCGAAGCGTCGGAGATGCGAACCGAATACGGGCCGACACT
>CAYGYT010000073.1:0-3211 GCA_964354215.1 uncultured Eubacteriales bacterium | reverse complement strand
CCCATTATGAGCGCGTCGAGGCCTGTCGTAGCGAAGCAGCGGATCGCCTGTTCTGGCGATTCCACGATGGGCTCGCCCTGAACGTTGAAGCTGGTGTTGAGGAGCACCGGCGTGCCGGTCAGCTTGCCGAACTCGCCGATCAGGTCGTGGAACATCGGATTGACGTCTCTGCTCACGGTATGCAGACGTGCCGACCCATCGACGTGAGTAATCGCGGGCAACAGACTGCGCATCTCCGGTCTCACGGGGCACACCTTGAGCATGAATGGGCTTTCGCCCACGAAATCGAAGTACTTGTCCGTAGCCTCAACCTGGACGGATGGCGCGAACGGGCGGAAGGCCTCTCGGTGTTTGACCTCGGCGTTGATCTTGTCCTTCATGTAGGGCAGTGTGGGATTCGCGAGGATGCTTCGGTTGCCGAGCGCGCGCGGCCCGATCTCCATTCGTCCCTGGAACCAGCCGACGATGTTGCCTTCCGCAATCAAGCGCGCCGCGACGGGCACGATGTCGTCGTGCTTCGCGCCCACGAGCTTGCAGTCGCCGATCAGCTTGCCGATGTAGTCGTCCGAGTACTCCGTGCCCAGGTAGGGATCATCGTGCACGTGCGGTCGCGGCTGGTTCAGCAGGACGCTGTGCGCGTACAAGGCTGCCCCAATGGCGGTGCCGTTGTCACCCGCGGCGGGCATCACGTAGATATCGTCGAATCCGGCTTCCCGCAGGATTCGGCCGTTCATGACACTGTTGAGCGCCACGCCCCCGGCAATGACGAGGTGCTTGCTCCGGGTTCGCTTGCGCACAACGGCACACAGATCAAGCGCGCATTCCTCCAGAACCATCTGAAACGCTGCTGCGACGTTCTTGTGGTTGTCCTCGAATTCCGGGCCCTTCCTCGGCTCACCGAATGCCGCGTAGAACTTCGGCGAGCAACGCTGACTGCCCCAGAACTGGTAGTCGAAGAACGACAGGTCGATCTTGATCGCGCCGTTCGCATCGACGCTCGCAAGGCGCCTGACGATGTCCCCGTAGACTCCAGGGTCGCCGAATGGCGCAAGCCCCATGGTCTTGCCCTCGTCGTAGTTGGGGCGAAACCCGCAAAACTGCGTCGCCGCTTCATAGAAGGAGCCGAGCGAGTCGGGGAAGTAGCTCTCGGCGAAGCGCGTCACCTGAGTACCGTGACCCTCGCCAAGGAATGATGTGGCCCACTCGCCCGATCCGTCGAGGCTCAGAATGGCAGCATCTTCGTACGGCGAAGCTAGAAACGAGCCGGCAGCATGCGCGGCGTGATGCGGCACGAAGAAGAGCCTCGGACCTTCCTTCGGCCACGTGCTGCGGTACCAGTTCCGGAAGCGGCTCTGCCTGAGGAGGCCTGAGCCTAGCTCGTGTGCCACGAAGGGCCGGGCACTCGGCAGGTGAGCAAGCCCGTAGGCGGCCTTGGCCGCCCAGTTCTTGGACGGCTTGATGGACACGGCGACAGCGTCAATGGAGTTCGGCGAGAGGCCGGCCATGGAAAGGCAGCGTGCGATGGCTTGCCAGGGAAACGCGTCAGTGTGCTTGTGGCGCGTGATGCGCTCTTCTTCGATCGCGGCAACGATTCGGCCATCTACCACTACGCAGGCGGTGGAATCGTGGAAGTAGTAGTTGATGCCGAGTATGTTCATTCTGCTCTCCATCGCATCCGGCGCTGTGAACCATGTCTTCGTCAAAGCAGCTCACCACGCGCTATGCGGTGTCCAGTCTTCGAGCGGCGTAGTGTGCACAGTCCATGCCCCACGGTAGACGAGTAGACGACCCGCTGCCGAGGGTGGTCACCGCGCCCACGTTGGCCTTCAGCACGTCGGGTTCGGACTCCATTCCCGCGCGAGCCAGCAGAACCACACGAAGCACAGCGAGAAGGTCCCCACTTCCAGCACGGACATGGGGATCGGATTGGCCTCGCTGAGATGCATGCGGTGCAGTCCGTCAGGGACTGAAGTGATGAATAGGAGAACGGCCGCGACTGACGAGTAGCGCTTCAGCGGTCGCGACAGACCTCGCAGCCACAGTGAGGCAACCATGCCGCACCAGAACGCACCCAACGCTGCCCATGTAGCGATGATGTGGGCGTTGGCGAGCGCAGGGACTCCACCGATCGGGCAGAGTGCGATCACCAGGAAGGCCGCAAACGAGATCACCGGCAGTGTCGATGCCAGGAGGTATCCGCGCCTCAGGAGATGGCCGCGACGGTAGCCCTCTCGAAGAATGAGACGCCCCGTCGCCAGCACGCCTATCCCCAGGCACAGCAATGTGGTGTTGAAGAGCCATGCCGTTGGCCGACCGACTCCGCCGGCCTCCGAGATTCCGGACCCAAACGGCAGCCTCGCGAGCCAGGTCACGGCTACCATGGAGCAGAACGCTGCCCCGGTGGTGACGATGGCGGCCGAGAAGGGTGTCGCGCGCCGCAGATACGCGGGGGCGAGTGTGACCGCCAAGGTGACACCAGCTGCAACCGCGAGTGCGCGCAGCGGAAGCACCGGCAGGAGCGCGACCAGTGCGAGCGCCACGCTCAGACACGCGGCGTACCAGACAGCGCGGGCCTTGATCGATTCGCTTGGCAGTGACAGCACTCGGTACGCCACGGACAGCCTCCGGTAAGGCTACGGAACGGATCGTACGGCCAGCAACAGCTCTTGGTAACCGCGAGAGGCATCGCGGGGTTCGCGGCGGCCCGCCACGCGTCACGGTCACCCGTCTGCCTCGTGGTATCGACACGAGCGGCCCGGCTCCTGAGGGTTCAGAGAGACCGGGCCACGAGTCGGGCGTTCCAGCGCAGGGCTTGCCCATTCCCCGCAAGAATGGCTGCCTTAGGAAGCGGGGGAGACCGTCAGTCAACACCGATGAGCAACGCAAGAGAGCTAGGAGTAAGCGCCCGCGAACGCGATCAGCGGTCGATTGGGAACTGCCCGAGCAAGTCGTCGATGTACTTCCCTTACACGCTTGCGGTTCAATAGCGTCCCATTCCACAACGAATCTGTACCAGAGCGACAGCTTCTGAGGGGCGGGGTAGTATCCCCGCCCCTCTTCGCTCTTCGGCAATCGGCACTGCCGGTCACGCCCCCCGCGGAGGGCCTGACTTCTCTTGGGCTTCCAGGGGGCTGCGACTACTCAAGCGGTCTTCTCTCTCGGCTATCATGGAGCGCGTTCGGCTCACACTCGAAAGGACAGTCCCACGTCC
>CAYGYT010000072.1:2945-4831 GCA_964354215.1 uncultured Eubacteriales bacterium | reverse complement strand
GACATCGTGCTGAGAACGAGCCTCATCGCGGGATTTCCCGGCGAAACCCAGCAAGACGTCCGCGAGCTCGAGCACTTCCTCGAGTCCGCTCGCCTCGACTACGCGGGCGTGTTCTCATACTCTCCAGAGGACGGCACGCCGGCAGCCACGATGCCCGGCCTGCCCACCAAGCGAACCCGCCTGAACCGAGCGCAGCGGATCCGCGACATCGCTGACCGGATCGGCTTCGAGAAGGCCGCCGAGCGAGTCGGCCAGACGCTTGAGGTGCTCGTCGAGGGCACGGATGAGGAAGGCGTAACCGTGGGACGATGGCGTGGCCAGGCACCCGAGGTCGATGGGCTCGTCCTGCTCGATGGCGCACGCGCGATCGAGCCCGGCACGATCGTGAGCGCACGCATCGTGGACTCGCTCGGATACGACCTGGAAGCGGAGGTGCTCTAGGTGGCCGGACCGGCAGAGCCCGCCGAGGGTACTCGGATCACCACCGCGACGTGGTTCACGATCGCGCGCATGGTGCTCATCCCGGTGTTCCTCGTCGTGCTGCTCGCCGACTGGCCCGCCTGGCTGAACGCGCCTGCGGCCGTCGCGGCCTTGCGCCCGTGGATCGCTGCGGCGGTCTTCGGCGTCCTGGCCGCCACCGACGGCGTCGATGGCTACCTCGCGCGATCTCGCGGCGAGGTGACCACCTTCGGCAAGTTCCTCGATCCGCTCGCCGACAAGCTGCTCGTCACGGCGGCACTTCTCGCGCTGGTCGACCTCGACGTCTTGCCCAGCTGGATCGCGCTCGTAATCATCTCCCGCGAGTTCATCGTTTCGGGCCTTCGGATGGTCGCCTCGGCCGAGGGGCAAGTCATCGCCGCGTCGTGGTACGGGAAGGTGAAGACCGTATTCCAGATCTTCGCCATCATCCTGTTCATCGTGAAGGACTCGTCGATGCTGCTTCAAGCCGGCGACTCGTTCGTGGCATTCGTCCAGGCCACCGCCTGGACCGTGATGGGCGTCGCGGTCGCGCTCACGATTCTCTCGATGGTCGACTACTTCCGACACGCGCGTGACGTGCTCGTCGGGCCGTGGACGAAGCAGCCTTAGCGCTGATGGCCGAAAGACCCACACGACCCACGGCGTCGATCCTCACGGTGGGCTCGGAACTCGTCGAGGGTCTGCGCGTCGACACGAACACGCGTGAAGTCGCGTTCGCCCTTGCAGGTGCCGGGTACCACGTGCTGGAGGCCGTAAGTGTCGGCGACGAAGCCGACGTGGTCGCCGAGACGCTCGAGCGGCTCTGCAACCGCGATTCGCTCGTCATCGCCACGGGCGGGCTCGGGCCGACGCACGACGACGTGACCCGCGAAGCAGCATCGCGCGCGCTGGCGCTGCCGCTCGCGCAGGATCCGTCGCTCCTCGAACGCCTCGAAGCAGCAGGCCGTCGGCACACCGACCCTCGCGCCGCCGAACAGGTGCTCCGGCAAGCAGACGTGCTCGAAGGCGCCCTCGTCATCCCTGCTGTGACTGGCACGGCCCCGGGGCAGGTCGTCGTGACCCCCGCAGGCCGCCTCGCGCTGCTTCCCGGTCCGCCAACCGAGATGCGGCCGATGCTGGAGCAACTCGTTGGCGACATCGCCCCCGGACCGGGCCGTCCGGCCCATCGGGAACTTGGATGCGTGGGAATCACGGAATCGGACGCACAGGTCCGCGCCTCCGAGGTTCTGGCCGGCTGGGATGGCATCGACCTCACGGTCCTCGCCCGTCCCGGCGACGTGCGCATCATCCTGTTCGACGCCGGGGCAGGGGAGGGCGCCCTCGACGCAGCGATCCAACAGGTCGCCGACGCCCTCGACGAATTCGTCTACGCGACAGACGAATCGACCTTGCCCGAGGCAATCCTC
>CAYGYT010000072.1:0-2845 GCA_964354215.1 uncultured Eubacteriales bacterium | reverse complement strand
GACAGGCTCGGTGCCGACGTCGCCGTCGCGGTGACGGGGATCGCCGGGCCGGCAGGCGGAAGCGCCGAGAAGCCGGTGGGGACTGTATGGTTCGGCGTCTGTTCGAGCCGAGGGTGCCACGAGACCTCGCGCACCTTCCCGGGCGACCGCGCCGCCATCCGCGTCCGTGCGACGTCGACCGCGCTCGATCTGCTCAGGCGCGAGATCCTCGGCGTGTGAGCCTAGGATGAGCGGCATCCGCACCTTCATCGGAATCCCGCTTCCCGATGACGTCGTCGACGCGTTCGCCGACGCCTCCGACGCGGTAATGGCCGCCGACGAGTCCTGGCGGGGCGAGAAGTGGGTGCCGCGCGAGAACGTGCACGTCACGCTGAAGTTCCTCGGCAACATCGCCGAGGACTCGATCGAGGAGCTCGCGGAGGCGGTCGCGCACGCCGCCGCTCTACACGCCCCGTTCGAGCTCTGCGACGGAGACCTGCGGGCCGTCCCGAATCCCAAACGTGCTCGCATGCTCTGGGGCACGTTTGTGGACCCCGAGGGGTGCTGCTCGGCTCTGGCCGCGGAGCTCGACCGCGCATGCCTCGAGTTCGGCGTGCAGCCTGATGAGCGCACCTTCAAGCCGCATGCGACGCTGGTTCGCGCCCGTGTCCCACAGCCTTTGGCGGAGGCGGCACTCGAGGCCGCCCGAGAGGAGCTCGCGCGCCTTCCGGAATGCGTGTCAGTGGCGTCGGCTACGCTCTTCTCAAGCCGCCTCACGCCTCGAGGACCGATCTACACGGCACTTCGCGAATGCGAGCTTGGGGCGGCTTGATCCCGACTCGACGGCGGCTCCAGTCGCCGCTTGACATCGAACATCTGTTCGTATAGCGTCGGATGCGCCCCGAAGGGATCTCCCGCGCTACGAGTGAGGAGCGAATCAGACTATGGAGCGCGAGAAAGAAAAGATCCTCGACGTCACCAAAGAGCAGATCGAGCGCAAGTTCGGCAAGGGCTCGCTGATGAAACTCGGCGAGCATGCCGCCGTGACCCAGGTCGCCGCCATTCCCACCGGCTCGCTCGCGCTCGACGCAGCGCTCGGGATCGGGGGAGTGCCGCGGGGGCGCATCGTCGAGATCTTCGGCCCCGAGGCCTCGGGTAAGACGACGCTGGCGCTTCAGATCATCGCTGAGGCCCAAGCCGAGGAGGGAATCGCCGCCTTCATCGACGCCGAGCACGCGTTGGACCCGTCGTACGCAGCCCGCCTTGGTGTCGACATCGACGAGATACTGATCTCCCAGCCCGACACTGGCGAACAAGCCCTTGAAATCGCGGACATGCTCGTTCGCAGCGGTGCCGTCGACGTCATCGTCATCGACTCGGTCGCCGCCCTCGTTCCCCGGGCCGAGCTTGAAGGCGAGATGGGGGACGCCTCAGTCGGACTGCAAGCCCGACTCATGAGCCAGGCGCTCCGGAAACTCGCAGGCTCGCTCTCCAAGTCCGACACCACCTGCATCTTCATCAACCAGCTTCGCGAAAAGATCGGCGTGATGTTCGGCAATCCCGAGACCACCTCAGGCGGACGCGCCCTCAAGTTCTACTCGACGGTTCGAATCGACGTCCGCAGGATTGACTCCATCAAGCAGGGAACCGACATCGTCGGGAACCGCGTGCGCGCGAAAGTCGTGAAGAACAAGGTCGCGTCGCCGTTTCGCCAGGCGGAGTTCGACCTTATGTTCGGCACCGGCATCAGCAAAGAGGGAAGCATCCTCGATCTCGCCGTCGAAGAGGGCATCGTCGCCAAGTCCGGAGCCTGGTACACCTACGGCGAGGAGCGGCTCGGGCAGGGTCGCGAGGCCGCCAAGGACTTCCTGCGCGAGCATTCCGAGCTGCGCAATGCCATCGAACTGACGGTCCGCGACAGCTTGGGGCTCCCCGCGCGAGGAGCGGCCGCTGCTCCGGACGCTCCTCCGGCCGCTCCGGACTCTGCTCCTGCCGAGGAACCCGAACCCGCGACGGTTGCCGAGTAGTCACGCCTGCACACACCGGCCTCCTGTGACCACGCGCATCGAAGGAATCGACTCCACGGGACGCGGGCTCAGGGCGCGACGCATACGGTTCGACGATGGCACCGAGCGACTCACGTCCCGCTCGGCGGTCAAGGCTCTCGGCCTCGAGTTCGACATGAGCCTTTCTCCCGCCGAGTTGGAACGCTCGCTTGCAGACGTCGAACCCACACTCGCCCGAGAGCGCGCCCTTCGCCTGCTCGGATACCGCGAGCGATCGGTGGCGGAGCTCGCGAGATCCCTGGAAGATGACGGCTTCCCTCGAGTCGTCACCACTCCCATCGTTACTTCGCTGCAGGCAAGCGGGCTCGTCGACGACGAGCGCTTCGCCGAGCACTTCGTGCGAACGAAGCTTTCGGCGGGGCTCGGCGCGCGCCGGATTCTGCAGGAGCTTGCCGAACGCGGGGTCGACAAGGACCTCGCTGAAGCCACGCTGGCGGCGGCCGGGCCCGCAGAGCACGAGGTAGAGCGCGTCCGCGCCCTCGTTCAGGCGCACCCGCCCAGAGACCGCCGAGAGCGCGAGCGACTGCTGCGCAAGCTTGTCGCCAAGGGTTTCGCCGCAGGAACCGTCCTGGACGTCTTGCGGCAGACCGATTCGGAATCCTCACCTTGACGGTTTCCGCTGGCAGCCGCTACTATTTGCTCGGCACTCATGAGTATCCACAGCGGCTGCCCTAGGCGGCAGAGCTGCGGTTTTTCGGCAGACCACGAGATGAAACGGACGCACGACCCACCAGGGTCCATTTTTGTGTATCCGCGTGTATCGCGTGTGCGAGCCGATCAGGGTGCCGGACGCTGAGGCG
>CAYGYT010000071.1:0-5203 GCA_964354215.1 uncultured Eubacteriales bacterium | reverse complement strand
CGCCCCCCACGGCCAGCGCCGACAGCAGGATCGTCTCACCCAGCCCCGCCCAGTCCACGTACGGATTGCCGAAGGCACTGAAGAGCGAGTACCGCTCCACCCACGTGGGCCAGTCGAACATCTTCGCGAGGTAGCCTTGCAGGTAGGAGAAGGTCATCAGTGCGGCGAGGACGGTCACCCCGGCTCCGCGGCGGAACGCGGCGACCACAACAGCGGCCAATCCGCCCAGTGCCGCCCCGAACAGCATGCAGTCCACGGCCAATCGTCCGATGCCGCTCCAGTCCAGCTCGAGTTCGACGGCGGCCGCGCCAAGCGCGAGTCCTGCGATCGACCCTGCGGCCACACATCCGACACCGACGAGCAGCGCGAGCAGCCGTTCCCATACCAGTCTCGACCAGGACACGGGCGTCGCGAGAACGGCTTCGACCCTGCCTTCGGCAAGGTCGGCCGACCAGCCCGCCGCTTGCACGATCACGTAAGCCACGATCACGAGTGCGACGACTTCGGCCGAGAAGCCTACGTACACGGTCTCGATGGGGACTCCCGTCCCACCTCCGGTGCCCGGCATGTACTTGCTGAACGTCGACCACATGTCGATCACTGCCGGCTCTAGCGCCATCATCAGGAGCGACAAGGCGCCCGCGCCAAACGCCCACGCGATCAGGCCGAACCGGCTGCGAAACAGCATCGCCGTCCACACCGAACCGAAAACGCGCTGGCTCCGTACACCCGGCAGCGCCGCCCCCCGCGCACGCCTCCGCCGACGTTCCCAGAGCGCGGCGCCATAGTCCCGTCTGTCGAACGCCCATCCCGCAAGGCCGACAAGCAAGAGGCTCAGCGCCACAAGCACGACGGTTGACGGCAGGTCCAGCCCATAGCCGGGAACGAGTGCACGCGAGAAGTTCGCATAGTAGAACGGCGAGATGAATCGCACCGCGCCGAACCAGCCCAGCTCCTCCCACACGTTGTTGAGGACGTAAAGCGTCGTCAGGACGATCGAGCTGGCGCCGGCAGCCGCCCGAGAGGTGGGTGTGAGCTGCGAAACGAGCAGGCCGAGCGAGTAGCCGACCATCCCGCAAAGGCCCACTGCGACCATCGTGAGAAGCGAGCCCGACAGGTCGGGCTCACCACCCCCCGCCATGGCCGCCGCCGTCCCAAGCCCGAGCGCGAGCGAGATCACTACCATGATGATCAGGAATCCCGTCGTCCGATCGCGGATGACGGCCCACCGGGTCCATCCAGTTGCGAGAATCACCTCAAGGGAGTGACGGTCCTCTCCCCCGCGCACCATGCGAGCCCCCTGGACGGCTCCGTAGATGGCGAGGGCGAGCATGAGCAGGGTCACGTTGTGGTAGGTCAAGTACCCGCCGAGCGTATCCAGCCGCTCGGCAGGCCAGCGCATGATCCGTAGCCCCTCCGCGGCCCGTGTGACGCTCGCAGCGAGACCCTCCGGCCCGCCTGGGAAGTCGGCGAACTCCTGGCTGATCGCCGCACCCATCGCGTACATAACCGCCGCGCCACCGAGGGCCCACACAAGAACGGTAACCCAGCGCGAGGCCACGGTGTCGATCACGAGGGCGGCCGATGACCGGCCACTAACTTCCGTCCTCGAACTCAGTGAAGAACACCTCCTCGAGCGAAAGCTCGCGGCTGTCGAGTTCGACCACGTCCCGCGCGGAAAGCCACGCCAGGAGAGGTCCGATCGATCCATGCACCGCGCAGCTGACGTGGTCGCCCTGCACGACCGCTTCGGAAACGCCCTCGACCCCATCGAGCTCGGCGACAGCCGGGTGGTCGTGCACGATCGCATCGATCCGGTGAACGCGTGTGGTTCGAAGCTCCTCGAGCGTGCCGACGCGAAGCAGACGGCCGTTCCGGATCAATCCCATCCGATGGCAACCGAGCTCCACTTCGGCAAGGACGTGAGAGGAAAGCAGCACCGTCGCACCCGTCGCCGATGCTTCCTGCACGAGCCGCCAGAACTCCCGCTGCATGAGCGGATCGAGGCCGAGCGTCGGCTCGTCGAGGATGATGAGATCGGGTCGGTGCATGAATGCCTGGATGATCCCGACCTTCTGCTTGTTGCCGTGCGACAGGTCTTCGTACTTCTGGCCAAGGTCGATGTCGAGGCGCTTGGCAAGCGCTTCGATGAGAGCGGGATCGACTCCGCCCCGCAGCCCGGCCATCAGCGTGATGACATGACTGGCGCGGACGCGCGGGAACTGGGGTAGCTCTCCCGGCAGGTACCCCACGCGGCGCTTGATGGCGATGCTGTCCCGGCGGGAGTCGAGCCCGAGGAGCGATGCTGCGCCTCTGTCGGGTCGAATGAGGTCCATGAGGAGTCGGATCGTCGTGGTCTTCCCCGCGCCGTTCGGACCGATGAAGCCGAAGACCTCTCCTCTGCGGACCTCCAGGTCGAGATCGAACAGCCCGCGCTCCTGTCCGTAGTCCTTCGTAAGGCCCGAGCACACGATTGCTGTGCCGTGGTCAGTGCTTGACTGCAAGCCTGCATTTGCAGGCATCGCCAGCATCTCCCCTCTCGGGCGACAGCGGTCGATCGGCACCCATTGAACGTGGCACGCCGCGCATGGGACAACGAGGCCGCTCCGTCTCCACCTGTATGTCCCCGCATCCCTGAACACGCAAGCGAGGCGTCGCGAATCTGGTTTCGGCGCAGGTCGTCCATGCCTCCCATGTCGGGCTGTCGGGACCACATCGTCTCTGCTAGCCGGCAGAGAGGGGGACTTCGAACCCTCGAACCCCGGGGTATCTCTTCCCTACGCCGACCGCGTGCTCGCCTCGATTCCGCGGTGGAACCACTCTACGACCGCCTCGGCGTCCGAAAGCGGAAGATGCGCGACGCCGTGCACGGACTTGGAGGAGCCCGCGACCGACCACGCCTCGAGGGTGGCCAGCCCGGCGTGACGCTGGAACGGGTTCTGCCGCACGTGCAGCGACTGGATGCGGTTGCGCCCCAGGCGAACGTGGTTCTGGCCGACAAGGCCCGTGCGCACGGTGAGCGCCTCGTCATCCGCACCGATGCCCGCCGACCGCCAGTTCAGCCAGCGCACGGTAGCGACGATGGCGGCCAGCAGGACCGCCGTCAGACCCACCGCGATAGCACCGGGCGGGTAGTAGACCGCGAGTGCCACCAGCGCGGGAGTCGCGAGCAACAGCGTCAGGACCGTCGGCGCGAACATGTAGAACCGCCTGCTCTGGACCGGCAGCCCCTGAGCGGGCGGGAACTCCTCGGCTTCGGGGATAAGCCCGTGCATGAGCGGCCGGATCTCGTCGCGCTTGGCAAGCGGGATGAGCGCGGTCTTGGAGATGCCGCCTTTGTCCTCGTCCCCCTTGCCGAACCCCGCCGTCTCAACGAACACCGCCTGGTAGCCAAGAAGCCGGCGAAGCCAGGTCTCCTGCACGCTCACCGACTGGACGCGCATCGTGGGAACCGATGTCATGCGCCGCTCGAGCAGGCCGGACTCGGTCTCGATGCGGTCGGCGACGCGACGGGCCGAGAAGCCCCACGTCTTGGCGACCGCGACGAGCAGCGCGATCGCGAAGCCGACGATCGTGAAGAAGGCGACCGTCGCGATGAGCGCGGGTAGGGCAAGTCGGCCGACGGTCTCCGCTGCCTGCTCGAGCAGCTGACCGCCACCCGCGAACTCGAGGACCTGCGAACCGACGCCCAGTCCGATCAGCAGGATGACCGTGATCTGCTTCGAGGTGAGCGCCGATAGCGCGAGCATGGTCGGCGAGAGCGCGTACTCGAAGGTCGCCTGCTCGCGGGCGATCTCAACACCGCCCAGCGCTCCCCGGAAGTCGCTCATCCGGCCGACGGGGTGGTCGCCGATGATCGGATTCGCAGCGTCCGTGCCTGCGAGCTCGGCGGCGGTCTTGTGCCCGCGCAGGAGGGCAGAGCGAAGCACCTCGGCATCGGCGAGCGGGATCGAGCCGATCTTCGCCTCAGGCTCGTCGCCGCCGCCCGCCGTCTGCACGCGCAGCTCGACGAGTCCGAGCACGCGATTGGTCAGGTCGGCGCGCACGTCGACGCCTTGCACGCGGGCGAGCGGGATGGACTTGCGCTTCCTGACCAGGATGCCTTCGTGGATGAGGAGGTCGTTGCCGACGATTCCGTACCTGAAGGTCGACCAGGAGAGCCAAGCGATAGCGGCCGAGACAAGCGTCGCGAGAAGCGCCAGGCCGGCGAAGCCGATCGACTCCCACGTCCGCCCTCCGGCCGAGCCAAAGAACACGAACACGATGAGGAGGCCAAGCACGGACATCACGAACCGCACGGTCTTCACCGCGACGGTCAACGGGTGCGTGCGCTGAAGGTCGGCGGCCGGCGGCGCAGGGGGCGCCGGAGCCGGGGGCGCGCCGGGCACCTGCTCAGAGTCCGCCATCGTCCCGCACCCTTGCCAGCACGGCGATCTTGTCGCGCAGCGCGCCGGCATCCTCGTCGGCGAGCGCAGGGATCGCGTGCGCGCCCGCCGCCGTCGAGACCTTCACCTCCGAGAGGCCGAAGGCCTGCATGATCGGGCCCTGGCTCGTGTCGACGTGCTGGATGCGCACCATGGGGATGACGGTGCGCTCGATGACGATAAGGCCGTGCTGGAGGCGCACCTCGAGCTCGGTGACCTCCCAGCGCCACCGCCGATAGCGAATCTCGGGGACCGGCCAGAGCCAGAGGACGGCAAAGACCACAGCGACCAGCGGAATCAGAATCGCAGCTGTGCTCGAGATGTCAGTGAGGATGAAGCCGCCCGCCGCGAGAAGCGCCACGAAGACAAGCGGAACCGCAACGATGGCGGTCTGGATGCGCCATGCGGTCTTCACGCGCGGGTCGAGCATGTTGGCTGGGGCGCCAGTGGTTCGCATACGGTGATGGTACCCGCTGGGTGCCGCTCTGCCGCTTCTACAACTTCAGGAAGGGCGTGCACTTCAAGACCGCCTCGGACGCGGAGAAGAGCGGCGTCATCGCGAGGCTGGGCTGGACGTACAAGTACGAGGGCATCGGCTGCTACATCGGGAAGTAGGCGCGGCGGGACACGAGGGAGTCGGGTACGAGACGTCTCCCGAACCACAGACACCCCGGCGACCTCACTCGGCGACCGGGGCTGCTTCGCATCTATCTGGCGGAGAGGGAGGGATTCGAACCCTCGAGCCCGGGGTAACCGGACTAACGGTTTTCGAGTTTGAA
>CAYGYT010000070.1:0-5562 GCA_964354215.1 uncultured Eubacteriales bacterium | reverse complement strand
AGACAAAGGGAAAGCCCCGCCACGTGGGCGGGGCTTTCGTCATTTCTTGGTGGGCCATAGTGGACGTACTTGTAACCGTGTTGGGCCCCCACGGGACGGGGCACTGACTATCAGCGCGCCAGCGACGTTCTCACGGCGGCTGCACGCTCGGCGTCGGGGATGGCGCCGGAAAGCCTGAGCGACCGCTCGGCATCGCGGAGCAGCCGAATCGCCCGGCGGCGGTCGTGGGTGCCGGTCTCGAGTCCGACCTGCGCGAGCTCGACCTGGCCGAGGGCGTGATCGTAGTACATCGGCATGCGCGCAGCGTGAGAGACGCTCTCTCTCAGAAGCACTTCTGCCTGTTTGAGGTCGCCGCGCGCCTTGTGCGCGAGTCCCATGATGCGCAGCGCCTCGGCCCGGAAGTACTTCACGCTCCTCCGGACTGTCCAATCGCGGACCTGCCGGGCAAGCTTGAGCGCGGCGCGTGGGTCGCCGGCGAGCAGGTGAATCCGCGCTTCGATGAGTTTGAACTCGAGTGAGCGCTGGGCCACATCGTCCGCCACCACATAGGGCAGCGTGCCTTCGAGGCACATCCGCGCCTCGTCGAGACGACGGAGGATGACGTCTATGCGGCACAGGTCGAGCATGCACGACGCCACGACCCCGGGGACGCCCATACGCATAGCTGCGTCCATGGACTCATGGAGATGTGCGGCAGCATCATCGTACCTGCCCCGCATGAGCTCAGGGGCGCCGAGATTGCACTTCCACAAGTCGATAGCATCGGGAGGCGCACCGTAGCGCTCCATCAAGGTCGTCGCGTTGAGCGTCGCACGCTCGGCGAGAAGGAACTCCCCCATCGCGTACTCGACAGAGCCCGCGTTGATTCCCATGCCCACCCGCCGAGAAGGTCCTCCCGCCCAGCCGGCAGCCTGGTAGATGCCCTCGTCTTCGAGCACACCTCGGAGCCGGTGGCGAAGGCCGGTCGCATGTGCGTCAGACAGATGGCTTTCGACGGCAACGACTCCCGCGGACTCCTTGTCAGCGCCGGACTTGCTGTCCGGGTTCTGGCGATAGACTGCGACCGTGTCCCCCAGCGCCTCGACCGACTGCCGGTAGTAGCCTACGCGCGCGTACGTGGCGGCGAGGCTGAAGTAGGAGTTGCAGAGCACACGATCGTCGCCGCTTCTACGGGCAAAGTCGAGCGCACGACGCCCCCAACGGATCGACTCCTCCGGCCTCGAGGAAAGGCTGAGCATGGCGCCGAGCATGCGGCATGAGTCCGCGCGGAGCTTCGCATCTTCACGTGGCGCCCACATGTACGCGCGACGCGCCCACGCCATCCCTTGCCCCGCAGATCTTGCCCACACCTCTGCGATCTTCGTCGCCAGGACTGCTTCTTCGGCGGTCCTCGGCCGCTCACTACGGATCTCGGGGTATCCGGCTTCCTCGTCGGAGTGGGTATCGGACGCCCGCCGCCAGGTGCGAAGCGCGCGCTTGTAGACTCGGCCCGCCTCGTCCTGGAGCATCATCGAGATGCACGCATCGCCGATCCGTTCGAGCACCTGAGCCCGCCACCGCGCCGCAGAGGGTGTCCTGGCTGGCGTCACTCGGATCGCCATCTGGTAGAAGCCTATCGCCTCTTGGTGCGCGTACGAGGCGGTCGCCTTCTCGGCGGCAAGGATCGCGTAGCGCCGCGCGCAATCCTTGCGGGCGCTCTCGCCGAAGTGGTAGGCGAGGTCTTCGTAGATATCCTCGAGTCGGCTGGCGTACCGCTCCTCGAGCCAGCGTCCGACCCGCTCCTGGAGTTCGCGGCGCCTCGAGAAACGCATGGTCTCGTATACCGCCTGCCTCACGAGGTCGTGGCTGAAACGGTAGGATGTCTCGCCGTTGCGCAGAGCTCGCAGCAGACCGTCGCGCACGAGCTGTTCCAGTATCGGATCAGGCCGGACGCCACCCCCTCCCAGCTCCAAAAGGGTGGACGGCGCGAATTCCTGGCCGACGCAAGACGCAATCCTCAGCACCTCGCGCGACTCGGCGTCCAGCGCGTCGATGCGGTTCGCGAGTAGACCCTGCAGCTGTTGTGGGATGGCGGCGTCCACGAGTGGCTGCGACGTGCTCCCGGAAGATGCGCTCATCGCCTCGACCACTTGCGTGATGAACAGCGGATTGCCGTGCGTGGTCGAGAGCAGCCGTTGCACGTCCACTCGCATCCGCTCGGCGCGGAGCAGGAGCTCCGCGAGCTCGCCGGCTGCATCCTCGGGGAGTTCGCCCAATGGCATGAGCACCGTCGATCCTTCCGGCAGGCTCAGCGCTCGGTCGGTCGTCCGACTCGTGAGCAGGAGGAGAACAGGCGCAGATCGCGGAGCAGCCGCCAGACGCTCGATGAGCTCGGCTGAGGAGGGGTCGGCCCAGTGCACATCGTCGACGAACAGCAGCCGCGGGCGCTTGGACGCCGACGCGTCGACGAGCGCCACCGCGAGGCCGAACAGGAGGTTGCGCGCCGACGCGGTATCGAGCGAGCTCGTGAGCGAGGTGTCGGGGAGGCGCGTTCCGAGCAGGGGGTTGAGCAGCGGCGCGGCCTCCGCACGGTCCGGACAGAGCTCGCGCACCTGCTCCTCGACCACGCGCGTGCGCTCCTCTAGGGAGCCGTCCGATGGAAGGTCCAGGAGCGCTCCCAGAATGGGTCGCCACGCCGAGAACGGTCGCCTCGCTGTCTGTTCGAAGCACGCGCCGCCATGCACAACCCAGCCGCTCGACCGAGCCTGGCAGATCGATTCCTCGGCGAGCCGGGACTTGCCGACGCCCGGCTCGCCGCTGATGAGCAGCGTTCGTACGTCTCCGCGCCGAGCGGCGCTGAGGGCCCCCTCGATTAGCGTGAGCTCCTCTTCGCGGCCGACCAGTCCAACCGCTGGTTCGTCGGTGACCTCCGCCTCGGGCTCGCACTCACCTTCGAGGGCCACGGCGAGCTGTGGCTGGCGCTTGCCTTTGAGCTGGAGCGGACCGACCTCGGTCGCGGCGAAAGCCCCGCGTTCACGTCGCGCTCGCTCCGCGGTCCGCGCCGCGACGAGCGTCTGTCCCAGCTGCGCGCTCACCATCAGGCGAGCGGCGAGGTTCACTGGGTCGCCGAACACCGTGTACTGACGCCGCCACTCGGTGCCGATGTCGCCCGCGAACACGTGCCCGGCAGCGATGCCGATCCGGATCGACAGCCCGTCGCGGGCATCAGCCGCCAGGCGCTGCGCGGCGAGCGCGTAGCGCAGAGCATTGGCGGTGTCGTGCTCGTGGGCGACAGGTGCGCCGAAGGCGAACAGCAGCTTCGGCCCGTCGGGAGAGATGTCGCTGCTCACGAGGTAGCCGCCTAGACTTGCGGCAGCCCGGGTCAGTTCGCCTGCGAAGGCACCCAGGATCCGCGCGGTCGAGGAGAGGCCCCGACCCGCCGCACAGTCGCTCGCGGCCGGGAGCGAGACGAAGACGATGCACGCATCGCGGTGTTCTCCCTCGCGTCGCGCCCTTGGACGTTCCTCGGCGATTGCGCGCCGGACGTGGAGCGGGACGAACGGTAGGAGGCGCTCAAGGGAGACGCTCGCTGGCGTCACGCGCGGTGCCGGCGGCGGATTGGCCAGCGCGACCGAGGTGACGCAGTACAGGGCACCCGTCTGCTCGCAGCCGATCTCGCACTCGAGGCCCGTCAGTATGGCCGGGGTCACAAGGAGCTCGCCCGCGCTCGCGGCGGCTTCGGCTCGCGCCACCTGCTCGGCGTCCGCACCAAGCAGCAGGAAGCTCCTCGCATCCGCCGAGGCGTCGATGGGCATAAGCCAGAAAGTCCCCGCATGCGCACCCGCGCTCACCTCGAGGCGCACCCTTCGGCCCGCGTAGCGTACGGCGGGTCCCGTCCTCACCTGCTCGAGAATTGCGAACGTGGAACAGAGAGCGCGCTCGCGATGCTTCGCCCCGGTGTAGAGCATGAGCATGGCGTCTCCGCCGAACACGATGACGTCACCGCCGGCCGACCGGCACTGTTCGAGCAGAGGCGTGAAGAACCCCGCTAGGACGTCGGAAAGCCACTCGGCGCCTTCGTCGCCCGCGCGCGCGAGTCGCTCGGTGAGCGGCGTGAAGCCCGAGACATCGAGCATGGCGAGCGTGCCTTCGATCCGCTCGAGCCAGTGCTCGCCGACGGCGGCCCCGCGTCGATGCAGCGCCGCGCGCAGAACGCGCGGCACGTACGCCTCCACACCGTGCGCGTCGCCGAGGCTCGCCACCTCGTCGACCCCCTCATGCCCGAGCGCTCGCAGCAACCCACGTGCTGCTTACTGCACAGGTGATGATACCCCTGTGGGCTCAGAGCCGCCGAGGAGTCGCTACCTGGGCGATTGCAGTCAGCCTGATGCCTCCGGCGACCCTGTATGTGCTGGCGGGCCATAGTGGATAGCCTTCGAATCGCGTGAGCAACACACCGACCCGGTCCGTCTGGATAGCACTCGCGAGGGTATAAAGGGGGCAGAGCGCCAGGGGGCGATCAATCATGATCGGTAGACGGGTCCCGCTCACGATCGTTGCGACGATTCTCGTCGCCACTGTCTTGCTCTACGGCGCGTGCACGTCGAAGGCCGAGGAGTCGAAGGACGCTGCCCCGCCTGCCGGGCAGATCGTGTTCGCGCAACAGCAAGGCGCTGGCGTTCGCTGGAGCGGGGACCTCGGCAAGCTGCTGGGCGGCACAATGAAGGTCGTCAATGCCGACGGGAGCGGGCTCACGACGCTGACCACCGGCCCAGGTGATGCCGTGGAGCACCCCACCTGGAATCCGGACGGCACGAGAGTCGCCTATGACTCGGGACTCGGTCGAGCATTGGACTATAGTCGGCGAGCCATCTTCACCATGAACAGCGACGGATCCAACAGGGTGCAGCTCACGCATGCTCCCATGAGTGCCCTTTGGCCGACCTGGTCGCCCGACGGCGGCAAGATCGCCTTCTCCGCCTACCTGTACCTCACGGACGAGTTCCGCATTGCTGCGATGGACGCCGACGGAAGTCAGATGACGACGCTGACCACTGGGTACTGGGACTGGGCGGCCGCATGGGCTCCAGACGGGAAGGTCTTCTTCCTGCGGATGAAGCCAATCGACGAGTTGACGGGCAACTACGGTGATCTCTACTTCGTGAATTCCGACGGGACGGGACTCGTCCAGCTCACAAGTTCGAAGAACGTTGGCGATTTCGCGCTGTCACCCGACGGGAGCAAGATCGCGTTTCACGACGAGAAGGCCCACAAGATCATGCTCATGCCATCCGATGCGAGCACACCGCCGACGGTTTTGGTCGATCAGGACTTCAAGGAAGCGACCGTTGGTATCACCTGGGCGCCGGACGGACGTACTCTCGCGATGGCCGGCAGCAGTCTCGGGGCGCTCGCTGGCTCCAAGCTCTACACCGTCAACTCGGACGGATCCAACTTGACCGAGGTGCCCAACGTCGAGTACGCCATCGACCCGGCCTGGCGTCCGGAGTGAAAGTGCGTTTCTAGGCAGAGGTGACGCAGCCCGGGAGGACCTCGGGCTGCGGATCATGCTGGTGGGCGATG
>CAYGYT010000069.1:0-5950 GCA_964354215.1 uncultured Eubacteriales bacterium | reverse complement strand
CGGTCCGCGTTCCTTTCGAGGTGAGCCATGGCGCCCGGCAGGGAGCCGTCGTGATAGCGAATACCGTATGGGGTATGTAGAGTTCGAAACCAAGGCGGATCGAGCGGGGTGAGAACGATGTCTCACACGATACTCGCGATCCTGTCGCGTCTTGTAGCCCTCACCGCAGGCGTCGTCTGGGGGTTCTTCGTGGCGTTCAACGTGGTGTTCAGTGACATCTTCGGTCTACAGCAGATGCTGCTGGCGATTCTATATGTGATCGTGGCCTACCTGGGCCTCGGGCTCCTGTTCGGCGCTCTTGGCCCGAAGATAGCATGGCGCTGGACGCCGTGGCTTGCGGCCCCCGGGGCGCTGTTCGTCGTCTTCATGCTCTTCGACAACCCGGCGCGAGTCGTGTACGTGCTCGGCGTGCTCGTGGCGGTCGTGGGTGCGACCTTGGCAGGCTCGTACCTGGGCGCGTGGGTGCGCTTGCGCCTGCAGGGGCGTCCGACGCGGTCGGACTCGACGGCCGGTTCAGGTTCGGGTTCAGGTTCGACCCCGGAGGCGCACACGTTCTAGCGTGCCGACCGACAACGATCGAGGGATGCACTAGTGGCGCACCTGAAGTTCGACATCACGAAACTCGACCGGCTGAACGACCCGGGGCGGTTCGAGTCCCTTGATCCCGCGGTCATGTGGGCAGCCTTGGGAAACCCCGATCCAGCCGTGATCGTCGACGTTGGTGCGGGCACGGGCCTGTTCGCGGCGCGTTTTGCAGAGCTGGCCCCGCGTTCGACGGTCTATGCTGCCGACACCGAAGACGCGATGCTCGAATGGATGCGCGAGAACCGGCCGGAGGTCGCCGAGGGCCGGATGATCCTCGTGAAGTCCGAGGAGTCCAGGGTCCCGCTCCCCGATGACTTCGCTGGCCTGGTGGCGATGATCAATCTCCATCACGAACTTGCCGATCCGCACGCGATGTACGCCGAGGTATTCCGGCTGACCAAGCCGGGCGGCCAGCTGATCGTGGTCGACTGGAAGCCGGGTGAGTCCCCGAAGGGCCCGCCCCAGGACGTCAGGGCATCGGCTGAGGAGATCGTGGCCTTCCTTGAGCAGGCAGGCTTCGTCAGGGTTCGTTCTCACGGTGGGCTTCCGTGGGCAAGCCTCGTGACCGCTGAGCGAGAAGACTAGCTTTCGAGCCATCCTCGAACGGCGTGTTCGACGCCCTCGCGGCCGGCATCGGTCACCTGCGAGAACCTGATGGGACGCTCCTCGAGCTCGGCGAGAGCTCGGGGGACGCACGCCCCGCTCGGCGCGAGCTCCTGAACCTTTGCGAGCAAGCCCACTCCTGTGACAGAAGCCGCGTCGGGGGGCAGGGGTTCGCCATAGGGCAGTCCCGTGAGCGCCCGGTAGACATCCGTGCCGAACTTCGCCCAGTGAGCGGTCGCGACTACCAGAACAGGGTTGTCGCCGCGCAGCCTTTCGGTGACCTCCCAGGCGACAGCGGTATGCGGGTCGAGCAGGTAGCCAGTCTCTCGCCAGACCCGGCTGATCGTGGCGAGTGACTCGTCATTCGTGCAGAAGTCGGCGGCGTAGAGCTCCCGCATCGCGCCGAAGGTAGCGCGGTCCACCTGGAACCGGTTGCTCTCGCGCAGCTCGGTCATCCACTCCCGGATCTTCAGCGGGGATCGTGTGAGTTCGTAGAGCTGACGTTCGAGGTTGCTCGAGATGAGGATGTCCATCGAGGGAGACGGGGTCGTGACGAAATCGCGCTGGCTGATGTCGTACACGCCGGTATTGATGAAGTCGGTGAGGACGTTGTTCTCGTTGCTCGCGCAGAGAAGCCGCTCGATGGGCACGCCGACGCGCCGAGCATAGTACGCGGCGAGTATGTTGCCGAAGTTGCCCGTCGGCACGCACACGTCCATGGGTTCCCCGGCCCGCACGCCGCCCGAAGCGACCATCTCGGCGTAGGCGCTGATGTAGTAGACGACCTGCGGGAGGAGGCGGCCCCAGTTGATCGAGTTCGCGCTCGAGAGGCGAAGGCCGTGCGATGCGTGCAGTTCATCGGCGAACGACTCGTCGCCGAACGCCCCCTTGACCGCGTTCTGACAGTCATCGAAGTTGCCTCGCACGCCAACAACACCCACGTTCTCCCCGTGCTGGGTGACCATCTGCAGGCGCTGTACGTCGGAAACGCCTTCCGCCGGGTAGAAGACGACGATCGACGTGTGTGCGCGGTCGGCGAAGCCCTCCAGCGCCGCCTTGCCGGTGTCCCCGCTGGTCGCGACCAAGATAAGGTAGTCGTCCTGCTCGATCCCTTTCGCCCGCCGCACGTCAATTGCTTCCGAGAAGCACAGCGGCATGCACTGGAGCGCCAGGTCCTTGAAGGCCTGCGTGGGTCCGTGCCAGAGCTCCAGCACGTGGGTCTCAGCCGAGACCTCGATGACTGGAGCCACGCGCGGATCGTCCCACTGAGTACCGTACGCCTGCTGCATCAGAGACTCGACGCGCGCGGGCGGAAGGTCGACCCCGAAGCGCCCGAAGACGATCGCGGCGCGCTGCCAGTAGGGGATCTTCGCGAAGCGGACGATCTGGCCGAGCGACAGGTCGGGCAGCTCGTCGGGCACGTAGAGACCGCCACCCGGCGCAATGCCCTGCACGATCGCATCAGTGAATGGGGGGTGGGACGAGTCGAGGCCGCGTGTATCGCTGTAGGTGCCCTCGGTCATGCAGGCATGGTAGCAGAGCGTCTCGGTCATCCGCCGCCCGCGCACGCGGCGGGAGCACGAGCTACTGGAACTGAATGGGCATCTGCGGCTGCGCGGGAACGGTGCCCGCCAGTCCGCGGAGGGCTGCCAGCGCGAAGAGCACCACGGCTACGCCGACGACGATACCGACAACGCCCATGCCGATCCCGATCCAGATCCATTTCGGCTGCTTGCTTCGAAACTCCTCGACGCTCAGGCGCTTTGGGTTGGTCTTCCAGTACTCGGCGTTCGCCTGCAGCCCGACCCAGATGGAGATGCCGAGCGGTACCAAGCCGGCGACGCTTCGAAGCGGACCCGGAAGGATGCCGCCGAAGAAGTTCGCTGCAAGCGTGGCACCGAATGCGATCCACCCCATGGTGTTGAGCCCGTACACGAACGGCCAGAGCACGGGGAAGAAGAAGGCTCCCCAGTTGAAGCTGGAGACACCCGCGGGAAGGCCGCCCTGAAGCGCAGCCGGCGCGAAGCCGTAGGAACCCGGTGAGGCAGGCATGGCGGCGGAAGGCGCCCCGGCGTATGCCGCCGACGTCGCAGACAAGCCCACGGACGCCCACTCAGGGGCGTATGCGTTCCCGCCCAAGGAAGGGACAGGAGCAGCTGTCGCAGTGGCGCTGAACGCAGGTTGTACGGCTGGCGCGGCTGCCACCGGCGAGGGGGCGGTCGGCGCGGCTACGGCGGGAAGTGCGCTCGCCTCGTGCACGCTGCGCAGGCACGAGCGTTGGTGCCCGTTGGTGCAACCGCCGTCCGGCGATACCCACACCCAGCGAGTGCACTCAGAACAGAAGGCTGCAGAACCCATGTCGACCCCCATTGGTCGTCTCGGCGCGCCCCTCCGTGTGTGTATCGGACAGATACGGGGCGCGCTCAAGGGGTGTGTGGAGGTTCGAGGGAGAGGTTGGCGCCACGCGCTAGCGGCTGCGCGCGGTGTGTCTCTTGTCGCGGCTGCTGGTACGCTGGGGCGAGCGGTCGGATGAGGAGGTCATCGGGTGAAACACGTCGTCGTAATCTTGGACGGTGCGGCCGGCTGGCCGCTCGAGGAACTGGGCGGACGTACGACGCTGCAGGCGGCGCGTACGCCCAATCTCGACGCCATCGCGCGCGACGGGCAGCTCGGAGTCGCTCAGACGGTGCCCCAAGGAAGCGAGCCGTCGTCCTCGGCGGCATGTACGTCGATCCTCGGCTACGACCCGATCGCTGACTACGTGGGGCGCGGCGCCATCGAGGCGGCGAGCATGGGCATCGATCTCCGAGACGAGGAAGTCGCGCTGAGGTGCAACCTCGTCACGATCGCCGACGGGCGCATGGCAAGCTATGCCGCCGGACACATCACGACCGAGGAGTCCCGGGCGATCGTGTCTGCGCTGGCTCGCGAGCTCGACGACGACACGTTCCGTCTCTATCCCGGCGTGGCCTATCGACACATCTTGGTCGTTCGCGGACACCCGGAGCTGCTCGATCTCGCCTACACGCCGCCTCATGACATCCCGGACCGGCCCGTCGCCGAGCATCTGCCGAGCGGCCCGGGGGCCGAGCTCCTACTCGAGTTCATCAAGCGCGCTCGGCCGCTTCTCGAGGACAGCGAGATCAACCGTGCCCGGGTAGCCGCCGGCGCGCTCGCGGCCACCGATGTCTGGCTGTTCTGGCCCGGCGTCGCCCCCTCGGAGATGCGTCCGTTCGTGGAGTGCCGCGGGGTGTCGGCTGCGATGACGAGCGGCGTCGATTTGCTGAACGGTCTTGCGGTGCTCTTCGGCCTCGATCGGTTGGCGATCGCCGGCATCACCGACGGGCCGGACAACGACTACGTGGCGCAGGTCGAGGGCGCTCTGGCATCGCTCGACGATCACGACCTTGTGGTCATCCACGTGGAGTCACCCGACGAGGCGGGCCACGCCGGCGACGTCCGGGCGAAGATCGAGGGCATCGAGGCGATCGACCGTGAGGTGCTGTCCCGCGTGCTCGACTACGGCGGTGAGCTTAGGGTTCTTGCGATGCCCGACCACCCGACGCCGATCGCGCTCAAGACGCACGTCGGCGAGCCGGTGCCCTTTGTCGCATGGGGGTCCGGTATCGAGGCCAACGGTGGCGCTGCATTCAGCGAGACCGAGGCTGCGCGGACCGGACTGGTGGTCGACCCCGGGCGCGGCGTGATGGATCTCCTGCTCGGCTAGTCGCTCGCCGTTGGCGTCTCACGACCGGTACTTGGCGCTCGTGGGAAGAGGGCCCGGCGGGAGCTACAGGATCGCCAGGTAGGAGTCCCGCTCCCACTCTGTTACCCGAGTCCGGTAGTCGTGCCACTCCACGCGCTTGTTGCGGATGAACCACTCGAATACCTGGTCGCCGAGCGCCTCGCGCATGAGCTCGCTCCGCTCCATCTCGTTGACGGCCTCGTTCAAGCTCTCGGGAAGCGACGCGATGCCGTATCGTGCCCGTTCGTCGTCCGACATCTCGTAGATGTTGTCCGCCACGTCCTCGGCAAGCGTGAGCCCACGCTCGATGCCGTCGAGCCCCGCGGCAAGCATGACCGCGAATGCGAGGTACGGGTTGCAGGCGGGATCCGGCGATCGGAGCTCGACGCGAGTGGCGTTCTCCTTGCCCGGCTTGTACATAGGCACGCGCACGAGAGCGCTCCTGTTCCGATGCGCCCAGCAGATGTAGACCGGGGCCTCGAAGCCCGACACGAGGCGCTTGTAGGAGTTCACCCACTGGTTCGTGACCGCGCAGATCGAGCGCGCGTGGTAGAGAAGCCCCGCGACGTAGGACTTCGCCGTGTCCGACAGGTGATGCTCGTCATTCGCGTCGTAGAACGCGTTGCGGCCGTCCTTGAAAAGCGACTGGTGCACGTGCATCCCGCTGCCGGCCTCGCCGTACATCGGCTTGGGCATGAACGTGGCGTACACGTCATTGAGCTGGGCGACTTCCTTCACGACGAGCCGATAGGTCATGACATTGTCGGCCATCTTCAGCGCCTCGTCGTAGCGCAAGTCGATCTCGTGCTGGCTCGGCCCGACCTCGTGGTGGCTGTACTCGACCTGGATGCCGAAGTTCTTGAGCGTGCGCACCGTCTGCTTGCGCAGGTCGACCGCGAGGTCTCGTGTCGTCATGTCGAAGTACGTGCCACGGTCGAGGGGCTCGGGCTCGACATCGTCGGTGAAGTAGTAGTACTCGAGCTCTGGGCCGACGTAATATGTGTACCCCAGCTTCGC
>CAYGYT010000068.1:0-5954 GCA_964354215.1 uncultured Eubacteriales bacterium | reverse complement strand
GCCATTCTCGGAGCCAGACTGCCGTGACCGAGCTCAAAGGAAGGGGGTATGGTTCGTGCAGGAGGTGTTCGGCATGAGGACGTTCAGCGTGGTCGTTCAGCGCGACCCTGAGACTGGGTTGCTCGTCGGATATGTGCCGGGGTGGCCCGGAGCTCACACGCAGGCGGTGAACAACGAGGAACTCGAACAGAACCTGCGCGAAGTGATCGAGATGCTGCTGGAGGACGGAGAGCCGCAGCTCGAGGCTGAGTTCGTCGACGTCCGGACCATCCAGGTGGCTTGACCTTGGGTCTTGTCCCCGTCTTGAAGCCTCGCGAAGTCGTGGCGCTTCTGGAGGCTCACGGCTTCTCGCAGATTCGTCAGCGCGGTTCGCACAAGCAGTTCCGACATCCGGATGGTCGCGTCACGACGGTGCCGTTCCACCAGGGCCGCGACATCGCACCGTCCCTGCTTCGCAAGATCGCTGCGGATGTCGGCCTGAGCATCGAGGACTTCCTGTCCGCGCGCTGACGCGTCGCACACGCGCATGCCGCAGCCGGCCACTACGCTGACGCACCGTCAGTCAGCGAGACGGAGCAGAACGCAGAACTGCGCCCGTCGGAACGCGAGCGGCAGTCCAGCGTCGGCGGCCGTTCTACTGGCGGGACCACGTCTGACTGTTCGAGCCCGACGACCCCTGCGCCCCGCCCCTCGGTCACTCGGCGCGCTCGTCCCCTACCACGCCGTTTCCTTTACCGTGTCAGACTAGCATGTTATGTTTACCGCATCGGTAAACCGTATGGACTTGGAGCCTGGGTGCAGGTCCTCTTTGAGACACGCAGCGTCGAGAAGCGGCTTGCAACCCGCAAGGCGCGCGTGCGTGAATTCGGGGAACCGGTGGCGAACAAGCTCGACCTGCGGCTTTCGCAGCTGAACGCTGCAAACACGCTCGAGGAGATGCGATCACTCGGCCGGACTCACGAGCTCTCCGGCGACAGAAGGGGACACCTGGCGATAGACGTGACTCGGAATCTACGCCTCGTTTTCGAGCCGGCGAACGAGCCCCTGCCCGCTCGGTCTGACGGCGGACTCGACTGGGCTAGGGTCACGAGCATAAGAATCAAGGAGGTGACGGACTACCATGACTGAGCGCAAAGGCTACGAATGGATTCCCGACGTGGCGCTGCCGCCGGGTGCGACGATCGCTGAGTTGCTCGAAGACCGCGGCATCACGCAGACCGACTTCGCGCTGATGCTCGGCCGCACCCAGAAGAACGTTAGCCAGCTCATCAACGGCAGGGCCCCGGTCACGCATGGGACGGCGATCGAACTCGAGCGCGTCTTGGGCGTGCCCGCCTCCTTCTGGAACTCAGCTGAAGCGGGATACCGAGATGCACTCGCGCGTAGTGACGTGCAGTGCCGCCTGAACGAGCAGTCCGCGTGGGCAAAGCGGTTCCCGCTCAAGCAGATGCGGGAACACGACTGGATCGCCCGAGAGACCTCCCCCGCCCAGACCAGCGACGAGTTGCTGCGATTCTTCGGCGTGGCATCGCCCGACGGCTGGAGCGACTACTGGGGCGCTCCGCGCCGGCTTGCAGCCCGCATGTCAACGGCGGCCCCCGCGGATCTCGCGGCGCTCACGGCGTGGCTGAGAGCGGGCGAGCGCGAGGTTCAGCAGGCTCCCACCGCGCCCTTCGACGAAGCGCGATTCCGCGAGGTCCTACAGCAGCTGCGCACCGCGACACGACTTTCGCCCGAGGAGTGGCAGCCGCTGCTCGTGTCCTTGTGCGCAGACGCCGGCGTCGCAGTCGTGCTCGTCCCCGAGCTGCCCCGCATCCGGTGTTACGCGGTGAGCTGGTGGCTGACCCCCGAGAAGGCCGCGATACAGCTCTGCCTCAGACGCCGGAGCGACGACCAGTTCTGGTTCAGCTTCTTCCACGAGGCCGCCCACCTGCTGAAGCACGGCAGACGTCGCGCTCACATCCATGACCTGGACGGCGACCCTCGCGAGGAGGCGGAAGCCGACGCCTTCGCGCGGAATCTCCTGATTCCCGTGTCTAGGTGGCAGGCGTTCACGGGAGCTGGGCGCCCGACGAAAGCGCATGTCGAGGAGTTCGCAGAGAGCGTGGGCATTGCCGCCAGTATCGTGGTCGGCCGGCTGCAGCACGAGGGTCTCGTGCCGCACAATCAGATGAACGGATTGAAGACGTGGCTCGAGTGGGGGTCCGCGGAATGATGCCGGGGCGGGGCACTCAGTTCTGCCAGATGCCGTAGCCCCTGGCACGCAGCTCCTCGGCGTACGCGCGCTCGGACGCGTCGCGCTCCTCGGCATTCTCGACCTCGATCCGGAAGCACTTGCTCGGCGAGACGTGCTGCCCGAACTCGCGTACCCACCACGACGACTTGTGGCCGGCCTTGTGCATCTCGAAGCGCTTCTTCGGCGGGTAGATGCTCGAGCCAATGTAGTAGCAGGGCTTTCCCCGCTTGTAGTCGGGATTGCGCGCGACGAAGCGAGGCTTCGAGAGCACCTCGTCGCTCAGGCGGATCGCGTAGAGCCACACAACCCGGGTCATCGGCGTCAGCTCCTCGACCCTCCCCCGCTTGGGTGATGCTCGACCCACCCCGCAACCTCCGGGTCCCACATCCCTACCGCACACCGCTTCAGGAGCGGACCCACGAGCGCCGTGGCACGGACGATCCCCCGGTCCATTGCTTCCGACTCAAGCTCGAGCTCCCTGGCCAACCGTCGATACTGCGGAATCCAGGCAGAGGGCAGCCGCGGAAGCTCGGTGGGGACGTGCATCCCGTGTCGCCCGAACACCGCGGACACTGCCGCAGAAGCCTCCTCGGCATCGACCTCGAACGTCTCGGCGATGAGCACCAGATCCACGAGGTCCTTCACTCTGCTGCTCTCCCCGCTCGCGCGTCCGCGCACCAAGCAGTGCACCTTCTCCGCGATGTGCTGGCCGAGCGGCAGGCATGGGAACTCGACGGGCGGAATGCCGGCAAACGACAGGAGTGACGTCACGCGGACGTGCGTGAGAGAACCCACGAGATCCTCGCTGGTGCCTACGTCGACATGAAATGTCTCGAACGTGCGACCGTCGAGCAGCGCTTCCACGCCACAACGCAGCAGCACGGTGAGCTCCGCCGGACGGGAAACCCTGAACGCGAAGAAGTCGTCAACATCGACCAAGGCGCATTCCGTGAGGAGCTCGATCGCGCGCTCGGCGGACTCGCGCGTGTGCAGATCCACGTCCTTCGTCGTTCGAGCGCGCTCCTCAAGTCGAGCTTGCGGTGCCAAGCCACCCTTCAGTGCCCAGACACCGGGAGCTCCAGCCTCCAAGCGCGCGAGGAGCCGATCGAACGCGACGGTCTTACGCAGACGCACGAGCGGCACTCCGGACTCGAGCGATTCCGAGCGGAGTCGCGCCTCGAGAGCCCTGCGGAAAGCCTTGCCATCCGCGTACTTCACTCGCGTCCCTGCTCGAGAGCCGTCTGGATGATCCTCTTGGCCCGACCGCCGCGTGCGTCTCCGAGATCGAGCAGACGTCGCCGAGTCGTGAGTCCTCTCCCAAGCGCCTCCCGAATCGCCTGCTCCACCAGCTCCTGCGCCAGACCGGATCTCGCTACGTCGGCGATGGTGCGCTCGGTTGTCGTGACCCGCATACCTTCGATCTGCACGACCTCGTCCTCGTTCAGCTTGCCGGTGTGCAGTCTCAGTCCAGCTCGCCGGCGCGAAGCAGAGCGCGGGACGGTGAGGTGCACTTCGGTGGGCAGAACGTCGGACAGCCCGTAGAGGCTCAGCGCGCTTTCGTGCGATATCGCCGACAGGGGACCGGCGCGCAGCCACGCGACGATCAGGTCGGCGTGAGGCGACTCGGGGTAGCGCCGGAGCCGATACACGCCATGGCTAACACGATCGAGCATGCCAGCGTCGGCATGATGAGCCAGAAGAGAGCGCGAATAGCCGGCGGAAGCGCCTTCGGCGGCAGTGAAGTACCCACCGTGCGACTCACCGATGAGATACAGATGCTCCTGGTTCGGTAGTCGTCGGGAATAGTTCTTGTGTGCATTATGTCCACTACTGCTTGACATTTTGCACACAGTATCACAGGCGAGATTGCAGACGCAACCCACGTGGCGTGCGGCTGCGAGCTGATCCGCGAGGGTGGCCTCACTCCGTCCTCGCCACAGCTCCTCGGCAGTAATCAGGCGAGATCGAAGCGGTCCAGGTTCATCACCTTGTCCCACGCCGCCACGAAGTCGTGCACGAACTTCTCGTGCGAGTCCTCGCATGCGTAGACTTCGGCAAGCGCCCTGAGCTGGGAGTTCGAGCCGAAGATGAGGTCGACGCGGGTGCCGGTCCACCTAGACCCGCCCGTCGCGCGATCGCGCCCCTCGAACGCGTTGTCGTCTGCGGTCGCCTTCCACTCCATCCCCATCTCGAGCAGGTTCACGAAGAAGTCGTTCGTGAGCGCCTCGGGTCGCTTCGTGAAGACGCCGTGCTGCGAACCTCCGACGTTCGCATTCAGGACGCGCATGCCGCCCACGAGGACCGTCATCTCGGGAGCGGTGAGCGTCAGCAGTTGCGCGCGATCCACGAGGAGCTCTTCTGCCGACACGGCGTACGTGCTCTTGAGGTAGTTGCGGAAGCCGTCTGCCACCGGCTCGAGGACGGCGAACGACGTCACATCGGTCTGGTCCTGCGAGGCGTCCGTGCGCCCCGGTGCGAACGGGACCGTCACGTCATGGCCGGCGCTTCTCGCCGCCTGCTCGACGCCGGCGCACCCGCCCAGCACGATCAGGTCGGCGAGCGAGACCTTCTTCCCGCTCGACTGTGCGCCGTTGAACTCCCGCTGTATCCCTTCGAGCGTCTCGAGTACGGCCTTCAGCTGCGCGGGCTCGTTGACCTCCCAGTCCTTCTGCGGTGCGAGACGGATGCGTGCCCCGTTCGCGCCGCCGCGCTTGTCGGAGCCACGGAACGTGGACGCTGAAGCCCACGCGGTCGATACCAGCTGCGACACGGACAGGCCCGAAGCGAGGATTCTGCCCTTGAGGTCGGCGATGTCCTGCGCGTCGATGAGCTCGTGGTCGACCGCGGGCAGCGGGTCTTGCCAGATGAGCTCCTCTTTTGGGGCCTCCGGGCCGAGGTAGCGCGAGCGCGGTCCCATGTCCCGGTGCGTGAGCTTGAACCACGCGCGGGCGAACGCGTCCGCGAACTCCTCCGGGTTCTCCAGATAGCGCCGCGCGATGGGCTCGTAGATCGGATCGAAACGCAGCGAGAGGTCCGCCGTGGTCATCATCGGGCGGTGCTTCTTGGACGGATCGAACGCGTCGACCACCATGTCCTCGTCATCGACGTCTTTGGCCAGCCACTGGTGCGCGCCGGCCGGACTCTTCACGAGCTCCCACTCGTACTTGAACATCACCTTGAGGTAGCCCATGTCCCACTTCGTGGGATTGGGCTTCCAGGCGCCATCGAGGCCGCTCGTGATCGCGTCGGGTCCCTTGCCGGTGCCGTAGCTGCTCTTCCAGCCGAGCCCCTGCTCCTCGATGGGAGCGGCTTCGGGTTCCGGACCGACGAGTGCCGCATCACCCGCGCCATGGCACTTGCCGAAGGTGTGGCCGCCGGCGACGAGCGCCACGGTCTCCTCGTCGTTCATGGCCATGCGTGCGAAGGTCTCGCGAACGTCACGGCCCGACGCCACCGGATCCGGGTTGCCGTTGGGCCCCTGCGGGTTCACGTAGATGAGGCCCATCTGGACCGCAGCCAGAGGGTTCTCGAGTTCGCGGTCACCGGAGTAGCGCTTGTCGCCAAGCCACTCGTCCTCGGAGCCCCAGTAGACGTCCTCGTCCGGCTCCCAGACGTCCTCGCGACCGCCGGCGAAGCCGAACGTCTTGAATCCCATCGACTCCAAGGCAACGTTGCCGGCGAGGATCATCAGGTCGGCCCACGAGAGCTTCCGGCCGCA
>CAYGYT010000067.1:0-5954 GCA_964354215.1 uncultured Eubacteriales bacterium | reverse complement strand
GGCTCGGGTGTCGCCGACATGCGCTTCTCCAACGAGGGGTCGATCTGGTCGACGTGGGAGCCCTACTCGGCGACGAGTCCTTGGACGCTTGCCGGGGGAGACAGCACGAAGACCGTGTACGCCCAGTTCCGCGACGCCGCGGGCAACTCCTCGGCAAGCGCGACTGACGACATCTTCCTCGATACGACGGCACCATCCGTGAGCGTCACGTCCCCGTCGCCGGGCGCGACTCTCACCGGCAGCTCGTACAGCGTTTCGGGCATCGCCTCCGACGGAGCAGGCTCGGGTGTCGCGCTCGTGGAGGTCATGATTCTGCGTTCCGACGGGCAGTACTTCGATGGAGTCGGCTGGACGCTCGTCCCGACCTGGCTTGGCGCAAGCGGCTCTGTCGCGTGGTCGTACTCGTGGCCGCTCCCGACGGACAACGCCGTCTTCACGTACACGATCACAGCGCGCGCCACCGACGCTCTGGCGAATCAAGGCGCATCGAGCGCCGTGGCCGGCGTCAAGGTCGACACCGTGGCTCCGGGGGTGTCCTCGGCCACCTCGGTTGACTCAACGCACGTCGACGCCGTGTTCTCCGAGACTGTGCAGGGCGTGAACCCGTCCGGTACCGGGTTCAGCTCGGACGGAGGACTCATCATCACCGGTGCAGTTCTTCAGCCCGACGGAGTCACCGTTCGTCTTACGACAGCCGAGCAGGTGCCGGGAACGGCCTACATCCTCAGCGTGGCGGGCAGTGCAGTCACAGACACCGCTGGCAACGGCAATGCCGCTGGGAGTGCGGGATTCAGCGGCTTCGGCACCACGCTCGCCGTCACGTCGTCGCTGCAGCCCGGCCCGGCGTTTGTGGCTCGAGATGCGCTGCGAGTCGTCGACGGCTTCAAGCTCCAGCGGACGGCAGGCTCAGCGCCGGTCACATGCACCGCCGTGTCGATCACCGACACCGGCACCGCGCCGGCGTCCACGGTCCCAGAGGTGTTCATCTACCGCGACAACGGCAACAACGTGTTCGATGCCGGCGACGCGCTCCTCAACATGGTCGGGGGCGTGTTCTCCAGTCCGACAGCGACGGTGGTGTTCGACGGGCCCGAATCGGTCGGTGGCACCGCTGCGCAGTACTGGGTTGCGTACCGATTCGACGGTGCGGCTTCGGATGGTGCGGCCGCCAACTCCATCGTCTCAGGGGTCGCGCACACGGCGGTCACGCTCACGAACAATGCCGTGGTCGGCAAGACGTTCACGGTCGACGCGACTCCGCCCGCGCTCACCATCGCTGCGCCCGTGCCGAACGCCACGCTCAGCGGGTCGACGGCTGTCATCTCCGGGTCTGCCGCAGACGTACCCGGCTCGGGTGTAACGACCGTCGGCGTGATGATCGAGCGTTCTGACGGACGGTGGTGGAACGGGTCGGCATGGGACACGACTCCGACATGGCAACCGGCGACCGGGGCGCTGAGCTGGTACTACGTGTGGCTCCTCGACCCGAACCAGAGCGGGATCGATACCTACACCGTGTCTGCTCGGGCGACCGATGCCGTGGGCAACCTTACTACGGGGATCTCGGTTCTTGGGGTGCGCGTGGACAACGTCGGGCCGCCCGCGCCGCCTGCTGTGACCCCTCCGCACGTTGCCACTGACTCGGATACCGATACGTGTGCGATGTGTCACCGCTCTCACACCGCAGCATCGAGCGCGACGTGGGAGGCGCAGACTGAGTCTGCCACCGCGCAGAGTGCCCTGCTTCTCGGCGCGGGCGAGTACGACATCGACATGTGCTACGTGTGCCACGGTGTGGACCAGCTCGGCTCGGGCAGCGAGGTTCAGAGCGCCTTTGAGGGCGGTTCCGGGCATATCCTCGCGCCGACCGCGTCCGCCTTCGGGCCCTCCCCGAAGGAGTGCAGCAGCTGCCACGACTCGCACGGATCTGCCCGCACCGCGAGCGGCACGCCCTACCCGGCTCTGCTCCGGTCCTACGACGCCAGCAAGAACCCCGTGTACCAGGGTGATGAGTACTGCGGGACCTGCCACGGAGTCCGGCCGGGTAGCACGTGGGACGGCATGGCAGTATGGCGCCAGACCGCTCACGCGGGTGTCGCCGGCCCAGTGTCGGGGACCGGCATCGTCTGCTCGGCATGCCACGAGCCACACGGCTCGCCGATCGCGCCCGCGATCCGCACGAGACTGTCGCCGCCCTCGGCGCCCGCGGCCGTCTCCGTGACGGCGAACGATCGTCAGATGTGCCTGGGGTGCCATGGCGCCCCTTCAGCGACCTGGGCGGGTCCCGGTCCCTACTCAGTGGGATCCCACGGCTCGTCCGTTGCGACGGTCGCGATACCCGGCGAGTGGTCGGAGCCGGGCACGTCGCGCCGCGTGGGCGAATGTCAGGTCTGTCACAACCCGATGGGTGAGGACAACGGCGCGGGCGGTGCAGTGCCGAAGCTCGCTCGCGCCTCCGGCGCGAGCCTGTGCTACCAGTGCCACGGCGGCCAGGGGCCCGCGAGCACCGACTTCGCGTCTCTCGCGTACCCGCCCTCGGCCGCGAACGCGCCCGAGCTGCTCGCGTCGTTCGGCGCGACCGCCGCACTTTCGCCGTACGGGCGGGTGCTCGCGTACACGCAGGAGACCACCGGCGCTGCGCCCCGCGCGCTCGTCGGTCCGCGTTCCTACCGCGGAACCGGCGTCGTTGGCGCCTCTGTCGCCGGTGACATCGACGGCGATGGCACGGCCAACCTGGTCGTGGCCGATCCCACCGCTGCGCGTCTCGACGTCTACACATACGACCCGCTGCGCGGGCTTTCGGATCGCACTGGACCGGGCGTGCTTGCGGTCGCGGCGAGCGCGGACTTCGTCGGCGTCGGGGACGTCCTGACGGACGGCAGCGGTCTGCCTGAGATCGTCTTCGTCGACATGCCTGCCGGTGACCTCTACGTGTACCGATACTCGGGCGCCGGACTGACGCTCGAGCAAGGCCCGGTTCCGGTTGGAAACGTGACGGGCCTGGCGATCGGCGACGTCAGTGGAACGACTGCCCGCGATGTCGCACTCACGCTCCGTAGCCCTGACGGCCTTCTGGTGCTGTCCGAGAACCTTGCTCAGCTCCAGCCGAGTGGGCCGTTCGCCACGCTCACCGGCCCCCTGGCGCCAAGCATCGGCGATGTCTGGACCGGTGGCGGCAACGAGATCGTCGTGCTCAACGGCGGCGAGCCGGCGAACACCGTCTCGATCATCCAGGGCAGCGGAGCCCGGCTCGGGGACTTCGCGGGCGACGCTCCGGCCGGGCTGTCTCCGACGGCTTCGGGCATCGGCAACGTGCTGCCGGGCACCGCCCCGGCGGGCACGTCGGGCCTGGAAGTGCTCGTGACCTACGCCGACCCGAACGGTGCCAGTCGACTCGACGTATTCCCGCAAGATGCGACGACGGGCCTCTCGGCACCCCTCGGCTACGACATCGGAACTCGCGACAACCCCGCAGACATCGCGGCGGGCGACGTTGACGGTGACGGACGCGCCGAGGCCGTCGTCGCCAACGCCGGCAGTTTCACACAGGACAACGCGCGCCAGCGGCCGTCGCTCAGGCTGTTTCGCGCGAACCCCGCGGGGGACGCGCTTCTGCCGCCAGAGAACAAGTGGGCCGGCGGCGTTGAGCTCGCTGGCGGCTCGCCGAGTGTCGCCGTGGCCGACGTTGGTGGGGTGGGTCCGACTCGGCATCCCGTCGGGGCCGTCCCCAACACGCACGTGTCGACCGAGACCGTGGTCGTTCCGCGCCACGTCGACTGCTCCGACTGCCACAACACCCACGAGGCGAACGCAACCACGGACACCGCGCCGGCTGCGTACGGGCGCATCAAGGGAACGTGGGGCGTGGCCGTCGAGAACCGCTCGGCGAGCGAGATCCTGCTGACCGAACAGCGGGGCGTCCGCTACGAGTACGAACTGTGCCTCAAGTGCCACTCGACCTGGTCTGCCCTCGGCGGGAACGCCGATCTGTCGTCGCTCGTGAACACGGCCAACGCGTCGTTCCATGCGGTCCAAGGACCATCCACGGTGTCGAGCGCCACCGCGGCGTCGTTCGTAGCCCCATGGACGAACGATTCGGTGATGTACTGCACGGCCTGCCACGGCAACTCGCGGACGAGCGATCCCGCAGGCCCGCACCGCTCGGATGAGGCGCCGATCCTCACTCGGCCGTATTGGGGCGTTTCGCCGTCGGACGCATCCGGCCTCTGTTATGCGTGCCACCGGTTCGACGTGTACTTCGACGGGACGGCCGACGCGCCGACAGACCCAAAGAGCCGTTTCTACGGCTCGACGGGGCAGCAAGCGCTGCACTCCTACCACGCGGATGCGCTCGGCTTCGGCTGTGCCGCGTGCCACGTGACTCACGGGTCGGTGACGGAGCCGCACCTGCTGCGGAGCGACATCGGTTACTCGCACGCCACCGACGGCGGATCGTGCCTGACCGCGTGCCACGTCGGAACTCAACTGAAGACCTACACGCGCCCATAGGGAGCTGGCACAACCTGTGCTTAATTCGGCCTAGAGCCCCAGTGGTCCGAGGCCCGGCACCCTCGGCCGTCTGCTCTTCACGCGAACTACGAGGCATGGGAATCGATGGGTAAGGGATCCGACGTCACTACCGACCCGACGCAGACTCGCAGGCGCCGCACGTTTCTGTGGGTCGCCGCGAGTGTCGTGCTGCTTGCTGCCGTCATCTACGGGGTGGCTGCGGTCTCTTCTCCCAAGCAATCCGACCAGGAGAGTCCGCAACAGGCGACCGTCCCCACGCTCGACACAACGACCGCCGAGGAGACGGGCAAGCGGCTCTACGATCAGGCGGTTGAGGCACAGGCTTCGGGGGAGACGACCCGCGCCGTGCAGCTCACGCAGGAGGCGCTGAAAGCCAGCCCCGACAACGCGCAGGCGAAGCAGCTGCTCGTGACCCTGCGGGCCGCTTCAGGCGTTACCACGGGCGCAAACGTCGCTACCGGCTCGAACGGCGCGGCAGCCGGGAGCGCCGCGACAACGGCTGCGGCAGCGCCAACGCAACCGCGCGTGAAGAACATCGCCGTGCTGCTGCCGGCAACTCTCGCTGGCTACACGTTCGGCACACCCCAATCGCAGCCGAAAGAGGCTGTGGTGACGGCGGAGCCCGCGCGCGGCAGCGCGGACGCGAGGACTGTGACCCGCGTTCTCTACTACGTTCACGACCGCGGCAGCGAGAAGGCCGCGCGCGCCTGGGTCGCGTCGGTCAACAAGCGCGTCTACGCGAAGAACCACGCCAGCGTCACGGTCGCCGGAGGTCCTGGCTACTTCGGCACTGACGGCACCCGGCTCGCATCGGCGGCGTTCGCACGCGGACCCTACGCGTTTGAAACGGTCGTGATCGTCCCAACCGGCAAACCCGCATCGGCACGGAGCATCACGCTCAAGGTGGCCGACGCGTTTCCTGTCAAACGCTGATCGGAGGCTCTTGTGAAGTCCCGCCTCGTGTTCGCAACCCTGGTCGTGCTCTGCATGGCACTGGCCGTTCCCGCGGCTGTGCTCGCTGCCGAGCCCACCGCACCATCGTTGACGGCCGCACCGATCGTCCTGGAGGACTTCGAGTCCCCGGTCTCCAGCAACTACGCTGTAGCGCGCTGGGATCTCCTCAATCCCAGCCCGGCCTGGTGGGGAAGGAAGTCCACGACCGGGTCGTACCGGAACGGACTCTGGGGTCTTTGGTGCGCGGGCACCGGCGGCACGTGGCCGGACTACCCCGTCGATTCGGCCGGGTTCGCCACGTTCCCGCTTTCGCAGTCGGCTGACTACTACGCGACGTACGCGGACTTCTGGTATCGGATGCCCTCACTCGGCGCCGCCGATGCGTCGTCCTTCGGGGTGGGGTGGCGCACGGACGCTCTCAGCGGCTATCCCAAGTACGTGCAGGGCTTCTCTGTCACGAGCACGTGGGC
>CAYGYT010000066.1:0-6116 GCA_964354215.1 uncultured Eubacteriales bacterium | reverse complement strand
GCCACGTTGGTCTCGAGCCACGACAACACGTTGCCCGTGTCGTATCCCGACTCGGTCGATACCGCGTAGACGTCTTCGCTTTCGAGAAGCTGCTTGAGCGCATCGGTGAGTTGTATCTCGTCGCCTCGCCCCGGCTTCACGTGCGGCAGGATCTCCATGATCGTGGGCGTGAGCAGGTACCTGCCGAAGATCGCCAGGTTGCTCGGCGCGTCGTTCATGGTCGGCTTCTCCACCAAATCCGTCACCTTCCACACGCCAGGCTCGACCTCGTGACCCGCGATGACGCCGTAGCGACTCACGAGGTGCGGCTCGACCGGTGTCACTGCGAACACGGAGGTGCCGCGCTTGGCGTGCACGTTCATGAGCTTGGGGAGCACACTTCGATCGGGCACGAGCACGTCGCCGAGCAGCACGAAGAACGGCTCGTCGCCGGTGAATGGCGCACCGCAGAGCACCGCGTGTCCGAGGCCCTTCGGCCGCTTCTGTCGCACGTAGAAGACGTCTGCGATCTCCGAGATGCGTCGTATCTCGCGCAGCTTCTCCACGTTCCCTACGCCCTCGAGCAGCCCTTCGAGCTCGATGGAGCGGTCGAAGTGGTCCTCGATGGCGCGCTTGGCGCGGCCGGTGACGATGAGGATGTCGTCGGCCCCGCCCTCGCACGCCTCCTCGACGACGTACTGGATGACCGGCTTGTCAACGATCGGGAGCATCTCTTTGGGTTGCGCCTTGGTCGCAGGGAGGAAGCGCGTGCCGAGGCCGGCTGCCGGGATGATCGCTTTCATGCGTGTTCGCCTTTCGTGGGTGCTTGTACGTGCGTGCCCGTGCCGCCGCTACCGTGAGGGCGGCGGGATTAGTATGGACCCGCCAGATTGTACGCCCTACTCATCGGGGCGAAGCGCACTCAGAATCAACTCGACCTGTGCAGCCAGGGCAGGAACGTCTTCAAGGGCGGTGGCCCACAGCTCTTCGAAGTAGACGCCGAAGTAGCGGTGAACGAGTTCGTTCCTCATGGCCACGATGTCCTTCCAGGGTACGTTCGGGTACTCGGTGCGAAGCTCGATTGGAAGCGCTGCGCACGCTTCCCCAATGACTGTGAGCTCGTGAATCAGGGCATCGCACAGCATCCAGTCCGTCTCGCAGACCTCACGACCTCTCGAAACGAGTTCTATGACGCGCTCTGACGCCTGCAGGATGTCGTCCAGGCGTAACCCCATATCCCGATTCGCATTCACAATGGCAGCGACTCGGCGAGCACTCGGTCGCGTATGCGCTGTCGAAGCGAACGCGCGGGCACCACATCGACTCCGACACCCAGGAGCTCCTCGAGTCGCCAATCGATGCCACCCAGATTGAACAGGGTCATCCCCGGCTGAGGGTCGATCAGGAGGTCGATGTCGCTGTCTTCTCTTGCATCGCCCCTGGCAACCGAGCCGAACACGCGGACGTTGTCGGCTCTGTTCTCCTGCACGATCCGGATGATCTCGTCGCGATGCGTTTCGAGGAGCTCGCGCAGTCGCTGCGAAGGGGTGCGGCGATCGGCGGGGAGTGGCTCGGGCACAGCCGGTTCCACTGCCACGTACGTTGCAGGTGCTTCGGCGCCGAGAACGGCCCCCCGCGGCAGCGGCGGGCGCGCAGTTGCGCGGGTCGTCGCTTGCGCAACAAGCTGGTCAACCACCTCTTCCGGGATCCTCGTCACCCGTTCCGAGAACCGCACCGCGGGCAGCCTTCCGCTGTCGATCCACGAGTAGACCGTACGCGTCGAAACCGCCAGCCGATCAGCCACCTGCCGAGGTGTGAGAAGGACGCCCATGCACCAAGTATATGCGCTTATTGCGCTTGTTTCACCCTATTGCGCTTGCCGCGCACCCCCGCGACCGCCACAAAGCCTCTACGACTGGCCGCGACAAGGGCGTGCGCCAAGACGCGCTACGCTAGCTCGCGAGCGGCGTGATCCCCCGCTGCAGCACCTCGACGACGCGCCTCGAGACCTCGCCGTCCCAGCGATCCGGCCGTTCCCAGTCTCGTGCGCTGGCGAGCGCTTCGGCGAGCCCGCGAAGGATCTGGCCCGCATCCGCCTGCACGAGGCGATTCGACCCGATGTCGCACGTGATCTGCCGCTCGGTGTTGCGCCTCACGGTCACGCACGGCGTGCCGAGCATGCACGTCTCCTCCTGCACGCCACCGGAGTCCGTGATGACCGCCGCTGCGTCGCGCTGAAGCGCGAGCATGTCGAGATAGCCGACGGGGTCGACGAGGTGTACGCGCGCGCCGGCGCCAGCCCCGGCTGTACCGGCTGCTCCACCTGTGCTCGTGTCGACGAGTCCCGCTTCGGCGAGCTTCGGCCTCGTGCGCGGATGCGCCGGGAAGAGCACCGGCAGCGAGCTCTCGTTGAGTGCCGCGGCGATGTGCGCGAGCTTGTCCGGGTGGTCGGTGTTCTCCGGTCGATGCACCGTTACGAGTACGAACTCCCCTTTCGCCAGCGCGTACCGGGCGGCCGGGTCGCGCGACTCGATGCGCGCGACGTTTCGCACGACTGACTCGGCCATGATGTTGCCCACGAAATCGATGCGGGCCGCATCCAGACCCTCACGGATGAGGTTGTCGCCCGCATCGGCGGTGGGTGTGAGGAGCGCCGCCGAGAGCTGATCGGTGACGAGCCGGTTCACTTCCTCGGGCATCGACATGTCACCACTGCGGAGCCCCGCCTCGAGATGCACGACCGGGATGTGGATCTTCGCCGCCGCCAGTGCCGCTGCCAGCGTGGAGTTCACATCGCCCACCACGAGAACGGCGTCGGGCTTCTCGGCGAGGAAGAGCTTCTCGAGCTCCATCATCGCCTTGCCGGTCTGCACGGCGTGTGTCCCGGAGCCCACGCCGAGGAACCACGTCGGCTCGGGCAGCTCGAGGTCGTCGAAGAACACGTCAGACATCGACGCGTCGTAGTGCTGGCCCGTGTGCGCGATGGGCGCATCGATACCAGCGGCCGTGAGCGCCGGGACGAGCGGACCGATCTTGATGAAGTTGGGTCGCGCTCCGACGATGACGATGATGCGCATGGGCTACAGCGCCTTCAGCGCAGTCGAGGCCGCATCCACGTACGCCTGGATCTCCTCGTCGGTGTGCGCGAGGGAGACGAATGTCGCTTCGAACTGGCTCGGCGCGATGGTGAAGCCGGCGGCGAGGATGCGCTGGAAGTAGCGGGCGTAGCGGTCGGTATCGCTCGTTGACGCGCTCGCCCAGTCCGTGACCTCGGCGTCGGTGAAGAACATGCACGACATCGAGCCCACCCGCGTGCAGTAGGTCTCCACGCCCGCCGACTCGGCGGCCTTGCACAGCCCGCTCGCGAGCATGCGGCCCTTGCGGTCGAGCTCGTCGTAGACGCCCGGCTGCTTGAGCGCCTCGATCGTCGCAAGCCCGGCCACCATCGCGACCGGGTTGCCCGAGAGCGTGCCTGCTTGATAGACCGGCCCGATCGGTGCGAGCTTGTCCATGATCTCGCGCTTGCCGCCGAAGGCGCCCACCGGAAAGCCGCCGCCGATGATCTTGCCCATAGTCGTGAGGTCCGGCGTGACGCCGTAGAGCTCTTGTGCACCGCCGAGAGCGACGCGGAATCCGCTGATGACCTCGTCGAAGATGAGCACGACGCCGTGCTGGTCGCACAGGTCGCGCAGGCCCTGGAGGAATCCGGGCTGCGGCGGTACGACGCCCATGTTGCCGGCGATCGGCTCGAGTATGATCGCAGCGACCTGCTCGCCCTCGCGCTCGAGCACCTCGCGCACGGGACCGAGGTCGTTGTAGGGCAGCACGATGGTATCGGCGGCAGCGCCCTTGGTAACGCCGGGCGTGCTCGGAATCCCGAGGGTTAGCAGACCGGAGCCCGCGGCAACCAGCAGCGCGTCCGAATGGCCGTGATAGTTGCCGTCGAACTTGATGAACTTCTCTCGGTCCGTGAAACCGCGGGCCAGCCGCAGCGCGCTCATCGTCGCCTCGGTACCGCTCGAAACGAAGCGGACCATCTCGACGCTCGGTACGGCTGCAATCACGGCTTCGGCCATGGCGACTTCGATGAGCGTGGGTGCGCCGTAGCTCGTGCCCCGGTCGAGCTGCTCGCGCACCTTGTCGAGGACGGCCTCGGGAGCGTGACCGAGGATCATCGGACCCCACGAGGCGACGAAGTCGATGTACTCGTTGCCGTCAACGTCCCAGACGCGGCTACCCCTGGCCCGCTCGTAGAAGATCGGACTGCAGCCCACGCTCTTGAACGCGCGAACCGGTGAGTTCACGCCACCCGGAATGAGATTGCAGGCGGCGTCGAAGTACTGCTCGGAACGGTTGGTGGCAGCGGACGTCATGAGAAGGCTCCTCTTCGGTGTGTCTTCGGCGTCGAACTCGACCTGGACCGCGTGGCGAGCCACAGCGGCCCTGCTAGTTTACAACGGGCCTCACGATGGGCTGTCGCCACTCTGGGCGGCCGGTGCGCGCACGCCCGGCGCATCGAGCAGAGGAACGAGGTCCGGATACTGCTGTTCCACGAGCGCCCGCAGCTCGGCCGCGCGCGGATCGCCCAACGCCGAGTATGCGTAGTAGGCGTAGAGCGTCGCCCGGGGCAATCGCGACAGACGCTCAGCATTAGCTTCGAGCAACGCTGCGGCCTCGGCCGCGCGGCCTTCGAGCACGAGCAGGTGCGCGTACTCGGCGACCACGTCCGGTGCGAACGACAGCAGCTCGCCCGCCCGCTCGAGCGTGCGCCGCTCCCAGATGAGGGCGTCGGGTCCGGTACGCGCGGTCATCGCGGCCTCATCGAGCAGGGGCCTCACCGCGAGAGCGAGATAGAGGCCGTTGCCGCGCACTACGTCGTCCGCGCTATCAACCGCTCGCTCGTAGACATCCCGTGTGGCAGGCGACCCGTCCAGAGCGAGCGCCCGCGCCTCCAGTTCGAGTGAAGCCCACGTGCCGTATCCCGGCGCGATGCGACGGGCACGGGCGATGCCGCTGACGATCACCTCGGAGTCGGTCGACCGGACTGCGGCGCGCACGACCACGTCCGCGTAGAGGATTGCCGCCGCGAGCACGAGGAAGACGGCCGCCGCGAGCACGCCCGCGATGGCGCGTAGCCGAGTCGCCTGCGACGCGGACTGGGCCGCGCGCGCGGCCTCGCTCGCGTGGGACTCGGTGCCGGCGGCGGGCGCAACGGCGAGGCCTGCGATGAGAGCGGGCAGCGCCGCGTAGACGACCGTGAACGGGAGCACGAGCTGGCTTATGAGGAAGCCGACCGAACCCACCAGGAATCCGGCCCTCGCGACCCGATACGCAGACTCAGGCGGACCGGCGTCCGTGCTCTTGCTGGGTGGGTCCGTGGCGAGCCAGTCCTTCAGCCGCACCGCCCACACCACAAAGAGCACGAGCAGCGCTGCTGTCCCGAGGAGACCCAGTGAGGCAAGGACATTGAGGTAGAGGTTGTGCGGATCGCCGGGCAAGGTGCTGTAGCCACCGGGAATGGGCTCTCGCTGCCAGAGGACAGCCGGGATGAAGGGCTGCGAGGCACGGCTGTAGCCGTCCGGGCCTATGCCCGTGAGAGGCCGGGATGCGAACTGCTCGAGCGCGATCCGCCACAACACCACGCGGTTCTGAACCGTGGGACCCGTGAGCTCCCCTCGCAGCGTGCCGAGCGGACCGCGCGCGCCAGCAGGTAGCCCAAGAGCCAGCACGCTCACGAGGAGCGCCAGCGCGAGCACGACAGCGGCTGCGATACGCACCGCGCGCACCGCCCGCGCCGCACGCACGCCGAGGAGCGCGGGGGTAAGGACGGCTGCGAACAGGAGCGCCCCTCCCGCCGCCACGAGCGCACCCGTGCTGCCGGACACGACCGCGGACGCCTCTGCCACCGCTGCCAACCCGAAGAGCGCGATGCGGCCTGGGCGACTCGATTCCGCCAACGCAAGACCGAGCGCGACCGGAGCCACCACGACCATGAGTGTGCCGAAGTCGTTGCTGTTGATGAGTGCTCCCGACACGGGAAGACCCGAGGCACGCTGCCATAGGGCCAGCAGCGCGGCCGGTGCGGCCCATGCCAGGCCGACGGCAACGGCGGTACGAGACACGCGGTCCATCGGCAC
>CAYGYT010000065.1:0-6158 GCA_964354215.1 uncultured Eubacteriales bacterium | reverse complement strand
GTGACGCCGAGGTAGTCCTTCAGCTCGTCGAGAGACAGCAGCGAGTAGGGCGAGAGCGGCATCTATCGCCTCCCCTTGCGCGTGACGGCCTGCTCCGGGGCTTCGCGCGTCGCCGTCTCGACTTCGGGCAGCACACGCTCCACGAGCCCGGCCGACAGCCATGCCGAGGCCTGCTCAGGAGCGAGGTCGAATACCTCGCCCTCGGGATGGCCCCCGTCTGCGGAAGCGAATGAGGTGAGTGCGCGGACCTTCATGGGAATGGTAGGTCCGGGGGCGGCCCCGCGAGGAACCGCCCCCGGCTGGCTACTACGCCAGGTTGAGCCACTTGATCGCGGTCGCGTCCAGGGGCCGACCGTCCGTTCGCTGGAACGCGAGGAAGGCGACCTGGCCGTTGAGCGCGTAGAGCTCATTGAGGCGGACGAACACGGGAGCTCCGGCGTCCCGGATCATGTACGTCTCGAAGGAGCCGACCGCCAGGAGCTTCTGCCCGGTCGTCAGCGCCGTCGCCATGTCGTTGTTCGGGATGACCGGCACTCCGAAGATGCGGTCGGGCTCGCCGAGCTGGGCCGACGGCTCCCAGATCGGGAGGTTCGTGGTGCTGAAGTTCAGCTTCCTGATGTACCCGATGATCGTGTCGTGCGCCATGAAGCTGAAGCTCGGCATCGCCCGGTACGCCGGGTCGACGGAGTGCATCAGGTCGCTCACCTCGGACCAGGTGAAGGCGTTCGTCGCGGAGGCCGTCTTGCCGCTGGACCCGCCGATGGTGAAGCCCAGCGGGTTGGTCGTGGCGCTCGCTCCGGTCGTGAAGTTCGTGTTCTGGATGCGGGCGATGCGCGTGCCGAGAGCCCGGCCGAGGTACGCGGCCAGGTCGAAGTTGGCGTCCTGCAGCAGCTCGACGGAGACAAGAACGGCCTTCGAGCCGAACTTGTACGCCTTCATGGTGACGATCCCGACGGCGGGGTCGGCGGTCGTGGTGTGGGCGCCGGAGTCGGCCACGATCTCGCCCGTGTTCGAGGTGTCGTTCATGGTCGGGATGGGCAGGTCGCCTCCGGTCTCCGTCTGGAGGACCGTGGCCACGTTCCGAACACGCCCGTACCACTTCTGGACCTCGTAGAAGGAGCGCATCGGCTCGTCGGCGACCGTGCTGCCGCCCTGCGTGGCGGTCGTGACGGTCATGGCGCGGACGTCGAACTCCTGGTTGGCCGGATTCAGTCCGACCTTGTGGGCGAAGTCGATGTCCACCTGGCTCGCGGCGCGGGTGCCGTAGGAGGCCCACGCCCGGAACATGCGGTTCCAGTCCGAGCGGGTGAGCTGGTCCGGAGTGGTGATGCGGCTCTCCGTCTTGCGGCCGGCGGACTCCGCCAGCTCCTTGTCCAGCTCGATGGCGCGCTCGGCGCGCTCCACCTCGCCCTTGAGCTTGTCCACGTCGGCGACCATCGCGTCGTACTTCGTGGTCTCCTCGGCGGTCAGCTCACGCTTGTCGTCGGCCGCGGTCTTGAGGATCGCCTTGGCGTCCTCCCAAACCTTGGCCCGCTTCTGCCTGAGTTCCTTGATCTCGTACACTGGACGCCTCCTTTGGCGCTTTGCCAGGGGCGGCCCAGAACGAGATGCGGGCGCGACCACTGGCAGAAACCCACGTCGGTGACTGCCTGCGATCCGCGCCCGTGAAAACGGAGCTTGCGGCTCACTCTGCCCGGCCGGCCCTCGCCGTGAAAACGGGAGGAACGGCCGGTGCTCTACGTCTCGCCTACCAGTCTAACCCGGGTGTCAAGCCTCCTCGCGGTCGAGCGCCTCGATCTGCCGGGCCAGCCGCTCGACGGGAGCGGCCGGGGGCGGCGCCACCATCTCGCGCGCCTGGTCGAGCGCCCGCACGCTCACTTCCGTCTGCGGGTACGCCGGGTAGGTGACCGGCGAGACGTCGAAGAGATCGAGGTCGGTCAGGGTCCGGTAGGGCACCCCGTCCTCCGTCCTCCACTCGTCGCCCTTCGTGCGGAAGCCGAAGCTCATCTGCGAAACGTCCCCCCGCGCCACGGACACCCGCAGATCCCGGGCCGCCTGCGTGTCCGGGAGGTCCGTCTCGATCTTGAGCCCCACCTCGTCCACGAAGAGCCGCAGCGTCCCCGCCTTCGTGCGGCCCAGCACCACGTCCGCGTTGTGGTTCCAGAGCGCCCGCACGTCGTGGCCCTCGCTGATCGCCCGGTCGAAGGCGCCGGGGGCGATCGACTCGACGAAGCCTCCCAGGTCTTCGGAGCGCACCCCGAACTTCGCCGCGTACCCGACGAGCGTCTTCGTCTCTCCCTCGCCGCGGACCTCGAGGCCCGCGTCAACGATCCGCCGTTCGATGTCGGCCATCTACTTGCCCTCCATGACTCGGCCAGCCACCTCGGACGGCCGTTCGATTTCCCAGCGGCTCACCACGAGCTCGACCGCGTCGGCACCGGCCACGAGGTCGGCCATGCTCCGAGCCACCATCTCGCCCGCCACCGCCTCGGCCGTACTCCGCCAATCGCCGCGGGGCCGAATCGCCCTGACCACGGGCTCCAGTGACTGCACGAGGCGCACCTGGTGGCGCGGGTAGAACTCGGCCGCCCACACCTTCAGCCGCCCCTTCTCGGCGGCCCTCCGGGCCTCCCCCGCCTCGATCCTGACGAGCATCCCTACAGCGTGGACCACGAGCGCCCGCTGCGCCTCGACGATGTCATCCTCGGGCTCCGGAGGCTCATCCTCGGCGTCTGGATCGTCCTCCGGCGGTGCCGGAGCTGGGGCCGGGGGAGGCTCCGGCTTCTCGAAACGCATCGGCGGGAGGCCGCACACGTCCGTCACGTCGTTGGCGTCGAAGCCGGCGCCGACGAGAGTGGCCGCGGCGTCGGCCTTATTCTTGAGGCGCGTCTCGTTCATCGAGAGGTACTGGAGCAGCTCCTCTGCTTCATGCTCGATCTGCCGAGGCCCGGGGCCGAGCAGCTTCCGCTCGATCTCCTGTTCCCACGCCCTCCACCACGGGGCGATCGTGTCGGACACGAAGCTGATCTTCTGCGCCTCGTAGTTCCCGCCCGGGGCGTTGCCGGCGTTGTACCCGAGCATGGCCGGGTTCAGGTTGAAGTAGGCGCAGATGTCCTCCCGCTGGAACTGCCGGGTCTCGAGGAACTGCGCGTCGTCCGGCGGAATCGTGAGTTTCTCGACCTTGAGCCCACCCTCCAGCACGGCCAGGCGATGCGCCCGGTCCGGCCCCTGGTGGAGAGCATTCCACGACTCCCGAATGCGGTCACGCTGCGGCTGCTCGAGCTTCTGGTCCGTCGAGGCGAGGAGCGCCGGGAAGGCCCCGTTGCCGAAGAACGTCGCGCCGAACTGCTGCGCGGCGAGGCCGAGAGCCAGCGACTGCCGGGCCATCGACAGCACTGAGTAGCCCTTCAGCCCGTCGAAGCCGAGGCCCTGGATGTGGAGGACGTCGTCGCCGCGGAGCCCGGTGTCCACCCCGCGCACGAGGTAGACGAGCTCTCCTCCCCGGACGACAGGCTCCACCTCGGTCGGCATGAGCGGCCACAGCGCCTTCGCCCGACCGGCGTTGTCCCACTCGATCTCCGCGTACCCGTTTCCGTAGACTAGCACGTGCGACGTGATGACACGGCGGAACACGAGCGCCGTCATGTCCTTGTTCGGCTGGACGTTCATCAGCCTCGAAACAGGGTGCCCATCCTCGTAACGTCGGATGTCGTTCGGCGCGAGTGTGAACGGTCGCATCCGGGGACGGGACACCGACCACGAGATGAGCGATACCGCACCCCACCACGTCGAGAGTCCATAGGCCGTGGAGGACGACACCGGGACGCCAGCCGACGACGGCGCCCAGATGTCCCCCATGTACTGCGTCAGGGCACTGTCGGGGAGCCCCCGCTTCTCCGGCGTGCGGAGATACGCCTCGAAGTCCGAGCCGAAGATGCTCATGCTGCCGTCTCCTTCGCCTGGCCTCGCAGACGCGCGAGCTCGGCTTCCGCCTCTGCGAGACAGCGCCTCGTAGCGGCGAGGTTGTGATGTACGACTCCCGTGAGGCCCTGGACCACCCACGTCGAGAAGCCAGCATCACGGGCGCGGAGACAGAACGAGATATCCTCGCCGAGGTTCAGGAACGTACGGTAGGGATAGCCGTTCCGTTCCTCGACCTCGACCTTGTGTCGGTAGAACCAGCACTCACCCTCGCGCTCGCGGATCGACTGGAGCACGTCACGATGGATGAGCATGATCGCCGTGGCCGCTGCGTCGGCCTCAAAGACCTTCTCCGGCGGCAGCATCTTCAGCGGCGCGAAGACCCCCGGCTGCGGCATCCCGAGATACGCGACGTTTGAGAAGACGTCGAGCGGCACGTTGCCCGAGAGCACCTTCACGCCGTCCCGCGAGTGGGCCGCGGCGAGCAGTTGATCGAGCAGGTCGGGCTTGAACGAGATGTCGGAGTCGATCATCAGCAGCCACGGAGCGTCGTGCTCGTTCAGGAAGCGCCAGGCGAGCCAGTGGCGGTTGTCCTCGATGTAAAGGCCGCTCCCCTCGATCACGGCCGCGAGCTGGACGTCCTCCGGCTTGCGGGCTCGCCACTGGTCGTGCTGGAGCAGGAGCAGGGAGGTGGAAAACGCCCCGGTCACGGAGCCGCCCCGGGGACTCCCGATCACAACTCGCTCGCGCGTTCGTGCCGCCCAGCCCATCATTTCACCGCCTTGAGGATGTAGAGGAACGTCCCTTCGCTGTCGGGCATAAGGATCACGGGACGGAAGTCGGCGGCGTAGCAGAAGCGGTAATCCGTCATGTCCCTGACTCCAACCTGCTTCCGGTACTCCTCCTGGTCGAGGTAGACGAAACTCTCCGGCTGTATGGCGCGCGTGTGCCCCGGGTCGCCCCACAGCCACGGACTCCCCACTGCGGGCGATGTGCCGCACAGGTAGCCCCCGGGCTTCAGGATGCGCCAGAGCTCGGAGAACTGGTCGAAGAACGACCGGAAGTCCCCCTGCCGGCCAAGGTGCTCCAGCACTTCGTAGGCGTGGACCTCATCGAAATGGTCGGTCGGCCACGGGTAGGGTACGTGCTCGAGGTTGTGGATGACGTCCGGAGAGTGGTCCGCGTTCATGTCGCACGTGGTTAGAGCCTCCCATGACCTCGGCCGACCTGGCGGGAAGAGCCGCTTGTCCCGCTTTGACCCGCACCCGATCAACAGTTCAGGCAACCCAGACCTCCACTCCACCTGCCGCCGGCCCCTGTCGAAGCTCCCGCGACACGGCCATCGCCAGCCCCACCATGCCGTCAACCCGCTTCGCCTCGCTCCGATCCGGCTTCTTCAGCTTGCGATTTCCGTAAGAGTCACTCTGCGTCTCGCAGTTACTCGCCATCCACCGCAGCACCGGGTGGCCGCCGTGCCGCAGCTTCCGGCCGATCACCAGCTCTTCGATCCGCTTCACCGATTCGCTCATCATCGAGATCGTCTGGGCGAGCGATACCGTCGTGGCGCCGGCGCCCTGAAGCCTCACCGCGAGCTGCGTCGCGTTCCATGCGTCATAGGCGATCTCGCGCACCTGGTAGTGCTGGCTGATCGTCTCGATGATGTGCCGCTGGATCTCATCCTGGTCCGTCACTTCGCCCGGCGTCGTGAATACCGCGCCCTGCTCGGTCCACTGGTCGTAAGGCACCCGGTCGCGCTGTACCCGCTGCTGCATCCCCGCCTCGGGAATCCAGAACCACGGGATCACCACGTTCTGCTCCGGGAACCAGCCCACCACGGCCGACACGTCGAGCGACGAGGCGAGGTCCATCCCGAGGTAGCAGACCTGCCCCCGCATCGCCTCGCGCAGCTCCAGCCACCCTACCGGCCCACCGCACTCGTCCCACGCCGCCACGTCCAGCCAGCGCACCTCCTGCTCGGTCCACTGGTTCAGGTGCAGCCGGCGGAAGGCGTTCTGCTCGGCCGGGATCTCCAGGGCGCGGCGCACCTTCCGCTCGAGGTCGTCGAAGCTCACGCTCACCCCGAGATTCGGATTCGCCCTCGCCCACGTCGCGGGCTTCCGCCAGTCATCCGACTCGTCGGCCGAGGCGATAAATCCGAACGTGGCGTCGTCCTCGAGCGTCCCGTCGAGCAGCCGCTCCGTGTAGGCGTGCCGCTCCCAGCAGACGCTGTGCCGGTC
>CAYGYT010000064.1:0-6503 GCA_964354215.1 uncultured Eubacteriales bacterium | reverse complement strand
CCAGCGGAGGGATCCGTTGATCGCGAGTATCCTGCGAGAGGGCATTGAGATCGCTATAGATCGCAGAAAGGACAGGAAGGGTGCCCCGGCCCGGGCGAAGACGACAGGTTGACCGGACCCGGTGGCGGCAGTTTCATGCCGTAGCCGAGAACTTCACACAGGCGGCGGAGATGGCCGCAGAGTTCCAATACTGGAATGCAGCCGGGGTGCTTCTTGTCCATGCGGCCATCGCCCTCACCGATGCCCTGACGGTCAAGATAGGCGGGGTAAAGAGCGCCAGCGAGGACCACATGCTGGCAGCGGATCTCCTGGAGTCGGTGCTCGCCGTCGACGCAGAAGGCAAGAAGGCCATTCGTCACCTCCGAACCCTGATTCAGGAAAAGACACTGGTCTCCTACAGTGGCGAGGTCTACCGCCAAGAGGACATCCGCCGCATGACCAGGCACCTGGATCGATACCGAGCATGGGCCGATCCGCTCTTGACCGGATGATCTGATCCCGATACTCAGAACGGGCCAAACCAGGGTCAGCCTTGCTGCGGGTTGTGATACCAGGACGCCATTACCCCCTCTCCCCAGCGCGGGAGAGGGCAAGGGTGAGGGGGCCATTCCGACGTGCGAAGCGACTTCACGAATAACCCGGGTTAGGCCCGGACTGCTAATGAGCCTGGCTCCAAGAGGGAGTGGCAGGAGGTTGAGAATCGGCGGTCAGAGGGAAGGCGGGGGATGGGGTCGGGCTGGAGCCAGGGAGCGTGTGACCCTTCTGGCGGAGCCGGTTCGCGAGCCCCGCGTGCGCCCCATCGAGATTGCACCAGTCCCTGCCGCAGCGTGCGGGCACAGTTCTGAGATTCGGAGTAGGTGCAGCGTCCGGCCGGTCCGGGGGGTCAGGGGGGTCCGGGCTAACGAATGGAAAAAAAGCTGGACACAAGGAGGGACATGCTGTAGCGTGGGGCCGTGCCTCGGAACGTCGCCAGAAAAGAGGATTTGCGAACCCGACTGGCGGAGCTGTCGGGATGGCAGACCGCGACGCGCGACGACGCCCACGTCGCGGAGGAGTTGCACGAAGCGAGGGCGATGGACCGGATCTACCCGCTCAACGAGGCGGCCTTCTTCGATGAGTTCTTCCACTACCTCCGGGACATCGGAGCCTGGCCATTGCTGGAGCGGCTCGATCCGGAGGACCGCCAGGGGCCGCTGTACCCGTTCATCCAGTTCGTACTGCTGACGATCATGCGCTGCGTTGGGGGAGTCGAAAGCATGCTCGCCACGCACGAGGTGCTGCTGACGGACGAAGCGCTGATGGGCGTGATCGGTTTCAACGCGGCGCAGGTGCAGCTTGGCAGCAATGATCGGGGCTTGAGTCGTCGCAAACATCCCGTGGAGATCCGGGGTGCGCTTTCCTACGAGACAATCGCGGACAACATCGTGAAGGTGGGTCCAGAGAAGCTCTCGGCGATGTTCAACGGGGCTATCCGCTGCCTGGCGAAGCAGGGGATGTTTCCCAAGCGCATCGACGTGTCGCTGGACGCGACCGACGACGAGGCGACGCCGACCTACAAGACCGATGCAGGCGGGAAGGTGCCGAGCGTTACGCGGGAGAAGCGGCCGGACGTGCGCGCCAACAAGCACGCCCGAAAGATCAAGGTGACGGTCTTCGGTTGGAAAATCTGGCTCGTCTTCGAACCGGTGTCGAAGGTACCGTTGGCCATGAAGATCGACGGCATCAACGTGGCGGACAACGCGCACGCCTACGAGGTACTGGCCCAGGCCAGGGCGAATGTCGAGGGCTACGCCACGATCCGGTCCGTGGCGCTGGACCGGGGCTTCTTGGACGGCAAGCTGCTTGGGCGAGTCGATCAAGATGCGATCGTCTACATCCCGGCCAAGTCCAACATGGCTATCACAGCCGACGCGCGGGAGATCGCCCGGCGAGCGGAGGCGCTGGCCGCGCAAGGCAAAGCGCTCGACGGTTGCACGTACAAAGAGCGCATCGAACGGGTGACGCACGGCTCCGGGAAGAAGGCCTGGCTAGAGCAGCAAACGACCACCGTCGTGCGCATTCGGGACTTGCCCTGCGACTGGTGGGGGCCCGAGGGCTCGAGCTCGGCGGCAAACTCGAAGGGCTTCAAGCCGAAGCTGGTCAACGCCACGGTTGTGCTGCGCTGGGACGGTGCCCGGAAGGATGCGGAGAAGGAAGTCGTCATCCTGGACACCGATCCATCGACCGACCCCTTCGCCGGATTCGACGCGTACGACGATCGCAGCCTGATCGAGAACACGGGCAACCGCGAGGCAAAGGAGAGCTGGTTTCTCGAACACCACCCGAAGCGGAGCGAGGCCGGGATGCGAGTCCACGCCTACTTCGTGTTTACGTGCATGGCGCTGATCTCGGCCTTTCGACTGCATCAGCAACAGGCGGAGGAGGCCGAGAGCCGTGGCGAGGAGACCGGCATCGGCCGTTATCGGCGGCAGCTCAAGGCAGCCAACCGCGACAAGGTGATCGTCTTCTGCGGAGAGCACTTCGGGATCTTCCGCAACCACGAGGTCTTCCTGCTGGTCGGCATCCCCGTGCGCGAGTGCGCGTTGATGGGCGAGTCGGCGCAGACCGTGCTCGCGCGCTACCGCGCCAAGGCGGACGACAGCTCGTGACGGCGACCGGCTTCGGAGGCGTCCCCAGGCGGTACTGCGGCCGGGATTTCGGTGACGACGAGATCGTGCGCATACGTGCGCTCACCGCTGAGCCGGGAACGACCCGTCGGGCACTGTCGCTGCGGGTGTGCGAGGAGCTCGGCTGGCGCAAGCCCGACGGCGGCCTGAAGGAGATGAGCTGCCGGGTCGCTCTGTTGCGCATGCAGGCCGACGGGCTCGTGCGGCTGCCCGCCCCCCGGCATCGCGACAGCAACGCTGCACGAACCACCCCTCGCACGCCAACGGCCGAACCGCAGGCGCCGCTGCTCATCTGCGCGGGTGAGCTGCGGGCGCTGCGTCTGGAGCCGATTGCGACCCGACGCGACTCCCTGCTGTGGAACGAGTACGTCGACCGTTACCATTACCTCGGCTACCAGCCGCTGCCCGGTGCCCAGATGCGTTACTTCGCTCGCGCTGAGGAGGGACTGCTCGCGTTGCTCGGCTTCGGCGCCGCCGCATGGAAGACCGCGCCGCGCGACGACTTCATCGGCTGGACCGCCCACGAGCGCCAGACCCGCCTCCACCTGGTCGTGAACAACGCCCGCTTCCTCATCTTCCCGTGGGTCCGCTCGAGGCACCTCGCCTCCAAGCTGCTCGGCCTCGCCGCACGCCGGCTGCCCGGCGACTGGCACGCCCGCTACGGCTACCGCCCCGTTCTCCTCGAGACCTTCGTCGAGAAGGACCGCTTCCGAGGCACCTGCTATCGCGCCGCCAACTGGCTGAACCTCGGCGACACCCAGGGTCGTGGAAAGCTCGACACGGCCCACGCCTGCACCGTTCCCGTCAAGTGCGTCTGGGTCCTTCCCCTCACGCCTCGCTTTCGCCAGATCCTGACCGGCTAGGCTACACCAGCCCCCTCCAAGCGCTCTCTCCGAGTTGCTCCCCCCTCCCGCCGCCTGGATGGCCGTCGCCGTTCCCTCGCGCCCCTCGCCCCTACTCCGAATCTCAGATCCATCCTGAGATTCGGAGTACGTCCCGGGAGCGCGGAAGGCCGCCAGGCGAGGTGGCGCAAGAAAATGCTGGACACGGACGACGGCAACCTGTAGTCTTGGGGCGTGCCTCGCAAGGTGACGAGCAGGAAGGAGTTGCAGACGCGGCTCGCGGAGCTGTCGAGCTGGCAGACGGCGACGCGGGACGACGCCCAGGTCGCGAGCGCGCTGCACGAGACGCGGACGATGGATCAGGTCTACCCGCTCAGCGAGGCGGCGTTCTTCGACGAGCTGTTCCACTACCTGCGGGAGATTGGCGCCTGGGAACTGCTGGAGGATCTGGATCCGAAGAACCGGGAAGGCGCGCTCTACCCGTTCCTCACGTTCGTGCTGGTAACGATCATGCGCTGCGTGGGCGGGGTGCAGAGCATGTTGGCCACGCGGGACGTGCTGCTGACGGACGAGGCGCTGATGGGGGTGCTCGGGTTCAACGCGGCGCAGGTCCGGGACGGGAGCAACGACCGGGGGCTGAGCCGGCGGACGAAGCCGGTGGAGATGCGTGGGGCGTTCTCGTACGAGACGGTGGCGGACAACATCGTCGCGGTGGGCAAGGACAAGCTCGTGGCGATGTTCAACGGCGTAGTCCGCTGCCTCGCGAAACAGGGGATCTTTCCGAAGCGCATCGACGCGCTGCTCGATGCGACCGATGACGAGGCGACACCGGGCTACGAAACCGACGACGGCAAGGAGGTGCCGAGCGTCACGAGGGAGAAGCGACCCGACGTGCGCGCCAATCGGCCCGCGAAGAAGACCAAGGTGACGGTGTTCGGCTGGAAGGTGTGGGTGGTCTGGGAGCCGGTGTCGCGCATCCCGCTGGCCATCGCGATCGACGGGATCAACGTGGCGGACAACGAGCACGCCTACGAGGTGGTCGCCCAGTCCCGCAAGAATGTCGAGGGCTACGCCACCATCCGCTCGGTGGCCTTGGACCGCGGCTTTCTCGACGGCAATCTCCTGTCGAAGATCGATGGCGAGGGCGCCATCGTCTACCTCCCGGCCAAGTCCAACCTGACGATCACGACGGACGCACGGGAGATTGCCCGCCGCGCCGAGGCGCTCGCCGCGCAAGGGCGAGCCCTGGATGGCACCACGGACACGGAGCGAGTCGAGCAGGGGCAGCGCGGGGCGGGGAAGAACGCGACGGTGGAAGAGCGCAAGACCGTAGTGGTGGGCATCCGGGAGCTGCCCTGCGACTGGTGGAGAGAAGGCGGTTCGTCCTCCGCAGCCACCTCGAAGAGCTTCGAGCCCAAGCTGCTCAACGCCACGGTGGTGCTGCGCTGGGACGGTGCTCCGGCGGACGCCGAGAAAGAAGTGGTGTTCTTGACCACCGACCCGGCGAACGATCCGTTCGTCGCCTTCGACGCCTACGACGATCGCAGCCTGATCGAGAACACGTGCAATCGCGAGGCGAAGGAGAGCTGGTTCCTCGAACACCATCCCAAGCGCAGCGAGGCCGGGATGCGCCTCCACGCGTACTTCGTCTTCATGTGCATGGGGCTCGTCTCGGCGTTCCGCTGCTACAAGGAACAAGCCCTTGAGGCCGAGCTAACGGGCGAGGACACCGGCATCGCTCGGTTCCGCCGGCAACTGGCGCTGAAGAACCGCGACAAGGTCGTGGTCTTTTGCGGCGAGCACTTCGGGATCTTCCGGAACTTCGAGTTCGCCCTGCTCCTCGGCGCCACGGTGTGCGACCGCGCCTTGATGGGGGAGTCGCAGCGCACGGTGCTCCAGCGCTACGGCGCGCTGCCAGCCGATACCTCCTGACCCCCGTTCGGGGCGCAAGATGAAGTACTGCGGCAGGGAGTTCACCGACACCGAACTCGCCGGGATTCGTCGGCTCCTCGTGGAGGACCCGAAGACAACCCGCTGGGCGCTCTCGCGGCTCCTCTGCGAGACGCTCGGGTGGCGCAAGCCCGACGGCGGGCTCAAGGACATGAGCTGCCGCGTCGCGCTGCTGCGGATGCAGGAGCACGGGCTGCTCCTCCTGCCCCCGCCATGCCGCAAGAACGGCAACGGCAAGCGCCACGTCCGCCGCACGCCGCACGCCGAGCCTCAGCCGCTCATCTGCACCCCCGTGGGCGATATGCGGGACCTGCGGCTCGAGATCGTCGCGGGCAAGCGCGACTCCCTGCTGTGGAACGAGTACGTCGATCGCTACCACTACCTCGGCTACCAGCCGCTTCCCGGCGCCCAGATGCGCTACTTCGCCCGCGCCGAGGGCCGCATCCTCGCCCTGCTCGGTTTCGGCGCGGCCGCTTGGAAGACCGCGCCGCGTGACGACTTCATCGGCTGGAATCGCGTCCAGCGCGAGAGCCGGCTGCACCTCATCGTGAACAACGCCCGCTTCCTCATCCTCCCCTGGGTCGCATCGAAGCACCTCGCCTCGAAGCTGCTCGGCCTCGCCGCGCGACGACTCCCCGCCGACTGGCTCTCTCGCTACGGCTACCGCCCCGTCCTCCTCGAGACCTTCGTCGACAAGCGGCGCTTCTCCGGCACCTGCTACAAGGCCGCCAACTGGCTCCGCCTCGGCGACACCCAGGGCCGCGGCAAGCTCGACACGGCCCACGCCCACGCCCTTCCCGTCAAGAGCGTCTGGGTGCTGCCCCTTACACCCCGCTTCCGCGACGCCCTCACCGCGTAGCCTGCGACCGCCACGCCGGGGCACCAGCCCCGCGTCGCCGTGCCGCCACCGCAGCTCCGGGACGTACTCCGAATCTCAGGGCATGTCGCGTGTTAGCCCGGTGAACCTGTCCTCCTTTGACAGATCAGCAATTCTGTCCTCTCTCAACGACCGGTAATGATCAGTCTCTTCGTCGCACCTGCTTCT
>CAYGYT010000063.1:0-6516 GCA_964354215.1 uncultured Eubacteriales bacterium | reverse complement strand
AGCACCCGATGGGGAGCTGCATCTTCGAACTCGGGGACACACGCGTGCTCTGCGCTGCGAACGTCGACGAGTCGGTCTCGCAGTGGCGTCGTGGCAGTGGGCTCGGTTGGGTAACAGCCGAGTACTCGATGCTGCCCTCGTCCACTCACCAGCGTGTGCGCCGAGAGACATCGACGGGACCGAGGGGGCGCACGCAGGAGATCCAGCGCCTTATCGGCCGGTCGCTGCGTTCCGTCGTCGACATGTCGCGCCTTGGCGGAGAGGTGACCGTGACGGTCGACTGCGACGTGCTCCAGGCCGACGGGGGCACCCGAACGGCCGCCATCACAGGCGCGTTCATTGCGATGCACGACGCGCTCTCCACCTGGCACGATGCGGGCAAGATCGGTGAGATCCCTGTCTCTGAGTTCGTGGCCGCCACATCGGTGGGGATGGTCGACGGGGTGAACGTGCTCGACCTCGACTACGCCGAGGATTCGGTGGCCGAGATCGACATGAACGTCGTGATGGACGGCCGCGGCCGCTTCATCGAAGTGCAGGGTACCGGCGAGCGCACCCCCTTCGATCGCGCTCGCCTCGACGCCCTACTCGACCTCGCGTCGGTCGGCACGAGCAGGCTCGTGGGACTCCAAGAGCGTATCGTGGGAAGCGATGGCGATGTCTTCGAGCTCTGATCGCACGTCTCAGCCTGGGGAGACGCTGCCACCCCGGCACGCCTCGCAGCCCGAGAGGGCCCCGCGGCCCAAGCCGCCGACGCAATTCGCGCCGGTTGTCGAGCACCTACCGGAGAAGATTGTCGTCGTTGCCACCCGCAACCCCGGGAAGCTCGCCGAGATTCGCGCCACGCTGCCCTTTTCGCACTGGCGCTTCGTCTCCTCGGTGGAACTGGGCGACTGGCCGGAGCCCGAGGAGAGCGGCCTGACGTTCGAGGAGAACGCTCACATCAAGGCCCTCACGGCGCGCGAGCGATTCGGCCTTGCCGCGCTCGCCGACGACTCTGGTCTCGAGGTCGACGCGCTTGACGGCGAGCCAGGCGTCTACTCCTCGCGCTACGCGGGTCCGTGTGCGTCCGACGCCGAGAACAACTCACGTCTGCTCTTGGCGCTCGCGAGTGTCCCCGATGCGGAACGCTCGGCTCGATTCCGATGCGTGATGGTCTTCATCGACGAGGACGGGTCGGAGTTCGTTGGCACGGGCGCATGCGAGGGCCACATCGAGCGCGAGCCAAGGGGCGCGCACGGCTTTGGCTACGATCCGCTGTTCCAGCCCGATGCCACGCCCGGACGGCGAATGGCGGAGCTCGGGACTGCCGAGAAGAACGCGATCAGCCACCGCGGGGCCGCCCTGCGTGCGCTCAGAGACCAGCTGGAGCGCACGTAGCCGCACCGCACCGCCCGCTCCGTGCCCCACAGGCCTTGGTTCTGCGCGTGACACGCAGCGCGTGCCGCGCTAGCATTACACACCGAGGTACACACTCCCTCCGTGCGGATGGTTGGATTCTGGACAGCGGTGAGTTGGCGGAGGCTGAGACAATGGGACGCATGGTACGCAAGCAGATCGTTATGGAGCCCGCGCTGGAAGAGGCGCTCGAGAGGCACGCGCGTGAGATGGGCATTTCGCAGTCGCAGCTGGTCTCTCGCGCTCTTCAGCGCTACCTCGAAGAGGACGACTCGCGCGAGAAGCGAATGGCTGCGTGGCGCGAAGTGGAGAAGATCATGCGTGGCGAGGGTCCGGACGGGAAGGTGGGCGGTCAGATGCCCTGGACTCGCGAGGAGTTGCATGAGCGCGGTCGCTAGGGTGTTCGTCGACACAAACGTGCTCGTGTACGGTCATGACAGCGCTGACCCAGTGAAGCAGACTCGAGCACAAGAGGTGCTGGCAACGCTCGTCGAGCGGTCGGACGGCACGCTCTCAACGCAGGTGCTTGGAGAACTGTTCGCCGTAGCGTCTCGCAAGTTCCGCCGCCGTCTCAGCCCTGCAACGGCCGCCGAGGAGGTCCGCAACTTCATGACTTCCTGGCCGGTACTGCCGGTCCTGCCGGAGACCGTCCTTCTCGCCGTGCGCGGCGTCGAGCGGCACGGCTTCTCGTACTACGACGCGCAGATCTGGGCGGTAGCGAAGCTGGCGGGCATCCCGTACATCCTCACCGAGGACTTCGAGAACGGACGGGAGATCGAGGGCGTGCGATTCGTCGACCCGTTCGCGCAGGGGTTCGACATTGAGGCGCTGCTCGCGTAGACGAAGGCGGGCGCACCGCTCGGCACCGCTCCCGCCGTAGCACCTCGGACCGGTCCACCTGGGTCCGCTCGGCGGCTGCGTTTGCCCGGCTCCATCACCCTGCCTATACTGATGGGCGCTCCGATGGCAGGCCTGAGCACGTCATCCGGGCACGGTCGGGCCGTAGCGCAGTTTGGTAGCGCATCTGCTTTGGGAGCAGAGGGTCGTGGGTTCGAATCCCGCCGGCCCGACCAGCACGCGGCCGTAGTTCAATTGGTAGAGCTCCAGCCTTCCAAGCTGGCTGTTGCGGGTTCGAGTCCCGTCGGCCGCTCCACGTTGACAACCGGGAATCCCGTCTGTACCGTGAGTGCCCGCCGGCACCCGGGCGGGCCTCCCGTTATGCGCCCGTAGCTCAGTTGGATAGAGCGGGAGACTTCTAATCTCTAGGTCGGGGGTTCGAATCCCTCCGGGCGTGCCAGGCGACTATGGTGGGTGTAGCTCAGTTGGTTAGAGCGTCGGACTGTGGCTCCGAAGGTCGCGGGTTCGAGCCCCGTTACCCACCCCAATCGACATGCCAAGCGGCCCGCTCATCCGATGCGGGCCGCTTGCATTCGTCGCGCAGCCAGTTACAATGTGCGAGCGTTTTGGGCCGTTAGCTCAGCTGGTAGAGCAGGGGACTCTTAATCCCAAGGTCATAGGTTCGATCCCTATACGGCCCACCACAGGACTCTCGGAGCCCTCGTCATCGGAGACGGGGGCTTTGTCATCCCCTGTCAGTGGCAGAGCCCTCTGGCGTCACTTGTGCTAGTACTGCTCATAGCCACGAGAACCGATTGCCAGGAGTGCGTGATGAGAGTGCGCCGCGCTGTTGCTTCCGCACTCGTGCTCTGCGTGCTGGTTCCGTTCGCAGCCGCGCCCGCGGCGCATGCGTCCGCCCGACTGGACAAGTGCTCCGTTTCTGTAAACAGCCACCACCCAAAGCGGTACTCGAACGTGACTGCGAAGTCTCGTGCCGTCGACAGCTCCGGCCGTCCCATCAAGGGCGCCAAGGTCGTCTTCGCGTGGTACTTCAAGAGCGGCCGAGTATCCGAGACCAAGCTCACCAACCGTCTTGGGTTTGCGTACAGCACGCGAAGCACCGGCGGTGCTCCTTCAAGCTACAGAGTCGCCGTGCGGGCCATGGGCTCGTCGGGCGGAGTGACCAAGTCGGTTGCGACGTGGTTCCTTCCGGGGGCAGCTCCCGATTCCGACGTGCAGAAGGTGTCCATTGGCATCGGCTCTAGCGGCTACGTGCCATCAACGTTAGGCGTGATGTCAGGCAGGCGGGTCTCACTTCTCGTGGCTCGAGGCACCGGCTGCGCCGCTGGCTTCAGGATTCCGCAGCTCGGGGTCTCCGCCGACAATTCCCGAGGGCCCGTCACTGTTGCGCTGCCGGCGCTCAAGCCAGGAACCTACCGCTTCACCTGCGGGATGGGAATGCTCACGGGGCGTATCGTTGCGAAGTAGCGCCTGACAGCGAGATGCTGGTTTGACGACCTCATGCCAGGGCGCGGAGCGATACTGGGAATGGGGCCGGACCACTCGGACTCCTGTTCTTCTCGAGCTCCTGGATACTCAAGCATCACTGGTAGACCCCGCTCGAGGCGAGCGAGATCTCTGTGATGCGAGGGCTTTCGGGCCCGTTTTGCTACACTTACTAGCCGTTCTGCGCGTGCGGCCAGGCCGCAGCGTACGCGGGCGTGGCGGAACTGGCAGACGCGCCGGATTTAGGATCCGGTGAGGAAACTCGTGGAGGTTCGAGTCCTCTCGCCCGCACCAGCGCATCACGCGACACCCACGTCGTTTCCCAAGGAGGAAGCTGTTGAAGACGAGCGTCGAGAAGCTCGAAGGTACGAACGTCAAGCTCTCGGTCACCGTGCCGGCCGAAGACGTCGACAAGGCGATCGACGGCGTGTACTCGAGCGTCGCAAACCAGGTGAAGATCCCTGGATTCCGCAAGGGCAAGGCGCCTCGGCCGGTCATCGACTCACACGTAGGCCGTGACTACATACTCACCGAGGCCACCGAGGAGATCGTCAATAGCACGTACTCGCGTGCGGTCGACGCCGAGGGTCTGCGCCCAATCGAGTCCCCCGAGATCAGCGACCTCGAGCCGGTGAAGCCGGGCGAGGAGTTCACCTACGTCGCCGAGGTCGAGACACGCCCGGAGCTCACGCTTTCGTCCTACCAGGGCATCTCGGTCGAGCTGCCGCCGTCTACGGCGAGCGACCGGGAGATCGACGCTCAGATCGAGTACATGGCCGAGCGGTTCGCCACCCTCGAGCCGGTCACCGAGCGCGGGGTGCAGGTCGAGGACTTCGTGCTGCTGTCGTTCGTGGGCAAGGTCGACGGCGAGGACTACGACGGCAACACCGTCGACAAGTATCTCTACGAGATGAGCCGAGGGCTCATGCCGGTCGAATTCGATGCCGGTCTCATCGGCGTAGAAGCCGGTGCGGAGCGGCATATCGAGTTCCCGATTCCCGAGTCCACCTCGCAGCCGGACTACGTTGGCCGCATTGCCAGCTTCGACGTGACGGTGCACGAGATCAAAGCGAAGGTGCTGCCGCCGATCGACGATGAGTTCGCCGGAAATGTGGGCGGGTTCGACTCAGTCGAGGATCTGCGGGCGGACCTGCGCGAGAAGATGGACGCGCAGAAGGGCGTCGCACAGATGCAGCTCAAGGAGCGCGAGGTTCGCTCGGCGGTCGCTGCGAATCTCGAAGGCGACATACCGGAGGCGCTCGTGCGCAGTCGCTCGGGAGCGATGCTGCGTGACTTCATGACCGGGCTCGAGACCCGCGACACCACGTTCGAGAACTACGTGCAGGCGACGGGGGTCTCGCCCGACAAGATCCAGGCCGACATCGAGGCCCAAGCGCTCGAGTCGGTGCGCGAGGAACTCGCGCTCGAGGCGCTCTACCGCGCGCTTGACCTGGACGTGACTGACGACGACATCGACGAGGAGCTCAGGCTCGTGTCGGGCGAAGGTGAAGGTGAAGGCGAAAGCGAGGGCGAGTCGTCTGCCGAGGATCTGCGCAAGCGCTGGGAAGAAGCAGGCGTCATGACCGCCGTTCGCGAGCAGATCATGCAGAAGAAGGCCGTACTGTGGCTGCTCGACAACGTCAAGGTCACCGAGAAGCCAGATGCCTTTGGTGGTGGAGAAGCGGACGCCGCTGAGTCGAAAGCCGAGGCGCCGAAGAAGCCCGCCAAGAAGCGGGCATCAAAGAAGAAGACTGCTGAGGCGTCGGACACAGAGCCGACTGCCGAATCCGACGCGGCCGATGTGCCGGCGGAAGCGGCAGCCGCGCCTGCCGAGGCGTCAGATGAGACCACAGAGGAGTGACCCGATGACCGAACGTCACATCACACCGGCCAGCCAGGCGCTTGTCCCGATCGTCGTCGAGCAGACGTCGAGGGGCGAGCGCAGCTTCGACATCTACTCCCGACTCCTCAACGAGCGAGTCATCTTCCTCGGGCACGAGATCGATGACATCATCGCGAACCTCGTTATCGCGCAGATGCTCCACCTCGAGAGCGAGGACCCGGACAAGGACATCAGCCTCTACATCAACTCGCCGGGCGGCTCGGTCACGGCGGGCATGGCGATCTACGACACGATCCAGTACATCAGGAGCGACGTGGCGACGATCTGCATTGGCCAGTGCGCGTCCATGGCGGCAGTGCTGCTTGCGTCGGGCACAGCCGGCAAGCGCTCGGCGTTGCCGAACAGCCGTATCCTCATCCACCAGCCGTGGGGCGGCACGCAAGGCCAGGTGACCGACATCGAGATCCAGGCCAAGGAGATGCTTCGCATGCGGCACACGCTCGACGAGATCCTTGCGAAGCACACGGGCCAGACATGCGAGAAGATCCACACCGACACGGAGCGGGACAACATCATGACTGCCGAAGAGGCGATGGCCTACGGGCTCGTTGACAACGTCATGGCAAGCCGCGACGTTGTCGTTGCCACGAAGGAAGCGCCCGCCAAGGACTCGGGGAAGAAGTAGCATGCCGCGCGGCGAAGGTAACGACCAGCTCAAGTGCTCGTTCTGCGGCAAGAGCCAGCGCCAGGTCCGCAAGCTCATCGCCGGACCGGGCGTCTACATCTGCGACGAGTGCATCGAGCTGTGCAACGACATCGTCGAAGACGAGCTGGCCGAGGAGACCTCGCTTGCCCCGATCATCGACGACCTGCCTACGCCGCGCGCGATCTACGATGCCCTCAACGACTACGTCGTCGGCCAGGATCGGGCG
>CAYGYT010000062.1:0-7026 GCA_964354215.1 uncultured Eubacteriales bacterium | reverse complement strand
GTCTGGCGCACGCTACCTCATTACGGAGGACCTGCAAGATGGGCAGACCATCGATGGCGTGACGGTTGTCAACCCGTTCCGGCCTGGCTTCGACCCTGGGTCACTCGAAGCCTAGCCGTTCTCCCTCGCCCAGTCGTCCTCGATGCGGACGATGTCGTCCTCGCCCAGATACTCGCCCACCTGCACCTCAATCACCTGCAACGGCAGCTTGCCGCAGTTCTCGATGCGGTGAGTCGCTCCCACGGGGATGAAGATGCTCTCGTTCACGTGGACTTCTACCTGTTCCTCGCCGCGAGTCACGTGTGCCGTGCCCGAGACGACGATCCAGTGCTCGCTCCGATGGTGGTGTCGCTGGAGACTCGGCTTCGCGCCAGGATTGATCTCGAGCAGCTTGATCTGGTACCCGGGACCCTTGAGCAGACTCTCCCAGCTGCCCCACGGGCGGAGCGAGATCTTGGGCTGCGTGACCTCGGCAGCGCCCGCCGCTTTGAGCGCGTCGAACACCTGCCTCACGTCCTGCGCGCGGTCCTTGGGCAACACGAGCGTGGCGTCCGACGTGTCGACCACGAGCATGTCCCTGAGGCCGACCGTCGCCACGAGCCGGTCGCTCGAATAGATCACCGAGTCGTACGTGTCGATGTCGACCCCGCGGCCCACGCGCACGACGCCGTCGGCGTCACGCTCCGCGACGCCCTCGAGCGCAAGTAGAGAGCCCACGTCGCTCCATCTGAGGCTCGCGGGTATGACCGCAACGTGGGGCGAGAGCTCCATGACCGCGTAGTCGATCGAGATCGCCGGCAGCGCGTTGAACAGGTCGAATGCGTCCTGGCCGGTGCGCTCCTCGGCGGACATCGCAGCAATCGCGCGCACGGCCTCGGCGACACGCTCGCCCTCCTCGCTCGCGTGCTCGAGCTCGTCGAGCAGCTGATCCGCCCGCATCACGAAGATGCCGGCGTTCCAGAAGTAGTCGCCGCTCTTCACATACTCGGCCGCGCGCCCGGCATCGGGCTTTTCCACGAACCGCTCGGCGCGATACGGCATCGCCTCGCCCACCTCAAAGGGCTCGAGCGGCTCGGCGGCCTTGATGTAGCCGTAGCCGGTCTCCGGCCGTGTGGGACGGATTCCGATCGTCACGAGGTAGCCGCCGTTCGCGAGCTTCACACCGCTCTGGATGCACTCGCGCCACAGCTCGCCGTCCTCGAGCAGGTGGTCGCTCGGCAGTACGACCATCACTGCATCGGGGTCCTCGGCAGCGAGCGTCGCCGCAGCCAGCGCGATCGCCGGCGCCGTGTTCCGCGCCATCGGCTCCTTCAAGTACCGCACGCGGTGCAGCTCGGGATCGGGCTGTGCGGTGAGGTGATTGCGGAGCTCGTCGAAGAGCCGTTCGTTGGTGACCACGAGGACCGACTCGCCGCGCTGAGTGAGCGGCGTGATGCGGTGCACGGCCTGCGCGATGAGCGACTCGGTGCCGAACATCGACAGCAGCTGCTTGGGGTTGAGCTCGCGCGACAGGGGCCAGAAGCGCTGGCCGCTCCCGCCTGCGAGCACGCAGGCGTAGAGGTGAGGAATGGTAGGGGGCATGGGTGGCTCCGGAATCGGGGGTTTGGGAGGGCTTCCTGGATGCGCGCAGAGTATAGCAAGGGGCAGGAAGGCAGCGGACAGCTTAGGGATAGGCAAGCCGCTCGGTGAGTTCGCCCATTACCACCGCACGCTGCTCCTCAAGAGTGGCCTCGGGCTCGGCTACCACACTCACCCGGCATTCGCTGGCCACGCGTGCGACGAGACGAAAGGTGCCGCCGTAGTCACGCGATCGCCCGGCGCCTCGCGCCTGGATGAGACCCGCGGCCTCGAGGCGCGCAAGGTCGTTTACGGCCGTCGCGGTGCTCACATCGGCGATGGAACGGTAGTAGCGGTTCGTGATCGCGCGGCCGAAGAAGGCGTCATAGAGCGCGTCGGCAGCCCGCGCCTGCATGTTGAGATCACCCTCCACGATGTTCTCGAGCGCGGTCCAGACGGCGCGCTCGACCTTCTCGGCGAGACCGAGGCTCTCTACCTGCTGGCGCTGCGCGGCGACGTGAGCTTCAACGAACGGCGTGAGATCAACGTCCGGCTCCCAGCGAGGCCCGAGCGCCCGCAGCACCGCGTAGTACTCCGGTGCGTGCCTCCCCCACCATTCCTCGAGGCTCGTGAGCTCGGGCGCGCTGTAGCCGCCACGGCGCATGGCGAGCGACGCTGCAATGCGCGCCACGCGACCGTTGCCGTCGCGGAAGGGGTGGATCCGCGCGACACCCACGTGAACGAGTGCGGCGAGAACAGGAGCCGAATGAGAGCAGGCATCGGCGTCTCGGCAGAGTCCTTCGACGAGAGCGGGGACCATCTCCGCCGGAGGGCACTCGTAGACCACTTCCCCGCTCAGACTGTTCGCGACCCATACGGGGCCGTTGCGGAAGCGGCCGGGCGACGCTTCGCGACTCGCGCCCATCGCCATGCCGTGCAGGGAGAGGAGCAGTTCCGGGTTCCAGGAGAAGTCCGCGGCCCCTGCGCGCGCGAATGCATGGCGCACGGCGTCGCGATAGCCGGAAACGAGACCCGCGTCTGCGGGTGATACCGACGCCGGGCGATCTCCGGCGAGGATGCGAACGACGTCCGCGACGGTGACGGGCACTCCCTCCATCGAGGTGGAGGCGGCCACCGCCTCGGCTTCGATCTCGCGGCGCAGGCGGCCTTGCCAGCCGCGCGCCAGCGGCGCCCGCAGTTCGAGCAGTGTCGCAAACCGCTCGATGGCCGTAACGTTCTCGGCGATCGATGGGGTGACGGTGAAGCGGAACATGCGGCACCTCGACCAGGCTGCGCGGTGGGTGGGGTTGTCGATTAACCGACTAATCTCCTAGCAGTTTAGTTGTTTAATCCCCCTGAGGCAATCTCGTCGACGCCCGGTTCGCTGGCTGCTTGTCTGACGCGTCACGCCGGCCCGTCCATGTAGGCGCGCACGCGTCCGAGGACCCAGTCACGCTCCATGGTCCACGCATCCGACGGGGACTCGAGGAATGGCATGGCATCGGCCTCGACGCTCTCCCAATCCGCCGCCTCGAGCTTCTCGAGCACGAGCCTCGGCCACTGCTCGACGATGGCGTCGATCTGCGTGCGCGCGAGTTCGGTCGGCTCGGCGGCGCCCTCCTCCAGCTGCCACTTCGCGGTCTGGGCGAGTGCGGCGCGCAGCAGCTCGCGGTTCGGCTCGATCCGCTCGCGCGCACCCATGAGCCAGTCGACGTCGTAGACGTCGCGGCCTTTGAGGTACGGCCTGCCGAAGATGGCGGCGATCTTGCCGGCGAACAGAGACGGCTTGTCGTAGTGCTGAGCGCGCACGCGCGGGTTCGACCAAACCTCGGAGACGGCGAGGGTCGCGCCATCGGGCGGGCTGGTGTCCACCTCGATGCGGATCATGAGCGCCTCGTCGGCGAGCGGGCTGAGACCAAGGGCCCTGGGCACACCGTAGAAGTAGACCGAAAGCTTGGCGACGGCAGTTCGTTGCTTGATCTTGACGCGGACGCGGTACCCTTCACGCTCGAACGTGCGTTTGAGCGCAGTGGCGTATCGCTCGAGATCGTAGCCGGCGCGACCCGATGCGAGCGCGAAATTGATGTCCTCGGAGTAGCGCGGCATCTTGTACGCGAAGCGCAGTGCCGTCCCACCCATGAACGCGAGCACGATCCCCGCGTGCTCCACCTGGAGCACGTGCAGCATTCGGGCCTGAAGGTACTCCCGCCCCCTGTTGCGCCGAACGTCGGGGTTCTCGACCTCATCGGCGATGGCGGCCAAGACGTCCTTCATGCAATCTCCACCCATGGCTCCCTGGCCTCCTCTTCAGCGAGCAGACGAACCTGCTCGCTGAAGCGTACGAGGCGAGGCTTACCCGCATCCTCCGCGATACGGAACATCGTGCCGAAATCCAGTCGCTCCAGGTTCGCCAGCCGCAGACTGCGCACGTAGAGCGGGTTGTCCGAGTCCTTCGTCACGTAGGCGAGGTCCAGGAGCGCCTTCTCGGGCGTGGCGAAGTAGAAGTCAGGCCCGAGCGCGGACGTCCACTCGGTGAAGCCGTGGAACCACTTCGGGCTCACGTGACGGTAGAGGTAGCGCCCCATCGGCGTCTGGAATCGGGCCGAGCGAGCTGTGGTGATGCTCGTCGTCCAGAAGACCGCTTCAGGGATCATCCCGTAGCGCGACAGCGCCTCCTGAAGGCTCACGTACGAGGGTCTGACGAGCATGTTCGCGACGTAGGCCGGGTCGAACGGCATGGGCCGCACCGTGTCGGGCAGCGCGTAGACGCCGCGACGCAGCTGGATGAGCCGGCCAGCCCGGACCCAGCGCGAAAGCTGGCTCGCAACGTCGCCCGGGTCGACGTCGCCCGCGAGCAGCATAGACGACTCGAAGAAGCGGGCCGGCCCCACGATGTCGAGAAGTTCCGCGTATTTCATGGCAACAATATGGCACTTATGTCAAGTTATCGCAACGTAGTGCACGGTGTGAGTCCGCGCAGCCGCAACCACGGTACGCGCCCCTGCGGGTAGTCGGTCGTGCCGAAGCGGGAAGCAGCCGAGGAACCCAGCCGCGGCAGCTACAAGCCCAGCGAGAGCCGGAGCGCTTCGTCCACCTCGGCCATGAGCTCCGGCGGCAAGTGAGCGAGTCGATCTCCCCGGAGGCGGCTGTGATCGACGGTGAGCAGTTGCTCACACTTGACCGTACTGCGCTTTGGCAGAAGACCCTCCGGCAGCGGAACGTGAAATGGATACCGCTTTCGCGTCCCGTGAGATGAGATAGCCGCAACGATCGTCGTTGGCGCATTCGCGTTGCCAACGTCGTTCTGCACGATAACCGCAGGTCGCACGCCGGCCTGCTCCGACCCTCGGGCCGGGCCGAAATCGACCCAATAGACTTCACCGCGATGCATCATGCGCTGGCCTACCAGTCATCCAGAATCTCGACGAAGAGGGGGAGACCCTCTTCGGCCATTCTCAGATTCTCCTCAGCGCACTCGCGGTAGCCCTCGATCATCAGAGCCTCTATCTCGCTCTCGCGCAGCTTCTCGAGCGCCCGCACGACAATCTCGGTTTTGCTGACCCCGTAGAGCTCGGCCTGCTCGGCGAGGAACTCGTGCGCCCACGCTGGGAGGCGATATTGACCGGGCTTGGTTGTCGCGCGCTTGGAAGTGTTCATGCGGGACTCCAAGAACGTAGTGACCATATGCACTACATAATGTAGTGACGAGTACCCCTACAGTCAACTGAGGTCCGCGGCCCTTGCGAGGGTGGCATAGGGTCTTCATCGAGGCATCTCGTAGACCACGTGCTCCGGGTCCGGTTGCTCGTCGCGCAGAATGCCGAACTGCCAGAGCGGGCCGACGCGCGTCGCCGTCGGCTTCGCCGGCGCGTAGACGTGGAGACGGCTACTGTGGTCGCTGATTGCGTGGCCGAACAGGACGATCGCATCAAACTCTCGGCTGATGCTGGCAACCACAGGGGGTCCGCTCGTTGGGTCCGCCAGCATGCCCCCGAGGAAGGCGAACCGGTTCCCCTCGGGCACCGACACCGCGGCAACACGCTCTTCGTCTTCGAAGACGATGGGCCTCGCGTACCCGGAGCGCCCCAGGTAGTAGCCGGTCGCCGGTCCCAGCTCTCCCTCCACATCCGACCAGACCCCAAAGGTCGTCTTGCCGGGCACGAAGCCGTTCGCCGCGAGAATCGAGGGGAGTTTGTCGAGTCGCGGTGCGCCCCACTTCTTAGCATCGAGCGCCAGTACCGAGACCGGAAGAACCAGTATCGTCACGCTCGCGGCCGCAAGCACAACGGCCCGCGCGCTCTTGACACCGGCCGCCCACAGCGCGCGCGACGCCGCGATGGCGCCAAAGGGAAGCAGTGGGAGGAAGTAGTAGGAGTGGAAGTTGTAGAACAGGTATACGAACAACTGCACGAGCAACATGCACGCGACGAAGAGGTCGGCGTCGGTGCGCTTCCACAGCGCAATCACCAGACCCGCGACACCAAGTACCCACAGTACGGGAGAGAACATCCACACCTGCTCAAGCGAAACGACGGTCAGTACCCACTTGATCCCGCGCCAGCCGCCGGTGCCGGCTAGATAGCGTTGTGCCTCCTGGAACTGGGGAGACGTCACGAGCCGAGCCGCGTACCACGGCAGAACGAGCAACCCCGCGGACAGGGCAGTGACCCACGTTGAACGGGCCCTCAGCCATCCGAAACCCTTCGTGCGCCAGACTTGCCACATGACCAGCGCCGCTATCACGAGCAGGACCGACAGCTTCGTGGCAAGGGCGAACCCAAACAGCACACCCGAGGCGATCGCCCAGCGCGTGTCCTCCTCGGGCACCGACCTCAGATAGCAGCCAAGCGCGCCGAGCTCGAGGGCAAGCATCAGAGGGTCGATCTGAATGTTGCGACCTGTGAGGAGCATGCCCGGCGTGAGAGCAAGCATCACGGCAGCCATAAGGGCAATCTGCCGGTTGAACAGCTGCCTCGCCACCCAGAACGTGAGAAGTACCGTCGCGAAGCTGGACACGATGGACAGCGCTCGTGCCGCGGCGACCGACTCACCTGCGATGCGCAGGACCATGCTGAGCATGAGGGGATACCCGAAGGGATTGTTCGCGTCAACGGGCTTCATAACGACGGAGAACAGGTCCCGCGTCGCTTCCCTGAGTCCGTTCGTGAAGTAGAACGCCTCGTTGAAGCCGTGATACCCCGTCAGGGGTCCTCCGATACGTACGAGCTGGATGCCAACCATGAGAAGTCCTGCGCACACCGCGCCGATGAAGTACCAATCGACCGCCCCTGTCGAACCTCGGGGCGTGCCAGACGGCATTTCCACATCAGAATCCAGCATCGCTGCCCTATCCCAGCATCCGCTCCAGCGAATCGCGAAGCGCAGGGCCGAACTCCTCGGTTTCGAGTGCGAGTGCCACGTTGGTCTCGAGCCACGACAACACGTTGCCCGTGTCGTATCCCGACTCGG
>CAYGYT010000061.1:0-7189 GCA_964354215.1 uncultured Eubacteriales bacterium | reverse complement strand
TTCGCATCTCGGGGGAGCGAAGGAGGTGTGACGTGCTCTACGTGTTCCTCGTGGCTGCCGTGCTCATCATGGTCGGCGAGCTGGCCGACAAGTCGCAACTGCTCGCGCTCCTGCTCGCGACGCGCTACAAGGCGTGGCAGGTGCTCGCCGGCATCTTCGCGGCCACGTTCGTCGTACACTTCTTTACCGCGCTTGTCGGACAACTCATCGGCGCGTCGCTCCCGCAGAGTGTTCTGCCGTGGCTCTCGGGGCTGCTGTTCATAGGATTCGGCATCTGGACGCTTCGCGGCGACAAGGTCGAGGAGTCTGAGGCCGACCGTGGGGCTGGTCGCTTCGGCCCGGTTCTCGCGACCGCAGTGGCCTTCTTCTTCGCCGAGCTGGGCGACAAGACGCAGATCATGACGCTTACGATTGCTGCCGACCCCGGGAGCGCCGTTCTCTCCTACCTCAAGCAGGCAGGTCCCACCGTCAACTCGTGGATCCGGGCGCTTGGCACGCCGGGCACTATCACGGCGATGCAGCAGTTCTGGGCGGTCACGCTCGGGTCCACGATTGGGATGGTCATTGCTGACGCTGTCGCGATCCTCGTAGGGCGGCTGCTCGGTCGCAACCTGCCGGAGCTGCTGTTGCGTCGCATCTCCGGCGTCGTGTTCATCCTGTTCGGCGTGGCAACGATCGCCTCGACGTTCATCGGGCGGTAGTCGAAGGGGCGCCCGCGGGGCGCCCCCTGCGCTCCATCTGGTGTGATTCGCGACCCGAGCTAGGCGGGCCACTCTGGGGATGTCGCCGCGCACGTCGAACAACAGACCGAGCGACGCGCTCACCTCAGCGCGGCGACGATCCTGTCCAAAATCTCGTCGAGGATCTCGCGAGAGGTCGCAGGACGGTCGGCTACGCAGCAGGTCGCGGGCGCTGCTTGAAGATCGCAAGTGCGGGCGCCGCGAGCAGCCCAGCGACCAGAATGGCGCTCAGCGTGGTGCTCTTGGCGAGTTCCAGAACCTCCTCTAGAGGCTCGGAGAGAGCGAGGATGCCCGCTTCGCCGAGCTCCGCCACGCCGGTCAGGGCGAGCTTCGCCGCGAGTACGAGCAGGAGCATTGAGGTCACTGAGAAGAAGAGGCGCACATCCATGCGGAGCGAGCCTCTCACGATCAGCACGCCGAGTCCCACGGCTATCGCGAGTCCTGCCGCCGCTCCGATGATAGTGGCTGCGATGCTGGAACTACCAACAGCAGTCGCGGCGAGCAGCAGGACGGTCTCGATACCTTCGCGCAGGACCATGAGGAACGCGACGCCGAAGACTGCGGCAGCCGTGGCTACCGTACCCTTCTGGTCCGATGTCGCGGCAGCCATGCGGTTGCGCACAGAGGCGGCCGCGGTTCGACCCGTCCGCCACATCCAGACCACCATCGTCCCGACAAGCGCTGCGGCCACAAGGTAGAGAACGCCTTCGAACGTCGCGCTCTCGGGTTCGATACCGAGCGCGGGGAGTGCGAAGGCGCCTAATACGCTCACGACGCCTGCGGTGAACAGGCCGGCAAGGACCCAGACGCGCAACTCGTCGCGGTGCGTGGCTGCGAGGTAGGCGAACATGATCGCTATGACGAGGGCGGCCTCAAGGCCTTCCCGCAGGGTGATGACGAGCGCTTCCATGACTGGTCCTTTCCCGTCGCTGCAAGGGTGCATGCGCTAACTTAGCACATACTAAGCCAATACATGAGGCGGAGCATATCCTAGCGTATGGATATCAGAACTATTGAAGCGCAGAATAGAAATCGCTTATGCTGTCCTCCGTCACATCCGGGATGTGAGGAGAAGCGCATGACTGAGACAGCAGCACCCGACTACCGTCAGATGTGGACCGACCTGGGCCTCGACCTTGCCTCGCACGACGCATTGCTCGGCGCCGTGGGCCAGCTGTATGGGGATGCCTATCTCACGCAGCAGAACCGCCCGGAGGGCATGGGCTACCTCGACTTCGTGATGACAGAGGTCCACGGCCTGCGCGTCAAGGAGCTCGACGACTTCCGCAAGACAGGCGGCAAGGTCGTGGGCACGTTCTGCCTCTACGTGCCCGAGGAGATCATCCGCGCTGCGGGCGGGTGGTGCGTGGGTCTGTGTGCGGGCGCCGAGTTCGCCTACGACCAGGTGGAGCAAATCATGCCGCGCAACACCTGCGCGCTCATCAAGAGTTTCATGGGCTTCAAGCTCGGCAAGGTGTGCCCGTATATCCAGGAGGCCGACCTGGTGATCGGTGAGACCACCTGCGACGGAAAGAAGAAGGCCTACGAGCTTCTGAGCGAACTGCACAACGTGTATGTCATGGAGCTCCCGCAGATGAAGCGGGAGAAGGACCTGGCGATGTGGCGGGGCGAGATCGTTGAGCTCATGGCCAAGGTCGAGGAGCTCACCGGCAAGAAGGTCACGGCCGAGTCGCTTCGCGCCTCCATCAAGGAGGTCAACAACAAGCGCCGCGCGCTTCAGCGCATCGCGGCCACCCGGGCTGCGGACCCGGCTCCCATCAGCGGCAAGGACGCGCTTCTGGCCACGCAGGTCGCCTTCTACGACGACGTCCCGCGCTTCACGCAGAGCATGAACGCTCTTGCGGACGAGCTCGAGAAGCGCGTTGCCGATGGCGTCGGCGTTGCGCCGGAGGGCGCCAAACGGGTTCTCATCACGGGCACGCCCATGGCGCTCCCTAACTGGAAGCTGCACGACATTATCGAGAAGTCCGGCGGCGTCGTGGTAGGCGAGGAGATGTGTACCGGCTCCCGCTACTACCAGGACCTCGTGAAAGAGGACGCTGCCACGCTCGACGAGATGATCGACGACATCGCCGAGAAGTACCTCGACATCAACTGCGCCTGCTTCACACCCAACAAGGGCCGCCTGGACGACGTCGTCCGCATGGCCAAGGACTTGGGCGTCGACGGTGTCGTAGACTACTCGCTGCAGTTCTGCGGCCTCTACGAGATGGAGTCGAACGCGGTCGAGCAGACCGTACGCGACGCCGGTCTCCCGGTGCTCAAGATCACCACCGACTACTCGATGGAGGACGTCGGCCAGCTTCAGACAAGGGTCGAAGCGTTCATCGAGATGCTCTAGGACAACTCTGGCGGAAGACCTCTCAGGCGGGGAGACGTGATCGTCCTCGGGCTGGACATAGGCTCTCGAACGGTAGATGCCGTCTGGCTCGAGGGCGGACGCGTCCTTGAGCACGCGGTGGTCGACACGGGATTCGACCCTCGCGCTGTTGCCGAGGCGCTGCTGGAACATGCGTCCCACGACGTGCTCGTGGCCACCGGCTACGGCCGTCACGTGGCGCGTGACGCGTTCGGCGCCCAGGTCGTCACCGAGATCACCGCCTACGCGCGCGGGGTGGCGCATCTCCATCCGGAGGCGGCTTCCGTGCTCGACATCGGCGGTCAGGACACGAAGGTCATTGCGCTCGCGCCGGGCGGCAAGGTCACCGACTTCGAGATGAACGACAAGTGCGCTGCGGGGACGGGCAAGTTCCTCGAGGTCATGGCGCGCGCCCTCGGCTTCACGCTCGAGGAAATGGCGTCCGAAGCGCTTCTCGCGTCTGACGGTGTGACGATCTCCTCGATGTGCACGGTCTTCGCGGAGAGCGAGGTCACCGGGCTTGTCCATCGCGGGGAGGATTGCGGGCGCATCGCCAGGGGACTCCACGAGTCGATCGCCAAGCGGACTATGGGTGCGCTCGGACGCGTACGCGCACTGGGGCCGCTCGTGTTCGCCGGCGGCGTCGCCAACAACGCAGCGATGGTCGAGCTCGTCCGGGCCGGGTTCGCGGGCGAGGTTGTTGTGCCGGAGAGTGCGCAGACCGTGGGCGCGCTTGGCGCGGCGCTCAGTGCCACATAGGTCGCGAGCTAGATATCCTCAATCTCGTCGCGCGCGGCGATCGCAAGTCCGCGCGCCGCGAGTTCCCCGAGTGCCTCATGTTCCTCTTCCGGAGGCAGTCGCAAGGCGATGCCGCACAGGCTACCGCGATGGCGGGGAAGTGGCACCGCCCTGACCGTGAGCCCGGCATCGAGGAGCGCTTCTTCTGCCGCAAGCGACGCATGTGTACTCTCGAATGCGAACACAACGAAGGGACGCGCAGCACGAGGTACCGGAACGGGATCGCCAGATGTCTTCGAGTTCACCCCGGGCTCCACGTCCACGATTCCCGCCTACTCGACACGCAGCGGAACGACATGCGCGGTCGACGCCGTCCCCAGACAGCGCTCGGCGGTGTAGCGCTCGGCGCCGAGGAACGCGCTGCGGTCCGCGCAGTCCAGCAGGAGCGGCATGAGGTCGCCGCCGAGGATATGGCCGAGCGTGCCCTCTCGGCAGTCGCGCTCGGAGAATTGCGTGACCGTGTCCCGACCGGCTACGCCGCCGGTCACGAGCAGCGGCACGGCGCCGCCCGAGTGGTAGAGCGGTCCGGATGCCGGCGTCTGGTGATCCGCGGTCACGCACACGACGACGTCGCCCGCAAGGAGGCGGTCGAGGTGTGGCGCGAATGCGGCGTCGAGCAGCTCGGCGACCTCGCGTTTGCGGACAGGTGACTTCTTGTGTCCGGCCATGTCCGGCCACTTCGAGTGCACGTGCACGAAGTCGTACTCACCGTCCAGCATGTCGAGTGCGACGCCGATGTCCGCCCGCAGCTCTGCGTCCAGGTGGGAGCTCTCCTCTTCCGACGCTACGGGCGCATCCATGCCGATCACCCGCGCCAGCCCGCGATAGAGCACTCCACGAGCAAGCGTGGCCCCGCGCAGCCCGGTGCGGTCGGTGAAGCTCGGCAGCGTGCGGTTCGCGGCTGCCCACTTCACCACGGCCGTATCGAGCTCGCAGCCGGCGAGGCGACGACGGCTCTCGAGCATCCACGCATTGAGGGCGGCGGCTGTGCGCCCGGCCGCATCGTGGTCGCGGGCCTCCGCGAGAGGCTGCACCTCGCGCACAAACTCGTCAGCACGCAGCGGGTCGCCGTCGCTGACCTCGGCGCTGAGCGGGGAGCCGTCCTCAGCAACGAGGCACAGCAGGCCCTGCGCGCCGTTGGTATGCACGAAGCGCACGCGCACGCCGTTGAAGACGCCGTTGAGCCCGACCTCGGCGTTGACCGGGTCGCCCTCGCGAGGGTCGGGACGTTCGGTGACATACAGGGCGCCGTCGCGTTCCTCGGCACGCAGGAAATTCGCGCGCGCCACGACCTCGCCGGGTTGCGGCAGGATATCCTCGCCCAGGGCCTCGAGCAGCCCGCGTCCAGGGAACTCGTCTGCCGAATAGCCGAAGAGAACGAAGTGCGCGAGCGGAGATGTGGGTGCGCGCCCTGGACCGAGCGGCCATATGAGTCCGGTCGCCCCTGACGCCGCCAACGCGTCGAGATTCGGAAGGGACGCCGCCTCGAGCGAAGTGAGTCCATCGAGTTCGGCGTGCTGTCGGTCGCCCGCCCCGTCTAGGATGACGAGGAGTATCGGTGTGCCATCCGTCCGGCTCACGCACCGGCCTCCCTCAGTACCCGCGTGACGATCGCATCCCAGTCGGTTCGTCCTTCGATCATCGCGTCGGCGATAGCAGTGCCTACGGGGACGATGTAAGAGTCGATCAGCCCACCTGCCGCAGCAAGGCCGGCCGACACGCCATCAAGGTCACGTTCGTTCCCAGACAGCACGCACGCCAGTTGCGGCGAGCCGCCCGGCCAGTGTTCGCCGAGGATCTCGTCGAGCTCGTCCTGAGTCGCGACGCTACGTACGGGCAGAGCCAGCTGGACGCCGGCGTGAGCGAGCACCGACGCGTACGCGTCGAGCGCGGCCGCCGTCTGGTTCGCCTTCATGCGCCCGTCGTGGTTCTCACGCTCACCCGAGATCACCACGCTGGCTCCCCGGCGCTGGGCGAGGGGTAGGCGCATTAGATGTAGGTACAGGTGGCAGCCCACGCAGGGCAGCCAGGACCCGAAGCGCTCTGCGAGCACCGACGCGAAGCGTCCGTTGATAGCACGCCACAACGTGGGGTCACCCAAGCGAACGAGTTCGCCCAACCGCGTGTCGCCGCGTCGGCGCAGCTCCTCACGCAGGAAGGAGACGTTGCCCTCAATGCCCGAGAAGTCGCCGAATTCGGTTCCCGTCGACACGTACGTGGGCACCAGGGTGTCGATGCCGGGGTGCTTCTCGGCGTAGCGCAGGGCCGCGGCGATGCTGTCGGCCCCCGAGATCTCGACGACAACGAGCGTCACGAGAGTCTGCCCGATTGCCTGGAGACGCGAGGCGGGACTCGCGACACGTTCTCAGGCATCTCGTCGAGATACGCAGTGAGAAGTGCCGCCGTGTGCAGAACCTCCACAGGCCGGGTGAGTTCGATGGTCCACCAGTCACACGGCGTTTCCTGCAGCGCATCGAGCGCCGATGTCATGCCATTGAGCGTCTCTGGCGCGACATGCACGTCGGTCTCGCGCTCATAGACGTGCGCACCCAGGATGCGCGGGCGGATGAGCCGAATGAATCGATCGGCGCCGAAGCCGGCTTCGGCCGTGGCGCTCGAGTTCGCGTGGCCCACGTCAAACGTGACGGCAGCGCCTGTGGCTTCGACCAGTTCCTCGAACGTCCGGGGCTCGCTCGTCGCCCCCCATTTCAGGTTCTCCACGCAGACCGACACGCCGTGGGCAACGCCGATCTCGACCGCCTCGCGCAGGCGAGCGCACGTGGCCCAAAAGTGGTTCGTTCCCCGCACGTCCGAGGGCAGTGCCGCATGCACCGTGAAGACCTGACCGCCCTGCTCGGCGATGGCGCTCACGGCGCGCGCGATGTGCTCAAGGGCGCGGTAGGCGTGCGCGGGATTCGGATCGGCAATCTCGTACCGGCCGAGCGGGAAGTGATAGCGGACCTCGATGGCCGAAGACGCCGGGGCGGATGCGCCGCCGGATTCGTCGCCCAGTATCGCTGCGGCGACCGCCATGCTGCCGCGCAGGTCGTCGGGATTGAGTGTCACCTCGACGCCCACGTGCGCACCCATGCGACGCGCGAGGGCGGCGGCTTGGGCCGGTCCCTCGGCGGCATGAGCACATACTGCAAGACGGGGTCGCATACGGCTATGATATCAGGCGGCGTTATCGGTCGGATAACTAATGAAGGAGTACCCATGGCGAAGCGCGTGCTCATACTGACCGACCGGATCGGCCGTGGCGACGACGAAC
>CAYGYT010000060.1:0-8169 GCA_964354215.1 uncultured Eubacteriales bacterium | reverse complement strand
AGAAGAGGCCCGCAGGATTCGCATCTGCGGGCCTCGTGCGTACTATCCATGCGCCTATGCGCCAGCGCGCGCCTCTCTTCGCGCTTCCCCGAGGGCTTCGACTGCCTCGCGCTTGCGCTTGTCGAAAGCGTGCGCGTACGTCCGCATCAGCACGTCGGGGGAGTGGCCCGTCATGGTCGCAATCGTCACGGCGTCGAAGCCGAGCGCGATCATCTGGGATACCCATGCGTGGCGAAGTACGTGCGGTGTGATGTGCGCCAGTTTGTTCTGCTTCGCCAGCGTGCGGAAGCTGTTGGTGAAGAGGTCGGGCTCGATCATCGCGCCGTCGGGAGTCGTCGCGAGGTAGTCGTCGGTGGCGGAGTCCGCGCCGTGCCAGTGCTTGGGGCCGAGGCTCAACCGCCGCTCGCGCCGCTCGCGCTGTATCGCCCTCAGTCCTGCCACGGTGTGGGCGTCCAGGGGGATAGTGCGCTGCTTGCCGGTCTTCGTGGACTTCACGGCCACGCCGTCCGTCGGCGTCTGCGTGAGACACGGTAGAAGCATGGAAACGACAAGAAGCAGGTAACAAACGACTGATTCAATCCGATTCTGGATAGTATGACGCTGTAGGCCAATCATGCGATGACGGTGCGCAGCAATGAGTCCTGACACACATGCTGCCCTCCAAGCGGGAAGGCCACTCAGCGAGAGACAGTATCGGGAGTACGTCGAGGATCAGGCGCACGCCGCTGGGGTCCGCGGCGGCGCTGCCGAGGCCATCAAGCGGACGTGCGTGACCTGCTGCGAGGGTGACGACTGCGACAGATGGAGGCGGTTCACCGACGTGACTGGTTCAAGTGCCCTCGACCTACCGTGCCTTCGCCGATCCCCGTGATCGAGACCTTCGTACGCCTGCTGCCCTTCATCGCAGCGGGCGCGTTCCTGCCAACCTGGACCCGGGACAGTATGCTGCTTCTCGGCACGGGCAGGCCCCCCTGGAACAGCTTCGCCTTCGTTTCCGGCAATGCGTCCTTCAGAATGCTCCTCGGCCTGGCGGCACTCTTCGTGTTCACGAGCTCGTCGATCTCCAGGCTGATTCTGGGACTCTCGAAGTCGTCCGGTTCCCATCCCTGGATACTTGTCGGCCTCGCGATCTTGTTCGGTCTGCTCGCCCTTGCCATGGTCCTTCGAAAGGGAGGACGGCCCGACGCCGACAGACTGCCGACGTGGCTAGGCGCAATGGACCGTTTCCCCTGGTATGCAGCGTTCGCCCTCGGCTTCGTCGAGGTGGCTCTGCCGGGCATCCAGTACGTGTACTTCCTCGGCGCGGTCGGAGTCATCGCGGCATCGGGTCTCGGCCCGATCAGGGAGATCCTTCTGCTGCTGGTGGTGGTGACGTCGCTTCAGGCGATGCTGGTCATCCCCGTCGCCGTGTACGCTCTCTGGCCTGCCGGCTCGCAAGGGATCATCGAGCGCGTCAAGGCCTGGCTCGCACGCAACAGCCGGGCAGCGGGAGCTGCCATTCTCGCCGTTATCGCTGTCGCGCTCGCGATAAGGGCGGTGATGCTGTTCGCTCACGCCTGACGGGGTTGCGAGCCACGGGATCGACCGGAAGCCGGACGGCGGAGGCCGACCCGGCCTCGGCGTCCATGTCCGCGCCCCGACGGGTACTATCCGGACTGATGCGCCCCACTACCGTTGGCGAACGGGGGAGGACAGGCGATGCCCGATCAGCCGCAGGGAACGACCCCTGCCGAGTCGGCTACACCCGAGCCTGATACGCCCGCACCGGTAGCGCCCGAGCCGGAGAGCGCACCGCCGCCCAGCCGAGGGGCTCCGTCATTCCGTGCGTACTATCCGTGCGCCTATGTGACTGCTGGCGGCTGCTTCTGAGTGCTGCCGAGTGCCATCTTCGGTGTCGGGATTGTGCCTAGACGTACCACACGTGCTCTTTATGCCCCTCTACCTGCGGACTCGTAATGCGGGGGTCAAGGGTTCGAATCCCTTCGTCGGCTCCAGGACATGTTTCGGGGCGGCAGAGATGCCGCCCCGTTCGCGTCCTCAGCCTGCTGGATCGGGCTGTCTAGCCTGCTGGATCGGGTGGACGACTGCCGCTCAGCGCTCGGCTCCTACCACTGGCCCGGTGCGTGGCGCCGTTCCTCTTGAGGCGTCCTGTAGCGTGTGCTACCTTCTCCCGACCTAGCCAGCGCTCGGGGGAGCGGCCCCGTCCAGCTGGCGTTGTCGTATGCTGAGGTGAGGTCGCTGGTGCAGCGCCTTTCACCTGCGCAGAGGGGCATATCAGGGGCAGATGGCGCTCGACTATCTGATACTCGGCATGTTCGTCATCATCGGGACGCTCTTCGTCGTCGCGACACTCGGCGCCTCGTGGTTCCTCTCGCCGAAGAAGCCCTCGCCGGAGAAGGCGACCACGTACGAGTGCGGTAGCGAGCCGATCGGACCGCCGTGGGTGCAGTTCCGCATCGGCTACTACGTCTACGCGCTGCTCTTCGTCGTCTTCGATATCGAGACGATCTTCCTGTACCCGTGGGCGGTCGCCTTCGGCCAGATGGGCTTTTTCGTGCTCGTCGAGATGTTCATCTTCATTGGGATCCTTGCCGGCGGGCTCGCGTATGCGTGGAAGGAAGGAGCGCTCACGTGGCGATAGACCGCCTCACCGGCGAGCACTCCCTCGCCTTCATCCGAAGCGAGCAGCTCTTCGACTGGGCGCGCAAGAACAGCTTGTGGTACCTCGCGTTCGGCATCGCGTGCTGCGCAATCGAAGCTCCCATGGCCGCCTCGGGCCCGCGCTTCGACTTCGACCGCATGGGGGTGTTCTTCCGCGCGTCTCCTCGGCAAGCCGACGTCATGATCGTCGCCGGCACGGTGAACGAGAAGATGGCCAAGACGGTACAGACGCTCTACGACCAGATGCCCGAGCCCAAGTACGTCGTTGCGATGGGCGCGTGTGCCTCGACCGGCGGGCCGTTCCGCGAGTACCCGAACGTAGTGCTCGGCGTGGACAAGATCATTCCTGTCGACGTCTACGTGCCCGGATGCCCACCCCGCCCCGAAGCCGTTCAGTACGGCTTCATCCAGCTCCAGAAGAAGATCCAGCGACAGACGGAGGAGCGGCTTGCTGCCCGACGCAGCGGTCGTTAGGGCCGCGCTCACAGCAGGTGGTGTCGACACCTGCGAGCTCGAGGAGTCCACGCTCGGACTTACGTGCTTCGCGGCGCCGAGCGACGTCGTGCCGGCACTTGCTGCTCTCAAGGCAAGCGAGCTTGATTTCGTCATGCTTGTCGACCTCCTCGGCGTCGACACGGGTGAAGAGCTCGAGATCATCTACCACCTCCGGTCGTTCACGCGCGACGAGGAGCTGTACGTGAAGACCCGCCTGTCCTACGACGGCGAACTTGCGTCGGTCTGGGAGATCTATCCGGCGGCACTCATGCCCGAACGCGAGACCGCCGAGCTCCTCGGTCTGACGCTCGCGGGGCACCCGAACCCGAAACGCCTGCTCACCACCGACGGCGTGTCCCCGTTGCTCCGCAAGAGCGTCGCTCTGCGCAGCGTCGAGGAGATGCGCGACCGGTGAGCGATCCTCGCGACACGGTCGCAACACCGGGCGTGCTTGCCGAGGGCAGGTACGTGCCTCCGGCGCTACCGGCCGGGATCCGCCGGCTTCCCGAAGGTGTGGACGACCTCGCGACCGAACATCTCGTCGTCAACCTGGGACCGCAGCACCCGTCGACTCACGGCGTGCTTCGGATGATCGTCGAAGTCGACGGCGAAGAAGTCGTGAATGCCGAGGCCTCCCTCGGCTACCTGCATCGCGGGATCGAGAAGCTCGCCGAGAACTGGCGCTACGCCGCCATCGGAAACCTCATGGACCGCGGGGACTACGTCTCCGGTATCCACAACGAGCTCGCCTTCGCGCTTGCCACCGAGAAGCTGCTCGAGGTCGAGGTCCCGCCGAAGGCGAACTGGATCCGCTCGCTTTGCGCCGAGCTCAACCGCCTGTCGAGCCACGTCGTCTGGTACGGCACGTTCGGGCTCGACGCCGGGGGCATGGGCCAGTTCCTATACGCGTGGCGTGACCGCGAACTCGTGCTCGACATTCTCGAGGCCATCAGCGGCCAGCGCATGATGTTCAACTACGTTCGCCCGGGCGGCGTCGTTGACGACCTGCCTGCGGGCATCGACAAGAAGATCCGCGAGTTCCTCGAGGCGTTCGAGGTACACGTCGAGGAGCACGACCAGCTGCTCGGCGGCAACGAGATCTTCCAGGGGCGCGTCCGCGGTGTGGGCGTGATCGACCGAGATCTTGCGCTTGCGTTCGGGCTTACGGGCGCGAACCTCCGCGGTAGCGGAGTCGGTTTCGATCTGAGGCGCGACCGGCCATACGCGGCGTACGAGGAACTCCAGTTCGACATTCCGGTGGGCACCACCGGTGACTGCTGGGACCGCTACGCCGTGCGGATGGGGGAGATGCGCCAGGCGGCCCGGATGATTCGGCAGCTCGTCGACGGGATGCCCGAGGGCGATCACACCGCCAAGGTTCCCAAGGTGCTCCGCCCGCCGGCGGGGGAGGCCTACGCCGCAGTCGAGTCTCCTCGCGGCGAACTGGGCGTGCACTTGGTCTCCGACGGCAGCGACAAGCCGTACCGGATGCATTACCGGGCGCCGTCGCTCTTTGCGCTGCAGGCGATCGAGCAGGTCCTCCCGGGCGCGCTCATCGCCGACGCCATCGTCATCCTCGGTAGCATCGACATCGTGCTCGGGGAGATCGACCGATGAACCCGCTGCTCATAGCGGTGCTCCGTATCCTCGCAGCCCTCGGGCTCATGTTGCTGAACGGCGTCGTGCTCATCTACATGCTCCGCAAGGTGCTTGGGCACCTGCACCTGCGCTACGGGCCGCTGCACGTGGGCTGGCACGGCACGATCCAGACGCTCGCCGACGTGCTCAAGCTGCTCACAAAGGAAGACCCGACGCCGGCCGCCGTGGACAAGGCGCTGTACTTCATCGCGCCGGCAGCGGTGTTCATCCCGTCGCTCATGGCATACGCATCGATCCCCTTCTCGCAGTCGTGGTCGATCGTCGCACTCGACACTGGTCTTCTGTTCACCTTCGCGGTGCTCTCCTTCGTGCCCATCGGCATCCTGATGTCGGGCTGGGCGTCGTCGAATAAGTGGTCGCTTCTCGGCGGCATGCGCGCTGCCGCGCAGCAAATCGCCTACGAGGTACCGCTACTGCTCTCGGTACTCCCGATCGTCATGCTCGTGGGAAGTGCGAACCTCGGCGACATCGTCGCGTCGCAGACGGGCTGGTGGTTCATACCGCTCCCGCGCTGGTTCGTCTTCCCGCTGCTGCCCTCGTTCGTGCTGTTCCTCATCGCGGCGCTTGTCGACATGAACCAGACGCCGTTCGATATGTCCGAGGCGGAGTCCGAGCTTGTCGGCGGCTTTTCCACCGAGTACGCCGCGATGAAGTTCGGCCTGCTGTTCCTCGCCGAGTTCTCCAACATGTTCTTGGTCTCGGCTCTTGCGGTCACGCTCTTCTTCGGCGGGTGGCACGGCGGCTTCGGCATCATCCCCGCGCCGATCGTTCTGATGATCAAGACCTACCTGTTCATCTTCGTGCTCATGTGGATCCGCGGCACGTTCCCGCGCGTGCGCATCGACCGGCTCATGAGTCTCGGATGGAAAGTGCTCATCCCCGCCACGCTCACGCTCGTCATGATCACCGGGCTTGTCATGAAGATCAGCGAAGCGGTGAGCGGCTGATGTGGGGCATGGGGCTGCTCAACGGACTGCGCATCAGCATGCGGAACATGCTCCGCGGGCCGATCACCGTGAAGTACCCGTACGAGAAGCTCGAGCTGCCCGAGCGCGCGCGCTGGGCGGTGGCGCCCAAGTTCGACGAGGACGGCGCGATCAAGTGCACTGCGTGCATGACCTGCGTGCGGGCGTGCCCGAACCACATCCTCGACCTCGACTTCACGACCGATGAGGCCACGAAGAAGAAGCACATCGACTCGTTCTCCTACGAGCTTGGCGCGTGCATGATGTGCGGCCTCTGTGTCGAGCAGTGCCCATTCGACGCCATTCTGATGAGCCACGACTACGAACTCGCGCGCACGTCTCCTGAAGAGCTGCGCATCGAGTTGATTGCCGACGTGGATGCGGCGGGACCAAAGCGCGAGCCGAAACCGGCGGCGCCCGTGCCGGCCGAAGCGCCTGCGGCCGAGTCGGCGCCCGCGAGCGAGCAGGAGGCGGCGGCGCCTGCGGTCAGGCCGCCTGCCGAAGGGGAGGAGGCGACCGATGACTGAGACCGTGAACGGCATCGCGTTCGCCTTGCTCGCGCTCGCGTCGGTCGGCGGCAGCGTGGCCATGCTCGCGACGCGCAACGTCGTACACGCCTCGTTCTGGCTCCTGGAGGTCATGTTCGCCCTTGCAGGGCTCTTCCTGCTGCTCTCCGCCGAGTTCATGGCGATGGTGCAGCTGCTCGTCTACGCCGGTGCGGTGTCGGTGCTCTTGCTCTTCGTCATCATGCTCACGCTCCGTCGCCGAGAAGACGCCATCCGCCCGCGCGACTGGTCGTGGCCTGCTGCCGGCATGGCCGCGCTCTTCGGCGGTCTCATCCTGAGCGCGGTCGCGCGCTACACGCCCGAGAACGTACGCATGCCGCACGTGGTCCCCGACGTCGCGAGCTTCGGCAAGCTGCTCTTTACGACGTGGATGCTGCCATTCGAGCTCGCGTCAATCGTGCTGCTCGTCGCGCTCATTGGCGCCGTGTGGTGGTCGAAGGAGGGGGAGGACTGATGTCTGTAGGCCTGCCAGCATTCCTCATCCTCGCGGCCGTCCTGTTCGCCATCGGTCTGTACGGCGCGGTCTCACGAAAGAGCGCGGTCATGGTGCTGATGTCCCTCGAGCTCATGTCGGCGGCCGTCAACCTCAATCTCGTCGCGTTCTCGCGTTTCGTGACGCCCATCAAGATGACCGGCCAGTTCTTCACGGTGTTCGTCATGGTCGTCTCGGCGGCCGAGATCGGACTCGGCCTCGCGCTCGTGCTCGCCATCTACCGGCAGGCTCGCTCTATCGAGCTCACCGGCCTCACCAGGCTGAAGGGGTAGCGCATGGCGTGGGTCGCCCTCATACCGCTGCTCCCGGCCCTCGCGTTCGTGGTCTTGCTGCCGATGCCGAGGCGCGTTCGCAACAACAGCATCGCGGTGTCGGTCGGTGCCATCCTGATCGCGCTCGGGCTCTCGTTCGCGGCGTTCGCGCGCGTGTGGCCTGGCGGCGAGGAGTTCGAGCCGATCACGCTGGCGGCGGCCACGATCGGGTCGGTGGGTGGCGTGCCGATCACGCTCGGCCTCGATCTCGACGCGGTCTCGGCTGTCATGCTCCTCGTGGTTACGATCGTGGGCACCTGCGTGCAGGTCTACTCGCTCGGCTACATGCACCGCGACGAGCGCGTCGGCTGGTTCTACGCAGTGCTCTCGCTCTTCACCGCAGCGATGCTCGTGGTCGTGCTCGCCGACAACCTGCTTCTGCTCTACGTCGCATGGGAGATCATGGGCCTGTGCTCCTACCTGCTCATCGGCTTCTGGTACGAGCAGGAGGGGCCGAGGAAGGCTTCGCAGAAGGCGTTCCTCACCACGCGTGTGGGCGACATAGGCTTCGCGATCGCGCTCTTCGTCATCTACCGGGCCGCGGGCACGCTTGACCTGCAGGCCGTGCTTGCGAGTGCCGAGTCGTGGGCGCCGGGGGTCGCGACGGCCGCAGCGCTGCTGCTCCTCTTCGGCGCGATGGGCAAGTCGGCGCAGGTGCCGCTTCACGTGTGGCTCCCGGATGCCATGGCCGGTCCGACGCCCGCCTCGGCGCTCATCCACGCGGCAACCATGGTCGCCGCAGGGGTATACCTCGTCGCACGGACGCTCCCGATCTTCGAGATATCGGGGGTAGCGCTCACCGTGACGCTCGTGGTGGGTATCACGACCGCGGTCGTCGGCGGGCTACTCGCTGCCGTCCAACACGACGTGAAGAAGGTCCTCGCGTACTCGACGATCTCCCAGCTTGGCTATATGTTCGTGGCGCTCGGCGCTGGCGGGGCGGTCGTGGGCCTGTTCCACCTCGTGACGCACGCCTTCTTCAAGGCGCTGCTGTTCCTCGGCGCAGGCGTGATCATCCA
>CAYGYT010000059.1:0-8858 GCA_964354215.1 uncultured Eubacteriales bacterium | reverse complement strand
CAGACCCGGGCGAGTGGTTCGTCTGGCGGGAGGAGGACGCGGACAAGCTCGAGGTTCGGGTGCGCCGCCTCCCGCCGGCCGAAGAGCGGCGCATCGACCTGAAGCACTTCGGGAAGAAGCGCCAGATCACCTACTCGAAGAAGGGCGCGCAGCAGGATCTCGACCTCGAGGCGCAGGACAAGGCGAACCGCGAGAAGGCCGCGTACTGCATGGTGGACACGCGGGGCTTCGATCTCGAGGTGGCCGGCGACGAGGCCGCAGCGAAGCTGGGCGCCCTCCTCGGCGAGAAAGCCGCGGTCGGACAGGTCATCCGCTTCGACGGGAAGTGGAGCGACGCCGTGAAAGAGACGATCTTCGCGGGGCTCCCCGACCTCGTGGACTGGATCGGCACCACGGCGAAGAAGCTGATGGGCCGGGACGAGGAGGAGGAGCAGGAGGCGTCGGGAAACTGACCGCCTGGATAGCCTTCCGCCTGGGCTATCCGGGGATGGGCGAAGAGCGGTGCCGAGGCTGTCAGGTCATGGGAGGCAGGACGATCGAAACCGAAGCCGAGGCCCGATCCTTCACGGCGGCGATGAACGCGCACCCGGCAGCGTGGCTCCGCGAGGAGACGGGGCCGATCCGCGTCGGCGAGACGCTGGACATGGCTCCCTGCGCGAGCGAGTGCCCACGGGTGGAGTTGTGGCCCGAGAACCGGCCCGCGGCCGACCTCGTCTTCGCGGCGCTTCCTGAGCACTCCCGGGCGCTCCTGCCGGCCTACGTGGAGGCGCTTACTGCGGAGATGGGGGACGAGGCTCGGCCGGTCGTGCTGCGGGCGTTCCGGGCGCTCCAGGGCAACGCGGTGACGGGCTGGCTCAAGGCGCAGTATGAGACGCCGGAGGATGACTCGTGATCATCAAGATCCCCATTGAGGTGACCCAGACCGGCGAGGGACTCAAGGCCACGGTCAAGGGCCTCGAGGAGATCGACAAGTCCGCGAAGATGGCGCAGAAGGGCGTCAAGGGAGTTGCCGAGGGCTTCGCTTCCGGCACGTCGAAGGCGGCGCATTTCGCAGATGCCACGGGCCGTGTCTCCACTACGCTTGCCAGGTCTGCTGACACGCTGGGCCTCAACGCCGCGGCCTTCCGCTCGCTCGACGACGTTATGGACATCGCCGAGCTTGGCTTCAACAATCTGACGAGGGCGGCCGTAGGTTTCAACGCGGCATCCGTCGGGGTCGCGGGCGCCGGGCTCGCCATAGGGTTGTCAATCGGGAAGTGGCTTAACACGTTCCCGGCCGTACAGAAGGCGGCCGACAGTCTGTTCCATTCGATGTTCCGCCTCGTCGGCTTGGCCCCGGAGATCATCGCATCAGCCGGGCCGATCGCCGACTTCTCAAAGAAGATGGGAGCGTCCGACCTCGCCGCGAAGGGTAAGCAGATCGAGTCGATGCGGGCCGGTGGCATGACGACCACCGAGATAGCGAAGTTCTACGGGGACGGCTTGACCACCGCCATGAAGGAGCAGCTGGGGCTCTCCGAGAAGCAGGTGAAGCTGGACGAGAAGCGCGTCGCCGCGGCGAAGAAGCACAAGGAGGAGATACGGCAGCTCATCGAGATGATGGGCGGGCCGAAGGTCAACTTCCGGGACGCCCTGTCGGTCAACTTCAAGAAGGACTTGATGGGCTCGGCGATGGCGACGAGCCTGAACCTGTCGGACTCGCGGGCTTCGGTGGGCGGGGGCGGTGGCGCGAACGTGCTGGGCGCACTCATGGGCGGCGGCATCGCCACGTCGCTCAACATCTCCTGGAGCAAGGAACGGGCGCTTGAAGCTGACGCGGCGAAGCGGGCGAAGGAGGAGACGCAGCAGCTCATCAATACGTTCGGCACGCTCTCGCAGCAGCTCACGAACCTGTCCCAGACGGTGGGGGGATTCGCCGGGAAGCTGCTCGGCATCGCGTCGGCCCTCTCGAGCGGAGCCGGGGGCGTCATGTCGGGCCTCTCGGCATGGAAGAGCAGCACGGGCGGCGGACTCATGGGCTTCCTCGGGAAGTTCTCCGCGGGCCTGGGCATCGTGGGGTCGGCGATCGGCGCGGTCGGCGGGCTCATCGGCGGCATCAAGAGCCTGTTCGGCGGGAAGTCGAAGGAGGAGAAGGCGGCCGAGGCGGCGGCGAAGGCGCAGAAGGACGCTGATGCGAAAGCGGCCATCGAGTCCGCCAAGCAAGTCAAGCTGGAGGGGCTGAAGAGCGCCCAGGCGGCGGCGGAGTCGCTCATGGAGCGCATGAGCAAGGGCGGGATGAGCGAAGGGCTCACGGCCTCGCTCGGGACGCTCATCGGCAAGGTGCAGGACGCGCTGCTCAAGAGCGGGCTTGGGTACATGGCGAGCGGGGCACTGCGCAGCTCCGAGGCGTTCATGGGCGCGCAGGGCGCCGCCGGGGACGTGGCGCAGCTCCTCGCCGGGATGCGGGCGGGCGGGGCCCTGGACTCCGGGCTGATGGGCGCCGCTGGGGCCTCCGCGCGCGAGCTTCAGACGCAAGCGGTCGAGGCAGCCAAGGCGGCCGGGCTCGGCCCCGAGGAGGCCACGAAGGCGGGCTTCGGCGCGATGGTGCCGCTCCTGCGCGAGATGCTCAACGCCTCGATCGCCTCGGGGGAGAAGCTCTCCGCGGACCAGCAGGCGCTCCTGGACGAGGCGAAAGCGAATGGCATCACCATCCTGGCCGACCCAATGGTGGAGAGCGTGGCCGTCCAGAAGGACATGCTCGGCGAGCTGAAGCGCATGAACGGGAGCGGCGGGGGATCGCCCGACGCCTCGTTCGCCTCGGGCACGCGCGGGCTGCGCCTGGTCAAGCGGAACATGCTGGCGCAGATCCACGAGGGCGAGGGCCTTTACGTCGCGACGAAGGACGAGATGTCCCGTATGTCCTACCGCAGTTTCTCCCGCGGCAGCGATGACGACACCGCGGGCACCTGGGGCGGGCGTGGCGGCAACGTGCCGGTCATCGTGGGCGGCAGCAGCGAGGGCACCGCCAGCGGTGAGACGAGCAGCGGCGCCACGGGCGGCCAGTCGGTAGAGGACATCATCCAGGCCGCGGTGGCCCAGCTGACGCCGATCACACTCCAGAACCCGGTCAGCGTGCAGATCGTGGACCAGAGCCCGGTCAAGACGGTCGAGGGGCAGCGGGCGTTCGGCAGGCTGTGCGTCGGCGAGGTGGAGCGGGCGCTCCAGCAGAGCCGGGGCTCGTTGCGCGTGATGATCGAGCAGATCAGCCGGAAGGCCGTGGCGTAGTGGGCCTGCTGTCCGCCTCGCTGAAGACGGAACTCCAGAAGCAGAATCCCGAGTGCGCGTTCCTCTTCGAGTTCGTGGTCGGCGCGACGACGTACCGTTACAGCGACATGGGGCGGCCCGCGGTGGCTGGGCTGTACGAGTCGAAGGTGCTTTCCTGGGGCGGCTCGATCAGCCGCGGCGTGACGCTGCGCGAGAACGCGCTCGAGCTGGCGAACGTGGAGCTGACGCTCGACGACACCGACCAGACGCTGACCACGCTGCTCGAGGGAGCCTCCCGGCACTCGGTCAGGGGAGCCACGGCAACGATATACCTCGCCTCGCGCAACGTCGCGGCGGCGAATTGGCTCACGCTCTACGCCGGGCGCATCGAGACCTACTCGCAGCCGTCGCAGTTGATGTGGAGCTTTCAACTGTCGCCGTTCGACCTGCCTCTTTCGCGGGAGAGCGTTCCGAAGGCGCGGATCAACGCTTCCGACTGGCCCACCTCGGCGCTCGACGTGCGGGATCTTCCGGCGCCGATTCTCTATGGTCGGATCAGCAGTACGAGCGGCGCGAACAACGGGGCGATTCCTTGCCACTACGTGGACTCGGGCGGCTTCCGCTACCTCGTCGCGGCGGGATGGCTCAAGGCCGTTGATACCGTGTACAAGGATGGCGTGCCGGTCGCCGCCTCCGGGTACAGCATCACGCATCCGACGGTCAACGGGCGCGTCTACACGCTCGTGGACTTCACCACGACGCAGGGGACGAGCGTCATCACGTGCGACGCGCAGGGATACGAGACGATCGGCGACGGGACTGGGACGCTCATCACCGATCCGGCCGTCATCGCGAAGCACGTCCTCGTCAACTGGATCTGGGGCGACTACAAGGCCGGGGCGTGGCTGGCTGACGCGACGGCCCCCGTGGACACGACGAGCTTCGGGACCACGTTCTTCTCCGACCGCGGCTATGAGGCGAGCGTGTACGTGAGCAGCGCAAAGCGGCGAGGGCTTGACGTGGTGAACGACTTCCTCAAGAGCTTCGAGGCGCGGGCGTGCTGGACGCCGGCCGGCAAGGTGGCGCTGAAGATCGAGGACTTCACCTCGTGGGCCTACGTGACGGATCTTGTCCTGCGTGAAGACGAGATCCAGGGGTGGTCGCTGGGCTATCCGGTGGGCAACCTCGTGGACGAGGTCGAAGCGCAGTACGCGCAGACACCGACGGGAGGCTACACGCAGACGCTCAAGGTCAAAGACCTCGGGACTGGCGAGGACGCCCCTGAGTCCGTCGAGCTTCCCTACTCCGCGGCGTTCTTCCTGTGATGCATCATGGCTCTACCGACTGACATCGCTGGTCTCTACGCTTGGTACAAGGCGGGCTCGTTCTCGCTCGCCGATGGGGACACCTGCGGGACGTGGCTGGACAGCAGCGGCAACGCGCGCAACATGGCGATCACGTTGACGCCGAAATACTACTCGAATCAGGTCGCGGGCTACCCGGCCGTTCGCACGGGATCGGCCTACGGCGGCTTCAGCCTGGCGGGATTCAACTGGCTGGCAAACCTCGCGAATCACACGAAGTTCATCGTCTTCAAGACGGTCACGGTCGGGGGAGCCGGTGTCGAGGCGGGCATCTTCGGCGGCTGCTACGTCTCGGGGTACAACGGCATCGGAGAGTTCCTGTGTCACCGGGCGGCCGGGCTGACCGCCACCTACGCGACGACCGGGCCGACGAAGACGATGATCTCGATAGCCTGCGCCACGAACGAGTGGCACTACGGGCACTCCGCGCAGACCGCCGCATCGCTTCTGAGCGTCTCGCTCGACGGCGGAAGCGAGACGACTAGCGCCCTCGGCGCGCGGGTCGGCGACACTCAGAACGGCTACATCGGATTGGACAGCTACGCCTACTACGACGGGTACGTAGCGGAAGCTATCGTCTACTCTTCCGCGCTCTCATCGGGCGACAAGGCACTCGTCAACGCCTACCTCCGCGACAAGTATTTCGCCGCGGCCCCGGGCCAGCAGGAGCAGGTGCGGGACGCGCTCTCGCGGCGACTGTGGCTGCTGCGGCGCCCGACGGGGATCTTCGAGGCGACGGTCCCGCTATGGATGCTCGACGCGGACATCCTCGACCGAGTCGCGGTGGAGTCGAGGGTCGGCCCCGCGCCCGCAGCCGCCGGGTGGGGCGGTAAGAAGTGGCAGCGGAGAGCGTTCACTGTCCAGCGCATCGACGTGGACCCCGGCGCGGGGACGGCGAAGATGCAGCTCCTCGATCGCCGCCCGCTCGACGTGCTGCTCTGGGACAGCGCGAGGACTGACGAGCGGAATGCGAGCGCGCGGCAGAGCGGCGTAGCGCGCATCTCGAAGGGGAACGGGTGGACGTTCTCGCGGCTGTCGAATGCGTGGATCGAGAATCCCGCAGACCCGACGAGCGTCGTGTCGTGCGCTCAGACGGAGCGTGCCGTCAACCAGGCCGGCGAGTATCTCGAAGAGGCGCGTACGAACGAGGTGCTCCGCAGTAGCTTCGCGAGCGGGACCACGGGGCTGACGCTGGCGGGCACGGGCACGAACGGGAGCGCCATCGCGGTGGACACGGCGGACCTGTTCTTCGGGGCGGAGACGACGCCGAACTCCCTCAAGTTCACGGCTGGCTCGCCGCACGCCGCGGAACTGCGGGCCACCTTCCCGGCGACGGCATCGTGGGCAACTACATCCTGTCGGCTGACCATCGACCATAAGACAGACAGCGGCGAGAAGCTCTACTGGCGGCTCCAGCGATCCGGCGACTCCAACTACTGGAACGACAGCACGGGGGCGTGGGGCGCGGGGAGCGTCGACAACGCCTGCGCCACGTCGGCGACGCGCGACCCGGCGAACCGGACCATCAGCAAGGCGATCACGATGGACGGGACGAGCCGCACGCTCACGCTCGCCGTGTTTCTCCAGACCGGCGGCACCGCGTCGCGGATCTCGCACCTCTACCACGTCCAGATCGAGCGGGGCTCCTTCCCCACGTCGCGCATCGTGACCGACGCTGCAGCCGTGACGCGTGTGAAGACGCAGCTCTCGCACGACGTGACGACCGCGGCGAAAATCTACGACCCGGCGCTCGGGGCGTTCTGGTGTCAGGTGACGCCCGACTGGAGCAGCGCAGACCTCGGCTCGACCGAGGACATGTACCTCTACTACATGGAGACGAACGGGGCCGCGGACTACGACGCGCTCTTCTACGACGCGAGCGCGGCTGCGTGGGTGTTCGCCCGCAAGGTCGGCGGCTCGACCTACACCGCCACGAAGTCGGGGGCGGTCACCCGAGGCACGACGTACTCGATCGGCGCCAGGTGGACTGGCGTCGAGGCCGAGCTCGGGCTCACCGCGTACACGATCAGCGTCTTCGTCAACGGCGTGAAGGGGACGGACGCCACGAGCGCGGCGCCCACGTTCACATCGCCCGAGACGCTCTACCGGGGATCGACCACGGCATTCGCGAATCAGGCGAACGCCGCGGTGCGCGAGGTCCGCATCTTCCCCTACGCCCCGACGGACGAAGAGATGGCGAGGTTCCCGTGATCGACCAGCGAACGCTCGCCGCGATCCAGGCTCTCCGGGCCCGGGACCGCGTGCTCGCCGGGGTGTGCCGCGATCTGGCGGTAGAGAACCGCTGGCTCAGGGATCGGCTCCTCGAGCTGCACCAGCGGGTCAAGGCGCTCGACGGGATCACCCCGGTCAACGTCCCGCCGTGGCCTCCCCTCGACATCCCCCCCGAGCTGCGCGAGCTGCTCATGCCGGAGGACTGACCCATGTCCATGCTCTACGCGGCGGGCCAGTACGCGAACCTCCTGAGCCGGGCGCTGTCCGTGACGCCGACTCCTGCGGCGGATGCGCTCTTCCCGTCGGCGAACCTGTACGACGGGCGGCCATCGAGGCCGATGAAGTGGGGGAGCAACGCGGCGAATCCAGAGGTGCGCTTCGACCTGGCCGCGTTCACCCCGGGCAGCTCGACACCGTACACCTTCACGGCGAGAGCGGGGGAGCGGCGCCGTGTCACGTCTGGCGGCACCACGAACGTTCAGGTCCAGAACCTCTCGACGGGGAAGTATCTGAAGAGCGACGGCACGTGGCAGGTGGGGACCACAAACTGCCTGACCGCCGCCGCGTCGCTCAACTACCAGGTCGAGAGCTACACGGTGTGCCAGCAACCCACGGTGTCGCTCAAGATCACGCAGTCGGGCGCCCAGACCATGAGCGACTGGCCGCGGTGGAACGGGCTCGTCGCGTTCGGCCACAACCTCGACGTGGGCCTCACGTGCGAGCTTCGGAGCTCGACCGACAACTTCGGGGCGAACAACGTCCTCGAAGTCACGGGCGCGATCCTGCGGCCGGGCTTCTTCATGTACCTCACGGCCGGGATCACGAGCCGGTACGGGCGCATCCTGCTCACCGGGACGAACCAGGCCACCGGCTGGCTCGGCGAGGTCGTGCCGTGCTGGCTGGAGACGGCGGTGGACGCGGCGAACGTGGGCCTCGAGGTCCGGCACGAGGAGCCGCAGATTCGGAACGCGTCGCCGTGGGGCGAGAGCTACGTCTACCCGCTCGCGACGAATCCCCGTAGGATCGTGCAGATGCAGTTCGACCAGCTCGCGACGACGGGAGCGATCGAGACGCGGCAGGAGATGGTGCTTCGTGGCCGGGGCGGGGCGTGGCCGATGGTGGTCATTCCGGTCGCGACGGAGGGGGCCGTGTACTACGGGCGGCTGTCGGACAAGTGGAGTGAGACGCGGTTCATCTCGACCCGCTACAGGAACGACCTGATTCTCGCTGAGGACGCCATCGCCGCGCCGCTAGCGTAACGAGCGCCGGTCCCAAATCCCCCGCGCTGGCACGTGAGGTATCGGACGGGGCCGGCGCTCTCTCCTGTGTCGATTTTACCACACGGGGCCAGTTAGTCCGCGCTGCGCTGGATGAAGTCGACGGTCTTGGGCGGGGCGCTACAGTTCCCGGGGATCATCCTCACGGAGCCGTCGGCCGCCTCGAAGACGTAGCCGGTGACTCCAAAGGCGAGGGTGGCCGTGCCGGCCAGCCGGCCCCAGCTTGCCGGCACGGTGCAGGGACTCCCGGCCCGGACCTCGGCCGGCTTGCTGGTCAGGGCGATCAGGGCGAGCGCGGCGGCGACGATCAGCAGGATCTTTCTCATCATGGCCTACCTCCAGCCTTGTACTTTTCTTCGATTTCCTCTTGACAGACCCATATGCGCATACTATATTCCGGGTCGAGCGATGTCAAGCGGGGAACAGAAGAACGCGGCAGCAGCAGCGATGGCAAGGCGTCGGTGGATGAACGCCACCGACGAGGAGCGGAAGCGGCAGGGCGCGTTGATGGCGGCCGGTAGGCGGAAGGCGCGACTGGCCCGTCGGGCGAAGGCGCGCAAGGCATCTAAGGATCTTCCAAAGTGAGCGTTGGGGGCTATCTCGTTCGGGGCGGGGCCGTTAGCCAGCTTCCGCTAATACACATTAGCGCATATAGGTAGAGATAGCTCACCCCGCGCGGGGGTGAGTATGTCGGACCAGACGGGGACGCGGTACTTACCGGACATCGAAGCCCCCGCCCCGG
>CAYGYT010000058.1:0-9808 GCA_964354215.1 uncultured Eubacteriales bacterium | reverse complement strand
GCCCCAGACGCGCGAGCACATCCTGCTCGCCCGCCAGGTCGGCGTTCCCTACATCATCGTCTACCTGAACAAGGTGGACATGGTCGACGACCCCGAGCTCCTCGAGCTCGTGGAGCTGGAAGTCCGCGAGCTTCTCACCGAGTACGAGTTTCCGGGCGACGACACCCCGATCATCAAGGGCTCCGCACTCAAGGCGCTCGAGGGTGACGAGGAAGCCATGGTCTCGGTCGACGAGCTGCTGGACGCCATCGACACCTTCATTCCCGATCCCGTGCGCGACATCGACAAGCCCTTCCTCATGGCTATCGAGGACGTCTTCACCATCACCGGTCGTGGTACCGTTGCCACCGGGCGTGTCGAGCGTGGCGTTGTCCACGTCAGCGATGAAGTCGAGATCGTGGGCATCCACGAGACCAAGAAGACCGTTGTCACGGGTGTCGAGATGTTCCGCAAGCTCCTCGACGACGCGCAGGCCGGCGACAACATCGGCGTGCTGCTCCGTGGCATCGCCCGCACCGAGATCGAGCGCGGCCAGGTTCTGTGCAAGCCGGGCTCAATCACGCCGCACACCGACTTCATGGGCCAGGTCTACATCCTGACCAAGGACGAGGGTGGTCGGCACACGCCGTTCTTCGATGGCTATCGCCCGCAGTTCTACTTCCGTACCACCGACGTCACCGGTGTCGCGCACCTGCCGGAGGGCACTGAGATGGTCATGCCGGGCGACAACGTCGAGATCCGCGGCGAGCTCATCAACCCGATCGCGATGGAAGACGGTCTGCGTTTCGCCATCCGTGAGGGCGGCCGCACGGTTGGTTCCGGCCGAGTGACGAAGATCCTGAAGTAGCTGCATACTCAAAGAAGACATCCGACGCGGGGTCCGGAACTGCACGACGCCGGACCCCGCTTCGACGCTCACGACGGTCGTGAGCTGGTTTGACAGTGTGAAAATCGGGGTGCTAGAGTACCCTACCGCGCCCGGGCCTGATACCTGGGACGGCTCTATGGAGGACGGATGAGAACGCTCGTCACGCTGGCCTGCACCGAGTGCAAGCGCCGCAACTACACGACCAAGAAGAACAAGCAGAGTAATCCCGAGCGAATCGAATACAAGAAGTACTGCAAATGGTGCCGCACGCACACGGTCCACAAGGAGACCCGCTAGTCGGGCTTGCACCACACGGGCGTTGACGAGATGGCACGCAGGCCAGTAGCTCCAATTGGTAGAGCGCCGGTCTCCAAAACCGGATGTTGGGGGTTCGAGCCCCTCCTGGCCTGCCAGCATCTACTCGCCGCAGTTCGAGTTGCGGCGTTCGAATACGCAGTCGGCTGACGACTGCACGAGACGGACGGAACGGACATGGCGAAGGCGATCACCGCGAGCAAGCCGAATGTGTTCCAGCGGCTCTCGAAGTACTTCGGCGACGTGCGTGCTGAGCTCAAGCGCGTTGTCTGGCCGACCCGACCGGAAGTAGTGAACTCGAGCGTCGTCGTCATCATTACGCTCATCTTCTTCACGGTGTTCACCTTCGCTGTCGACCAGGTAGTTCTGTTCCTCGTCAGCTCGATCGCGAAGATCGGGGGCTAGCGCGTGGCGAAGAAGTGGTACGTGATCCACACGTACTCAGGCTACGAGAACAAGGTCAAGACCAATCTCGAGCATCGTATCGAGTCCATGAGCATGGGCCACAAGATCTTCGAGGTGCTCATCCCGAAAGAGACCGTCACCGACCTCAAGGCCGGCGGCAAGCGGGTGACGAGCGAGAAGAAGGTCTTCCCCGGCTACATCCTTGTCCAGATGGAGCTTGACGACGACTCGTGGTATGTCGTGCGCAATACGCCGGGCGTGACCGGTTTTGTGGGCTCGCAGGGCAAGCCGGTTCCGCTGAACCGCGAGGAATTCAACCGGATCGTGAAACGAACGGAACCGGGTACTCGCGCGAAAACCTCTACCGACTTCGTCGAGGGCATGCCGGTCAAAGTCACCTCCGGACCATTCCTCGACTTCGACGGGACGATCTCGGAGGTCAACCTCGATCAGGCCAAGGTGAAGGTCATGGTCTCGATCTTCGGCCGCGAAACGCCCGTCGAGCTCGGCTTCGACCAGGTGGCCAAGCTCTAGCTGTGCGAGGAAGCTGTCGTGCCCGCGAGTCTGATGCGCCCGCGGGGCTTCTCGCGGCGGTACTGAGAGAGAGAAACGGGTCGCCTTCAAGCGACATGTGAGAAAGCGGTACGAACAGCCATGGCCAAGAAGATCGCGGGCTACATCAAGCTCCAGATTCCCGGCGGCCAGGCCAACCCGGCACCCCCGGTTGGCCCGGCGCTCGGTCAGCATCAGGTCAACATCATGCAGTTCTGCCAGGCGTTCAACGCCGCGACGCAGGACAAGATGGGCACGATCATCCCGGTCGAGATTACGGTCTACGAGGATCGCACGTACGACTTCATCCTCAAGACGCCGCCGGCGGCGGTCCTTCTGAAGCAGGCCGCGGGCATCGAGTCCGGCTCGGGGGCGCCCAACCGCACGAAGGTGGCTTCGGTCACGAGTGCGCAGGTGCGTCAGATCGCCGAGACGAAGATGCCCGACCTCAACGCGAACGACGTGGACGCCGCGATGAAGATCATCGCCGGTACGGCTCGCTCGATGGGTATCACCGTCGAGGACTAGGAAGGCACCCTCGGCGCTCTTGTGAGAGCGCCGTGCATGCGCTGCGACGATACGCGTCGCAGAGTGGGAGGGCGCGAAACGCCCGCCAAGACCACAGGAGGAAGAGATGAGAACGGGCAAGAAGATGCGCGACTCACGCGCGAAGGTCGATCGGTCCACGCTGTACTCGCCGCTCGAAGCGGCGCGCCTTGCGAAGGAGACCGCCACGGCCAACTTCGACGAGACCGTCGAGGTCCACTTCCGACTCGGGATCGATACCCGTCAGGCGGACCAGCAGGTCCGCGGCTCGGTCTCCTTGCCGCACGGCACGGGCAAGACCGTGCGCGTGGCCGTGTTCGCCGAAGGCGACAAGGCGCGCGAGGCTGAGGCCGCCGGGGCCGACATTGTCGGCAGCGACGATCTCGTCGAGCGCATCCAGGGTGGGTTCCTCGACTTCGATGCGACCATTGCGACGCCTGACCAGATGTCCAAAGTCGGTCGCCTCGGCAAGATCCTCGGCACGCGTGGCCTCATGCCGAACCCCAAGCTCGGCACCGTGACTCAGGATGTCGCGCGCGTCGTCGGAGAACTCAAAGCCGGGCGTGTGGAGTATCGCGCCGACAAGTTCGGCATCGCCCACGTGGGCATCGGCAAAGCGTCGTTCGAAGATACGCAGATCGTCGAGAACTACGGTGCCGTGCTCGACGAGATCTTGCGTGCGAAGCCCGCTTCCGCGAAGGGCCGCTACCTGAAGTCCATCACCATCACGACGACGATGGGGCCGGGCATCAAAGTCGACACGCTCAGGACGCGCGGCCTGCTCGAGGAGAGCGCGTAACCACAGCTTCACTCAGGCTGTCGTCGGACTTGCACCTTGTGGGGCCGGCGTGCATACTGCTACCTCGTTGACATTCCACATCGTGTGCACCACCGCTGCCGAAGACAGCCGGCGCCCGCGCATCGCGGGCTTAAGGGGAGGGTGACTCCCGCCAGCCGAGGTGGCCGCGCGACGCAGATGCGTCGCATGAGAGAGCATTTGCTCGCGGCCTCCGCTGTTACACGGCGGGGGCCGTGTTTGTGCCAGGGACCTCCGACCACTCGCGGCTCGTTCGACCGGGCAGCCACCGCTGCCGGATCGGGCCGCACACGCGAAGGGAGGGAAGACATGCCTACAGTTCAGAAAGAGACGACCGTCGATGAGATCAAGGACCGGCTTACCGCGTCCGGCGGGCTCATCATGGCCGACTATCGTGGACTCACGGTCAAGGAGATGCAGGAACTCCGTACCAAGGTCCGCGAAAGCGGTGCCGATCTCAAGATCTACAAGAACCGTCTCACGCAGATCGCGCTTCGCGAATTGGCGATGCCGTCACTCGATGACTACCTCACGGGCCCGACAGCGCTCGTGTTTCTGGTCGATGACCCCGTCGCTCCCGCCAAGGCACTTCACGATTTCGCAAAGGGGCATCAGGCGCTCGAGATCAAGGGCGGGCTGGTAGAGAGCCAGGTCGTCGATGCGGGAGCCATCAAGGCTATCGCAGTACTCCCGAGCCGCGAAGAGCTCGTTGCGAAACTCATGGGCATGATGCTCAGCCCGATACGCGGGTTCATGGGCATGGCGAACGCACCCGTCAGCGCATTCGCGCGAACGGTGCAGGCGGTCGCCGATCAGAAGGCCGCGGCGTAAGCGCCGCTTAGTCGTACGAGACTGACGCTGCCCGGATGAGGTGGCAGCACCACGAGATACGAGAAGGAGAACCAAACGATGGCGAACATCACGCGTGAGGAAGTGCTCGAGTGGGTCAAGAATGCTCCGGCGCTCGAGCTCTCTGAGCTCGTCAAGGAGATGGAAGAGGTCTTCGGCGTCTCCGCCGCGGCCCCCGTTGCCGTAGCGGCTGCCGCTCCGGCTGGCGGCGAGGCTGCCGCCGCCGAGGAGAAGGACACCTTCGACGTTGTCCTCACTGGCGCCGGCGAGAAGAAGATTCAGGTCATCAAGGTCGTTCGGGAGCTCACGAGCCTCGGACTCAAGGAGGCCAAGGACCTCGTCGACGGTGCTCCCAAGGCCGTGGTCGAGGGCGTCAACAAGGAGAAGGCCGAGGAGGCCAAGTCCAAGCTCGAGGAAGCCGGCGCTGCGGTCGAGGTCAAGTAGCAATACCGAGAAGCGCGCGGTTCGATAGGGCGAGCAACGCACGCCCATCGGCCCGTCAGCGAACGGCCGGAGCCTGAAAGAGCGGCTCCGGCCTTTCGCGCAATCGGACGGAAATCAAGAGTTGACCGGGGGTGATGCCTCGGCTATCCTGAGCATTTGCGACTCTAGCTCGCCGCATCAGATCCTAAGGAGGAATCGCCTGGTGCCCCGCGGAGAAACTTCCCCCGTTGTAAGCGCCGGCCTTCGCCAGCGCCGCACCTTCGCTAAGATCCCGGAAATCCTCGAAGTCCCGAACCTCATCGCAATCCAGCGCGACAGTTTCCAGTGGTTCCTCGAAGAGGGACTGCAGGAGACATTCCAAGACATCTCGCCCATCGAAGACTTCACCGGAAACCTTGCGGTGGAGTTTGGCGAGCATTCCTTCGGGGACCCGAAGTACTCGGTCGATGAGTGCAAAGAGAAGGACATGTCGTACCAGGCGCCGCTCTTCGTCGTCGTGCGGTTCGTCAATCGCGAGACCGGCGAGATGAAGGAGCAGGACGTGTTCATGGGCGATTTCCCGCTCATGACCGACCGCGGCACCTTCGTTATCAATGGCACCGAGCGCGTCGTCGTCTCCCAGCTCGTCCGCTCGCCGGGCGTCTACTTCTCGAGGGAGCTCGACAAGACGACCGACAAGGCCATCTACACCGGCAAGGTCATTCCCGCGCGCGGCGCGTGGCTCGAGCTCGAGACCGATCGGCGCGACATCGTGTCGGTACGCGTCGACCGCAAGCGTAAACAGCCGGCCACGGTGCTTCTCAAGGCGCTCGGCATCGCCGAGACCAAGGAGGAGATCCTCGAGATGTTCGGGGACTCCGAGGCGATCAAGCGCACGCTCGAGCGCGACTTCACCGAGACGCGAGAAGAAGCACTCATCGAGATCTACAAGCGCTTGCGTCCGGGTGAGCCGCCCACCGTCGAGTCGGCGCGCGCGCTTCTCGACGGACTATTCTTCAACCCGCAGCGCTACGATCTTGCGAAGGTCGGCCGCTACAAGGTGAACAAGAAGCTCAACCTCTCGTTGCCCGACGAGCAGTCAACGCTCACACCAGAGGACATCAAAGCCGCCATCTACTATCTCGCGAAGCTGTGGGAGGATGCCGACGGCTACGACGTCGACGACATCGACCACTTCGGCAACCGCCGCATCCGCTCGGTGGGAGAGCTCATCCAGAACCAGTTCCGGATCGGGCTCGCGCGCATGGAGCGCGTCGTGCGCGAGCGCATGACCACTCAGGACGTCGACGAGATCACCCCGCAGTCGCTCATCAACATCCGGCCGATCGTCGCGTCCATCAAGGAGTTCTTCGGCTCGAGCCAGCTCTCACAGTTCATGGACCAGACGAACCCGGTCGCCGGACTCACGCACAAGCGCCGTCTCTCGGCACTCGGCCCGGGCGGTCTGTCACGCGAGCGCGCGGGCTTCGAGGTCCGCGACGTGCACCCGAGCCACTACGGCCGCATGTGCCCGATCGAGACCCCAGAAGGTCCGAACATCGGACTCATCGGCTCGCTCGCGACTTTTGCGCGCATCAACCCCTACGGCTTCATCGAGACGCCGTACCGCAAGGTCGTCAAGGGCAAGGTGACCGACAATATCGAGTACCTGACGGCCGACGCCGAGGAGCGCTTCGTCATCGCCCAGGCGAACGAGACGTTCAACCCGGACACGCGGGACTACGCGCGCATGAACGAGAAGGGCAAGTGGGTCAAGTCGGCGCGCGTGCTCTGCCGCCTCAAGGGCGGCGAGCCCGAGGAGCGGGTGCCGGCCGACGTCCAGTACATGGATGTCTCGCCGCGCCAAATGGTTTCGGTGGCAACCGCGCTCATCCCGTTCCTCGAGCATGACGACGCGAACAGGGCTCTCATGGGCTCCAACATGCAGCGCCAGGCCGTGCCGCTTACTCGCGCCGCCGCCCCGCTTGTTGGCACCGGCATGGAGCACCGCGCGGCCATCGACACCGGCGAGATCATGCTCGCGCGGCGCGGCGGAGTGGTCGAGTACGTCGACGCGCACAGGATCATCGTCCGCGCCAGGGACGGCTCGATCGACGAGTACACGATGCCCAAGTTCATGCGCTCCAACCAGGGCACGTGCATCAACCACCGCCCGGTCGTCTCCGAGGGCAACAAGGTCAAAGCAGGCGACGTCCTCGCAGACGGCCCGTCGACGGAGCAAGGTGAGCTCGCGCTCGGCCAGAATCTGCTCGTCGCGTTCATGCCGTGGGAGGGCTACAACTACGAGGACGCGATCATCATCTCCGAGCGGGTCGTGAAGGAGGACCTCCTCACCTCCATCCACATCGAGGAGTACGAGGTCGAGGCTCGGGATACCAAGCTCGGCCCCGAGGAGATCACCCGCGAGATCCCGAACGTGGGCGAAGACGTGCTCGCGAACCTCGACGAGGAAGGCGTCATTCGCATTGGAGCAGAGGTCTTTCCCGGCGACGTGCTCGTGGGCAAGGTCACGCCCAAGGGCGAGACTGAGCTCACCGCCGAGGAGCGCCTGCTTCGTGCCATCTTCGGCGAGAAGGCGCGCGAGGTGCGCGATACCTCGCTCAAGGTCCCGCACGGCGAGACCGGTCGCGTCATCTCGGTGCGCACCTTCAGTCGGGATGCAGGCGACGACCTCTCGCCCGGCGTGAACGAGCTCGTGCGCGTTTACGTCGCCCAGAAGCGCAAGATCAACGAAGGCGACAAGCTCGCGGGTCGTCACGGCAACAAAGGCGTCATCTCCAAGATCCTCCCAATCGAGGACATGCCCTTCCTTGCCGACGGCACCGCGGTCGACATCATCCTCAATCCGCTCGGCGTGCCGAGCCGAATGAACATTGGGCAGCTCCTCGAGACGCACCTCGGATGGGCCGCGCTCACCGGATGGAGCGACGACAAGAAGGCCAAGGCGCACGTCGACGGCCCGATTCACGTTGCGACGCCGGTGTTTGACGGCGCGCGCGAGGAGGAGATCTCTGAGAAGCTCGAGGCCGCGACCCGCAACATCGAGCTTCGCTACGCCGAGCGCTACGGCAAGAAGGCCATCGGTGAGTTCGTTCCGAAGATCAGCCGCACCGGCAAGACGCGCCTCTACGATGGGCGCACGGGCGAGCCGTTCCGCGAGGAGATCACGGTCGGGAGTATCTACATTCTCAAGCTGCTGCATCTTGTCGACGACAAGATCCACGCCCGCTCGACCGGTCCGTACTCGCTCATCACCCAGCAGCCGCTCGGTGGCAAGGCGCAGTTCGGCGGTCAGCGCTTCGGCGAGATGGAGGTCTGGGCGCTCTACTCGTACGGCGCCGCCTACGTCCTCCAGGAGATCCTCACCATCAAGTCCGACGACGTCCTCGGCCGCGTCAAGGCGTACGAAGCCATCGTCAAGGGCGAGAACATCCCCGAGCCTGGCATCCCCGAGTCCTTCAAGGTCCTCGTGAAGGAAATGCAGTCGCTGTGCCTCGACGTCGAGATCATCAGCGAGTCAGGCGATCAGATCGAGCTCAAGGAGGAGGACGAGGACATCTTCAGGACCGCCGAAGAACTCGGACTCGAGCTCGGAAGCGAGGAAGAGGTCGAGCTCATCCAGAGCGCCGATGCTCTCGAGGAGCTCCTCGAGAGCGACATCTCGGCGCTCGACCTCGGCGAGGAATTCGCCGGGGACGCGGAAGTGGCCCCTTCGACGGACGAGGAGGCGTAAACGGTGCTCGACGTCGACGTGAACAATTTCGATAGGCTCCGCATCGGCCTTGCCTCATCCGAGCAGATCCGCCAGTGGTCGCGCGGTGAGGTCAAGAAGCCCGAAACCATCAACTACCGCACGCTCAAGCCGGAGAAGGACGGGCTCTTCTGCGAGAAGATCTTCGGTCCGACGAAGGACTGGGAGTGCTACTGCGGCAAGTACAAGCGTGTCCGCTTCAAGGGCATCGTCTGCGAGCGGTGCGGCGTCGAGGTAACGCGTGCGAAGGTCCGCCGCGACCGCATGGGACACATCGAGCTTGCCGCTCCCGTAAGCCACATCTGGTACTTCAAAGGCGTGCCGAGCCGACTCGGCTACCTCCTAGACATCGCGCCGAAGGACCTCGAGAAGGTCCTCTACTTCGCGTCATCGATCATCACATCGGTGAACGAAGAAGACCGCGAGGCCGATGCGGCGATGCTCAAGGACGAGCTCTCGGCGGACCTCGAAAGCCTCGAGGCCGAGAAGACCGCGGAGATCGAGGAGATCGGCGCGGAGCGCGACCGCCTCATCGCGATCGCTCGCGGCGAGGTCGAGCCCGACGAGGGCGACGTCCCCGAGGACGACACCTCGCCGGAGGACCGCGTGAAGAAGCTCACGAAGGACTCCGAGCGCGACGTGAAGGACGTCGAGGAGGACTACTCCGACCGGCGTGACATGCGCCAGCTCGCCTTCGACACCTTCATGAAGCTCTCGGTGAAGGGCCTCGTGAACGACGAGACACTCTACCGCGAGATGAAGCTGCACTACGGCAACTACTTCCGCGGTGGCATGGGCGCGGAGGCCGTGAAAGACCTGCTCCAGCAGGTCGATCTCGACGAGCTCGCGCTCGAGCTGCGCGCCACGATCAAGGACGGCAAGGGCCAGAAGCGCCAGAAGGCGATCAAGCGCCTCAAGGTCGTCGCAGCGTTCAAGTCCTCGAGCAACCGCCCCGAGTGGATGATCCTCGACGCGATCCCGGTCATTCCGCCGGACCTGCGGCCGATGGTCCAGCTCGACGGCGGCCGCTTCGCCACGAGCGACCTGAACGACCTCTACCGTCGCGTCATCAACCGCAACAACCGCCTGAAGAGGCTTCTCGACCTCGGTGCACCCGAGATCATCGTGAACAACGAGAAGCGCATGCTGCAGGAGGCCGTCGACGCGCTGTTCGACAACGGCCGTCGTGGTCGGCCGGTCACCGGCCCGGGCAACCGCCCCCTCAAGTCGCTGTCCGACATGCTCAAGGGCAAGCAGGGCC
>CAYGYT010000057.1:0-9927 GCA_964354215.1 uncultured Eubacteriales bacterium | reverse complement strand
TGCCCAAAGAACTCGATGATGAGAACCGCAAGCCCAACGAAGACCGCTGTCCAGATGACGAATCCTGGTGTGAGCGGGGCCGAGAGAATGTCGACGATCACGCCGACGCCGACAGCGCCGATACGCAAGGCGGCCTTGTTCGCGGCGACGAATTCGCCGAACTTGCCGAAATCCGCGCTACCGCGAGCCAGAGCCATGCCCCGGGCGATCGCGTGTCGGAGCCAGAGTGCGAGTTTGGAGGGCCCCGCAAAGAAGGCGATCGCTGCGACGACGATGCCGATGGTGATGGCGGTAGTCTGCATCGTCACGAGGAGCTTGAAGAAGATGTCCCAGAAGGCCTGTGCCGCGTCGGTCGGGATCTGCGCGGTGTTGTAGGCCGCGTTGATGAATACCGTCCTGCCGAAGACGAGCGCCTCGAACGGCAGCCAGGTGACGATGATGACTCCGATGCCGATCCAGAGCCACGCCCGCCTCGTGTTCGGCGCCGCCCAGAGGGCGAGGCCGAGGAAGAGCAGAGCAAAGACGGGCAGCACCCAGACGAGCGAATTGAAGAAGCCGAACACCGTCTGAGCCCTCGCAAGACCGGGGGACTCATAGAGCACGAACGACGCGGGGAACTTGTTCCACGGGATGAACTTCGTGAGACCGGCGATGCGAGTGGACGCGAGACGCTCCTGGGCCGCCGTTACGAACGGCTCCGTATAGAGAGTGATCACGCCGTTCGTGGTGCTTAGTGCTCCGCCAGGCTTGCCGCCCTCGATCGCCGCGACGAAGGCCTGCTGCGTCGTGCGCATGGTCGCTGTCCACACGGTGGAGAACTGGTCCGACTGGACAACGTCACGAATCAGCTTGTCGGCGTACGTCTCGATCTGCCCCGCTAGGGGAGCGGCGATCGGCGCGGCGATCGGCGCGAGCGCCGTGGGTAGCACGCTGCCCAGCGCAGTGCGTATCTGCGCTTCAACGTCCACCTTGGCGAACAGCGCGGCACTCACCTTGTCCGCGATGGCGTTCTGGATGGCGGGGTCCTCGGCGAGAGGGCCGACGGTCGCGACCCACTGGTCGGTATCCATGATCGTGCGATTGATCCAGATCGTGGGGACAGCTAGCGCGAAGAGCACCAAGCCGATAAGCAGTAGGACGACCGCCCCTGCCCAGCGCCATCCCGTGGCCCGCTTGGTTGCCTTGCGCTCGACTTCCGCCTTCAGCCGCTCGTTCTCGGCTCTCACCCACTCGTTCTCGGCCCTCACCCGCTCAAGCTCAGCGGCTGCATCGCCGGTCGAGATTCCCGTGGTAGTACCGGAGACATCCGCGTCGGCAGCCATCGCACTCTCCCTATCACCTGGCTAGTACCCAATGGGGACTCGGGCGGTTCGTAAACCAGCGCGAATCGTGCGAACGAACACACTCGTTAGCCCGTGAGCAGCAGTCACTGACTTGCTTCCGCAGCAACGCTTCGCGCGCGACCCACACTAGAATGTTCCCATGACACCAGTGGAGAAACTCATCTTGAGCGCAGACCCCCTCGCATCGCGTGCGCGATGTGTCGAGGTCTTGCAGGTGAACCTCGGCTTGCGCTGCACGATGTCGTGCAGGCACTGCCACCACCGCTGCTCGCCCGAACGCACCGAGCAGATCACCGACGCGACGCTCGACAGGTTCCTCGCCTTCGCGGAAGGCCTGCACCCTGCACTCGTCGACATCACCGGGGGCGCACCCGAGCTGCACCCCCGCCTGCGCGACGTCGTGCGCCGGCTGCGCGAAGCCGACGTCGAGGTCCAGGTCCGGACCAACCTCGCTGTCCTGCTCGAACCCGAGTGCGAGGACCTACCCGCGTTCTTCGCCGAGAACCGCGTTCGGCTGCTCGCCTCGCTCCCAGCCGCCTCGCCCGACGCATACGCGCTGCAGCGCGATGCCTCTGCATTCGACGCCGCCATCGAGGCCATGCGGCGACTGAACCACCGAGGCTACGCGCTCTCTTCGGATCTGGTGCTCGACGTGGCGGTGAACCCGATCTCGGATTCGACGGACTGCTCCCCTGCAGCCGTCGGCGAACGAATGCGATCCGAACTGATCCTGCGCCTCGGCGTGGTGTTCAGGGACGTGGTCGTGATCGCGAACATGCCGCTCGGACGGTATGCAGAGCAGCTGATCGAGCGGAACGAACTGGAGGACTTCGTCTCCGGTCTTGAAAGACGCTTCAACCCGTCGACGCTGCCTCGGCTCGCGTGCCGCAGCACGCTCGAAGTCGCGTGGGATGGCAGCTTCTCCGACTGCGACTTCAACCTGAGCGCCGGTCTTGGGCTCGCGGCGGACGCCGCCGCGCCGATCGACGGCACCGGAGACGCGACCGCTCCGTTCGTTCCGCTCAGTCTCGCTGACCTGGATCGGTTCGACAGCTTGGGCGCGGCTGTAGAAGTCCTGGCGCGACGTCGCATCAACTACGGCGACCACTGTCTCGCGTGCACCGCCGATGCAGGTTCATCTTGAGCTGGCACCCTGCTGTGACCCGGTCGGGTCGCACGACAGCACGCATCGCCATCCTCACTCGCTACCCAGAGCCCGGCGCCGTCAAGACGCGACTCGCATCGGCGCTGGGAGAGGATGGGGCCGCCGAACTCCACCGCGCGCTGGCCGCCCACTGCGTGCAGCGGGCCCGTCCTCTGGCGGCGACCCGGGAGGCGCGCATCGACGTCTGGTACGAGGGCGGGTCCGCGCGCGACGTGCGACGCTGGCTCGGTCGGGACCTCAGCCTTCGCACGCAGTGGGGCGGGGATCTCGGCGATCGGCTTCGAGCGGCGTTCGATGTCGCGTTCGCTGAGGGTGCCGAGCGTGTGGCGGCGATCGGCTCCGACTGCCCGGGACTCGACGCAACGCATCTGCGCGACGCCTTGTCGCGTCTCGACGAGTGCGATGTCGTGCTCGGCCCGACCGAGGACGGCGGCTACTACCTCGTGGCAGCACGAAGCGGAGCACGCGACTGTGCGCTCGACGCGCTGTTCGGCGCGGCGCTGCCATGGGGTACGGATCAAGTTCTGGAGTGCACGCTCGCGCGTCTCGACAGAGCCGGACTCTCGTACACGCTGCTCGCTACCCTGCGCGACGTGGATCGACCCGAGGACCTCCCGGTCTTCGAGCGCGTGCTCGCCGATGAGGAGCGCGTGCGGCACCACCCGAGCGTCTCCGTGGTCATCCCCACATTGAACGAGGCACCCGCCGTGGCGCGGGCGATCTCGAGCGCGCTCGAGGGCGGGGCCCACGAGGTGATCGTCGTAGACGGCCGAAGCGAGGACGCGACACGCGAGGTCGCCCAGGCATCGAGCGCGCGCGTCGTCACGTGCACGCATCCTGGCCGGGCGTCGCAGATGAACTACGGCGCCGCCCAGGCGACGGGCGACGCGCTTGTGTTCCTGCACGCCGACACCGTGCTCCCACCGGCCTTCGGCGAACACGTCTGCGCGACGCTGGCGCGGCCCGGCGTCGTGGCCGGAGCGTTCGACTTCGCCATCGATGAAGCGCGCGGGTGGCGCGAACGACTCGCCGACGGCGTTGGTCGCATGCGGTCGCGCGCAACGGGCGTCCCCTACGGCGACCAGGGCCTGTTCCTCATGCGCGAGACGTTCGAGGCGCTCGGCGGGTTTCCTGACCTGCCGGTGATGGAGGACTGGGAGTTCGTGCAGAGGCTCAAGCGGCTCGGCCGGATCGGGCATGCACCGGCATCTGCTCGAACATCGCCGCGGGGCTGGAGAGAGCATGGACTGCTTCGGCCCACCGCGGTCAATCTCGCGGTGATCGCCGGCTACCGCCTCGGGGTCGACCCCGAAAGCCTGGCCGAGTGGCGCCGAGGTGTGTCCGCCAGCCGTCCGCCCCCACTGCGGTGAAGGTGGCGACACGGCGCCCAGGGTGCGAACTCGGCGCCCAGGGTGCGACCTCGGCGCCCGCGGGGCCATCTCAGCGCCTCGGGCGCCATCTCAGCGCTTGCAGCGCGCCCGATGGGGAAGAATCTGCTCAGGACGCAACTCGGAGACGCGCTCGGTGCGCTCCCGAACGAGTCCCCGAATACGCCTGTGACGCCTCGACGACGCCGGAGGAGATCATCGTGCCGTTCTCAAAGCTCGCCTTGCTCTACCTCATCACCACGATCGCATTCTTCGCACTTGACTTCGTGTGGCTGTCCACGGCGACGAGCCGGATCTACAAGCCGTACCTCGGCGACCTGCTCGCCGAGAAGCCCAACCTGGCCGTCGCGGCGGGCTTCTACCTGTTCTATGTCGTCGGCCTCATTGCGCTCGCGATCGTGCCGGGACTCAAGGAAGGCGCGATCATGGGGGCGGTCTGGCGAGGGGCACTCTTCGGCCTGCTCGCGTACGCGACGTACGATCTGACCAACCTCGCGACCATCCAAGGTTGGGCGTGGCAGGTCTCAGTAATCGACATGGTGTGGGGCACCTTCCTTAACTCGGTCGTTGCCGCGGTCGGCTTCTATGCCGGCGTCTGGCTTGGACTGAAGTAATCGCGCCGGGAGCCTCCGCTTCGCCTTTGGCGAAACGGACCCCCGCGAGAAGGAGGCCTGTCGATGGCCCGCTCTATCTGGAAAGGCTCGATCTCGTTTGGCTTGGTGACCATCCCCGTAAGCGTCTTCTCGGCCGAGAAGACGAAGGAGCTGTCGTTCCATCTGCTGGACAGCCGGGACTTGTCGCCCATACACAACCAGCGCGTGAACGCCGCCACCGGCGAGGAGGTGGCGTGGGACGACATCGTGAAGGGCTACGAGTACGAAGAGGGTCGCTGGGTCACACTCACTGACGAGGACTTCCGCGCGGCGAACGTCGAGGCCACCCAGACGATCGACATCCTCGGTGCCGTCTGCCGAGAGGCCATTCCCGTCGAGTACTACGACAAGCCCTACTACCTCGAACCGTCCAAGGCGGGGCGAAAGGCGTACGCGCTTCTGCGCGAGGTGCTGCATCGCGCCGAGCGCGTCGCCGTCGCGAAGGTCGTGATACGCACCCGCCAGCGACTGGCACTCCTGGTTCCCGAGGGTGACGCGCTACTGCTCGAGATCGTGCGCTATCCCTACGAACTACGCGGCACCGAGGAGCTCGACCTCCCAGGCGAGGACCTCGAGGCACTCGGTGTGACGGACGCCGAGCTGTCGATGGCTCGGCAGCTCGTGTCGACCATGGAAACCGAGTGGACGCCCGGCGACGAAGCGTACGCCGACACCTACCGCGACGACGTGCTCGCGCTCATTGGGCGTAAGGCGGGAGGCGTCGCCATCGAAGCGCCGCCCCCACCCGTCGAGCCCGAGGGCGCGGACGTGGTCGACATCATGTCACTGCTCAAGAGAAGCCTCGAGAGCCAGGCGGCCCACGAAGCGTAGCGCGGCGCGCACAGGAACCGCCCGGCGAAGCGAGGCCTGCATGCCGCTCGACGAGTACAAGCGCAAACGCAACTTCGGCAAGACGCCGGAGCCGTCCGGGCGTGGCGCGAAGAGAGCCTCCGCAGACGAGGCGCCGAGCGGTTCTGACCGTGTCGACGCCGACCGCCTCGTCGAGGACAGCGAGCGAAGCGCCGCGCCCGGACGGCGTTCCTTCGTGATCCAGAAGCACGCTGCCTCGCGGCTGCACTACGACTTTCGGCTGGAACTCGACGGCGTGCTCGTCTCGTGGGCGGTGCCCAAAGGCCCATCGCTCGACCCGCACGACAAACGACTCGCCGTGCACGTCGAGGACCACCCGCTCGACTACGCATCGTTCGAGGGCGTCATCCCGGCCGGCGAGTACGGGGCGGGGACGGTGATCGTCTGGGACCGCGGCTGGTGGGAGCCGATCGCTCTTTCAGGCATGGAACCGCCCGACCCGGCCGTGAGCCTCGCGAAGGGCGAACTCAAGGTTCGTCTGCACGGCAAGAAGCTCGAGGGCGGATGGGTGCTCGTGCGTCTTCGACCACGCGAGAACGAGCGGGCCGAGAACTGGCTGCTCATCAAGGAGCGAGACGAGCACGTCCGCTCGAGTTCGGAGTTCGACGTGGTGGCAGCGCGCCCGGAGAGCGTGGCGAGCGGGCGGGTGCTCGAGCAGGTAGCGGCCGAGGAGAGCGGCCCGTTCGGGTCCACGCATCACTCGAACCGGCCGAAGACGGGCGGTGAGGCGCTTGCCGCAGCTCCCGCACCCCCGGTGCCGCCGGCGCTGGGGGCTCCCTCGCTCCCCCGCGGTTCGGACCCGCTTCCGGCCGACGCGCCAATCGAGCTTGCCACGCTCGTGGACCAGGCGCCGGACGGCGAGGGCTGGATCCACGAGGTGAAGTACGACGGCTACCGCATCCGAGCGATCGTGGAGGATGGCCGCGCTCGGCTGCTCACGCGCAGCAACCTCGACTGGACACAGACGTTCGCGCCGATCGCTCGTGCGGTGGAGCGGCTCCCGGTGTCCTCGGCGATGCTCGACGGCGAGGTGGTCGCGTTCGACTCCGAGGGCATCACCGACTTCGGAACGCTGCAAGATGCGATCGCGACCAGCCATCCCGAGCGTCTCGCCTACGTGGTCTTCGACCTGCTCTACCTTGAGGGGCACGACCTCAGGCAGGCGCCGCTCGTCGAGCGCAAGGACCTCCTCCGGACGCTGCTCGCCACGCAACCCGCCAACGGAGTGGTGCGCTACGCGGATCATGTCGCGGCGAAGGGGCTCGAGTTCCACCGGCAGACATGCACGCTCGCTCTCGAAGGCTCGGTGTCGAAACGCGCGGACCGCCCTTGGGTAGGCGGCCGCACGAGCGACTGGCTCAAGGTGAAGTGCACCAAGCGCCAGGAGTTCGTCATCGGCGGGTTCACCGACCCGGGCGGTAGCCGTACGGGGTTCGGAGCTCTGCTGCTGGGTGTGCACGGATCCGACGGCGCACTGCGCTACGCGGGGCGGGTGGGCACCGGGTTTGGCGCCCGCCTGCTCCAGGAGCTGCGGCCACGACTCGATGGGCTTGAGATCGCAGAGCCCCCCTTCGCCGATCCGCCTCGGCTCACGGGGCAGGCGCACTGGGTGCGGCCCGAGCTCGTTGCCGAGGTCGCCTTCGCCGAGTGGACCCGTGAGGGTCTGATCAGGCAGCCGTCGTTCAAAGGCCTTCGCGAGGACAAGCTGCCGACGGAGGTCACCTACGAGGTCGCGCCCACGGACGGCGTGCCGGACACCGGTGCAACGAGCGCCGCGCGCGGCGGCACGCGGCCCGCGCGTCGCGGCGGCAAACGTGGCGCGTTCGGCAAGGACGTCGTCGTGGCGGGTGTGAAAGTGACCAATCCGGAGAAGCCGCTCTTCGCCCGAAGCCCGCTCACGAAGCTCGAACTCGTCCGCTACTACGAGCAGGTCGCACCGTTCATGCTGCCGCACATCGCCAACCGCCCGCTCACCCTCGTGCGGTGCCCAGTCGGGCGCGGCGAGGGCTGCTTCTACCAGAAGCACCCCGACGTCGGGACGCCTGAAGCGCTCAAGACCATGGTTGTCGAGGAGCGGGGCGGTCCGGCACTGTACCTGTACCTTGACGAGGTGGCCGGCTTGCTCTCGCTCGCGCAGATGGGCGCACTCGAGATACACACGTGGGGCTCGCGTGTGGACAAGCCGTACCTGCCCGACCGGCTCGTCTTCGACCTCGACCCGGGTCCGGGTGTTGGATGGCGGCGAGTCATAGACACCGCCTTCGTGGTGCGTGACCGACTCGCGGCGCTCGGCTTCACGCCGTTCGTGAAGACGACGGGCGGCAAGGGCTTGCACGTCGTCATACCGGTCGAGCCCTCGCTGACCTTCGCCGAGGCTCGAGCGTGGACCAAGTCCATCGTGGACGCCCTCGTCGCCGAGGACCCGTCGTCGCTCACCGGCAAGATGGCGAAGAAGGTGCGCTCCGGGCGGGTCTTTGTGGACTACGTGCGTAACAGCCAGGGCGCGACCGCTGTGGCTCCGTACTCCACGCGCGCTCGGCCGGGTGCGCCCATCGCTGTGCCGGTGGAGTGGGAGGAACTGCGGGAGGGCCTCGACCCCAAGCAGTTCACGACCGAGAGGGTGCTCGAACGGCTCGCACGATTCGAAGGCAGCGGCAGCGACCCGTGGGCGGGCATGCAGAAAGCTCAGGCGAGCGCGCGCACCTTGCGGGCGGCGGCTTCGGCAAGCTCCTGACCCAATACGAGTCGAAGCGCCGTGACGAGGTTGTCGGCGATGGTCGGCACGTCCGTGCGGTCCACGGTATCGGGATCCTTGCCGATGCGCTTGGTCTCGACGTCGACCGACACGGTCGCGAGCACCGTGCCGATAACAGGCCGGAGCTGTTCCTCGATCTCGATCGCGAGGTCGTTAGCCACGGTTCTCGCCACCATCGGGTGTCATCGGCACCCCATCGCGGTTCATGTCGCGCATGTAGTCCTTCATCTTCCGGCGCACTCCCGCGAAGTACAGGATGAGCAGCGCCATCGAGGCGGCCACGAGTAGGTTCGACGCGAGCACCGCTTGGCCCACGGTGATGCTCGGCAAGAAGTTGCTGATCCACTGCACGAGCGCGGAAGCCGCCAAGCATACGACGCCGGTCGCAACGTAGCTGATATTGCCGGAGATCGCCGCTCCGTGCGCGAGCTTGCTGAACGCGATCACCTCGAGCAACAGCGCGACCGCGATGCCGAGGCCGACAGCGCCGGTGACGAGCGGCAGCCAGCGAGGAACGATGGATAGCTGCTCCTCGGCAGCAGACGCAACCGACGGTGACAAGACCACGGCGGCGAACACCGATGCGGCGATCATCGAGCGGATGAAGCTCACAAGCCACCTCTCTGCTGCCGGCGGACTCATCCCGCGTGCCGAACACGGCCGACTCCGAGCCGACCTACTGTGAGTATCGGCAGCTCAACACCGGACCCAAGCATTATTGTGAGCTGCGTCACGAGCACGGGCGCGCACCGTGACGGGGGGCCTACCCTGCATCGCAGAGCTGGCGTTACCCGGCGATTCGGCGAGCCGGCTATCCCGCTCCGCCACCTCCGCCTCCACCTCCGCCTCCACCTCCGCCAGAGAACCCACCTCCGCCACCCGAGGACGACGACATGTGGCTCGACGCGATCTGCGCTGCCGAGGTGAAGCCGCCCTCGAGTGCGCCTATCGGCGAGCCGCCGTACGAGCCGGTACCGGAGTAGACCCACCAATACGTGGTCGCGAAGTGAGGATCCTGGACGACCTCGGGGATGCGAACACGCAGCTGCTCGATGACCTGCTCGGCGATGCCGAAGACGACGGCGAGCACGAGGAAGCGCTCCCACAGGATGACGTGAGTTGGCGGCGCTTCGGAAAGCCGGCTGAAGTCACGAAGGAAGTCGCGCACTCCCTCGTACTTGCGGTAGAGCTCGTTCGCGGCGGGGCTGCGGCGGGGCATCAGGAAGCTCATGACGAAGATGGCGATCCCGCTCACGAATCCGATGCCGACTGGCCAGCCGCTCTGCGAGTAGATCGCGCCCATCACCGATACGCCAAACACCGCCATGGCCAGCACGATCAGGCCGACCTGCCCCCCGCGCCCCGTGCCCTCGAAGTAGCTTTTCGACTCGGCAGCCGCCGTCACGAGCGTCTTCCAGTCGTTCATCGTCTCGTAGAACTCCTTGTATTCGTCCTTCGCGTACGCCTTGATGTCCTCGATCGTGACGCGCCCGTTGCTCCCGATCTGCTCGAACAGGATCTTCAGAAGCTCTCGGTCGATCTCACCCGCCGCCACGGCCTTCTCAGGAGCGAGCGTGAGCTCGTACGTTTCCTCCGTCTTTGAGATGCCGAGGAACCCGGAGGTCTGCTCGGTCACCGGCCGCATCGCGATCACGCCGTCGTTCGCGAGCTGCATGAGCGACGCTGCCATGTCGGCCTCTTCCACCTTGCCGAAGCGCCAGAGCGCGCCAACGATCGCCGGATGAAGCGTCGG
>CAYGYT010000056.1:0-10025 GCA_964354215.1 uncultured Eubacteriales bacterium | reverse complement strand
GCGTGGCTGGTCAACCGCCGCGTGCTCTACAACAACACCACCGAGGCTCCGGGAGACACCGCCGACTTCTTCATGGGTCTGGATTCGTGCGGCCGTCTGTTCACGAGCACTGGCAATCCGCCGACCGGCGCCGTTTCATTCAACTATTCGCGCTGGTACCGGACGGTTCAGAAGCTCTCGGACGTCCCCAGGAACTCTGCCGGCGCACTCCCGGCGTTCCACTCGACTGGACTGCCCGGGCGCTTCCCGGCTCACACGGAGCCGTATGAGACGCCTCGGACGGACTGGGAGACCTGGGGCAAGAACAGCACCGGAACCTACAACAACCTGATTCCGACTGCTGGTGCGGTTGGCGCTACGTCAATCCCGGGCTCACCCGCATCCTTGGTCGGCACGGTGGCGACCTACCCGCTCGTCCTCACCACCATTCGGTGCGTCGAGCATTTCCAGGGTGGGCCTATCACGCGCAACAACGGTCTCAACAACGAGGTAGAGCCCGAGCCGTGGATCGAGATCAACTCCGCCGATGCCCGTACGTACGGCATCGCCGACGGAGACTGGGTCAACGTCGTCACGGCTCGCAGTAACAGCACCACCCAGCAGGCTAGCCGGAACAACCCGGCACCGCCATCGGGCAACAACTCACCGGCGGCGCTCGACAACTTCGGCAAGGGCTTCCGAGCCCGCGTGGGCGTCGGATTGAACTCGAACCAGCGTGTCGGTCCGGGTGTCGTCGCCATCCCGTGGCACTGGGGTGAGCGCGGCATGGGCAACGGCTCTCGTGCGAACGACCTGTGCATCGATGCGTTCGATGCGAACACGCAGATACCCGAATCGAAGGCCTGTCTCTGTCGAATCGAACCGGCGTAAGGAGGTGTGATCGATGACTGTCATGGCAATTCTCCAAGAGGTCGATAAGTGCATGCGCTGCAACGGCTGCGTCATAGCCTGCAAGCGCGAATGGAAGATGAAGCAAGAGACCATCGGCGTGATGAAGGTCGCCTACGACCAACGCCTGGCCATCAAGAGCCAGAAGCGTGTCGACATGGGCCCGTTCATCCGCTACAGCTGCTGGCACTGTCCCGATCCGCCTTGCGCCAGACGCTGCCCGAAGGACGCCATCGTCAAGAAGCCGAACGGCGCTGTCGATGTCGACTTCACACTGTGCGATCCGCGCCCTGTCATCCTCGGTGGCTGCAAGACCTCCTCAGGGTACCCGTGCGTGATCGACTGTCAGCGCGGCGGCTATCCGAAGGTCGGCATAGGTAGCGACTCGTACGCGACCGAAAAGGCCTTCAAGTGCACACTCTGCAGCGATCGCGCCGGTGTCACCAACACGGCGGTGCCGTTCCAGAATGCGCAGTTGGCCGCCCACTACAACTCCGGCGGTAGAAGCACGCTCGTCTTCCCAGGCAGCGACAACGTCACCGTCATCCCCGACCTCGCCCACACGCCGATGTGCGTCATGACCTGCCCGGCTAAGGCGATGATCTGGGATACGAGGGACAACGTCCTTGGGTACGTCCAGGCCAACTACGCCAACGTCGACGGGTTCGGTACTCAGGGCTGGGTCGGCAACGGTAGTATGTTCTGGGCGAGCAGGAAGACCCTCCTCGGCCCGCCGAAGGCAGACCCGTTCGTTGAGGACCATCTCGCTCCGACGGCAAGCGGCCTGTTCTCAAGCCCGCTCGCCAATGCCTTGATCGTCCCGACGATACTGGTCGGAGGCCTCATGGCTCTGAGTGCGAGGCGCTCTGCCAACGAAGAAGATCTGGCAACGGAAGGTGAGGTGACCGAGTGATGACGAAGAGACTTGCACTCCTGTTTGCAGTTGCGATGCTCGCCGTCCTTCTGGTGCCCGCCCTCGCGTTCGCCAACTTCGGTCCGCACGGCAACTACGTGCAGGACACCGATTCATGCGCCGGTTGTCACAGGGCTCACACCTCAGTGAGCAGCATCACCTGGCAGGACCAGGCCCTGAACGACCACAGCGCACTGCTCGTGTCGACCGCGACCGAGATGTACGAGTTCTGCTATGCATGCCACGATGCCACCAGCCAGGGCGCCGACACGAACGTCCAGGAGGGCCTCTATGAGGGCAACCTGTACGGTCAGACCGGCGGCATCCTTAACGGCGGCGGCTTCGACTCGCTCGACGTGACCCCCACAACGTCCACCCACATGTACACGGGTGCGTCCTGGGGCGCGTACGGCGGCGGCTACAGCGGACTCGGCGCCAGCGGCGCGAACGGCCAGATCCTCGGCGCCGGCACCGGCGAGTCGGTCGCCATCAAGATGGACTGTGTGTCGTGTCACGACCCGCACGGGAGCGCGAACTACCGCATCCTGAAGGCGGTCGTGAATGGCAATGCGGTCGGTGGGTATACACCGTCCCTCGATCCGCAGTTTCCGACTCCTGACGGCTGGGTCTCCTCCAACGAGACCGGCTGGCCGGACCTGGGCTTCCAGCTCCACACCGAGTACCCGGGCTACCAGCCCAACTACACCAAGGGGCTGTACACCAAGGGCGACAACATGCCGGTCTCAGGCCAGCAGGATAGCCCCTCCAAGGGTATGAGCGGCTGGTGCGTGGGTTGCCACAGCACGTACATGATCAACAACGATGGCACCGCATGGGGTGGCGTCACGCAGACGCTCACGAAGCCATCCTCCACCGACACGTACACGGCCATGGCGTGGACCTACAACGCCGGTGACGGTGGCCCCCTCAAGCTGCGCCACAAGCACCCGATCAACGTAGAGCTGTCGACCTACAACGGTCCTGACAAAGCATCGATGATCATCACCGCCCAGGTGCTTCCGCTTGCTCACCCGCTCAACGAGGCTGGTGGTGTCGGCGGTAGCGTCACGAACACGGATTCAGACTGGATCGAGTGTCTGACGTGCCACCGTGCTCATGGAACCTCGGCTACGATGACCGGTTGGGCCGCCGACCCCGTGGGTCTTGGCCTGACGCAGAACGAGTTCCCAGGCACGCCATCCGCACTGTTGCGTCTCAACAACCGCGGAGTGTGCGAGGTGTGTCACAACAAGTAGCGGCTCCTGCTTGCGCTGCTTGCGCTACCGTGGAAGGGCCGGGGGTCGCCCCGGCCCTTCCTGTTGTCTGAACTCCCAAGTGATGCGTTCTGCCGAGGAGGTGTCCGTGAGGTCACGCGTGCTTGTTCTGGCGACCGCGTCGCTGGTCTTCACGCTCGCGCTGCCCGTGCACTTCGTCGCCCAGACGCTTCTGGCCGACGAGATGGGCGCGGCCACGCACACCGCCGCACTCGCGCTCGGGGCCCTGCTGCTCGTCACAGTCGTCACCGGCATTCCCCGCCGCGACGAACTCAGGGAGTTGGGGCGAAACGGCGCCGTCCGTGTCGCCCTGGCCGGGTTCCTCGGCGTGTTCGCCGCCCAGTACCTCGTTCTCGCCAATCGGTTCACCGACGCCCCTCCCGGCTCCGAGGTCATCTTCTTCACGACCGCGGCGTGGGGTCTTATCGTCGTTGTTGCAGGCCTTCTCTCGAGGACGGAGCGGCCGAGCGCGCTGCAGCTGATAGCCGCGTGCATCGCTCTCGTGGGGGCGGCCGCGATCCTCGGGAACTGGGAGCGACCGAGCTCCTTCTCGCCCTTCGTCCGATACCCGCGCGAGCACGTCATGATGCTCCTCGCGGGCGGCGCGTGGGCGGCGTTCACGCTGCTCGTCGCACCGCTCGGACGTCGCTTCAAGTGGCGGGTGATGCTGCCGCCTCTGGTAGCGGCCGGCGCGCTTGTCTCGCTGGTCGCGGCGCTCGCGTCGCCGACCCGAGGCGAGATACTCTCCGGTCTCGCCTCGACCTGGCCGCAGCTGATCGTCGCCGCCTCGTCGTTCGCAGCGATCCTCATCACGTGGTGCTGGCTCGTTGCGATGACCGATGTCACGCGTCCGGCAGCGCTGTTCTTCCTCCCGGCGGTCTCCCTCACGATTCTCGGAGTGTTCGAGCGCCGGGCTGCGTTGATGGGCCCGAGCCCACTTCTGTGGGACGTCGTGTGGTGGGCGTGCGTGGTCACGGCGGTGGGTGCCCTGGGCGTCGCGGCACTCAGCCGGAAGGCGCTATCGCCGAAAGCCGCGCACCCAGGTCCGGCGGCACGCGCGGATGGGCACGCCCCGACGGGCGCGCGAAGGGCGCTCGTTCTGGTCGCGATCGTCGCAGGCGGCCTCGCGGTCGCGGCGGGAGTGGCCGCGCTGGTGTCGCCGGCTCTCACCGCGCAGGTCGTGGGTAGCCGAACCAATGGGGCGGCGTACGAGGCCGCGTGGCGGATCCCTGGTGCCGAGACAGTCGGCGCCGTGCTCGCGGCGCTCGCGGCGCTTGGTGCGCTCGCGGCTGCGAGCGGTCTTGCCCGGTTGCGCTGGCGAAACGCAATGATGGTCCCGGTCGCGGCGGGGCTGCTACTGGTGCTCCTGTCGGTACCGGCGCTTGCGACTACGCCGCTTCGAACGTGGACGCGCTGGATCCCGGCAGAGGTGCAGCAAGACTACGGTACGGAATATGCAAGGTTGACCCTGGAGCCCACCACCGATGCCGCCCTCACGACGGCGGTGGTCCTCGCTGGTACAAGCGTGCTGGCGCTAGCGGGAGCCGCACTGGTCGGTGGTGCGGCACGTCGGGGAGCGACATCGGACTCCGACACGAGCCAGCTGCGACTTCCGGAACCGGAGGACGACGCGTAGATGAAGCAGGTTCGCACGACAGCCTTCGCGCTGACTCTCGCGGTTGCCTTGACGCTTTCGGCGGGCTGCTCCGCCCGGACGGTGAGCGTGAAGAGCGGCGAGCGCGTCGTGTGCACGTACGGCGAGCAAGTCTCGTCGACGGTGCGAACGATCGAGGTGCCCGCAAAGGAAGCGGGGGAGTACTCGGTCACGACGCGCCGCATCACGTGCGCCAAGCATACCCAGCTCGAGCGGCTCTACGCAGAGGCGCAATCCGCGTTGTCCAAGCGCGATTTCGCTTCGGCAAAGAAGCAGCTCGCACAGATCGTCGTGCTGGACTCCTCCTTCGGTGCAGCGCAGCAACAGTTGAACGACCTGAACAAGAGCAAGACACCGGCGCCCGATGGCGCGTCTTCGCCCGGCAGCTCTGCTGCGACGACACCGTCGACTCCCGCCACGTCGACTACCAAGCCGGGTGCGGGCAAGCCCGGGAGCGCCAAGCCGGAGGGGCCCGTCGCGAGTCTTCTCGTGTACACGCCCGATACTCTCGCGGGCTACCGCGCTCTGCCGGTGGCGGCGGATGTCTTCTCGGTGAACCGGGAGTACCGTGCTCGTGAGAAGGGCTCGATCGTGGCCTTCGTGATCGCCGCCGAACAACAGCGCTCGACCAGCGCAGCCAAGAGCTGGCTTCGCGACAACGTCAAACTCCACTACGAACAGTCGGCACGGAATGTGCGAATCGATGGGCGCGATGTGTACATGGCAACCGACGGAAGTCGCTTCGCGATTATCGCGTGGGCAGAAGGACCCATAACGATCGCGATCGAAGCGGAGGCGACAGGCAAGCCTTCCGAGGCCTTGGCCGATCTCCAGAGTATTGCCGCGGCCGTCGTCCGGTGACATCCGAGCAGGGTGTGACCAGCGGATTCGTGTTGACGCCCCTAGGGGGCGAGGGTATCGTCGTTAGGGTTTCCTCCACGCAGGCCCAGTCCCGGCAGACCCCTGCGTGTCGCGAGTAGAAGACAGGGCCCCATCTATGGAAGCAACACCTGAGGCTCCTCAGGTACCAGCTGCGTCACGGGACAGAACCGATACCATCCTCAGTTGGCTCGTGGTGCTGGCCATCGCCGCGGTACTGGGTCTTGGCGGGTACTTCGGCTACACCGTGTGGCAGACGCGACGCTCGGAGCTGGAGTCGACGCCTGCAGGTCGAGCTATCGGCGACCTCAAGAACCAGGTGCGGGCGAATCCCAACGATGCGCCGCTTCGCGTGCGTCTCGGGGAGGCGTTCGCTTCGGCGGGTATGACCGCCGATGCTGTCGAGCAGTTCCGCCAAGCGACCAAGGCGGACCCAAAGCACACCGGCGCCTACCTCGACCTCGGCATCATGGCCATGCAGGACAAGCAGCCCAAGACGGCCGAGGGCTACTTCAACAAGGTCATCGAGCTCACCACCGGCGCCGAATTCGAGGGAATCAATCAGCGTCGCGAGACGGCGTTCTTCTACCTCGGCGAGATCGCGCTCGACGCCAAGCGCTACGAAGACGCTGCCGCGAACTTCAAGGCCGCGATACGGATCCGCCGTGACGCTGCGGACACGTACTACCTGCTCGCGCAGGCGTATCGCGGCATGGAGCGCAACGACGCAGCCATGAAGCAGCTCGACGCAGCACTGGCGTTCGACCCGGGGTACCCGGAGGCCCACTACCTTATGGGGCAGATCTACCTCGACAACAAGGACCAGATCAACGCGGCAGTGCATTTCCGTTTGGCTGCCGATGGCGCTCCCGATCAAGACCTGCCGCAGGAGGCGCTCGCGGCATTGGGTACCGTCGAAGAAGCGCTCGCCCGTGGCAAGGCCGAAGAGAAGGCCGGCAGCATTCCCAAGGCCATCGACCAGGCGCTTCTGGCGCGCGCGCTCGATCCGAAGAGCCTCGATGCCGTGCTGTTCCACGCGGGCCTGCTCGTGCGCGCAAAAGAGACGTCGGCGGCGGTCAAGGCCTACAAGGAAGCTCTGAAGATCTCGCCTGGTAGCGCATCCGCAAAGGCTGCGCTTGCCCGGCTCGCGTCCAAGAAGTAGACAAGGGAGCTGCCGTGACCCGCAGGCGTAGACGTCTGATCATCGCGCTCGTCATCCTGGCGATTCTGCTCGCGGTTATCGCGGTCGCTTTCATCAACTACCGCGCGACACGCGACATCGGGTTCAACCTCGATCTCACCGGTTCGCAGACCCTCGCGCAGCCACAGTACCTCTACTCGTTTGGCGGAGAGGGCGCGAGGCGTCTCACCCGGCCACTTGGCGTGCTGGTTGACGGCGATCGGGTGTTCGTGACCGACTCCCGCCGCGCGCAAGTCGACGTCTTCACCCTGGACGGCAAACGGGTCAAGTCGTTCGGGACCGGGAAGGTCCTCGTGCCGCTCTACATCGCGAAGCATCCCAAGACGGGCGAGCTCTGGGTGTCCGACCGGCGCTTGAGGAGCATCGAGGTGTTCACCCGCGAGGGCAAGTGGCTGCGCAGGTTCAATCCAAACCTTCCCAAGAACCAGCTGCCCACGTTCGAAGCTGGCAAGGTCACCTGGGCGCCGGTCGCGCTCGCGTTCGCCCCAGACGGCACGCTCTACGTGAGTGATCTGCTCAAGGGGCACCGGCTGCTCATCTTCTCCCCCGACGGGAAGTTCAAGAGGTCGGTCGGCACGATCGGCCAGGTCACGGAGGGCAACAAAGCGCCCGACGCGTTCATGTTCCCCAACAGCATCAAGGTGCTCGGCAAAGAGGTCTGGGTCGCCGACAGCAACAACCGCCGTCTCAAGGTGTACGACCGCGCCGGCGAATTCCAGCGGTTCCTTGTCACGTCAGGCCTCCCCAGAGGATTCGACTTCCTGCCAAGGAACTCCGGCGAGCCGCAGCGTCTGGTCGTGGTCGACACGCTCGCGCACGACTCGACGATCTGGGAAGCGAAGACCGGCAAGAAGGTGCTGTCGTTTGGCGAGCGAGGCGTGCTCGAAGGGCAGTTCAACTACCCCAACGACGTCTCGACCGATGGTGTGCGGCGCATGTTCATCGCAGACACCTCCAACGGCCGCATCCAAGTATGGGGATGGCCGGCTCTGGCAAACCCGATCCCCACGCCGCGGACTCCGTTGCAGTGGCTGTTGTGCCTCTCGCCGCTCCTGCTGCTGCCGCTTCTCCTGCTCGCCCGTCGCAGGCGCTTCTTCGCCACGGCTGACTTCATCGAGGTTATGATCGCTGCCGAAGACGTCAACCTTATGCCAGGCGGGCGCAGGCGCTGGATCGTGACGCCTGAGGACTACGAGCTGTTCAAGGACCGCTCGCAGGGCGACATCAACCTCGGTGAACTGCTCAACCCCTACGAGCACTCCGAGTCAGACGCGCGTGCGCTTATGGACCGCTTCGAGCTTGATTATCCGACCGCGGTCAGGCTCGCGATCGCTCAGCGCTCCAAGGTGTTCTGCACCGAGGATCAGGAGCTCCGCAGGCTCGCCCGCGTCGTCGAAGTGGACGTTGTGAACCGTGTTGAGTACATCGAGCGGTTCGGGAAGAAGAACGTCACAGCGAGCTCAGATGGCGGTGGAGATCAAGGAACCAATGCGTAGAGGCGATGAATACAACTCCGCTGTCGAGCCTCGTGCCACCTCACGTGCGCGCGGGAACGCCTTTTCTGCTACTCGATTCTCAGAAGATTAGCGTCTATGCGATTGACGTCTGACCTGCAGGGGAATACGATATGCCAGTGCCCATGTAACTTCTGTTACATGGCGCAGTTGACAAGCGACACTAGGTGCACGATGGGTCGGAGCCGGCACTTGGCCCCTCGGAAGAGCGCCAGCACACGGAAAGGGTACCGTGAGCTGCGCGTTGTTCCTGTAGTTGTAGGCCGCCTCCACCCCGTACCGAGCGTTCGGCTCGCGCGAAGGAGGTGGCTTTTCTGTTTGGTGCCGACGTTCGGACAGGTATGAGGCGATAGCTTTCTAGAGCAAAGTGAAGGAGGATTGGAAGGCATGGCGATAACTAGACGTGAATTTGTCACGCGGTTGGGCACCCTCGCTGCTGCCATGGGCGTAAGTCAAGTTGACCTGGCGAAGGTCACCGAGGCGCTCGCACACGGCGGAGCAGTAGGCACGTGGTCAGGCGGCGGTTGGACCAACAAGCCCAAGGTCGTTTGGGTCCACGGCGCTGAGTGCACGGGGTGTTCGACGTCGCTCCTGAGCCTCTTTGAGGACGTCAGGGGTACGGCCATCGAGGGTACGACCGTTTCCACGCTGGCCGCGCTCGACCTGGCGGTTGGCGGCGACGGCGACGGTTCGACCGTCCTGAGCACGACCGAGACCGCCGGTCATCCGTTCGGTCACCGCACGCTGGCCAACTCGGCGGCAGTCACCTTCAGTGACTTCGACAACGCTGCGAACAGCACGCCCTACGTCGCGAACATCGCAGACGTGCTCATCGACTTCATCGACCTTCAGTATCATGAGACGGTGATGGGCCCGGCTGCCGACCTCGCGTACAAGTGGCTGGCTGATCAGATGGCCAACGGCGGCACCGAGCCGTTCGTGATGGTCGTCGAGGGTGCTGTCCAGGACAGCACTCTGACTGCTGCTCCCAATGGTGCGTGGAACGAGTACGGTCCTACCCCGTGGTGTTCCATTGGTATGTCCGAGGACGGACTCAGCCACTCAGGCAAGGCCGCCGAGCTCAGCTTCGACGATGTCGTGTTTGACATCGGCACGAAGGCTGAGTGCGTGGCGATCGTCGCCATCGGTCAGTGCGCGACGTTCGGCGGGTATCCCGGTTGTGTCTCGCCGCTGGCGGAGTTCGGCGGCAAGAGCCAGACGGGCGCCACGGGCGTGGAGCAGTTCTTCATCAACAAGGGCAATGCTGCTGCCGGGAAGGTCATCAACGTTCCTGGCTGCCCGACGAACCCCTGGTGGTTCGTGCTCACCGTTGTCGCGTGGCTCGTGGATGCGACGGCGGTTCTCGCCGGCGGCTCCGGTCCGCTCGGCATTCTTGGCCCGGGTCTCGCGATCAAGGCCACGGCAGTCGATTCGACACGGCGTCTCAAGGCCGTGTACGGCACTCCGCTTCACGGTCCGTACTGCACGCGCTATCAGGATTTCCTGAACGACAAGTTCGCCGTCCATCCCGGCGACGGCGGCTGCCTGCAGCTCATCGGCTGCAAGGGCCCGTCGACCATGACACTCTGCGGCCCGCACGGCTGGAACAGCCAGCAGCCGAAGAACGACCCCAGCTGGGATCAAGGTCTTGCAACTGTCCAGGGCAACAAGGGCGGCAACTGCATCGCGGGTGGCCATCCGT
>CAYGYT010000055.1:8118-10106 GCA_964354215.1 uncultured Eubacteriales bacterium | reverse complement strand
GGCGAACTCACGGTTGTGGATGACGAGATCGGCTCGCCCACCTACACGGTCGACCTGGCAGACGGCATCGTCTCCCTGGTCGCGCGAGGCGCTTTGCCCGGCGTCTACCATCTCGCCGGCGCGGGCACCGTCTCTCGATACGACATGGCGCTTCGCATCCTGCAGATCGCCGGCATCGACGTTCCGGTGGCGCGGGCACACTCGGCCGACTTTCCCACGAAGGCCGCCCGCCCGCGCAATTCGACCCTCGACTGCTCGAGGGCCGCTGCTCTCGGCGTGGTCATGCCGCCGTGGCGAGATGCGCTTCAGCGGTTCCTCCTGCATGATGTAGCCGACGCATAGCCGACTGCCGGCCAGCTGGCCGCCGGCCTCCTCGACTCTACCGCCCCGGGAGTACCGCCGAATGGCGCTTCATACCGTCGACGCGATCATCGTCAACTTCAACACGCGCGACCTGTTGCGTGCCGGCTTGGCGTCACTCGGCGCCTCCGAGCGGCCGCTCGATCGCGTGTTCGTCGTGGACAACGCGTCCGTCGATGGCAGCGCCGCCATGGTGGCCTCCGAGTTCCCTCAGGCAACGCTCATCGAGATGCCCGAGAACGTGGGCTTCGCGCGTGCGAACAACGAGGCGTTCAAGCTCTCCTCGGCGGATGCGATCCTCCTGCTCAACTCTGACGCCGAGGTCTCGCCCGGTTCGCTCGGCGCGATGGTCGGCGAACTCGAGGGCGACGATCGCGTGGGCATTGTCGGCCCGGTCCTCGCAAGCCCCGATGGGAGCGTCCAGTACGAGGGCGGCCGCCGCGACCCGACCATCCTCGGCGAGTTCTCCAACATCACGCACCTGAACCGGCGCCGTCCCAACGGCGTCTTCGGCCGGTACCTAATGAACGAGTGGGACCACCGCACCACGCGCGACGTCGAGGTGCTGAGCGGCGCGTGCATGCTCATTCGCCGCGAGGCGGCGGGCGACCGGCTGTTTCGCGACGACTTCTTCATCTACGGCGAGGACATCGAGCTGTGTCAGCGCGTGCGCGACGCCGGGTGGAGGCTCCGCTACTTCGCCGACGCCGAAGTCCTCCACCACGGAGGAGCCGCGTCGAAGAAGGCACGTACGCGGATGCGGGTCGCCGGTGTCGTGAGCATGGCGCAGCTCTTGTCGCGCCGCCGAGGCTGGTGGTACGCGCTTGGGTATGTGCTGATTGTGCCAGTCGCCTGGCCCCTGGGAGTCGTGTTGAACAAGGTGTCGAAACCGTGAGCGCACCCTCCGCTTCTGCAGCCGCGTCTGCGCCCGACGCCGCGCCCACCTCGGCCGCCGCGCTCCGCGTGCTTCTCGTGGCGGCGGCCACCTCGACAACCGGCGGGGGAGAGCGCCACGTCGCCGACCTCCTGCGCCGCCTGCCCGACGCGGGCGTCTCGGTCGGGCTGGCGTGCCCACCGGGAGGCGATCTGGGCGCGCTTGCCGCTTCGAGTGGCGCTGAGGTCTTCGAGGCCGACATCTCATCGGGCTACACGCCTTCGCACACGCGTTCCCTGCGAGCCGCCATCGACGACTTCGCCCCAGACATCGTGCACGCGCACGGCGGGCGAGCCGCGACGTTCGCTCGGCTCGCCGATCCTCGAGCGAGCGAGCGCGTCGTCTACACCGTGCACGGCATCCACGTGGACAAGGCCGGCTCGCGTGTACGGCAGGCCGCGCTCCTGCGCGTCGAGCGCAGGCTGCGCTCGCGTACGGCTGCGTGGATCTGCGTCTGCGGTTCGGACCTGGACAAGGGCGAGGACCTGAAGCTGCTCCGTCGCGCGCGAAGTCACGTCGTCTACAACGGCATCGAGATGCCCGCGCCGGTCCCGGCTTCCGCGCGTGGAGCCTTCCGCCGCGAGCTCGGACTCGCCGACAACATGGCGCTCGTACTCTCGATCGGTCGCTTCCATGAGCAGAAGGACCAGCGCACGCTGCTCGACGCGTGGGCGTCGGCGCGCCCCTCGGCGCC
>CAYGYT010000055.1:0-8018 GCA_964354215.1 uncultured Eubacteriales bacterium | reverse complement strand
GTCTCGGCGGCCGCTGCGCGCGAGTAGGCGCGGGCTCGCAGGACTGTGCTCGTCGCCGTTTCCCGCTTGCCCTAAAACTATCACCGTGCTAGATTTCATCTAGCGAGCCCCTCTCGCACCAGCACTCAGAGGGGGCGCGGTTTGTCGGAGAGAAGACCTCGAGAGAGGGCAACACCGCGGTACCCGCTCCCGACTGTTGCGGACTGCTTCGTGGGCGACAACTTCAGCGTGACCACGCGCGTCCAGAGGTACCTTGATCGCAGAGGATGGCATAGGGCGACAGTCGTCTCCTGCATCTGCTCGATGGCCTCGGACGATTTCTACAAGTCGCAAGAGCACCTTGGTCGTCCCGGCGCATGGCTCGACATCTACAGGCCCGTCTTCGAGGGTCGGCGGATGTACATCAAGTTCACAAGGCGGGCGGACGGCTCTGGTTTCGTGCTTCTGAGCTTCTGCCTCGATGGCGAAGAGCACTAGAGAGGTGATCGCGTTGAGCAGACGCGAAGAACCGTGGACATGCTCAGTGTGCGGTGCGAACGCCGCTCACTGGAGTGACGCCCCCATCGAGATGGGTTTCCGAGGGGGTCCCTACTGGGTGGATGGATTCACGTACGAGCACTGCGACGCGTGCGGCGAAAGCGTCTTCGAGGCTCGCCAACTTGATGCCATTCAGTTCGCGGGTGTAGGGCTTGCACGCTCGGATCTGGGCCGCCTGACATCGGCAGACATCCACCAGCTCCGCCACGACCTCGACCTCACGCAGGCCGAGCTCGAGGCGCAGCTCGGCGTCGGTAGCGGCACGGTGGGGCGATGGGAGCGCGGCACCGTCCTGCAGGGTGCTACTGCGGACCGTCTCATGCGCATTCTCTGGGCACACCCCGAGCTGCTCGCCGAGACCGGCTTTGTCGCCCGCGAGGGCCGCGGACCCTACAAGAAGCGGTAGCGCCGCCAGACTCTCGCGGAACTCCCGCAACTATTCCTCCTTGGCTGTAGTAGTCACCCCTTGCAACAGGCAGAATGGGGCTGATGAATCGTCAGCGCGCCGACACGTACGTGTTCGTCTCGAGCCGGTCCGGCCCGAGGCTCGGGCGCGGCGAGCGTCGGCTGCTCGAAGTCATGAAGGCGCTCATCGCCGAGGAAGCGTCGGTGCAGCTCATCTGCACGCCCCGCAGTCCGATCGAGCAGCTCGCGCGCGACATGGGCGCGAACCTCGCGCCGTACCACCTCGACAGGCTCAACGTGATCCGGACGCGCTCCCGGCTGCGCAAGTTTCTCCGGCGCTTCGATCCCGTCGTGGCGCACTCGACCGGCTGGCTCGCCGACTACCTGCTCCGCTGGGCCGCTGCGCCCCTCTCGGTACCGGTGGTCAGCACTGTCCACTGCGTCAACTGGCCACCACACACGACGACTCCGTTCGGCACGTGGCTGGCGCGTCGGCTCGACCGCTCCAACCTGCTGCGGACAACCGCGATCATGATCGACTGCCAGGAGCTTCGACAGCCGCTGATGGCCGCGGGCCTTCCAGCCGACAAGATCGTCTACGATCCGCCGAGCATCGATCTCGCACGCGTCGAGGAAGAGCTCCAGATTCCCGTCTTGGCTCGGCTCCCGGGTCATTCGCCCTACGTGGGCTACGCAGGCACGCTCGAGCATAGCCGAGGACTCGGAGTGCTCGCCCAGATGTCGGCCATCCTGAACCTGCGCCACGCGCGCGCGACCGTGCTCGTTGCGGGCGACGGTCCTGCCGAGCGCGATCTCGCCGAGGCTATCGAGCACAAGCGCGTCTACCGCATCAGCGAGGTTCCCAGCGTGCCGGCGATGCTCGCGCGCTTCGACGTCTGCCTGTTCCCGTCGATCGAGTCCGGCGCGCCAACCACGCTGCTCGAAGCCGCCGCACTGGGGCGGCCGATCGTGGCGTCGGCGGTGCCCGGGATCCGCGGACTGTTCGAAGACGAGCGCGAGATCGTGCTCGTGCCACCTGGGAACGCGAACGCGTTAGCGGCTGCCATCGCATCCGTCCTCAACGACCCGGCCGCCGCCAAGCGGATGGGGGAGCGCGCGCGAAAGCGCGTGCTGGACGAATACACGGTGACCGCGAGCGTCGACAGGCACCTGGAGCTCTACCGCAGGCTCGCGCGGGAGTAGTCACAACGTTTGAGGCGGCACGCTGCTCGCTCCCACGGCTCAGGACGCCATGGCAAAGAAGACCCGATCGACATCAGTTCCGGCCGCGCGCGCAACGCGCGCCGCTGTCGTGCCGCTCGCCACGGGTCGCACCGGTGTCACCGGGCGGCAACTCGCGTGGTGGTGCCTGCGGCTCCTTGTGCTCCTGGTGCCGCTCGCGATCACGAACATCACGTGGTCGGGCGCCAGCATCTCGGCGCTCACCAACGATCAATTCGAGCTGCCCAAGCTCACGGTCATGCTTGTCTTGTCGCTCGCCGGTGTCGGCGCGTGGGCGTTCGACCTTCTGCGCCACGGCGGCGCCGTGCGGCGCTCGCCCGTCTTCTACGCGCTGGCCGGTCTTCTCGGCTGGGTGGTGCTGTCGACGCTGTTCTCGATCAGCCCGAGGTACGCGGTCTTCGGCCAGTACATGCGCCTCGAAGGGCTCGTCACGTTCGTCGCCTACGCGTTCGTCTTCTACCTGGGTGTTCAACTCGTCGACTCCTCGGAACGGGCGATCACACTCGCGCGCTGGCTCGCGGTGGGCGCAACGATCTCTGCGATCTACGGGCTCATCCAGTACCTCGGCCTCGACCCGCTCAAGTGGGGCCAGTTGACCTTCGAGTCCCAGCGGGCGTTCGGGACGTTCGGGAACCCGGACCCGCTCGGCGGATTCCTGGTACTTGTGCTTCCGATCACCGCCGCCCTCGCACTCTCTGAGACCGCGAACCTGTGGGTCCGCCTCGCGTGGTGGGCCGCGTTCCTGCTGCTCGGCGTCGTACTGCTTGCGACGTTCACCCGAGGTGCTTGGGTGGGCGGGACCCTCGCCCTTGCGGTGTTCGCATTCGGCGCCTTGCGTGCTCGCGTTCCGCTCCGCCGAGGGGACCTGGCACCTGCGGCGCTCGCCGTCGCGGGAGCGGGTGCCGTGGTCGTGCGCAGCGCGAGATCTGAGAGCGCCGTGACCAACGTGGTCGCCCGGCTCTCCTCGGTCTTCGAATTCGGGACTGGTAGCGGCTACACTCGGACGCTCATCTGGCGGGCGGCTCTTCGGTCCACCGGCCAGCATCCGGTTCTCGGCTCCGGCCCCGACACGTTCCGGCTCACGTTCGCGCAGTCTCGGTCGCCCCTGTACGTGCGCGCTGTTGGCCACGCGAGCATCGCTGACAACGCGCACAGCTACCCGCTCCAGCTCGCGAGCACTCTGGGTGTACCGGGCGCGCTCCTCTTCTACGTCACCGTGGGGTGGGCGCTCGCACTGTCGGCTCGGACCGCGTTCAAGCGCGAGGGCGGTACGAGCCGCATCGTGATGACGGCCATGTGGGCAGGTGTCGTGGGCTATCTCGCTCACCTGCTCTTCGGCGTCACCGCCGTCGGCTCGACGGTCATCATGTGGGTCTTGCTCGCGGTGCTCGTTGCGCCCTCCGCTCGGGTGTCGGAGGTTACTGCGCCCAGGTGGGGACGCACGGGCAGCTGGGTCGTCGCTGCCGTGGCGGCTCTGCTCGTGTGCGCGGCGTTCGTGCCGGCCTTCGCCGACAACGCCTTCGTTCGAGGTCTTTCGGCGCCCGATCCCGAATCCGCAGTGGGTCACTACCGGACAGCGGTTCGGCTCGCGCCCTGGAACGACCGCTACGTCTCGCGCCTTGCGACCGCCGAGCGTGACATCATGCTTCAGTCGGCGGACGAAGTCCGTGGGACCGGGGACGCCCAGGGGCCGGCCATGCAGCGGGCGCGAGATGCCTTCACGCTCGCGGAGCGTGACGGACTCCGCGCGCTCGATCTTGCCCCCGGCGATCTTGAGCATCCGGCCTTTCTCGTGAACCTCTACACGCGGGCCGCGCTCGATCTCGATCCCGCGAACATGGAACGAGCGATCGGCTTCGCACAAGAAGCGCTGCGGAAGAACGCCTTGGCCGCCGAAGTCCGCTACGAGTTGGCTGCAGCCTATGCGACAAGCGGCAAGCTCGCGGATGCGGAGCGCGAAGCGCAGAAGGCCGCAGATGGCGCGCCCACCTGGGCGGAGCCGCGCATCCTGCTCGGCGACGTCTACAAGAGCACGCGCCGGCTCGCGGAGGCACGGGCAAGCTACCGGAAGGCACTGGAGCTCCCGGACCCGACGGTCAGCGCCTCACGTCGAGCACAGGTGGAGCAATCGCTCGCCTCGGTCGAGGCGTCTCTGTCCGCAGGAGGGAACTGACATGGCCCGAGCTGCCGCGAGTGGATCGCAGCCGATGCGAGCCGACGAGGGCTCTTCGCTGCGCCGTATCGCCTGGGTATGCCTGCATCTGGTCGCGGTCCTCGTGCCGCTCGCGATGACCAACATCTCGTTCCTGAACCAGCCGGCATTGTCGATCACTTACGACATGTTCGCCCTGCCGAAGGTCGTCGTGCTGAGGTCGCTGGTGCTGATCGGCCTGGTCGCATGGACAGGTGACCTGCTCACGCGCGGCGGAGTCGTCAGGTGGGTACGTGCCGGATGGGTGGCAGTCGCGTTCTTCGCATGGGCGGCGCTCTCGACCGCGTTCGCTCAGAGCTTCGTGGTCTCGCTCTTCGGCACGTACGGCCGAGTCGAAGGCCTCATCACCATAGCGTGCTACGTGCTCCTGTTCTTCCTTACGTTGCAGCTCGCGGATTCGGCGAAGCGGGTGCGCTCCCTGGTGCGCACGATCGTCGTGACCGCGGGGGTCGTCTCCGCGTATGGACTGCTGCAGGCCGCGGGTCTCGATCCGCTCGAGTGGGTCAAACTCGGGTTCGATAGCCGAATGGCGTTCTCCACGCTCGGCAACCCCGACCTACTGGGAGCCTACCTCGTAGCTCCGCTCGCGTTGTCGCTCGGTCTGCTCTTCTCTGAGAAGTCCGTTCGCTTGCAGGTGGCCTACGGCTGCACTACGGCGCTGATCGCCGCTGCGCTGGCTGCCACCTTCGTGCGCGGTGCCTGGCTCGGCGGGTTGGCGGCACTCATCGCCTTCGCGGTCGCGCTCCTGCGAGGGCGGGTCTCGGTGGACCGCCGGCAGCTACTGCTCGGCGCAGGCGCGCTCGGGCTCGTGGTTGTGGTCGCCGCGCTCAGCCTCATGTCGTCGAGCGTAGAGCGCAACTTCCTCACGCGCGTGACCTCGATCTTCCAGGGTGGCGGCAGCCTGTCAACGCGGTTCCTGATCTGGGGGTCCGCCCTCAGAGCGATCGCGGCCCGTCCGGTGCTTGGCGTTGGTCCCGATGCGTTCGGGCTGGCATACACGCCGTTCGAGGCGGCCAAGATCATCACGATCACCAACGGCCAGCAGATCGCGAACAACGCTCACAACGTGTTCCTGCAGTACGCCGCCACCTTGGGCGTCGTGGGCGCTGTTCTCTTCGCGATGCTGCCGGTCTTGGCCATCGCCCGCTCGGCGAAGGTAGCATTCGCGCGTCGAGGCGACGCGTCCCACCTGCTCTTCTCGGGAATCGCGGCTGGCACGATCGGCTACTTGGTCTATCTTCTGAGCGGACTCTCGGACGTCGGCTCGATGTGGCTGCTGTGGGTTGCGCTCGGCATGCTCCTCTCGGCTGGTGCCTCCAGCCGAAGGGTCGAAGCGAAGTCGTGGGGCGGTGCGCTGTCAATCGCTCTTGGCCTGGTCGTGGTCGTGGCGGTCGTATGGAACGTGTCGCTGATCGCGAGTGACTACCGCTACCTGAAGGGGAACCAGAACCCCGACCCTGCGGCCGGCGTCGTGGATCTCGACGCGGCCATCAGGCTCAACCCCTTCCAGCCCGACTACTACCGCACGCTCGGTTCGGTGCACGGACGACTGATGGAGCAACTGCTTGGCACCTCGGGTGGCGCGGTCACCGACCTTGTGCGGAGCGAGTTTCAGAAGGCGGAAGACGCTCTGGTGCGTGCCACAAAGATGACGCCCACGGACTACGCGCCCTACGTCTCGCTGGCGGAGTTCTACAACCGGGCCTCGTACTTTGTGGACATCGTACTTGCCGAGAAGGGCAGGGAAGCCGCTGCCGCTGCGGTGAAGTACCGCCCGGCGGGACCGGCTGGGCTCTACCAGCTCGCCCTCGCCAACATGCAGCTCGGTGACTACGAGTCGGCGCTCGAGGCTGCGTTGCGTGCGAACACGCTGCTCCCGAGCTATGCCGAGACCCAACTGCTCCTGGGGCAGCTCTACCAGAAGACCGGAGAGCTCGAGCGGGCTCGCGACGAGTATGCGAAGGGACTCGAGCTGCTGCAGCCTACCGATAGTCGGTACCAGGCGGCGCAGGAGGCCCTCGCTTCCGTCGAGGCCTCGCTCGCGGCGGGCGCGAAGTAGCCATCGCCGCTCGGCGCCGCTCCACTCGCACGCCTTGCGCACTCCCCGAGTTACGCAACGGTAGCGGACGCTCGTGCGTGCACGGGAGCTGCCGATGCCCTGTGCGAGAATGCCGATGAGGCGAAGGGACGCTTCCGGCCGCGTTGCGCGTGTGTCGACCGGCGCCCGCGCGCCTCGCACGTCTCGCACGTTCGGCTCGCTTCGAGAGGGTGGATCAACGATGGCGCCTACTGATATCCGCTTTGGTACCGACGGCTGGCGTGCGGTCATCGGCGAGGACTTCACGTACGACAACGTTCGGCGTATCGCCGAGGCTGCCGGCCGGGTCTTCGCCGAGGACCACCCCGGCGGCGAGATCGTGGTGGGCTACGACACGCGCTTCGAGGCCGGCTCGTTCGCGGCCGTTGCTGCGGGAGTGCTCGCTTCGCACGGCCTGAAGGTCCGCCTCGCGGACCGCTACCTTCCGACTCCCGCGCTCTCCTGGGCGGCCGACCGGAGCGACGCGGTCGGCGGCATCATGCTCACCGCGAGCCACAACCCGCACGAGTGGCTCGGCTTCAAGATCAAGACCGCCGACGGCGGCTCGGCGCCTCCCGCGTTCACCGCGCGCGTCGAGGCCGCGCTGCCCAAGACGCCGCCTCGGCGCAAGCCCGGGGAGTTCGAGACGGTCGACCTCGTCGGCCCGTACCTGAACGACCTGGTGCAGTTCGTCGACGTGGGCGCCATCCGCGCGGCCGAACTCAAGGTGCTCGTGGACCCGCTCTACGGAGCGGGCCAGCAGTACCTGGCCGCGATCCTCCACCACATGGGCGTCGAGGTCGTGGAGATCCACGGCGAGCCCAATCCCGGCTTCGGCGGCCTGCACCCCGAGCCCATCCCGCCGCACGTCGACACCATGTGCCAGATCGTCGCACAAGAGGGATTCGACGCCGGCTTCGCCACCGACGGCGACGCCGACCGCATCGGTGCGTGCGACCGGCGCGGCACCTTCATCAACCCGCAGCGCATCTTCTCGCTCGTGGTGCGCCACCTCGTCGAGGACCGCAAGATGAAGGGCGCGGTGGTCAAGACGCTGTCGACCTCCGTGCTGGTGGACCGCATCGCCCACCGGTTAGGCCTAGAGGTACGCACGACGCCCATCGGCTTCAAACTCATCTACGAAGAAATGCTCAAGGGCGATGTGCTCATCGGCGGGGAAGAGAGCGGCGGCATCGGCATCCCCGCCCACCTGATGGAGCGCGACGCGCTCGCCATGGCGCTGCTGCTCACCGAGATGATGGCCAAGCAGCGCAAGGGGCTCGGCGAACTCCTCGAGGACCTGTTCGCGGTCACGGGGCCCATGGAGTATCTGCGCGTGGATCTCAGGCTCGAACCTTCGGTCAAGGACGCGTTCGTCGCTGCTGCTCCCAAGATCAAGCCCAAGAAGGTCGCCGGGCTTCAGGTGCGCGAGATCGTGCGCATCGATGGCCTGAAGTTCTTGCTCCCCGACGACGCCTGGCTGCTCCTGCGTCCGTCCGGGACCGAGCCGCTCGTGCGTGTCTACGCGGAGGCGTCGTCGATGGG
>CAYGYT010000054.1:8900-10122 GCA_964354215.1 uncultured Eubacteriales bacterium | reverse complement strand
GGGCTCGGGCTCGACATCGTCGGTGAAGTAGTAGTACTCGAGCTCGGGTCCGATGTAGTACGTGAAGCCGAGGTCTTCTGCGCGCTTGAGCGTGCGCTTCAGCACGTAGCGAGGGTCGCCTGGGTAGGGTGTGCCATCCGGCCGAGTGATGTCGCAAAACATCGTCGCGACAAGCATGCCCTGATCGCGCCAGGGGAGGATCTGGAGCGTACCGGGATCGGGCAGGGCGATCATGTCCGACTCCTGGATGCGCGCGAATCCCTGGATGGACGAGCCGTCGAATCCCATGCCCTCGTGCATCGCGGTCTCGAGTTCGTCGGCGGTGATCACGAACGTCTTGAGAAAGCCGAGGACGTCGGTGAACCAGAGGTGGATGAATTCGACCTCGTTCTTGCGGATCGTTTCGATGGCTTTCGCGCGCAGGTCCTCGGACATGTGCCCTCCCGGTTATGGGTGTTTCGGCGGGTTTTCTGCGATGTTTCGTCTGTGTTTCGTGCTCCCGCTACAATAGCCGAAACCAAGCCCGCCGCCACAGGCGGCATTCAAGGGAGCAAGGGGGTCAGAACCAGATGGGCAATCTGCAACGACCGAATGGGAACGACGCGACACGGACCTCGAACCGGTCGAGAGACGTTGTTCCGGGCTCGGGCATTTGCACGAGGTGCGTCGACGGCTGCCGAGGCAACTGCGAGGTCTTCAAGTCGTCGTTCCGTGGCCGTGAAGTCATCTACCCGGGCCCCTTCGGCGAGGTGACAGCCGGCGGGGACAAGGACTACCCGATCGACTACTCGCACCTGAACATCATGGGGTACGCGCTCGGCGCAAAGGGCCTGGCCGAGGGCGTTGAGGGGACGCCGGACAACACCCTCTTCCCGATGGTCGACACCGAGACCGAGTTCGGATACGCGAACAAGGTCAAGATGCGGGTGCCGATCTTCACCGGGGCTCTCGGCTCGACCGAGATCGCGCGCAAGAACTGGGAGCATTTCGCGGTCGGCGCGGCGATCTCCGGTGTCTCGATCGTCTGCGGCGAGAACGTGTGCGGCATCGACCCCGCGCTCGAGCTCGACGCCAACGGCAAGGTTGCGAATGCTCCCGACATGAAGCGCCGCGTCGAGGCATACCGACGCTACCACGAGGGCTACGGCGACATCCTCGTCCAGATGAACGTCGAGGACACCCGCCTCGGGGTCGCCGAGTACTGCGTCGAGAAGCTCGGCGT
>CAYGYT010000054.1:0-8800 GCA_964354215.1 uncultured Eubacteriales bacterium | reverse complement strand
ATGCGCGAGCTCGCGATGGCGATCAAGTGGGCCTCAAACGCCAAGATCGACCTGCTCACGATCGACGGCGCTCCGGGCGGCACCGGCATGAGCCCGTGGCGCATGATGGAAGAGTGGGGCGTGCCGACGTTCTATCTGCAGTGCATGACGAACGAGCTCGTTGCGCGCCTCCGCGCGAAGGGTGCGTACGTTCCCGACATCGCGATCGCCGGCGGGTTCTCCTCGGAAGACCATGTCTTCAAGGTCCTCGCTCTTGGCGCGCCTCACACCAAGGCGGTTTGCATGGGCCGGGCGCTCATGATCCCGGGCTTCGTCGGCAAGAACATCGAGAAGTGGATGACCGAGGCCGATCTGCCCAAGTCCGTCTCGGAGTTCGGCACGAGCAAGGAAGAGATCTTCGTCACCTATGAGGATCTGAAGGCGAAGTACGGCGCCGAGGTCGACGCGTTCCCGCTGGGCGCGATCGCCGTCTACACGTACTCTGACCGGATCAAGGTCGGACTGCAGCAGCTCATGAGCGGCAGCCGCAACATGCGCCTGAACACGATCAGCCGAGACGACTTGATGGCGCTCACCGAAGAGTCTGCCAAGGTCTCCGGGATCCCGTTCGTCATGGACGCGTATCGCGACGAGGCAATGGCGATCATCGACGCGTAGGACCGCTCTACGGCCGGCCCCCGGGGAATCCGGCGCTCGGTTCTGTTCTCGCTCCGTAGGGGCGCCCCACTCGGGGCGCCCCTACTCGCTGCGGAGCTTGAGGCGGACTACCCTCCCGCGAACTGCGCCCTGTGCAGCCGCGCGAAGGCGCCATCGGCGGCCAGTAGTTGGGAGTACGTGCCTTCTTCGGCGATGCGCCCCTCTTCGATGACGATGATTCGGTCGGCGTCTCGCACGGTGGAGAGCCGGTGCGCGATGATGAGCGCGGTACGACCGCGGAGCAGCGCACGCAACGCGTCCTGGATGAGCAGCTCGGTGCGCGTGTCCACCGATGACGTGGCCTCGTCGAGGATGAGGATTGCCGGGTCGGCGAGGATTGCGCGCGCAAAGGCGATGAGCTGCCGCTGGCCCGTCGAGAGCGTGCCGCCCCGCTCACCAACCGACGCCTCGAACCCCTCGGTCATAGGCTCGATGAAGTCGAGCGCGCGGGCCGACACGGCAGCCGCGCGCACCTCTTTCGCGGTGGCATCCAGCCGGCCGTAGCGGATGTTGTCCTCGATGGTTCCCGCGAACAAGAACGGCTCCTGCAGCACGATCCCGAGGTTGGCCCGAAGCGATGCCAACGTGACGTCTCTCACGTCGTGACCGTCAACGAGCACCTCGCCCGATGTTGCGTCGTAGAAGCGCGGCACGAGGTTGGCGAGCGTCGTCTTCCCGGCGCCGGTCGGTCCAACGATCGCGAGCGTCTCGCCCGACTCGATCACGAGGTCAATGCCGCGGAGCACCTCCGCGCCGGTCGAGTAGGAGAAGCGAACGTTGCGGTAGTCGATTCGGCCGGCGACGCGGCCGAGCTCGGTCGCGTCGGGCCGATCCCGGATCTCCACCGGCGTATCGAGCAATGCGAACACGCGCTCGCCGCCGGCGAGCGCTGCCTGGGTCTCGGCGTACAGGCTCGAGAGCTGGCTCACCCCGGTGAAGAACTGCCGCGAGTAGGCGAAGAAGGCGACGACCACTCCGATCGTGACGACGCCCTGGGTCGTCAGCATGCCGCCATAGATGGCGACGAGTGCGGTCGTCATGGTCGAGAGCACGCTCAAGACGGGCGAAAACGCCGAGGAGACTGCCGAGGCGGTGATGTTCGCGTCACGATTGGCCGCGTTTCGCTCGGCGAACTGCGAGCGATTCACCTCGGTCCGGTTGAACGCCTGGGCCACTTTGATGCCAGCGAGCTCCTCGGCGAGCGAGGCCGAGACGTCGCCAATCGCTTCCTGCCTTCGGCGGAATGCGCGACGAGCGATGTAGCCGAACAGGCGGGTGACGCCGAACATCACCGGCACGACGACGAGTGTGGCGAGCGCGAGGCGAGCGTTCACGAGGAACATGCCGACGAGCGTCGCGAGAATGGTGAGGAGAGCAGCGAGCACTCGGCGGAACCCCTGCGACAGGAACGAGTTCACCTGCTCGATGTCGTTGATGAGCCGACTCATAACGTCGCCCGAGCCGGTGGTCTCGAAGAACGCGACCGAGAGCTCCTGGATCTTGTCGAAGACCTGCGTGCGGATCTGGAAGAGCGCTTTCTGACCTGCGGTGCCGAGCAAGTAGATCTGCGAGCGCTGCGCCCACCACCCGGCCACGGCCGCCACGACAAGTGCCACACCCGGCGGGACCAGCACCGCTGCGCTGCCTCCCGACGAGGCGGCGGTCACTGCCAGGTCGATCACTCGCCCGGTGAGCGCAGGGGTGAGCGCGGTCGCGGCGGAGCTCACTACGAGCCAGAACGACGCGAAGCCAAGCTCGCGCTTGTACGGCAGGAGATAGCGCGCGAGCCGTACTGCGACGGTGCGCGACTCGGCGGGGCGGTCTTCTTTGGCGAGCGATCGCAATGAGACTCCGTTGGCCATTTCAGTCGTCACCCGCCTCGGGGCCGGAGTCGGGTTCGAAATCGGCGTCGGCCGGGGTGGAGCTGTCGGGCGCTATGAACTTCTCGTCACCAACGAGCTGGCTTGCGGCGATCTCGGCGTAGAGGCAGTTCTCCATCAACAGGCTCTCGTGCGTTCCGCAGTCGACGAGGCGACCCTGATCCATGAGCAGGATGAGGTCGGCCTTCTTCACCGTGGAGAGGCGATGGGCGACGATGAACGTCGTTCGGTTGGCCATCAGTCTGTCGAGCTGGGCGCGAAGTGCAGTCTCCGTTTCGGCATCGACCGACGACGTCGAGTCGTCCAAGACGAGGATCCGCGGGTCGACGAGCAGCGCGCGCGCGATTGCGATGCGCTGCCGCTGGCCACCCGAAAGCTTGACGCCACGCTCGCCGACGCGCGTGTCGTAGCCGTTCGGAAGCTGCTGGACGAACTCGTCGGCCTGAGCAGCTCGCGCGGCCGCAACGACTTCGTCCGTCGCTGCAGCGGGCTTTCCGTAGGCGATGTTGTCCCGCACGGTGCCACTGAAGAGCACGCTGTCTTGCATGACAACGCCGATCTGGCTTCGGAGCGAGGACAGCGTGACGTCACGGACGTCGTGACCATCGATCAGCACCGCCCCCTCGGTCACGTCGTAGAAGCGAGGGAGGAGGTTTACGAGACTCGTCTTGCCAGAACCCGTGGCACCCACCACAGCGACGGTTGTGTCGGACTCGACCGAGAACGAGACATCCACGAGGGTCGGCACGTCGGAGCCCGGGTATCGCAGAGACACGTTGCGCATCTCGACTCTGCCACCAAGTTCGGTGAGCGCCTCGGCGTCCGCAGACTCGACCACGTCGTTCGGCGCGTCGAGGATTTCGAACAGGCGCTCTGCTGATGCGCTTGCGCGCGCTATCTGCTGTGCGCCGAAGCCGATGATGAATAGCGGCTGCAGCAACACGAACAGGTAGCTCGTGAATGCGACGAGTTCTCCGACGGTCAGTGTGCCGCGCACGATCTGAACGCCGCCAACGAGCGTGACGGCGCTCGCTCCGATCGTTCCGATGCTGAACAGAAGCGGGAAGGCGTTCGCGACCGTTCGGCGCACGCCGAGCCCTTGTTGGAGCAGGCTCTCGTTCGCCAGACGGTAGCGTTCCCGCTCGTAGTCCTCTCGCGCGAACGCGCGTACCACTCTCACGCCGGCCACGTTCTCCTGCAGCACTGTGTTCAGCGCCGCCAGCCTCGCTTGAAACTCGCGAAACATCGGTCCGAGGCGGCGAACGAACAACAGGAGCACGCCTATCGTCACGGGAATCACCACGAAGGCGAGGAGAGCCAGACGAGCGTCCATTGCGAGAAGGAACGCGATCGCGCCCACGAGGAGGAGCACCGCCGAGACCGCCTGCACGAGACCCCCGCCGACGAAGTCTCGCACGAGGTCCACATCCGACGTGACCCGGGTGATGAGCTGACCGGTCTGAGCCCGATCGTGGTAGGAGAACGAGAGACCCTGCAGCTTGTCGAAGATCGTGCTGCGCATATCGAAGGCGGCGCCATGACTTGCGCGCGCCGAGAGGTAGCCTTCGGCGAATCCCGCCACGCCACCGACAACGCTCACCGCGATGAGTGCCATCGACTGCCTGATCACGAGCGACATGTCCCCGCTGCCGATGCCCGCATCGATGATGCGGCGAAGGATCTGGGGTGCGATCAGACTGGCCGCAGTGGAGGCAAGGACCCCGAGCACGGCAAGCGCTGCGACGCCGCGGTAGGCGCGTACGAAGCGAAGCGATCTGAAGAGGGCTGACGACACGAGTACCTCGGTCAACTCGACGCACGCGGAGCGGCGCTGGGCCAGTGCTCCGGGATTCTAGCGAAGCCGGATTCAGGAAGGGCCCCTCGCGCAATTGTGCGCCGACCTCGGCCGTATTACACGGCATCCACGTCACAAGACGAAACGAGGCCCGTCAGGGCCCCGTTTCGTAAGGGGAGGATGATCGCGTTCTTGCGTCTCAGCGCATCAGGGCAACGAGACGGGAGTAGTCATCGGCGCTGATCTCGCCGCGCGCGAGACGTTCCTTCAGAGAACGCATCGCACGCTCGGCGGGACCGGGGACGGGTACCGCTGGTTCGCGGACGTCCATCCGGTAGGCGATCCAGACGAGCGACATCAGCAATGCAAAGGGGAGAAGAAGCATGGCTGGTGTCATTGTCGACCTCCTTGCGCGCCGTTCGTTCGGCCCCACGGACGCTGCCACCCGTTCGTCGAGCTTGGCCTGAGTATGCCGGGGAGGTAGGGAGTGCTCGTGAACGCGATGTGGAGAGTCGGTGAAGAGTCGCTAGACCTCGCTCGGCTCCGGCTCGACGAGGGGTTCGTCGGCCAGCAGCGCGTCGTGCATCGACGAGGGGACCTTTCGCGGGGGCAGCGTGGGTGCTGCGGTGGTGAGCGCGACGCCTGCGATGATGACGACCATCCCGAGAAGCATGCTCGCGGCTATCGGCTCCGGCGGTACGAGCCCGAGCGTACCTGCGAACCAGCCCGCGAAGACCGCGATGACGGGGTTCACGTACGCGTACGTCATGACCTTGCTCGCCGGAAGATGCGCGAGGGCGTACAAGAAGGCGGTGAACGCGACACAGCTGCCGAACACGGTCAGGTACGCGATGGCGCCGAATCCCTTGGGTGTGAGCGTGAAGGATTGCCATTCGCCGAGCACCGTTCCGATCACCAGCGTGACCGCGCCAGCGACGAGCATTTCGTAGGCGGTCACGAGCATCCCGTCGGCCCGGACCGGGTTACGCTTGCTGAAGATGCTTCCCGCGGTCCACAACCATGTGGCGAGAATCTGGATGCCGATGCCGATGAGCTGGCTCGGACCCGCCGCCACGCCGGTGAGTCGCGGCCAGATCAAGATGGCGAGCCCCGAGAATCCAATCGCGAGTCCGAGCCACCCCAGGCGGCTGGGACGCTGCATGTCGGGCAGCGCTGACTCGGCAAGCGCGATCCACAGCGGCAGAAGTGCGACGATGAGCGCGGAGAGGCCTGAGGGCACGAACTGTTCGGCGAGGATAGTGCCGTACTGACCGCCCACGAGCAGCAGAATGCCGGCGATCACGACGATGCGCAGCTCAGAAGGCGCGACACGAAGTCCCGAGCCCCGCATGCGGGCCAGGACGAACATGATCCCCGCCGCCGGGAGGAGCCGCGAAGCCGCGAAGAGCGCCGGCGGCAGATCGGCGTCGAGTCCGACCTTTATGGCGAGGTAGGTCGTGCCCCAGACCACGTAGAGCGTGAGCATGGCGACGACGTTCCTGGCGCGCTGCGAGAGGGCGGGCACGGAGGTCCTTCCGAGAAGACCGGTCAGCGATCGCGCCGGGGGATGAGCGGGTCCGCGCGGCGCCGGAAGAGTGTAGCGCGAACCGCGAAGCGGCCGGCGCGGGCGAGACCGCCGGAGCGGCCGATGCCGCCGAGGCGGGCGCGCGCGATGCGCTCGTGGCTTGCGGACGGGTGCCAGGCGCTCGTGGCGAGCGGGTACACTGGGCGTATGCCTACGTACGAGTACCCTCGCCCCGCACTCTCGGCAGATGTGGTCGTCTTCGTCCGGTCCGCTGACGGCGACCGCGTGCTGCTCGTGCGCCGCGGTGCCGAGCCGTTTCTCGGCCAGTGGGCGCTGCCTGGAGGGTTCGTCGACGAAGGCGAGCCGCTCGAGCGTGCGGCACGGCGCGAGCTCGAGGAGGAGACGGGACTCGTTCTCAGCGTTCCACTCGTGCAGATCGGCACGTTCGGCGACCCCGGGCGGGATCCTCGCGGATGGACCGCCAGCGCGACATACGGCGTCGTCATCGACGGAGAGCCGCCGGCGGTTCTCGGCGGCGATGACGCTGCCGACGCTGCGTGGCATCGTCTCGATGCGCTGCCTCGACTGGGATTCGATCACGCACTGATAGTGCGCACCACGCGAGAACGGTTCGGACTGTAGGCGCATGCCGACGCAGCGCGCGCCGGCGTTCGAGCACTGCGGTCCGATCGAGCGTGCGCGAGCGCCTGCGCGAAGGCGGCGTCGGGGTGCGACAATAGCAGGGCGGTTGCCCCAAGAGACCGGCGCGGCTATCGTCGCGCCTCGGACGCGTCGCAGAGGGTGAGTGAGATGGCGAAGTCATGGGAGGAGATCAACAGCCGAATCGCCGCAGGCGAGGCTGTTGTGTTCACTGCCGAGGAGTTCTCGGCGCTTGCTGCCGAGGAGGGCGTCGCGAAGGCGGCCAAGCGGGTGGACGTTGTCACGACCGGGACCTTCGGCCCCATGTGCTCGAGTGGCGCCTTCTTCAACTTCGGCCACTCTGACCCACCTATCAAGATGGGCACAATCACGCTGAACGACGTGCCCGCAAGCGGCGGGCTCGCGGCAGTCGACACCTATCTTGGCGTGACCGAGCCCTCTCTCACGAAGGGTATCGAGTACGGCGGGGCGCACGTCATCGAGGACCTGCTGCGCGGCAAGGCGGTGCGGCTCAAGGCGACCGGGCCGGGCACCGACTGCTACCCGCGCACCGAGATCGATACGTGGATCACGCTCGAGGACCTCAACCAGGCGTACTTCTTCAACCCTCGAAACGCATACCAGAACTACGCGGTGGCGGTGAACTCGAGCGATCAGGCGCTCTACACCTACCTCGGCACGCTGCTGCCTCGATTCGGCAACGCGACGTACTGCTCGGCGGGTGCGCTCTCACCGCTGCTGAACGACCCGACCTACCGCACGATCGGGGTCGGGACCAGAGCCTTCGTGGCGGGGGCACCGGGCTACGTCGCGTGGCAGGGCACGCAGCACAACCCGAACCAGACGCGTGACGACCACGGCGTGCCCGTGGCACCGAGCGGCACGATCGCCGTGATCGCCGACCTCAAGCAGGCGTCGCAGGAGTTCTTCTCGGCGGCCACGTTCACGAAGTACGGCGTCTCGAGCTTCGTCGGCATCGGGATCGCCATCCCGGTGCTCGACACCGATCTCGCGGCCACGCTCGCCTTGAGCGACGCGGATATCGAGGCGACCATCTTCGACTACGGCGTGCAGCGGCGAAGCCGACCGGCGCTCGGTCGCGTCACGTACGCGCAGCTTCGCACGGGCGAAATCGAGGTCGAGGGCATAAAGGTGCCGACGGGGCCGATCTCCTCGTTGAGCGTCGCTCGCCGTATCGCCATCGAACTCAAACGCTGGGTCGCCGAGGAGCGTTTCACGCTCGCGCCGCCACTGGAACTACTGCCTCAACCCGGAACGCAGAGCTTCAAACCGCTCGAGATCAGAGTCGGGGAGGCGATCTAGTCATGGCACGCAAACGACTCGACCTCACCTTCCCGCCGAGGCAGGCCACCAAGGCGATCACCTATCACCTCGTGAAGGACTACGACATCATCCCCAACATCCTGCGGGCGCAGATCCAGCCCGGGCAGGAAGGCCGCATGCTGCTGGAGATCACCGGCCGCAAGGAGAACCTGGAGTCCGGCATCGGGTTTCTGGAGAGCGAAGGCCTGACCGTGCGAGAGGCAGCCGCTGACATCTGCCTCGACGACGAGCGGTGCGTGGTGTGTGGCTTGTGCACCGCGGTGTGCAAGCCCGGCGCGCTCGTGCTCGACGCTTCGGCGGAGCTCGCATTCGACAAGAACAAGTGCGTGTACTGCGAGGCATGCGTGATCGCGTGTCCTCGGCGGGCCATCGCGCTGCGGTTCTGAGGCGCCGGAGTGCGGGTGTCGGTGGAAACGAGGAGCGCGGGGTAGCATGCCGGGAATCATGAACCGCCTCGGTCGAGAAGTGCTCGTGTGCGATGGAGCGATGGGCACCATGCTCCAGCGTGCCGGCATGCCGGCGGGCGCCTGTCCCGAGCAGCTCAACGTACTGGAGCCCGAGACGATCGCCGACATCCATCGACTCTATCTGCTCGCGGGGTCGCAGTGTTCGACCACGAACACCTTCGGTGGGACGAGGGCGAAGCTCGCCGAGTGGGGGCTCGGGGACCAGGTCGATTCTCTCAACCGTGCGGCCGTACGGATCGCGCGGGACGCAGGAGCGCTGCACATCCTTGGTGGCGTTGGGCCGACCGGTCTGGTGCTCGAGCCGCTCGGCTCGAGCACCTTCGACGAGGTCTTCGAGCTCTTCACCGAGCAGGTGCGCGCGCTTGCCGCCGAGAACCCCGACGCCATCTTGCTCGAGACCTTCACCGACATCGCGGAGGTGCGCTGCGCGCTC
>CAYGYT010000053.1:0-10721 GCA_964354215.1 uncultured Eubacteriales bacterium | reverse complement strand
GTGTCCCACTTCATGCCGACGACCGGCGCGCGGTGGACGGAGTGGCACACGCCGCACTTCTCGGTGCCTTCAAGGTAGTTCGCGTGCGGGCTGTCGCCAGCGGGGTTGCCAAAGACGTTCCCGTTGTAACCGGCGAACGTGCCCTCCTGCCATCCGACGTAGAACGTCGGAGAGTGATCGGCGAACGCGATGGCGGTAATCGCGAAGGTCAGCGCGACCGCGAGCGCCACAACAAGAAGAGCTCTCTTCATCGTAGTATTCTCCTTGATCGTAAGGCTTGTCTTTGTCACTTAATACGCACCTCCTTTCCGTGACTGGATTAGTTGCGCGCGAGACTCAGGGGCCTCGGTCAACCCTAGGAAACCGCTGATAGCGATATGATTTCTCTCCCCATATGTGTCGCGACTACCCCAGATCGCGACGACCGCCGGCACGGCATCTCGCACCACTTGCACCTAGAGCATTCTTGCTGTTGGTTCAGAACCCTTCAGGGCCGATAGATGCGAGTGCAAGTATTATCGCTCCGCGCTGTGACACAATGCAATACTCCGCGTGCAAGAATCATCACTCCAGAGTAAGAATCGTTCAGAATCGCCACGGGCTAAAGGAGGAATAGCCTCCGAGGCCGAGTATCAAGCAGAGGCCACTCCCGCGTTCGAGGCGGCCAAGGAAGGCAGAAGACCCATGGCAGCAACACAGAGTGCAGAGTCGACGACCTACGAAGAGTACGTCGTCCAGCAACCGGACACCGCCTCCAAGGTGATGCGCTATCTCATCCTGTTCCTCGTCGTCTCCATCCTGTGCCTGCTTGTCTATGCGCTGGTCGTCGGTCTGTTTGCCCCCCCGGCTCCACGGACGCTCCTGGAGTCCTCCCTCGCGCGAGCGCAGGCCGCCGTCAAGAAGAGTCCGGGCAACGGCAAGGCGTGGGCGGCCCTGGCGCGCGCTCTGTACGCCGGTGGCGAAGAATCTGAGGCGTGGGACGCTATCGCCCAAGCTCGCAAGCGCGTCAAGGACCGAAGCATCCTGTATGTGAACAACTCGGAGCTCGACTTCCTCTTGACTGAAGGCAAGGACAAGCAGGTGCTCAAACGTGCGGATGAGTTCCTTAAGGTCGAGGCGAGATACCAACTCGAAGAGAAGGCCACCAACCTTCAGAAGAACATCCGCGTGCCTGACCAGGTCAGCGACAATACTGACGCGGCTCGGCTCTTCGTGCTCAAGGCCGCAGCGCAGGGAAACCTGGGACAGTGGAAAGAGGCCGCGAAGACGCTCGATCAGGTGCTGCAGCTGAACGACACCGCCGCGGACGTCATCACTCTTCGAGGCTGGGCGAGACTCCGGTCGGGCAACAAGGCCGGAGCAGCCGTGGACTTCAAGCGCGCGCTCCTCTTCTTGCCCAGCGACCCTTCGGCCACCAACGGCCTCAAGGCGGCACAGGAGACCAGCAAGACGAAATAGCCCGCTGCATGACACCCATCAAAGGGACACAGGATGACTGACACCGCACCGCCCCCCGCTTCCCCAGAAGAGCCCTACTACACAGAGACCGTCGTCGAGTACGTCGACAACAAGCGCCAGAGAGCCATCCTCGGCGTCCTGCTCGTCGTGCTCTTTCTGCTTCTAGTCGCAGCGAGCTACGCGATCTACCGGCTCACTCCGGGTAGAGGCGCGCCGACGGGCGAGGGCGATCTTCCTCGCGGCATCACATGGATTCGCTCCATCTACGGCTGGGGCAACGCTCCCGAACAGCAGCTCTCGTCCCCTACCGACGTGGCCATCGCCAAGGATGGCACCATCTGGGTCGTGTCGGGCCACGGAACGATCGCTGGCTTCAACCCCGACGGCTCGGTGAAGAAGATCATCAAGCCTAAGAACGCCGGGTCGATCGAGGGCATCGCCGTCGGGGACAACGGCAACATCTACGTTTCGGACTTCGCGGGCCAGATCCTCGAGTTCACGCCCCAGGGCCAGTACGTCGAACTGTGGAGAGTCGAACTTGCCGAGGGGCTTGATGTGCGCGACGGCAAGATAGCAGTCGCTGCCGCAAAGGGCATCGCCGTCTTCACCGAGAACAACAGCAAGGTCGTCGTCCAGGCCGGAGGTGTCCGCGGCTGGGGCAAGGACCAGTTCGACCTGCCGCACGCCGTCCTGCTTGGACCGGACGGCAAGATCTACGTGACCGACACCCAGAACCGCCGTATCAAGGCACTCACACCTACTGGCCGGCCGCTCTGGATTCTCGGCGAAGCTCCCGATCGGAGCAAACCTGGAGTCGCCGACGTCCGTTCTCAGGGCGCATCGATGGCCGCCGCTCCGTTCATGCTGCCATCCGGCCTCACCATGGACGGGAATGGGCGGCTCGTGATCGTTGACCCGTTCAAGTTCCGCATCACCGCGGTCGACGCGAAGGCGGGCAAGGTGGCGCGCGAACCCGGGAAGAACGGCAAGCAGGGTCGGCTCGCCAACTATGGCGAGCAGGGTCAATCGGACGGCTTCTTCAACTACCCCACCGGTATCGACTACGACAAGACGCGCGACTGGTTCGCAGTAGCAGACACAGCGAACAATCGCGTCCAGATCGTGCGGATCCCGGGTTCCGGTGGCAGCATCCTCGCGCCGCTCGTCGGCGCGTTCCGCCTGCCGATGTGCATCTTCTGCATCCCGTTCATCCTGCTGCTGATCGCCTTGGCGCTCTCAATCGCGCGCAGACGACGCGAACTGCAGCCGCAAGAAGAGGAGCCAGGTGCTTCAGAGGAGCCGGATTCGACGTCGTTCGCGGAGGTCGTGGAGTCAAGCGAATAGCGGAGGCTTTCACGCCGGTCCAACGCCGGACGACTCTAGACGTCCGACTCGTCCCCGCAGTCCGAGTCCTTCATGCATGCGCAGGCCTCCTGCGCGCGAACGGTGATTCTCTGCAAGGCACGTAGGATCTCTTGCCTGCGGCGCGGGGACAGATGCGCCGTGATCTCGTCGGTCCACGCACTCGAGATCGCACGGGCCGGGTCGGCCAGCTCCCAACCAGTCTCGGTCAGGCTCAGACACAATGCGCGGCTGTCTCGGTCGGACATCACGCGCTTCAGGTAGCCGAGTTCCTCGAGTCTCTGGGCAACGCGAGTCACGGTCGCGGGGTCCACGTTGATCGTCTCGGCGATCACGCTCTGCGTGTCGCCGTCGTGTCCCTCCCAAAGGTACGTGAGTACCGGCATGTGCGCCGACGAGATGCCGTAGGGTTTCAGGTTGCCGTCCAGATAGCAGCGCCTTGCTTTGTCCAGGTAGAAGACCATGCGATCGTACGAATGGCCGGCCCACTCGTGCCAGAACTCCACGCGTTCGTCCTCACGCGTCGTGGGCGGCGCGAGGCCGCCGAGGCTTCTCGCCCCGCCCTTCCGCTGCTCGCTACGTTCGTCCACCGAGGATTCCTCACCTTCCAGCGATGAAAGAACACGTAGTCCCCGGTGACCCAGGGTGACGCTGAGACTATACCCCACTATCGGGGAATCGCCCTGAGGATAGTTGCACATGCATCGCTCCCGTCATTCGCGGGCAACGCGGGAGCGCCACAGCGCGAAGCCTGACGTGGGTTGGAGACACCCAGCGCGCCGCCAGACTGTGCGCTTCGAATCGCCTGGGCGGGCCTACTCCTGGGATGCGAGCGGCAGGAGGAAGCGGAACGTGGACCCGTGGCCGGGTTCGCTCTCGACGGTGATGTCGCCGCCCATCGCACGTGCGAGCGTACGAGAAATCGATAGGCCCAGTCCCGCTCCGCATGGTCCCCGCTCTGGCTCACCAATCGTGACGTACTCGCCGAAGATGCGCCGCCGGTCGTTTCGTTCGATTCCGCGGCCGGTGTCTCGTACCATCGCCTCGGCCGTGCCGTCGTGGTTCTCGACGACGATCTCGACGCCACCCGCCTTGGTGAACGAGACCGCATTGGACACGAGGTTCAGCAGGATCTGGAGAACGTGCGTCTTGTCAGCTGTGACCATCGACGTGCCATCGTTCGTGCAGACAAGCCACAGCCCCGCGGAGTCACACTGCTGGCGGATCATCTCCGCGGCGAGCTTCGCCACATCGCACAGGTCGAAGGTCTCCAAGCAGCCCTTGAGCGCGTCCTTGCCGTACTGCTCGGCGTGCAGCGCGTTGTTCATTACCCGCATCATCTGGCGGGAGGCATCGGCGATGATGTTCAGCTGATCGCGCTGCTCGGGCGTAAGAGGACCAGAGCGCTCGTCCACGAGCACCGACGTGTAGCCCATGATGGAGGTCAGCAGAGTCCGCAGCTCCTGCAACAGCACGGTGGTCTGGTGCGAAGCCGTCTCTGCGTGTGGGGCCGAAGCTCGCCTCCGGTCGGCAGGGCTTGGACTCCTCGTGTAGACAAACGTCGTGCGCTCGGACGAACCAGCCATGCCTCTTCCCCCAGGCGACTGGCAACCCCCTACCCGTGTTCATCCTTGCGACTGCAAAGCATCGTGTCAAGACGCGCGCGGCAATTGCCGAGAAGTCGCGAAGCCCGCTGTCCGGAGTTGGCTCGAGTTCCGCCACGCCGCCGGATTGGGAACACACATGAACAGGAAGCTGCGACATCCTGCCGCAGCTGCGACGAGAGGGGCCGCGTTATGAACGCATGGGTCGCTACCGAACTCAAAGCCGTAGGACCAACGCGCGTGGGCTTGCTCGCCAACGTGTGCGACGCCTTCTACGCCGAGGGCATCGACATACTCGCCATCGGGGCATACGACAAGGACGGCATGGCTGAGTTCCTCATGATCACGAGTGACAACGACCTTGCCGAGGACAAGCTAGCGGGAATGGGCATGGACGTCACCGCATCCCAGGTCGTGTGCGTCGAACTGGCCTCCGCCCCAGGAGCGCTCAGGCCCGTCGCGCGGGCTTGTGCTGACGCGGGCATCAACATCTCTCAGATCCACGCGACCACAGCTGCCGACAGCTCTAAAGCGCTCGCCGTGCTCAAGGTAGGCGATGCCGAGGCCGTGGCGCGGATGGTAAGCGGCCTGTAGGCAGCTGCAGTAGAAGGTCAGGGCCGAGGCGCGGGCGGCTCCGAGAGCAGCCGGGTGAACGCGCGTTCGAAGCGCTCCCGGTCCTCCTCATCCATCGCCGAAGGCCCGCGGGTTCGTCCGCCGGCCCTGCGATGGCGCTGCTCGGCGTGGCGAACGGCGAGTTCCATGTCGATCGTCATCGAGGTGTGCACGCGCCCGCGCGGGCTGATCGCCGCCGCCCCTCGACCGAGCGCCATCGCCGCAAGTCCGAGGTCCTGGGTCACGACGACATCACCGGGCTCGAGTCGCTCGACTATCGCGAAGTCCGCGGCGTCGCGCCCTCCGGCCACCTGCACCGTCTCGACGCCACGACGTTCGTCGAAGCGCGCGAGATTCTGCGTTTGGTTCGCAACCACGACGACGGGGATCGAGCGAGCCCGCGAGATCGAAATCGCGTCGCGCATGACCGGGCAGGCGTCGCCATCGATGTAGACGGTTCGCATCAGTTATCTCCGGCTCCAGCCGGCGACCTTCGCGGCGTCGATCACGTCCTGGACGAAGCGAGCGATGGCGGCGATCTTGTCCGGATCCGCGAGATCGACCGTGTCCCGCTCGCTGTGAGCCTGGTGCACCATGAACTCGTACATCCCGGCGGTAGCGATTGCGATGGCAGGGACGCCGTACATCCCGAACATGGCGTGATCGCTCTGGAACCACTGCGGGCCTTCAGCGAAGCCCGCTCGATCGCGCAGCGTCTCAAGCACTAGGTTCTTCAGCGGGTCCGGACACCCATAGAACGACACGTGCGTGTCCCAGCCCTTCATGCCCGCGTCGTCGATGTTGATTCCGAGCACGATCTCGTCAAAGCGCCCCTCGTTCTGGGCTAGCCACACCATCTCGCCTGGTGCTGCATAGTTGTCCTCGCCGTTGAGCGGAACGAGTTCTACCGACGGGCCGTCTGCGTAGTCCGACAGGAGCTCGGCGAGGGTCAACAAGACTGCGACGCCGCTCGCGTTGTCGAGCGCGCCGGGCGAGTCCTTTCGGCTGTCGATGTGCGCGAACACGACGACGCGGCCCGCTCCGCTCCCTCGCCTGGTCGCGATGATCTGCTCCGCGGTGGTTGGGATGCGCTCCGACTCGATGCGCAGGTGCGCCGTCTCGCCCTGATGCGCGAGCAGTCGCTCGCCGTCCGCATCCTTGAGGTATGCCGAGGGAATCTCGAGATCGCCGTCCTCGAACAGCGGGAAGGGGTACTGGCTTCCGACCATCTGGGGATCGGTCCCCGTTGCGGCGAGCACAGCCGCAGGACAGTAGCACTCCAGTGCGCGGTAGACGCGCTGGTGACTGGCGGGGTTGTAGAACGTGAAGTTCTTGGGCATGAGCTGGCCCGATGCGATCTCGCCGTGAAGGAGGACGACGGTGTCGCGGATGTCGTCGGTCTCCAACTGCTCGACACTGGACGCGGCGGTCAGGCGCGCCGAGAGATCGGCGGCGTGCGAGTAGGGTCCCACCTGGAGCTCGAACGCCTCGCCTGCGCAGTCGGACAGGTCGAGCCGCGCCCGACCGTAGGTCCACTCCAGGCAGTCGAACCGATGACGCGCGACTTCGAGACCGGCGCGTGTGGCCGTCTCGGCAAAGAATGCAGTCGCTGCCCGATTCCCGTCCCCACCCACGTGCCGGTCGGGGAACGCGGTGAGCGTCTTCAGGTAGTCCTCGGCGCGCTCGGACAGATCCGACATGCGATGCCCCCTCGACTCACGATCTCGTTCGGCATCTCGATTGTAGCGGGGCGCAGGCGAGCCGACGGCACGACCGGGACGCGGCAGGGCCCGACGACGGCATGAGACCCCCGTGCCCGCCGGAACCGGGAAGGGTTGCGGCCGCCGGTGCCGTAGAAAGAGAGGGCTCGTCGGTCCTCGTGGCACGGCCGGCGATCCGCACACGGCAGCCCGGACGCTAGATGGGAGCGGGATGAGGAGGCGGCGCGCGCTAGTCGCGGTGCTTGTGGGAGTCGTGGTACTCGCTGGCCTGCTGTGGTGGGGGCTCGGCACGCCGATGCCGCCCATCGGGCCCTGGACCTACCTCGGGTCGCGCTACGCAGACAACTACCACACGCATTCGTGCATGTGGGCCGACCAGATCCGAAGCGAGAACCGCGTGTACTTCGCGAGCGAGGAAGCCGCCCAAGCGAAGGGCTACAAGCCCTGCCCGATCTGCATCGAGTAGCAGACCCCGCGCCCGGGTATGGACTCATCGTGGCTGCTGCGAACCCGCGCGGTCGTCAGCCCGAAATTGGAGCCGGCCAGTGCCTCTCGACTCGATTCCCGTACCCGGAGGGTCGCTCGAAGCGATGCTCGAGATGCCGGCGCACGCGCGCGGGCTCATCGTGTTCGCACACGGCGCCGGTTCGAGCCGGCTAAGCCCGCGCAATGTGCGCGTTGCCGAGTACCTGCGGTCCACCGGGGAATTCGGCACGCTGCTCTTCGACCTGCTCACCGCCGAGGAAGACCGCCGCTACGAGAACCGCTTCGACATCGACCTGCTCACGAATCGACTCGTGGCGGCGATCGAGTGGGCGCGCGCCACGCCAGCGTGCGGGGGCTGCCCCGTCGCGCTCTTCGGCGCGAGCACCGGCGCTGCGGCGGCGTTGCGGGCGGCAGCCAGCCAGCCGAATGCTGTGAAGGCGGTCGTGTCGCGCGGCGGGCGTCCCGATCTCGCAGGCGACGCCCTTGCTCGGGTGCGCGTGCCCGTGCTGCTCATCGTCGGCGGTGCCGACGACGTAGTGATTACCCTGAACGAGCAAGCTCGCCGACGGCTCACGGCTCGCAGCGAGCTCGTCATCGTGCCAGGTGCCACACACCTCTTCGAGGAGCCGGGTGCGCTCGATCAAGTCGAGCGCGAGACGCTCGCCTTCCTGCGCACGGAGCTGTAGCGCTCCAGCTGGAGGAACGGCAGCGCCCGTCCCGAGGGCCGCGCCGCTGACCCGCCCTAGCGCGTGCCCACCTCGCCATGCCTGACGAACGTGCCGGCGTGGTACTCCTCGAAGGCGATACGCAGCTCGTCTTGGGTGTTCATCACAATGGGACCGCGCCACGCGAGCGGCTCGCCGAGCGGCCTACCCGAGATGAGGAGGAATCGCGCGCCGTCCTCAGCGGCGTGCGCCCGGACCGAGTCGCCCCTGGCGAGCAGTGCCGTCGACAGCGCGGGAACGGAGCGCTCGTCGTCGGCAGGCCCGAAGGATGCCGCCCCGATGAGCACGTACACGAACGCCGTGTGGTCCCGTGGCAGGGCATGCTCCCAGGTGGCCGCTTCGGGCAGTGACACGTCGAGGTACTGGGGCTCGATCACGACGTCTCGAACCGGTCCGCTCGCTCCGGCGACGGAGCCGGCGACGACCCTGATCGTAGCCGCCCCATCTACGACGACCGGAATGTCGCACGCGTCGACCCCCTGGTAGCGGGCGTCCATCATCTTGTCGGCAGCGGGCAGGTTCGCCCACAACTGAAGCCCGCCCATCCGGCCGGTCTCGTCACCAGCCGGCATCTCCTGATGTATGACGCCGCTCCCGGCGGTCATCCACTGCACGTCACCGGGCCCGATCGCACCACGATTGCCCATGGAGTCCCCGTGCTCACAGGTACCTTCGAGCATGTAGGTGATGGTTTCGATACCCCGATGCGGATGCCAGGGGAACCCGGCCTCATACTCCCCCGGTCCCTGTTGGCGGAAATCGTCGAGCATGAGGAACGGGTCGAACCGCCCCGCCTCGGCGAAACCGAAGGCCCGCCGCAGGTGCACTCCCGCGCCCTCCAACGTGGGCGTACTCTCCAGCACGTCCTTGACGCGACGGACTTCGCTCATGGCAAGCCTCTTTCGACTGGCAGCTTGCCGGGTCTATTCCCAGAACACGCGGCCGAGCCGCGCCCGTCGTGCCAGTTCCCACGACTGGAGACGGCGCCGGGCGGTGCCGATACACCGATATGAAGAGGCCACGCCGCGGGGGTCGCTGGGTGAAGAATGCGCACGATAGCGGGAAGCATGTTCTCGTCCACAACTCAGACGAGACTCCCGGCGCGCGCGCGTCGGAGTTCTCGGAGATGGAGCGAAGAAGGCTCGTCGACGAGTTGAACGCCGAGGCCCGAGCGATACGCCGCGTCGACTACGAGAAGGACCGCCAGTTCGCCGAGCGCGCGTTCGAGGTCGCAAGCAAGGCGAACTCCCTCGGCCAGCAGTACAGGTTCGGCATGGCAACGGCGCTCAGCAACCTCGCGCACCGGAACTGCATGCTCGGCGAGCTCGACCTCGCTCTCTCGCAAGCCGGCCAGGCGCTGGCGCTGCTTGGCCAGCCGAGCCCGAGTGTCGTCCTCGCCGACCTCTACGACAGCATCGGCTGGTGCCATTTCTGCCTCGGCGACTACGCCGAGTCGCTCGACTACCTCGTCAGATCGCAGCAGGCGGCCGAGATGATCGGAGACCTCAGCCTGCAGGCCTACGTGCTCGACCACATCGGGAGCGTGCACGCGTCGTCGGGCGATCCGCACGTCGGGCTCGAGATGCAAGAGCGCGCCCTGGCGATCCATCGCGATCTCGAAGACCGGACCGGTGAAGCGTTCACGCTCAACAACATCGCCTACACCTACATGGACCTCGGCCGAAGAGGCGAGGCGATGGCAGCGGCGAAGGCAGCGCTGCGCTACGCGGAGGAGGAGCAGCACGAGCACCTCCAGATGTGGGTGCTCGACACCCTCGCGAACGTCTACCTGCGCGCGGGCGACGCGAGCGCCGCCGAGGAGTGCGCGAAGCAGGCCCTAGCGCTCGCGATCACCTACCATTCCGAGACCGATGAGGCGACCGGCATGCTCGCCCTCGGCAAGGTGGCCTGCCTCCGCGAGCAGTGGGACGACGCCCTCGAGGCGACCGAGAGCGCTCTCGGTCTGATCGAGAAGCGCGGCTTGAGCGTCGAATGCTACGAGTGCCACTCGCTGCTGTCCGACATCCAGGAACACCGCGGCGACTTCACCGCGGCGCTCGAACACTACAAGTGCTATCACGAGCTCAAGCAGGCCAAGATCAACGAAGAGACCGAGAGTCGGCTCGCGAACCTGCGGGTGACCTACCAGGTCGAGACGGCCCGCAAGGACGCCGAGATCCATCGGCTTCGGAGCCTCGCCCTGGAACGTGAGGTCGCCGAGAGGCGCGTCGCTCAAGCTCAGCTCGAGGCGCGGGCGTCGCTCGATCCACTTACCGGACTGTTCAACCGGTCGCACCTCCCGGTGCTCGCCGAAGAACTGCGCCTCGACGGGATCCCGCACAGGCCTGTGTCGCTCGTGATGTTCGATATCGACCGCTTTAAGCGTGTCAACGACACCTACGGGCACCTCGCTGGCGACAGCGTACTGGTGTCGGTCGCACGACTGCTGAGCGCGAACGCGCGGGAGTCCGACATGCCGTGCCGATACGGTGGCGACGAGTTCCTCGTACTCCTCGTGGGCATGCAGGCGGAATCTGCCCGAGTCGTGGCCGAGCGACTGAGAGAGCTCGTCTCGGCGGCGTCGGTATCGTACAGCGATGTGGAGATCCACATCACCATCAGCGCCGGAATCGCTACCGCCGAATCCGACGAACCAGCTGAGCTGCAGGACCTGATCGAGCGCGCCGACCGTGCGCTGTATGCAGCCAAGCAAGGCGGGTGCGACCGCGTCGTACTCGACGCAGGGTACGGGC
>CAYGYT010000052.1:0-10832 GCA_964354215.1 uncultured Eubacteriales bacterium | reverse complement strand
GGAACGTCTGGCTCCTCGCCGTCTCGGTGTTCGCCGCGGAGTCGACGGCGAAGTACGTGAGCGAGTGGACGCCTTCCGGAGCGGTCAAGGGGGCCGAGTACGCCGAGAACGGGCCGGCCGTCGCGTCCCAGCTGTAGTAGACCGTGGCCGTCTCGTCTGCGCTCAGCGCGATCGACGGCGCGGTCTTGTACCAGCCAGACAGCCCATCGGGCGAGGCCGGCGCGACGGAGGTTTCTGTCGACGGCGGAATCGTGTCCAGGCTGACCGAGGCGCTGGGGCTCGGGGCAGAGGCGTTACCCGCCGCGTCTACGGTCACGACGTAGAAGGTCGGATTCGCGGAGGGCGGAAGCCCTGTTACCGCAAGCGTGAGGTCGGACGTCGTCGCGATGACGGATTCGTCGGCCGCATCTCGGATCTCGTAGCGTCCCACGCCCGAGAGTCCGTCGCTACCAGCCGACCACGAGAGCGTCACTTCACCCGGCGCAGAGACAGTGGCCGAAAGGCTCGCCGGTGGCATGGGCGCGGAGACGTCGACCTGAAGCGACTGGCTTCCCAAGACGCCGATGTTGCTCGAGGTGTCCTGCGAGTAGAACCACACGGTGTGCAAGCCCTCGAGTCCGGGGAACGCTGCCGCGTACGCAGCAAAGGGCCCGGAGCTGCTGTCCCAGGAGTAGAAGGAGGCACCAGGCGCGGACGGGACAAGCGTGATCATCGGCAAGCTGCGATACCAGCCGTTCTCGCCGTCGGCCGCAGGAGGCACGACGGTGAGATACGTGTCCAGCCCGTCGGTCGTGGCCGTGGCCGTAGCGCTCGGCCCGGACACGTTCCCGTCGGCGTCGAGCGCTACCACGTAGAAACCGTACGAGGTCGACGACGACAAGCCCGTCACGGTGTGTGACGTTGCCGAAGTGGTCGTCACGAGCGAGTCGTCGGCAGCGCTGTGCACCTCATAGCCCGCGACACCCGACCCAACATCGGTCGAAGCGATCCACGCAAGCGATATGGCGCCCACTCCTCCGGAAGCGGCCGCAAGTCCGGTCGGAGCCGCCGGAGCAGTCGTGTCGACCGTCCATGCAACGAAGTTGATGGCGGGAGCTGGCGACGTTTGGGACCACGCCAGGTAGTCGGTAGCTGGAGTGCCCCACCCGGAGAGCACCGAGTCGATGCCGTTAGTCGAGGGCACTTGGCGGATCGCCCGCCACGATGCTCCACCATCCCGACTCTCGCGCGACAGGACCGCGTATCCCTCGGCCGCAGGATACGACCAGATCGCATTCAGCCGCGTGCCGTTGCCCGCAATCGTCATCCGCGCCGGCGTTCTACTCGCATCAGCCGGATCCGAGACGAGAGCGGGGCTGCCCCAACCCCCAACGTCGGTCCACGTTCGTACGTAGGCGCCGTCCGCCTGCGTATGCCCGAGCCACACCTGTCGACCCAACGCGTACATGCTCTGCGTTCCCGAGCCGGGTATCAGTGAGGCGGCGGTAGACCAGTTCAGCCCTGCGTTGGACGACCATCGGAACTGCGCGAATCCGCTTGAAGACTGCCACACGGCATACACGTCTTGCGGAGCGGAGGCCGACAGGAAACCTACGCCAGGTCCGGCGGTCGGGAACACGCTCGTACGCTGCGGCCACGTCTGGCCCCCATCGGAGCTCAGGCTGACCCACGCAACAGACAGCGAGGTGCGGTACAGGTAGTAGGCGCGGAGCGTCCCGGCGTCATCGACCATGGCCAACGCGTTCACAGTGAGATCGAACGTATTGCCGCCGGCCACGGTCACCGGCGACGACCACGTGCTGCCACCGTTCGTGCTTCGCACTGCGTACACGGTATTCGTCGTGATGTAGGAGACGACTACCTGCGCGCCCACTGCGGCGACACGCGGAGCGTAGCCCTCCTGCGCGGTCCATGCGCCCGGGCTCCAGTTCTGTCCCCCATCGGCGCTCTGTCGGTATTGCACACGACCTGATGCCGAGTCGCGATACACGAGATGGAGGACGCCGCTCGCCTCGCTGAGCTGCCGGTCGGAGTAGCCGTCGAACGCGGAGCCCGTCACGACGGTCGTGCTCGGTCCCCAGAACGCCGAGGCTGCGACGGCACCCGCCAGCGCGGTCACAAGGACGCACGACAACGCGAGCAACCAGCGCCAGCTTGAGCCGGCCCTGAGATGCCGCTCCCCGAATGCTGTCCTCTTCGACGTCACTTCAGGTTGTCGAGCCTCTCCTGCAGCGCCCGCGCGTCGATGCCCACGGGACGAACCTTGAGGACCGCCGCGTACTGTTCGGCGGCCTTCCGTCTCTGCCCGCCTTGCTCGTACAGGCGTCCAAGTGCGAGTCGCGCGCCAACAAACGCCGCATCGAGCTCGACAGCCCGCTCCAGATGCTTGATCGCCGCTGCCGTATCACCTCTCGCTTCCCCAATAAGCGCAAGGTGGTAGCGAATCTCGGGTTGATCGGGCTTGGCTGCGAGCGTGGCACCGTACGCCGCTTCGGCCATTTCGAGCTTGCCCTGTGCCTCGTAGGAGCGCCCAAGGAGCGCTTGCGCAGATGCGTCGCCGGGGCGTTCGCGTACGACCGCGGAGAACGAACGCGCGCTCGCCGCGAAATCGCCGCGCGCGAACTCGCCGATGCCTCTGTCGTACGCTGCGTCGAGTGCGGCTGCACGGCTGTCCCTCATCTGCCCAAAGACCGCGACACCCGCAAGAAGGAACAGAGCGACGAGAGCCGAGATGGCAACACCGGCCACGAGGCGCCCAGAGAGACCACGACGTCCCGTCGCAGCCGCTGTCTCAGGGCGGTTCCCAGTACCGGGACCTTGTGCTCGTGCCTCCACGCTTGCTCCCTGTGCCAGGCGTCGCCCCTTGGCGCCCAAGCGAGGTAGTCTTAACCATTGTTAGTATACGTCGAATAGCGGCTTCATGCAGGGAAAACACGCCTGGACCGAACGCGTTGGCCAGCACCCTCACTGACGCTGCGCCAGAGACTGCGGGCGCCGGCTCACCTGAGTGCTCCGGCGCCCGTTCTAGCTCGCTGCGAGTGGCCTAGTTCGCGACCGGACTGGACTCGGTGGACGTGTCTTCGTCGGACTTCGCGGGCTGCCTCAACACATCCCACGGAGAACCCTTGAGGCTGACACGGCCCCAGAAGTACTCGACGTCTTTGTCGCCCAGTTTGCCGTCCTTCTTGCCCTCGACAGTGAAGGCGACCTTCTTGACCTCTGGGAACTGCCCGTATGTGATGAGGATTGCCGCCAACGCGAGGTTCTTCTCCCGGTCTTCGGCGTCGAAGTTCAGGACCTCGCGGTCCCAGTCGATCGTGATCGTTCCGTCTTTGAGGGTGACGCTCCGCACCTTCGCCACAGGCTGCACGATCGCGATGTCAGTGTTGATCTTCGGGGTAGCCGCGAGCAGCAGGTCCAGCACAGCTTCGTAGCGCTTGGTGCTGTCGACGACCGACGGCTCCTCTACAAGCGTGCGGCCGCTCGAGTAGAAGACCGACACTTCCTCTGTCTTCTCGGGCACGCCCGTTGGCTCGGGCATCCGGCTGCTCGAGCCCGAGCAACCCACAAGCGCGAGGGAGGCCACTACTGCCAGCACAGCGAAGATGCGCAGCGTGCGAGGCATTAAGACTCACCCCTCTCAGCATCAGCCGTCTGCTCGGGTTCCGTATCGCCGGCCTGCTCAGGAGCCGATCCGTCGAGGTCCTCCTCGTCTGCGGCCGCAGCATCAAGCTCGTCAGCCTTCGCGCCCTTCGACTCGATAGCCTCGAGGATCTCGGGGTACGTGAGGACAGGGATCTCCAGATCTTGGGCTGCGGCGATCAGCGCCTTGTCGTCGGACAGAAGCGTGCGCTTGCCGCGCGTCGCCATGGCAATGGCGAGCGCTGAGGCAGAGTCCTCCGACAAGAGGTACTTCTCGAGGACGCTCTGAATGTCCTCCTCGCTCAACTCGCGAGGCTTCCAGTTGAGCTTCGCAAGATCGTCGAGGGTCTTGCCCACTTCTGCGACTTCGGGAATCGTGACAAGGCGCCTGAGGGCCTGCGATACCATCTCGGCGTTCTCTCTGTCAGCAGCGATCGTGTCTACGAACTCGCCGGTAGCGATGTAGACCGGCCTGCGGCGAAGGAGCAGGAGCAGGAGCGGAAGCAGCAGGAGCAGCCCGAGCCACGGCGCGAAACCGGTCCAGGCAGCGAGGCCGGTCCTCGGGATCGAGAACACCTCAACCCGGTCGTTGAACTTGTCGGCGACGACGAGCCGACCGTCGAAGTAGTCGATGCCGTCGGGGTAGTAGAAGGTCCCGTCCTCGTGGCCAATGTCGCCTATTCTCTCCTGGAACTCGCCATCCTTGCTGAGCACGACGATCTCGCCGTTCAGGCCATCGACGACATAGAGCTTGCCGCTCTCGTCCATCGTGATGCTCGAGGGCAGACCGAACTTGCGGCTCTCCTCATTGAACATGAGCGCCTGTTCCGGCGGGATGGGCTCGCCGTACTGCCACATTGGCTTGCCCTTGCTCGAGATCGCCTGCACGCGATAGTTGAGCGAGTCCGCGACGAAGAGGTTGCCATCGTCATCGACGGTTACGCCGCCTGGCTTGTCGAACTGGCCAGGATTCTTGCCCCAAGACACGTAGCCCGTGAGCACGTTGCCGTCGAGATCGAAGACGACGATGCCGCTCTCGGTGGTGACGTAGAGCTTGTTCCCCTTGATGGTGACCGACAGGGGGATCGCGTCACCGAACCTGATCGCGCTGCTTGCTCTGTTCTGGGAATCGTAGACGACGATCTTCTTCTCGCCCTTGTCGAGCACGTACGAGCGTCCGTCTGCAGCTACCGCCACGTCGATCGGATTCCAGATCTGGAGCTCTTCTTTCCCGGGGTCTCCATACGCCGTGACGAAGCTACCCTGAGGGTCGAAGACGACCACGCGACGCTTACCCGTGTCCGCGACGTGGATGTCGCCGGTGGAAGCGATGCCCACCGAGCTTGGGCGCCTCAGCAGGTCGCCCTCGAACCCGTAGATCGAGAACATGTAGTTGCGATCCTTCTGCCCCGACTCGCCTGAGAGCTGCGGCGGTCGCAAGAGCTGCCAGTAGAGCAGAGCGAATCCGAGGAGGAGCACAAGCAGGATGACGGCGACGATCAGGTAGCGGATCGCGGAGCGTGTCGCCTGGGTGCTGGAGGATGCCACGTTCTTGTCCCTTCGGTCTTAAGACGAGCTACTTGAACGCTGCCGAACTCTCGTCGCTCGCGAGCTTCTGCACCTTCTTGTACGCGTCGGGGTGCGCCTTCGCGAGCTTGTCGAAAGCCGCTCGCGCGGGTTCGTAGTTGGGGGCGTATGTGAGCGCCCAGCCGTAGTCGTAGATGGCGTTCGCCCACTGCTTGTTGCGCTCGAAGAACTGGCCGCGTTCGAAGAGCACGAGCGAGTTCTCCGGTCCCTGGTCAAGCGACTTCTGGAACGCGGCGGCCGTCGCAGAGGTATCGCCCGTACGTTCCAGTGCGCGAGCAAGCGCCAGGTAGGCGTCTTGGTAGAATTGCCCGACCTGGCCATCGGTGGTCGCGGCCTTGGTGAGGTTCTTCACAGCCGCACCCGGGTCGTCCCGCTTCAGGTTGACGAGGCCGAGGATGTAGAACGCCGCAGGGTCCTTGGGAGCGAGCCTCACGGCGACCTTGGCCTGCTCTTCTGCAAGCCCCGGGCTGTCCTGCTCGAGATACGCAGCTGCAAGCTTGATTCTGGCCGTGGGGTCTTGCGGGTTGGCCTTGACCGCTTCTTGGGCGGCGACCACGCCGCGCTCCGCCTCACTGCGGGGCGAGTCGCTCATGCCGCCGGTGACGACGTAGCGCACGAGCAACCCGGCGACGATCACGATGCCGACGATCGCGAGACCGATGAAGACCTTGATGACAGGAACCATCCGCTCCAACACACGTATCACCTCGTTGCAGAAACCGGACTCGGACTACTCGCTACTGCGCCCGACGGCGCCGTCACTCAGGCAGAAATTCTCCAAGAGAGCCCTCGGTCACTTCATGACCGCCTCATCGCCGATCATCCGAATCACGACCCACTTGTTGTCGTTCTTCTCGAGAGTCAGCTGGATCATCTCCTCTGCATCCTTGCCCGCACTCGGCGCGGTGACCGGCGTCCCCCGCTTGTCGGTGTAGTACGACTTGTCGATGAAGTAGTACTCGACGATGGCCTGCGTACCGACTTCGTCCAGCTGTGTGACCTCGAGCGACTGGAGTTCGTGCTCGCGAATCCGATTGCGCCCCTCGGCCGCGGTCTCCTTGCGCACCTTGGCCCAGTACACGGGATACTCTGTGGCGAACAGCGAGCGCATCGCGTTCGCGTCGTCGGTGAGGAACGCATCGATGCTCGCCCGAGCGGCCTTGAGGGCCTGGCCGCGGACCTGACCCCTCTCGCGAGGGGTCATCCCGCTCGTAGGCTCGTCGGTGATCTGAGACGCGGGGGTGACCTGCGTCTGGCGAGGTGAATCGCATGCCGTGAGCAGGGTCGAGCCCACAAAGAGCGAAGCCACGAGGGTACCGGCCAGAAGCGATGCGCGAACGCGTGACGTGGTCACCGGACGACCTCGATCTCCGTGATCTTCGCCTCGGCGTTGCGTGACCCGCTGATGGCGCCGGCGTTCGCGTCGAAGGACTTGCGCGACTTGGCAGGAACATCGAGCACCGTGTAGGTCACTCTCTCGACCCTGTTGCCCTTGGCATCGAGCAGCCGAATCTCGAACACCACACGAGAGAGCTTGGCGGAGCCGAGGTTGTCAACGTAACCGTTGATGCGCGACATCTGGTAGTCGTCCTTGTATGGAAAGCCTACGTAGCCGACCGCGATCTTCTGGATCTTCGCCTGGTCTTTGATCACCTGCCGGGACCGAAGCACGTCAGTGGCCCCAGGAACGAACAAGAAGTAGGCCGCTGCGCCCGCCGCGACAAGCACGACAAGAGCGAGGACGATGACGGTCTTGCGCATCGATGAACTCCTTAAGCTTCGGTCGCAGTCCTGTGCCGAAACTGGGCACACGCAGGGCATCCTGGCCGGCGGAGAGTGTAGCACCGACCCTGCCAGCGGCGCAGTCAACGCCCCTTCTCCACGAGAACCACAAGAATCCGAGGGCCGACCGGCCGTTGGAGTCCCACTCCACACGAGCGGCGTCAGATCCCTAGTAGTCTGAGTACGAGGGGGGCAGGGGTATGTCGCGCACGTAGGTGTCGTTTCCGCCAACGGGAGCGTAAAGGTCGTTGTAGCTCGACGGATGACATGCCGAACAGAAGCCGTTGCTGTGACAATCGAAGCAGGCGGAGAACTCACCCGGCTTGGCGCCGGTAGCCTGCAGACCGTGCTCCTTCACCCACGCAGCGCCGCCATGCTGCCTGCCGAACAGGCCGTGGCACGCGCACGAGGCGTCGTCGGCAACAAAGGGCGTTCCCGACGCGAAGTGACAGCGGGCGCATAGCTCCCGTTGCGCGAACCCCTCGCGCGCGTGACCCGGGTAGGACGTGCCGTTGACCGGGCCCGCGACCCAGTTCTCGGGGTGCGGCATCTTCACGCCGTGACAGATTGTGCACGCCTCTTCCGCATGGCACGCGTAGCACGAATCAGATCCCCCTGCCAGAGCGATCTTGGGGTAGCGGCTTATGTCGCTATTGGCGGCCGCGTCTTTCGAATGGCATGTGTCGCACTCGTACGAGGCGGTCTTCCCGTCGTGGCACCGCAGGCACGTATCCATCGTCGGCTCGTTGGCGCGAAGCACAGCCTGCGGGTGTGCGACCGCGTTGTGACACTCCTCGCACGTCGCTCCCTCCTCCAAGAAATCCGAATGCCGGACTCGGATCCCGTTGAACACCGAGGTCCCCTTCAACACCGCCTGGTGGCACCTGAGGCACGATCCATTCTCGACGATCGTGCGTCCCTCGGGACGCGGCACTTGCTTCGTCGCGCCGTACACGTACAGCCACCGCGCGTAGTCGAACCACTGCCTGACAACTCCGGTGAGCCCTGGTGGCCGGTGACAGGAGAGACACGCCACTTGCTCGTGCGTTGATTCGGCCAGCGCCGCCACGTGCCCCGACTTCTTGTGACACTGGATGCACGTCTGCGTGCGTCCCATGTACCACTCGGCAGCGATGACCGTCAGCACGATCACGGCCACGATGAACAGGCGGGTCACCCACGAAGCGGGGCGCGAACGACGGGAGGCCTTGCCCTGGAGCAGCGTTCCCACTCGCCCTCGGGGGGATGACAGATAGAGCGCGTAGAAGATGCCCGCGACGATCGCGATAATCACCGCGATCGCGGCAAGCACCACCACGAGCACCGTGCTGACGCCGCCTCCGGAAAGCGAGGTTCGTATCGAGAAGATGAGTTCCTGGACGCTCACGGCACCCGAACGGGATTAGCCCGCAGCTGTTCGATGTAGTCCTTGGCCAGGCCCGGATGTGCATGCCGTGTGTGGCAGTTGATGCACGAGGACTCCCGGTGACACCGGTAGCAGGCCTCGCGCCCTGAGCGCTCCACTTCCTCTGCATGTGTCCGCAAGAACTCGACGGGATGGGGCATGGTCACCCCATGGCATCCGTCGCAAGTCTTCCTCTCGTGACACGTGAGGCAATCCTCGTCGCCGGTGGCCCGATTGACGACCTCTTGGCCGTGCGTCCGGGGGAAGTTCTCCGAGTGCGGCATCCGCATGTTGTGGCATCTCACGCAGTAGCCCGGGCCATGACACGAAGCACATGTCTTGAGGTTGCCGAGACCGTGGGTCTTGCGCCAGTCGGGCCCGTGCGTGATCTTCCAGGAGCTCACCGCCGAGACGCCCCGCTGCGGCTTGGCCTTGCCGACGTGGCACACCTCGCACGTCTTCACGTTCTTGGGGTCCGCGCTATGACACTCGAGGCAGCTATCCATCGAGTAGCCGGACGTGTTCGACTGCGCGCCGGCGTGCGCCGTGGCGGCGTGGCAGTCCGTGCAGCGCCACTTGGCGGCGATGACTTCCTTGTGGCTCATCCGGATACCGCGGCCAGTCACGGTACCCGAAACGACATCCTTGTCATGACACGACAGACACATCTCGTTGCCGACCGCTGCCACCACCTGTTGCGTACCCGGAGTGAGCTGCGACCCGACCATGCTCACGAGGTTCAGCCGCCTGTCGATGAGACCGAAGAGCGTCGTGGCTCCGTGGCAGGCGTCACAGTGCGTCCCAGCGTGCCCGCTCTGACCGAGCGCCGTCGCCTCGCCGAGATGGCACGCCCCGCAGTAGGCGGGCACGAGTGCCGCCGTGGAGATGATGGCGGCCACGAGCACCAGGCCAAGGATCAGAGACAAGACCACGTACCACGCGATCTCGGCGTTGTGGCGTGTGCGCGCCGAGCGCTCGCTGCGCGCGACGACGGTTCTTGGCGTCGTCACCGCTACTGCACCTTGCCCACTTCGATACCGGACTTGCCGGTCCGCTGGTAGATGTCGGTCGCGGTGGCAACGGGCGCACCGACGTTCTTCAGGAAGTCACGGCGCTGGGCCGGGATCCCGCGGCCGTACATCGTCTTGATGAGTGTCACATAGGAGTCGCGCACCCACACGATCGCCCGCGCGCCCTCGTTCTCGGTGAAGCCCGTGACCGCCGGCGTCACGCTCGCAACGAGCGAGTTCTCTTGCCTGACGGGGTACAGCGTCATGATCTCCCTCACGCGCTCGCGCGCGGCCGTTTCCGATGCGAACATCTCCACGGAGGCGTAGGTTGAGATCGCCACCTGGACTTCGACGTCCATGTCCAACGACCTGTAGATGGCCTCGCCCTTGCCCCTCGTGGCCCCAGGCACCGCGTGCCGGGCGGTCGTCTCGTATCCGATGATGACGGGAGCAAGCTTGTTCACCGCCGACCCGCTGTCGACGGGCCGCGCGGCGAGTGCGTCCTCGATGGAGCCGCCCCTGAGAACCGTCTCGACACTGCGAGGGACCGGGGCGTACTGAGTGATCCAGAGCCAGTTCAGAACGGCAGCAACGATGATCGCCAGGGCGGCAGCGGCAGCGATAGCGCGAAAGACCCCCCGCGCCATCGTCTCGCGGCGGTCCATCTCGTGGGCCGGGTCTGACAAGGGCGGCGGCGCTACGCTCTGATCATCAAGCGGCTCTGCGAGGTCCATATGCCAGCCTGTCGTGTCTGAGGGAGCCGACCTCGCGGCTCAGTCTGAACACAGCTGAAGCAACCCACGCACCAAGGCTGCCGTTTGTTGAGCCCGCCCATAGATTCTACACGAGCGGGCTGAGCTGCCCTCAAAGGAGCAGGGCCCCCGGTCTCCCGGGGGCCCTGCAGTGCTCTTGCGTTCAGAGCGTGAGTATCAGGCGACCAGACTTACTGGTGGACGCCGATACCCGGGTGGCAACGCAGGCAGACTGCGTCGAGGTTGCTCTGGCCGATGGCGACCGGGATCAGGCTGGTCCCTGCCGTACCCATCGCACCGGAGGTGAAGCCACCCGCGGGGATGTTCGTCGTGTAGGAGCCGAGGAGCTTGATGTCGGTCGTACGACCCGAGTGCGGGAAGTCGTAGCCTTCATCGGGAGCCGGCGTGCTGGTGGTCTGGTTGCCCATAGCCACTGCATAGTCGGCCGTGCCGAAGTGGCACTGCGTGCAGCTGTTGCGGCTTGAGCCGCCGCCGGAGTTCCTCTGTACCGCCGTGCGCGTCGAGGTGCCCCACGAGACGGATGCCGGGTTGGACGCCGAGTTCGCGCCCATCAGGCCGGGCATGTCGTTGCGGTGGCAGCTGTAGCACTGGCCAGGACCGGAGTACGAGCCGTAGAACGGAGCGGGGTGGGTG
>CAYGYT010000051.1:3015-11013 GCA_964354215.1 uncultured Eubacteriales bacterium | reverse complement strand
GGTGGGCACGGACCACGCACTACATCATCAACTGGCTCTTCATCATCCTGACCACCGTTCACGTCTATCTGTCGGTCACGGAGGACTTCCCAGCCTTCCTGAGCTTCTTCGGTCTGCGCTTCCTTGACAGGGAGCACGCCGACAGCGGCGAAGGACACGGGCACGGTGAGGATTCCGGCGGGCACGAGCCCGCTCCGGCGCTGTCGCACGCGGACTAAGTCCGCTCGCAATAAAGGAGGAACGCGTGCGAGATGTCCGCATGCCGCTGCTTGCAGCGGGCATAGCGGCTCTCTTGTGGGCGCCCGGCTTCGCGATGGCGCAAAGCGCCACGCAGCCAGGTGCTTCTTCAGGCACACCCTACGTTTCTACATCGACGGCGTCGGCTGCGACGACCGATACGTACGACCTGAGTTTCACCCTGCCGACCGCCGGCAAGTCCGGCTGCATGGTGTGCCATGGCGACCCGAACCTCGTTCGGATCGTGAACGGCAAGGCCGTGAGCATGTGGATCAGCCCGGCGGTGCTGAACAACTCGGCGCATGCGAATGTGCAGTGCACGGGATGCCACCTGGACTTCGCGTACAGCACCCCGCACGAGAACGCGACCAGCGACGCGTGGCGGGACGTAGCCAAGGCGGCCTGCAAGAACTGCCACCAGGAGGCGGCCACCGCCTACGGCAGGAGCGTCCATAGCCCGACACCCACCTCGGAGACCACCCAGGCAGCAGCGACGACGAGCGGGGTAACACGCAAGCCCTTGTGCGGCGACTGCCACGGTTCTCACGACATCCAGAAACTGAAAGGCAACCCCGCTGGGCAGGAAGCGCTCCATGCGCGCGGTAAAGAGATATGCGGGAACTGTCACTTGGACTACTGGGAGAACTACGACGACTACTACCATGGCGCGGCATACAAGCGAGGTGCTCCCGACGCGCCGGCATGTTGGCAGTGCCACGCGGCTCACTACGTACTGCCCTCCACCGACCGCCGCTCGACGGTGAACGAGGTGAATCTCGTGGAGACATGCGGGCAGTGCCACAGGAATCAGCCGAATGACGAGTACGTGAGCTACTCGGTACTGATACACAACAAGAGCGAACAGGTGGCGGCCAACCCGCTCGCGGCGTTCTGGCAGCAAGCGCTGAGCACCATCAAGTCCTGGTTCAGCTAGAGGTCCGGCAGCAGCACAAGCAGGGGAAGGGGTAGGCAATGGCAGGTCGACACAGAGGGCGCATTGGGCGTTCAACCTCCGTCGCCCTCGCGGTGCTCGTCTTCGTTGCGGCGTTCGCTCTCGCGGCTGTCGCCGTGGCGCAGGACACGACCGCGCAGCTCAACGACCAGCAGTTCACCGTCACGGTGGGCGGCAGCGTCTTTGCCGAGAAGTGCGATCCGTGCCACGGCAACATCGCGAACACCAAGAACTTCGCCTCGTCGATCATCTTCAAACACGGCTACCACCAACTCGTCCAGTGCGCGGCCTGTCACACACGCTTCCCGCACCGGCCGGAGGGCACCGAGCGCCCGACCATGAAGTCCTGCTTCAACTGCCACGGACTGCGCCACGGCCCGATGGGCATCATCGCTACCGACGATTGCAGCAAGTGTCATATCGAACCGAGGAGCGCGAGGACGAAGCCGGCGTTCCACACAGCCGACTGGGCCGAGAAGCCGCACGTCGAGCCTTCGAAGAAGGAACTCAACACGAAGTGCATGATGTGCCACGACGGGCCATTCTGCGACGAGTGCCACATCGACAAGGACATCAATTGGACGCCGCCCTATCCCGGCTACAAGTACGATCCGGGCGACGGCTGCCTTGCCTGTCACGGCAGCGAGACCCTCGTCAAGACCGCGGGCGGCTCACCCAAGTCCTTCCAGGTCACTGGTGTGATGGACTCTGCGCATCAGGACACAACCTGCCAAGAGTGCCACATCGACTACCAGTACGAGGACACCCCGAGTCCCAGCAAGCTCTGGAACATCAACGCCGGCATCGCCTGCTCCCAGTGCAAAGACCACAAGGAAGCCAACACCGCGTACCAGCCGTCGATTCACGCAGCAGAGATCAACAAGGGCAACTACAAGTCGGCCACGTGTGCCTCGTGCCACGGGGGTCACTACATTCAGAGACTCGACACCGACGCGGCAAAGTCCTTGCTTCATGCATCTGCGTACCGCGTCTGCGCGCGGTGCCACCGCAAGGAGTACGCGTCCTACGACGACTACTACCACGGCGCAGCGTACAAGCGAGGAGCCCCGGATGCGCCCGCGTGCTGGCAATGCCACGAATCTCACAAGGTCCTGCCGGCGTCCGACCCGGAATCCTCGGTGTATGCCAAGAATCTCGGTGCGACATGCGGCCAAGAAGGCTGCCACAGGCGCTCTGACGAGGACTTCGCCGCGGCAGCCGGCCAGCTCATCCACCAGAAGCCCACTGCGGTCGAGCAGAATCCGCTTCGACGGTTCCTCTCATCGGTGAGGGCGTGGTTCTCCTAACACAACATCCAAAGCGCATCATCTGGGGGTTGGCGGTCACCGTTGCGGTGGCCGCCACCTTCCTTCTGTGGTTCATGCCTCAGATCGGGCGCGGACAGGCTCCGGTGCAGCCCGTTATCGACACTTCGTCGAACGTCGAGGCGAGCCAGTGCGTTCCGTGTCACGTGGACCTCGGCGCCACAACGCAGCCCGGTCTGATTTTCAATCACGGCAACCATCTCGTGGTGTCCTGCTCCAGCTGCCACTACGAGATGCCGCATCAGGCGGGCACGACGCAGGCGGTGCCGATGGAAGTCTGCTACACCTGCCACGGCGTCCAACACGGGCCGCAGGGCGAGCTCGCGACGAGCCAGTGCGAGAAGTGTCACACGAAGTCGTTCAAGCTCCGGCCGAGAAGTCACGTCAAGACGTGGGCCGAGAAGCCGCACGCGGACGTCGCGAAGAAGAGCGGCGTCAATGACTGCATGATGTGCCACAAGGCGGCCGAGGACTGCGACGCGTGCCACAAGAAGAAGGAGGTAGACGTCGGGCCGATGCCCGCCGTCTACCAGTCGATCATCATCGAGGAACCCAGGCCGCCAACGATCAAGATCTACCCCGATGGGCCGACGACGATGGCACAGTGTGCCTACTGCCATCCGGACCTAGACGATTTCGCTCCCGGGCGTCTCATCTTCGCCCACGGCGCTCACCTGCAGCGAGACTACGAGTGCACGGTGTGCCACCCGAAGTTCCCACACAGCCCCGAGCAGATCGAGCGCCCCGACATGCTCTCGTGCTATCGGTGCCACGGTCTGGTGCACGCCGCAGCGTCGCGGGGCATCGTTGCGGGCGAGGAGTGCGAGAAGTGCCATCCGCCAGGATTCGAGCTCATGCCGTCTGACCACACCAAGGCTTTCGTGAAGCGCACCCACAAGAAGCGCGCGAACCTGCAGCCGGAGTACTGCGCGATGTGCCACAAGTCTCAGTTCTGTGTGGCATGCCACACAGGCAAGAAGGCAGCCGAAGGTGGCCCCGTCAAGTCGGTCGTGCCAAAGGACCACCGGAAGGCCGATTGGCAAACGAAGCATGGCAAGCTCTACTTGGCTGGTGCCGGCGCGTGTGGTTCGTGCCACGATGATCCATCGTGCAAACGCTGCCACCAGACCGTCATGCCCCATCCGACCAACTGGCTTCTGGGGCACGCCAAAGCGGGCAAGTTGGATTCCGAGGACTGCAACGTGTGCCACAAGGATCGTTCGACATGTCAAGCGTGCCACCACGACACTGTCAAGCGCGCGCAGCTCATCGAGAAGAACTGCACGCCGTGCCATTCCCAAATGAAGCAGAAGCCGGCTACGGCGATCAAGAACAAGGGCTACGCCGAGCACGCAGTGCATTTTGACGTCGCCAAGAAGAAAGGCGAGCCCTACGTGTGCGACGATTGTCACGTCGGGTTCACTACGTCGACTGCGGCGGCAAGTCACACCGGCGGGCTACAGCAGGCTGGGCATGACGTTCGCTTGTGCTACGGGTGTCACGGCCAGCTCGACTATCGCAACGTCCAGATCGCTCCCTACCCGGGTGCGCAGCTGTGTCTGAGGTGTCACACCAACCTGAACATCTAGCGCTTTGCGGCGAACCCGCAGCGCCGTTCTCGTCTATGTTCCAGAGGTGGATGAAGCGTGTTCGACCTTCGGCGGCTGCGGCCGCTCGATATCGCCCTGTGGATAGCCGCGATTGCCGTGGTTGTGGTCGCTGGCTACCTCGGCTGGTCGGTGTGGTCACAGAACCGACAGGTCGTGAACGCAACGCCCGCATCGCGCGCGGTAGCCGACATCCGGTCCGACCTCAAGAAGGATCCTGAGAACCTCGACCTGCGCATGAAGCTCGCGCAGGCACTGGTCGTTGCGGGGCGAGAGAACGAGGCGATCGACCAGTACAAGGCGGTCGTCAAGACGAACAAGGACTTCACGCCGGCGCTTTCCGGTCTGGGCTTCATCGCGATGAAGAACAAGGACTGGAAGACTGGTGAGGGCTACTTCCGCAAGGTCACCGATCTGCTTGCCAACACCGAGAACGCCGACAAGAACAGCACGCTGGAGATCGGATACTTCTATCTCGGCACGGCGCTCATGGAGCAGCACAAGTACGAAGAGGCCGTTGGCTTTTTCAAAGCGGCTCTTCGCATCAGGCGCGATGCCTCGGACTCTCACTACGCGCTCGCGTACACGTACAAGCAGCTCGACTCTATGGACAAGTACCGCGAGGAGCTCGAAGCCGCGGTCGCGTTCGATCCCAAGATGCCCGAGGCCAACTACGACCTCGCTGTGCTCGTGCTCGCGGACGGCGACGTTGGGCGTGCGGCCGAGCTGCTGCGCACGTCGGTCGATGCCGCTCCCGGCGTCGACGAGCCGATCGACGCGCTCGAGCGTCTCGGCCCCTTCTCCAAGCGCTTCGAAGCCGCGCAGCGGCTGGCGAAGACCGACCCAAAGAAGGCGCTCGCCGAAGCGCGGGTCGCAGCTGCTCTCGAGCCTCGCGACGTCGATGCCCTGCGGCTGCTCGCCGCGCTGTGGGAGCGGAACAAGGATGCGGATGCCGCTGCGGCGGTCTACAGGCGAATACTGCTCGTCGTACCGGAAGACCCTGCGTCGAAGAAGGCCCTCGAGAGGCTAGCGAATGCCAGCTGACGTCCCATCTGACCTCACGCCGGTTCCTTCCGCCGAGCCGCCTTCCGCCGACGCGCCGGGCGCTCGGCCCGCGCGGACCAAGGGCCGCATGGGCTCCCGGGAGCGCCGGCGCAAGTGGCTCATTCTGCTCCTGCTAGTCGCGCTGCTTGCCGCCTTGTCGTACGCCGTCTTCTTCTTCACTCAGAACAAGAGACTCCCCATCCCCGGGCTCGCTCCGGCGCAGGCGGCGATCCAGCCGCCTAGCTACCTGTTCTCGATCACCGGATCGGGGGCGAATCAGCTCCGCGTCCCGGTCGGGGTGACGGCGGGTCGCGACGGACGGGTGTACGTCGTCGACTTCGGGCGCCGGCGTATCGCGGTGTTCAATCGCACCGGACGCTTCCTGTTCGCGTTTAAGACCGTGAGCGACGGCACGTATACGGAGCTCGGGAATCCCGTGCATCTCGCCACAGCCGAGGACGGGACCATATGGGTGACTGACCGCCGCAACAAGGCGATCTACGTGTTCTCGCCGGAAGGCAAGTACCTTCGCCGGTTCGAACCCAACGGTCAGAAGGACTTCGACTGGACGCCGCTCGCACTTGCGTTTGGCGACAATGGCGAGCTTCGGGTCACCGACGTCGGCAACACTCAGAAGCATCGCGTGCTCTATTTCGACTCCACCGGCAAGCTGACGGCCCAGTTCGGCACCACCGTACAGGTAAAGAACCCCGATGAGAGTCCCGGCAACTTCTACTTCCCCAACGGTCTGGCGGTAAGCCGGGACGGTCGAGTGTACGTCTCTGACGGCAACAACCGTCGCATGCAGGTGTTCGACGATGCGGGCAAGTTCGAGCAGTTCGTGAATACATCGGGTGTGCCGAGAGGGACGGCGATCGACTCCGAGAAGCGGCTCTATGTGGTCGACGCGCTCGCTCATCAGGTCGACATCTACGACCTCAAGGGCGAACAGCTCACCCAGTTCGGTCAGCAGGGCTTTGGACCCGGGCAGTTCAACTTCCCGAACGATGTGGCGATCGACGGCAACCGCATCTACGTCACCGATCGCCAAAACGACCAGGTGCAGGTGTGGGGTTGGCCCGTCGGTGCTCCACCCGGTATCCGGCCGCCGAGGACCCCGCTCGAGTGGCTGTTCTGCCTCTCGCCGCTCCTGTTGCTACCGTTGCTCCTGCTTCTGCGCCGCAGGCGCTACACGGTTACCGAGGACTTCGTTGACGCGATGATCGCCGAAGGAGCGACTCAGATGCTCGGCGAGCGGCGATTCCGGTTCGTTGTGCCGGACGCGGAGCACTCGCGCTACGAGGGACGCGTCGAAGACGGCGTCGACCTCGGTGAAGTGATCGTGGCCGAGACGCACTCAGCCTCAGACGCGCGCGCGATCCAGCAGCGCCTGGAGATTGACGAGGCGCCATCCATCCTGCTCGCCGTCGCGCAGCGGACGAAGGGGCTGTGCACGCAAGATCAGGAGCTTCGACAACTCGCGGTCATGTTGGAGATCGACGTCTACGATGCGGCCGCGTTCCTCGAGCGCTTCTCAAGGAAGCCGCGATGATGAATACCCTGCAAGCGGCGCGAATCCTGCTGTTCGCGCATGGGAGTCTTAAGTCGGTGTAACCTGCTCGTAACCTATTGACAAGGACCCTCCGGCCACTCTAGAGTGCACTTTGTAACAAATGTTACAGCGTCGGCTTCGCAGTCCCGGCAAACTCAGTCGACGGTTGACAGAAAGCACGTCTCCGAGCCCCCTAGCCTACAGCGTCTGCCAGGGCTTTTGGGCCGATAGGGTGTCGCGGGAAACGGCGGCGCCTCCCCCCTTGGAAAGGAGACACGAGACCGAACAGGTCCCCCGGCAAACGGGGCCTGCTCGTGGCGTTTCCAAGGGTAAGGGACATGACGGACTATCACATCGTGGTGTTTCAGACCGGTCATTCGGTACCAGCTTCGTGCTGCGCCGTGTGCCGGTCTTTTCGTTTTGTGTGCTCCCGCCAGCGCGGCACAGACAATGTGAGGAGGCAGAACAGCTGCTGACGCCCAGGAATGGCCCGGGTGGGAGTGAATAGTTTGGGTTCCCAAACTGCAAAGGACAGAGAGGGAAGAGGATGGCTAATAAGGATACAGAGGGTGGAGGCTTCATGAACGTCTCGCGTAGAGACTTCCTGAAGTTCTCCGCCACGGCAGCAGCCGTGGGAGGTGGGTGGGGCCTCGGCTATGATCCGTCAGTCGCGTTGGCGTACGAAGACAATCCGACCGACTTCCAGATCAAGCAGACGACCTGCCCGTACTGCTCGGCGAGCTGCGGTCAGAGAGTTGTCGTTGCCAAGACCGGTCCCGATACCGGTAAGGTAATCAACATCTACGGTGACTTCGAGTCGCCGATGAACGCCGGCGGTCTGTGCGCTAAGGGCGCCGGCAGCTTCCAGCTCGTGACCAACCCGCGTCGTATCGGCGCGTGGACCGACCCGCACCCCGTGAACCCTGTCTTCGAAGCGGACACTGCGACCTATCCCAACGGTGTCGCGTACAAGCGGATCGGCAACACCGGCTGGACTGCGATGGACCTGCAGAGCGCCATGGGCGAGATTGCCGGAACCGGCGTTATTCCCGGTTCGACCGGTGTGACCGGTCTGACTGGTATCCGCACCGCGCTCACGGACGCCAACGGCTACAACAGCAAGAGCGTTGCGTTCCTCGGCTCATCGCACATGAACAACGAGCCGAACTACATCTACCGCAAGATCATCGCGAACTTCGGTACGAGCAACGTCGAGCACCAGGCTCGTATATGACACTCGTCCACGGTGGCCGGTCTGGCCGCCGCATACGGACGAGGTGC
>CAYGYT010000051.1:0-2915 GCA_964354215.1 uncultured Eubacteriales bacterium | reverse complement strand
GTATATGACACTCGTCCACGGTGGCCGGTCTGGCCGCCGCATACGGACGAGGTGCGATGACGAACCACTGGTCCGATATCGGCAACGCGACCAACATTGTCGTGATGGGCGCCAACCCCTCGGAGAACCACCCCGCATCCATGGCGCATGTCAACAACGCGCGTGCAGGTGGCGGCGGTCACCCGAAGGCGAAACTCATCGTCATCGACCCCCGCAAGACGCGCACCGCGCTGCAGGCGGACACCTATGTTCGCCAGCGTCCCGGCACGGACATCGCCTTCGTCAACGGTCTTGTCCGCTACATCATCAACTGGATGGAGACGAACCCAGCGGATCCGAAGTCGGTCAACTTCTTCGCGTACCTGAACGAAGGTAACGACGGCGTCAACGGACAGCAGTTCTACACCAACAGGGGAGCCGCCCTGGGCGGCGCGAGCACGCTCACGGCTGCTGGCGTCACGAAACTGGGCTCCAAGTTCACTGACGCCCGCTTCCTTGTGAACACGGCCGGCACCGATTACCTTCGCGAGAACGTCAAGACCACCGGCTACCCACTTGACGGCTCCGAAACGCCCGCAACCACGATCTACGACTTCCCCAGGAAATCGACTAGCTGTACGACCCAGGGCACGGTGCTTCCTGGCGATCCAGGCGGAGCGCTTCCGGGGACCTACGACACCGTCTATCTCAGGCTCAAGGCCCACGTGGCTCCGTACACCCCTGCGGTCGTCGCCAACATATGCGGCTGCACCGAAGCAGAGCTTGCCACCGTCGCGATGGCGTTCATCGACAACAGCCGTTGCGCAAGCTACGCGACTGGTGCCGAGACTACGATCCTCAACACCCCGACGAACGCCAACTTCCGTTCGACTGGCATGATGTACGCGATGGGTCTCACGCAGCACACAACTGGTTCTCAGAACGTCAAGTCGTTCGCGGTCCTGCAAAGCCTTATGGGCAACATCGGTCGCTACGGGGGCGGCATCAACGCACTCCGCGGTATCCACAACGTCCAGGGCTCCACGGACATGGGCCTGCTCTACGGGAACATCCCCGCGTACTCGAGCAACCCGGCCGTTCAGCCCTCTGCCGATGGGAATGCCTTCGGCAAGTACATGGATGCTCTGTGGGGCAACCCGCTGTCCGGCACCGCCGGCAGGACCAACATGAACGGCTCGTACGATGACGCATACACCACCGGCATGATGGCTCTGCAGCAGCGCGGCTTCTGGAACATGACCCAGAAGTGGTTCGGCACTCCTGACACGATCAACAGGGTGAACATCAACACGGTGTACTCGCTGTGGCCCAAGGGTGCTGGCGACAACCACATCGCGATGTTCCGCAAGATGGGGCCGACGGTCGGAACGACCAGGGCGCTCGTCTGCTGGGGCCAGAACCCCGCGGTAACGGAGCCGAACCAGGGCGAGATCCGCAAGGGCCTCCAGAACCTCGACCTGCTCGTCTGCGTCGACATGTTCGAGAACGAGACGGCCGCGTGCGACCGCAAGGCAGGCAGCGTCACGTACCTGATCCCGTCGGCGGCTCACGTGGAGCACGCTGGGAGCGGAACCAACTCTGGCCGCACGCTTCAGTGGCGGTATCAGTCTCGCAAGCCGGCCGGGAACAGCAAGGCCGACCTTGAGCTCCTGTTCCGCTTCGCGTACGCGCTCAACGGAGCCGGAGCGTTCAGCCACATCTCCACTGCGTGGGCCGGCGTCGTCACGTTTGCCTCCGTGTACGACGAGCTCTACGGCGCGCCCTACGCCAACGGCTGGGACCCCACGAGCGCCACGCCGTTCGAGGCCCTCCAGGGCACAGCCGAAACCGTCGCTCCCACGGGCAACGTCGTGACGAGCGGCACGGTGACCGGTTGCGAGTGGGTCGCCGAGCAGATCTACCGCGAGATGTGCCTGCCTTCGGCAGCTGGCGGAACGATCTGGATCTACACCGGCGCCTACAACAACGACCCGGCGGCGCCCATCGGTCCTTGGCAGACGGTCAACATCCCCGCCGGCTACGGCGGCTGGACGGTCCAGAACCGCGCCAAGAGCCGCAACCGCACCAACACCGGTACCTTGGCCTACCACGGCTGGGGCTATGCGTGGCTGGTCAACCGCCGCGTGCTCTACAACAACACAACCGAGGCTCCGGGAGATGTCGCCGACTTCTTCATGGGTCTGGACTCGGCCGGCCGTCTGTTCACGAGCACTGGCAACCCGCCGACCGGCACCGTTTCATTCAACTACTCCCGCTGGTACCGGGCGATCCAGAAGCTCTCCGACGTTCCGAGGAACTCCGCCAACGCACTCCCGGTGTTCCACTCGACTGGTCTACCCGGGCGCTTCCCGGCTCACACGGAGCCGTACGAGACACCGCGGACGGACTGGGAGACGTGGGGCAAGAACAGCACCGGAACCTACAACAACCTGTTGCCGGCCATTGCGCCAGTGACGGCTGTGGGCGGGCCGGCTACCTACCCGCTCGTCCTCACCACCATCCGTTGCGTCGAGCACTTCCAGGGTGGTCCGATCACCCGCAACAACGGGCTTAACGTCGAGGCCGAGCCCGAGCCGTGGATCGAGATCAACTCCGCCGACGCCCGTACGTACGGCATCGCGGACGGCGACTGGGTCAACGTCATCACGGCGCGCAGCGACAGCACCACTGACCAGATCGCCCGCAACAACCCGACGCCCCCGCCGGATGCTGGCACCCTCGTCGACAACTTCGGCGGAGGCTTCAAAGCCCGCGTAGGCGTTGGATTGAACTCGAACCAGCGTGTCGGTCCGGGCGTTGTCGCCATCCCATGGCACTGGGGCGACCGCGGCATGTCGACAGGGTCTCGCGCGAACGACCTGTGCATCGATGCATCAGATGCGAACACGCAGATACCCGAATCGAAGGCCTGTCTC
>CAYGYT010000050.1:0-11364 GCA_964354215.1 uncultured Eubacteriales bacterium | reverse complement strand
AAGGCGCTCTCGCTCATCAAGAGCGCGCTGCCGACCACCTACAGCGCGGTCGGGCAGACGATCGCCTACACCTACGTCCTCAAGAACACCGGCAACGTGACCCTCTCGGCGCCCTACGGCGTTGCCGACGACAAGATCGGCCCGCTCACCGTGCTCGCCCCGGCAAGCCTCGCCCCCGGTGCCGAGCTCACCATCAAGAGCGACGAGCTCGCGGTTCCGGTCTCCTACACCATCACCCAGGCCGACCTCGACGCGGGCTTCGTGACGAACAAGGCCACCGCCACCGCCAAGTTCGGCGAGACGACGGTGACCTCGAACGAGGCCCAGGCGACGGTGACGGCGGTTAGGTCGCCGGCCCTTTCACTTACCAAGACGGCCGCCGAGTCGAACTACTTCGCCGTGGGCGACGTCATCCACTACACCTACGTCCTCAAGAACACGGGCAACGTGACCCTCTCGGCGCCGTTCTCTCTCGAGGAGAACAAGGTGCCGCAGGGGAATCTGGTCTGGCCGTCGCCAATGCCCACCAACCTCGCACGCAATGCGACCATTACCATCACCGGTACATACACCATTAGCCAGGCTGACGTCGGCGCCGGTTCCGTCACCAACATCGCGAAAGGCCATGCCACCTACCGTGAGGGAGACGTGCCCTCCAACCAAGCGTCTGTGACCGTCCCGCGTCGGTCCGCACCGCCTACGCCGGACATCTCCATCACCAAGAGCGCATCGCCCACGACGATCGTGTCCGGCGGAAGCACTACCTACACCTACGTCGTGAGGAATACCGGACAGGTGGCTCTCACCAACGCGGTGCTCACCGATGACAAGCTCGGACTGATAAGCAACATCGGCAATCTAGCCGTCGGACAGGAAGTGAGCTTCAGCAGGAACGCCACGCTCACCGTCACTACCACGAACGTGGCCACGGTAACGGCGAAGGCAGGTGACGCCACGCTCACCAGGACCGCTACCGCGACCGTCACAGTGACGCAGGTGACTCCTCCTCCACAACCGGGGATTGCGATCGACAAGACGGCATCGCCTACGGTCATACTCGCGGGGCAAACCGTCACGTACACCTACATCGTTCGCAACACCGGCACCGTGGCTCTCACGAACGTCACGGTCAGTGACGACAAGCTTGGAGCCATCGGCACCCTCGTCTCCCTGGATCCGGGCGCGTCGCAGACATTCACCAAGGCAGCGCCGATCAGCGTTGACACCCCGAACGTCGGGACTGCGATCGGAACCCACCCAGGTGGCAGCATCTCTGCGACCGACAACGCGTTTGTCGACGTGGTCGGCCCCGCCATCGCGATCGATAAGACCTCCGATGCTCCTGAACAGGGCGTCACTCCCGGCACGACCGTGACCTACAGCTACAAGGTCACCAACACCGGCGACGTGCCGCTCGTGAACGTGGTCGTCACCGACGACAAGCTCGGCAGCATCGGAACGATCGCCAACCTCGGCGTGGGCGAGAGCCAGACGCTGACCAAGGCCGCCGTGCTTACCGAGGACACCACCAACGTTGCTACTGCGGCGGGTCGCGATCAGTCGGGCCACGAGGTGTCGGCGTCCGACACGCTCACGATCGAGACGTTCCTACCCTTCACACCGCCGGACGTCTCTCTCACCAAATCGGCCGACGTCTCGACAGCGAACCCGGGCGACCTCATTACCTACACGCTCACCTACAAGAACGTGGGAGCCGGTAGCGCTGAGGACTTCACCGTCGTCGACGACTACGACGAGACCTACGTAACCGTCGAGGATGCCGGGGGTGGCGTCGACTCCGGTGGCAAGCTCACCTGGAGCATCGCCGGTCCGCTCGCTCCGGGCGCCAGTGGCACCATCACCTACACGGTGCGCGTCGCGAGCGACATGCCCGAGGGCACCACGGTCATCCGCAACGTGGCCGTGGCGAACGTCCCGGGTGACACCGACACCTCGAACAACGGCGACTCAGCGAATGTTGACGTGACCGTCGAAGCGGAAGAGCCGTTCCTACCGTTCACCGGTGGGGAACTCGGCCTGCTTGCCCTGATCGCCGCCCTTGCGGTGGCCGCCGGTCTGATTCTTCGCAGGTTTGGGCGCACTGAGGCATAGTCGCCACCTACCACCAACGTAGGAAGGACGGCCCGCCCCTGCCGGCGGGCCGTCCTTCCTTGTCATGTGATCGCGCGTGGCGTCGCGCGCTGTACTCGTCCCGGAGCGGCCTCAGCGGTCTCGCGCCTATCGAGGCGGTACGCTCTCGCCCCAGTCGATGTGCTTGTTGTCGCGCCAGTCGATGATGTGCCAGATCTCGTGCCGAAGGATCCGCTCCAGTGAAGAGGTATGGTTCGGGTTCACGAGAATCCGACCGCTCTTGTAGTACGCGACTGCCTGGTAACCACCCGGTGTGGAGCCGATGCTCACGGTGACTCCCTCCAGGACGGGGTGAGCGCTGATGAGCGAGGCCAGGATCGATCGGGCTTGTGAGAGCTGGCTGCTGTTCGACGGGTGGTCTGAGCCGCTGCTTGCCGACGAGTTGCTCCCGGACGTGTTCGATGAGGTCGGTCGGGTCGAGGCGGCGGGCGTCTGCGCCGGGGCCGCCGGCCGGCTCGAGGTCCTCGCGAGGTCGTTCTGGGTGTCATCGGACGATGTCTGCGAACCGCTCGCGCTCGACCCCTCGCCGATCGGAGCGACCCGGGGGGCTACTGGGAGCGGAGCCGCACGTTTCGGGAGCGCGGACTCGAGGCTCATAGCGTCCAGCGTAGCCTCGGCTGTATCGAACTTGTCCGCGGACATCGCGTTGTTCAGGCCGGATGAGAAGGGAGCGGCTCCCTGTGTGGTATCGGAACCGGCGGCGGTGACGCCTGCTGCGACGACCGGTGCCCACGTCATAGCCGCGACGACGGCCAAAGCCACTGCGGGGAACCACCACGCCCGGTGTGTTTGTGTGGGACGGTACTGCAAGACGCGCCTCCCGCTTGGACCCGAGTGCGCATCGACGGCCGCTCCTCCCTTGTCCGCGTGGGTGGAGACGTCCGTCGTGCGAGTCTCGAACCCGGTAGTCCGGCTGCCGTGGGAGAGAACCTCTCCGGTAGACCCGTGACTTTGCGAAGCCGCTCTTTCGAGTGGCCGTGCCCTTATCGGGAGCGCTGTCGATGTGCTGTTTTCAACGCCGCGCTATGCCGTGCTACTCCGTGCTTCGGCCCCGCGGGCTAGAATCTTTATGGCGAGGGGCCGAATTCATATTCGAATCCGTCGTCAGTCGTCTATGGCTCGCACTTTCGAATGACCGCCGATGTCCAATAGGAGGAGCCGATGACGGACATCGCAGCCCAGCGGCAGGCCTCCGGGTTGCGGGCTGTCGCGCATGCCTTGGGAAATGTGCTGCTCGGGCTCGCCGTCGGGCTGCTCGTCTACTATGCCACGACCGATGTCGACTCGCGGCTCAGCCGGCGTCGTGCACGAGTCGACCTGCAGCAGCTCGGAGCGATCGCTTCCGCGGCGCCAGCGGTTGTTGACTCGGCCCCTGCGCTCGACTTCGACGGCTGGGAGGAACAGGACCAGGCCTTCTGGCGGTCCGCGCCAGCCGGGGGCGTCATCGGGCGGCTCGTGATCGTTCGCACGGGGCTGGATTCGGTGATCGTGAAAGGGACGGATCGAAGGACGCTCAAACGCGGTCCGGGGTGGATCGTGACCACGAGCGCTCCCGGTCCCAGGGGCAACTGCGCGATATCGGGGCACCGCACGACCTACCTTGCGCCGTTTCGCCGACTCGACCGGCTGGAAGAGGGCGATCTGATAGAGCTGTACACGCCTTACCGGCGGTACCGCTATCGTGTGACTCGTTCCTTCGCCGTTCGGCCTTGGCAGGTCGAGGTCATCGCGCCCACGCATCAGCCAACGCTGACCCTTACTGCGTGCCACCCGCCGTACAGCGCGCGCTACAGACTCATCGTCCAGTCCCGGCTCATCGAGGCGCGACCGCTCGAGAACGCGCCAGCAGCCGGCACGCCATAAGGAGAGCAATGCGAGTCCTCGTCACAGGCGGCGCCGGCTTCATCGGATCGAGCGTGGTGTACCTGCTCGTCGGTTCGGGCTGGGACGTGGGGATCGTCGATGACCTTTCCACCGGCAAGGTCGAGAACGTGCATCCGCGCGCGTGGTTCCGTCGGCTCGACATCCTCGATCCCTCGTTTGCAGCGCTGGTCCTTGAGTTCGCACCCGACGCTGTGGTGCATCTAGCTGCTCAGGCAAGCGTGGCGGCATCGATTCGTGACCCCGAACGGGACTGGGCCGTCAACGCCGAGGGGACCAAGCGCGTGGCCGCAGCGGCTGCGGAGGCGGGAGCCACGCGGGTGCTCTCGGCCTCCTCGGCGGCCGTATACGGCGACCCGGCCACCCTCCCGCTGCCCGAGTCAGCCCCAACCGAGCCGCTGAGCCCCTACGGGCGCTCCAAGCTCGAGGCGGAATGTCTGCTCGCTCGCGAGCTCGAAGGCACGGCGGTCGACTTCGCGAGTCTTCGGTTCGCGAACGTGTATGGCCCCCGTCAGGATGCCGCGGGGGAGGGAGGAGTCGTGGCCCTCTTCCTCGATGCCATCGCGCACGCACGCGAGCCGGTCATCTACGGTGATGGCCACCAGACGCGCGACTTCATCTACGTGGCCGACGTGGCGAGCGCGATACACGCGGCGCTCGAGAGTGAGGCGGGACTGGGGCGCGCCGATACGCTCTCGCCCATGGGAGGGCCCGACCGGGGCGGCCTCGGCGCGTACAACGTCTCTACCGGTACCGAAACGTCAGTGAACCGCCTCACCGACCATATCCGGGCTGCCACTCGCTACGGAGGCGTCTTCCCTCACGCGCCCGCGCGCGAGGGGGATATCGTTCGAAGCACACTCGATCCGGCCAAAGCGGCTCGCGTCTTCGGCTGGCGCGCCACAGTACCGCTCGAGCGGGGGCTAGCCGCCACGTGGCGCTGGTTCTCGGCGGAATCATGACGGCGGCCGCATGACTCTAGACTCGACACCGCGGGAGCCGGCGACCGGAGCGCCGAGTGAGGACGAGCGCGCGGCCCGCGACGAGTTGCGCGCTCTGTACGAGGCGAAGGCGCGCTCGGAGCTGATCGCGGCCGATGCCGTGGCGCCCGGATCGGACATCGTTGCGAACAGTGGCTGTCTCGTCGCCCAGGTCGCGCTCGTGAAGGGGTTGCCCGGTCCCGCCGAGGCGGCTGGTGGGGCAGCTCTGTCGGGTCCGGACGGGACTGCTTCAGAAAGCGCTCTCGCGAGGCTCGGCTTCGACCCGACCGCAGCGTTCCGGATCCTCAGCCGCCCCGAGCCCGAGCTGGAAGGTGCGGCCCGTGTCGCGCGCCTCAGGCGTGCGCTCGAAGCGGTCGATCCCGCGGTTGTGATCGCGCTCGACAAGGAGGCGGCCGAAGACGTGCGCGACGCATTCTGCCTCGAGCGCCTCGCCTTCGGCAAACCCACCCGAGCAATGGGCCGGACCATTGTCGCGCTCGATGGTCTAGAAGCATCTCTCGGTGACCAGAACCGCAAGATGCGCGTGTGGAAGCAGCTGCAGTCGATCGAGCTTCCGAACCCCGATCGCCGCTAGTCTTCCTCGATCTCGGTAATTGCGCCCATCGGGCATTCCTCCATGCACGTCGCACACGCTGTGCAGTCGTCCTCGTTCACTGGTTCGGCGCAGTCCCCGACGATTTCGAGCACGCCTTCGGGGCAGCTGTCGACGCAGATCCCGCAGGCGGAGCAGTCCTCTTCACTGATGACGGGGCGTGGCATGGCGACTCCTTCTGGTGCTGATTCGGGACGAGCGGGCCACACAACGGCTCCCCCGGCCGGTTCTGTCGTGCCGTACCTTAGCGAGCGCCTCCGGGGATGTAAAGGGATTGCCGAAAGGCGGTTACACTCCGCCGCTCGAAGGGTAGCTAGCAACAGGATGTGCAAGAAACTTGATATGGTGGCACTCAGATGTTAGGCTGACTCAGCCCCCGTCGAGGCGGGCGGCAGTCGACACGGAAACACCTGGTCTGCGCTGGCGCGGGCCGGCACGAACTGGAGAACGTGGAAGGAGACCATTCATGGCCAAAGTACTCGGTATCGATCTGGGCACGACCTACTCGGCGATGGCCGTGCTCGAAGGCGGTCAGCCCACCATCATTGTGAACGCCGAGGGCGATCGCACCACTCCGTCGGTCGTCGCATTTCGCAAGGACGGCGAGCGCATCGTCGGGAAGGCCGCCAAGAACCAAGCGATCACCAACCCCGAGAACACCATCAAGTCGATCAAACGGTTCATCGGCCGCAAGTTCGAAGAAACCACCTCGGAGCGCAAGACGGTCGCGTTCAAGGTCGAGAAGGGCAAGGACGGCCGCGCGAACGTAGACGTCGAGGGCAAGCACTACACGCCCGAGGAGATCTCGGCGATGATCTTGCAAAAGCTGCGGGCCGACGCCGAGAAGTACCTGGGTGAGAAGGTCACGCAGGTCGTCATCACCGTCCCCGCGTACTTCAACGACATGCAGCGCCAGGCAACGAAGGACGCCGGCAAGATCGCGGGCCTCGAGGTCATGCGCATCATCAACGAGCCTACCGCCGCGGCGCTCGCATACGGTCTCGACAAGGGCGCGAAAGAGCAGACGGTCCTCGTGTTCGATCTGGGCGGCGGCACGTTCGACGTCTCGGTCCTCGAGCTCGGAGACGGCGTCTACGAAGTCAAGTCCACGAACGGCGACAACCACCTCGGCGGTGACGACTGGGACCAGCGGGTCATCGATTGGCTCGCCGACAAGTTCAACGCCGACCACGGCATCGATCTGCGTGTGGACAAGATGGCCTTGCAGCGCCTGAAGGATGCTGCCGAGCGCGCCAAGATGGAGCTCTCGCAGGCGCAGACCACCCAGATCAACCTTCCGTTCATCACGGCCGACGCAAGCGGGCCCAAGCACCTCGACTACCAACTCGCGCGTGCGGAGTTCCTCAAGATCACCTCCGACCTGCTCGACCGGTGCAAGAAGCCGCTCGAGGCCGCGATGAAGGACGCCGGCCTCAAGATGGGCGACCTGGACGAGGTCATCCTCGTCGGCGGATCGACTCGCATGCCCGCCGTACAGGAGCTGGTCAAGGGCCTCACCGGCAAGGATCCGCACATGGGAGTGAACCCGGACGAGGTCGTGGCGCTCGGCGCCGCCATCCAGGGCGGCGTCCTCGGCGGCGAGGTCAAGGACATCCTGCTCCTCGATGTGACGCCGCTCTCGCTCGGCGTCGAAACGCTCGGCGGGGTGATGACCAAGATGATCGAGCGCAACACGACCATCCCGACCCGCAAGACCGAGACGTACACCACGGCGGCGGACGGCCAGACGTCGGTAGAGATCCACGTCCTCCAGGGCGAGCGCGAGATGGCCGCCTACAACAAGACGCTCGGCAAGTTCACGCTCGCGAACATCCCCGCCGCACCGCGTGGCATCCCGCAAATCGAAGTCACGTTCGACATCGACGCGAACGGCATCGTCAACGTGTCGGCGAAGGATCGCGGCACCGGCCAGGAGCAGAAGATCACGATCAGCGGCTCGACGGCGCTCTCCGACGAGGAAGTCGACCGCATGGTCACCGACGCCGAGTCGCACGCCGATGAGGACCGCAGGCGGAAGGAAGAGGCCGAGGTCCGCAATACGGCCGATAACCTCATCTACACCACCGAGAAGACGCTCGCCGATCTGGGTGACAAGGTTCCCGAGGAGACCAAGACCGCGTGCGAGGAAGCCGTCGCCGAGGTCAAGACGGCGCTCGAAGGCGACGACGTCGAGGCCGTGAAGACCGCGGCAGACGCGCTGCAGCAGGCGAGCATGAAGCTTGGTGAGGTCGTCTACCAGCAGGCAGAGGCCGCGACCGAGCCGGCCGAAGGAGAGGCAGCCGAGGGCGCGGAAAGTGCCGAGGGCGCCGCTGCCTCCGAGGAAGAGGTCGTCGAGGCCGACTACGAAGTCGTGGACGAGGACAAGTAGCCATGGCTCGCCACCCTGACCCCACCGGCGCCGGGGACCCGCTCCGCCCGTCTGATTCGGCGCCCGTCGGGAAGACCACCGACGAACGCCTGCAGAGGCCGGGCTACGGGGCCCCCGGCGCCGAGCCGCCGGATGTCGATCCGGAGCTGGAAGACGATCTAGGACCGGAACTGGCGTTTCGCGGGGACACACTCGAGGCGGAGCTTGAGAGCGCGCGCTCGGAAGCGGAGACCTGTCGTGACATCGCGCTCAGGGCGCAGGCTGAGTTCGACAACTACCGGAAGCGCGTAGCGCGCGACCAGCAAGAAATGGTGAACCGCGCCGGCGAGCGGATCATCTCCGAAGTGCTGCCCGTCATCGACAATCTCGAGAGGGCTATCGATCACGTGACCGCTGGTGGCGACGTGAAGCATCTCCTGAGCGGCGTCGAGGGCGTGCATCGGCAGCTGCTCGATATGCTGGCAAAGGAAGGCGTCACGCTTATCGATCCGTTCGGAGCGCCGTTCGATCCGATGGTTCACCAGGCCATGGCACAGCGCCCGGACCAGGACGTGCCCGAGGGCACCGTCGTCGAGGTGTACCAGAAGGGCTACGAGATGCACGGCAAGGTCGTTCGGCCGGCCATGGTCGTTGTGGCGGCGGGGAGCGGGCCTCCGGAGGAGTAACACATGGCCGCGGGCACGAACTACTACGAGGTCCTCGGTGTCAAGAAGGACGCGTCTGCCGACGAGATCAAGAAAGCGTTTCGGCGGCTCGCACGCAAGCACCACCCTGACGCCGGCGGCTCCGAGGAGAAGTTCAAAGAGATCAACGAGGCGTACGAGGTGCTCTCGGACGGGGAGAAGCGCCAGCAGTACGACCAGTACGGCCAGTACTTCTCGGGTGGCATGCCCCCAGGCGCCGCGCCAGGTCCTGGCGGCGGCTTCTCGTACCAGGTGAACGTCGAGGATCTCGGCGACCTGGGCGACATCTTCGGCAGTGTGTTCAGCAACTTCGCCGGTGGCGGGGTTGGCGGGCAGCAGCGTCAGAGGGCGCAGGGTTCCGCCCGGCGCGGCGCCGACCTGCAGTACGACGTGTCGCTGAGCTTCGAGGAGGCACTGTCCGGCGTCTCGAAGAAGGTCGATATCAGACGCGCCGAGGCGTGCACGACCTGCAAGGGCACGGGAGCCAGGCCGGGTACGAGTCGCACGAAGTGTGCCTCGTGCGGCGGCACCGGGAACGTGTCGCAGGGCCAGGGCCTCTTCGGCTTCTCTCGGCCGTGTCCGCGCTGCGCCGGACAGGGAACCTTGATCGAGCACCCCTGTACCACATGCCGAGGTGCCGGCGCTGTCACCAAGCTCAAGCCCGTGACCGTGAACGTGCCGGCCGGCGCAACCGATGGAGGCAAGCTGCGCTTCAAGGGCAAGGGCGAACCCGGACCCAGCGGTGGCCCGTCAGGCGACCTGTACGTCATCACGCACATCAAACCGCACCGATTCTACGAACGCGACGGCGCGGACGTTCTCTTTGATCTGCCTATCTCGATCGCCGAGGCGTCTCTCGGGATGCAGGTGACCATCCCGACGCCCGATGGCGGCAAGGTGAAGTTGAAGATCCCCGAGGGTACCGAGGATGGGCGCGTCTTCCGCATCGCGGCGCGCGGCGCGCCCAAGCTCAAGGGCAAGGGCAACGGCGACCTCAAGGTCAAGGCACACGTCGTCATCCCGACCAAGCTCACCGCAGAACAGAAGGAACTGCTCAAGCGGTTCGAGTCATCGCGGGACGAAGACCTGCGATCGCACATCGCGTGAGGGAATCGAGTCGACGGTAGGTGGCACCGGATGGTGTGACATCGCGGGACGGCACTGGAGGTAGGAGCCCGTGAAACGGCAGCGAGGAACTGGAAGAGACCGGCCGGTCTACATGATCAGCATAGCGGCCGAGCTGGCCGGAATGCATCCGCAGACGCTGCGCATCTACGAGCGCAAGCGGCTCGTGCAGCCGCAGCGTTCTGCCGGCAACACGCGACTCTACTCGGACGCCGACATCGAGCGCCTGCGACTCATCCAGCGCCTCACGCAGGAAGAAGGCGTCAACCTTGCCGGCGTGATGCGGATCATGGAGTTGCAGCTTGAGCTCGACCGCGTGCAAGCGGAGCTTGAGAACGCGCGCGCCGAGATCGGCAGGACCGAGCGGCGGATTGCCGAGGAGCTGCACGAACTGCACAAGTCGCTGCGCGGAGATATCGTGCGTGTGCCGCCTGGCCGCATGGTCCGGCGGGAGACGTAGTGGACCCGGGGATCGACTTCGTGGACCCGGAGACACGGCAAACGGCAGAGGGAGAGGTGATTGCGGCTCGTAACCCCTTCGTTCGGTGGCTCGAAGGCGTGCGCTCGGGCGAGATAGCCGGTGGCCCGCTTTGACATCTGGCGGCGTGGGCGTGGTCACGCCTCGGGATGAAGCGGCAGCCGGCTTGAAGTCTCCGAGGCCCGCGTCCGTGAGATGCTGCACAACGTGCGCAAAGATGGTAGGCTCCTGAACGATTCTGAACGCTCGGCGCGGACTTTGCATGCAGTGCGAACGTCGAGAGGGAACCACCAAGCACGCGAGGGATGAGCTGATGGATTTCGCGAACATCCTCGATGGCATCGAGGACATTGTCTGGAGAGTCAAGGAGTTCCTGTCCGGCGGTCGCTGGGTGTGGATTCTCGCGATTGCGGGGTTCGTGCTGGTGGTTGCGCTGCCATTAAGCTTGTTGTGGCCGACGATTCGACCCAAGCCCGAACCGCAGTATCAGCGGATTCCCGCCAACGCAGGGCAGGTCCAACAGGTTGCGGCTCCCCTGCCGACGGTGCCCAAGGAGGTTACCGACGAGATTGCGGGCAAGCTCGGCGTCAAGAATCTGGCCGCACTTCGCATGAGGTATGAGGGTGACGAGAATCACGTCCGGGCGACCCAGTCGCTCGGAGGAACGAAGTTCAAGACGTACATGTTCGTGCGGCGCGAGAGTGGTTCCTGGGCTAGGCAGTAGTCGGCAGCACTCGCGCCGCCGGAGGGAAGGCGCGAGACAATGCGGCTCGACAAGCTCACCATCAAGGCGCAGGAGGCTCTTCAGGCCTCGCAGGGGATCGCCGAGGAGGCCTCCTCGCAGACGATTGAACCCGAGCATCTGCTCAAAGCGCTCATCGACCAGGCGGACGGCATTGTTCGCCCCATCCTCCAGAAGGTCGGCGTCGACCCCGACGCCCTCTCCGGCGAGATCGCAGCTGCGGTCGAGCGTGCGCCCAAGGTCAGCGGCGGCGGCATCGGTATGACGGGCGTGAGCCCGCGGCTCAACAGCGTATTGAACGACGCGTTCAAGCATGCCGAGA
>CAYGYT010000049.1:0-13282 GCA_964354215.1 uncultured Eubacteriales bacterium | reverse complement strand
GTGTTGTCCAGTCGCGTCTGGTTGTGTCCCATTCGTTTGCAGTCTGGTTTGCAGACGGGACAGCAGCGCTGGCGCCTCCTGCGAACGGCCAGAAGCCATGAGCGCCTTGTCGACGGCAGACGCTTTCGGGCCGACGGTTCGTTTGGTTGACACAGCGGCCTCGCACTTCTGCGCGCCGCGATCGATGCCGACCGCACGCCTCCTCGACCCTGGGTTCCGAGCGCGGGTGCGGGTTCATTCCCCTGCTCGCGGGTATTGTGTGCCAGTCGCTATACTTGCTGACGAGGCACGAAGACAGCTGGCAGACCACGACGGGGTCCACCCGCGGACGTGGGGAGGACGCAGTGGCCGCACGCGTACTCATGCTCGGCCGAGCACGGCGACGCCGCGACGTCGGCAGCAAGGCGCGCTCCCTCGCCCGCCTCGCGGCGCTAGGTTTCGACGTGCCCGATGCGTGGGTCATCCCCTCGTCCACAACCGTCGGCTCCGATACCGGCGATCTCGCCGAGCGCCTCTCCTCGGCGATCGATCATGCATACACCTACGCGGTCCGCTCCTCGGCGAGCGTGGAAGACGGTGAGGAGCGCTCGTACGCCGGGCAGTTCTTGACTATCCTCGACGTGCCCGCCGCCGAAGTGCCAAGGGCCGTGCTCAAGGTCGCCGCTCCCGGATCAGGCGAGGGCAGCGCATACGGTACCGATGGCGACGCTCAGGCGTCCGCGGTACTCATCCAGCGCATGGTGCATGCCGACGCCGCGGGCGTCGTGTTCTCCCGCAACCCCGTCAGCGGCATCAAGGAGTGCGTCATTGAGGCCGTATGCGGCACCTCGGAGGACCTGCTCGCCGGACGCGCGCGACCGCAGCGCTGGGTGCGCAAGCACGGCGAGTGGCTCCTCAAGCCCGACGACCCGCTGCTGCCCGACGCGGTCGCCGGGGCGATCGCCGACGGCGTCGAACGCATGGAGCGCGCGTTCGGCACCCCGGTCGACGCGGAGTGGGCGCACGACGGCTCGCTGTGGTGGCTTCAGGTCCGCCCGATCACCGCCGGCGCGCGGCCGAGTATCTACTCGAGCCGCATGGCGCGCGACATGCTCCCCGGCATCATCTTGCCGCTCGTGTGGTCGGTGAACGGCCCGCTCAAGAGCGGCGTGTTCCTGAGCTTCCTCGAGGACGTCTTCGGCCCACTCGACGTCGACGCGAGCGAGCTCGGGACGCTCATCCACTACCGCTTCTACATCAACGTCGGTGCGCTTTCACGCCTCTTCGCCGAGTTCGGACTGCCTGAGGAGTCGCTCGAACTGCTCGCGGGCATGGAGCGCGGCGCATCCATGCCGCGCATGCCGCATCCCACGCCGCGGGCGCTCAGGCGCCTGCCGCAGCTGAGACGCGCGGTCATGCACTTCGGCCGCTACGACCGCATCCTCGAGCGCGAGCTCCCCGGCGTGTGGGAGCGCAGTCGCGCGTTCGCCGAGCAGGTCGATCCAGCCACCCTCGATGCGGCAGCGCTCCTCGACCGCATCGACGCGCTCGAACCGCAGATGAAGGAGTCGACCTACCACCACGTCGTCACGCTCATGCTGCTACGCATGTTCTCGATGCGGCTGCGGAGCCGCATGCAGAAGGCGGGGCTCCTCGAACGCGACGAGCCGGTCGACCTGCGCGGCGACGGCGAGTCCGAACACGACGTCGGGCACGCGCTCGACCGCCTCGCGGAGGCGGCGCGCGCGCTCGGTCCGGACGATCTCGCGACTCTGCGCACGGGCGACCTCGACACCCTGCGGGCCGGCGACGGCGCCGAGCCCTTCCTCGAGGCGTTCGACGAGTTCATGCACGGCTTCGGCCACCTCGCCGAGAGCGGTGTCGACCTCTCGAGCTCGCCCTGGTCCGAGCAGCCCGAGCGCATACTCCAGATGGTCGCGGTACGCCTCGACGCCCCGAAGGGACGCGCGCGCGGTGCGACCGAGCCGCCCGACGGCCGACGCCTGCGAAAGGCGTGGGACCGCGCGGCGCGCTACCACACGCTCCGCGACGAAACGAGCTCGCTCTACACGTACACGTACGGGCTATACCGCCCGCTCGTCCTCGCGCTCGCCGATCGGCTCATCGACGCCGGGGCACTCGAGGCAGCGGAAGACATCTTCTACCTCACCCTCGACGAGCTGAGACGCATCGTGCGCGGCAGCCTCACGGCCGCTGAAGCCCGCGCAGTCGTCGTCGGCCGACGCGACGAGGTCGAGGCCGCTTCGAAGGGCGCGCCGCCCGAGGTGGTCGTCGGCGAGACCGCGGATCTCGTCGAGATGCCCAAGCGCCGCACGCTCCGCGGCATCGCGTCATCGCGCGGCCGCTACACCGGGCGCGTCGTCGTGTGCCGCGGTCTCGACGAGCTCGAGCGCATCTCCGAAGGCGACGTCGTCGTCGTGCCGTTCTCGGACGCGAGCTGGACGCCCCTCTTCACGCACGCCGGCGCCATCATCGCCGAATCCGGCGGCCTGCTCTCGCACAGCGCGATCCTCGCACGCGAGCTCGGCGTGCCCGCGATCGTCTCAGTGCGCGGCGCGCTCGCGCTCGAAGAAGGCACGCTTGTCACCGTCGATGGGTTCGAGGGTACTGTGGCCGTCCTGGGGGCCGCGTCGTGACGCCCGGCCGGATCGCGCACCCGGACACCGATCGGAGCGCCTGTGCGAACCCTGCGTAACGTCTTCCGGCGAAAGGGACGGGCGCTGCTCACCATCTTCGGCATCGCCATCGGCGTGCTCGCGCTCGTCGTCATGGGCTCGGTCGCCGAGAAGCTCCAGCTCCTGGTGGACGGCGGCGTGAAGTACTACGCCGACAAGGTCATCGTCACCGACGGCTCCACGTTCGCTGGCTTCGGCATGTCGCCGATCTCCTCGGAGGTACTCGACAAAGTCGAGGATATGGACGGCGTCGAGCGCGGATCGGTCGTGCTCAACTTCCTGCTCGAAGACGATGTACAGACGATTAGCATGGGCACGCCGCCCATGGTCGAGGCGACCGACTTCCGTGAGGTGGGCGTCGAGGACTTCGTCACTTCCATCGCCGAGGGACGAGAGCTCGCCGGGGACGACGCGGGCAAGGTGGCCGTGGGGGCCGACCTTGTCAAGCAGCTCCGCGCCGAGGTCGGCGGCACCGTCGAAATACGCGGCAAGGAGTTCGAGGTGGTCGGCATCTACGACCGCACGCTCTCGGCTCCCGATGCCACGGTCGTCATGACCCTCGACGACGCGCGCGAGATCTTCATCGACACGCTGCCCGAGACGATCGCGGAGAAGGTGGACATCGACACGCTCGCGACGTCCATCGTGCTCTACGCCGAGGACGACGTGGATCCCGACGAGCTCGTGGACATCGTCGCCGACAAGCTCGGTGACTCCTACAACGTCCAGGGTCCGGCCGGCTTCGAGGAGTTCGTCAAAGAGCCCCTCGAGATCTTCAACTACCTCATCTACACCGTGGGCCTCATCGCGCTCGTCGTGGGCGGTCTCTCGATCATCAACACGATGACGATGTCGGTCTCCGAGCGCACGCGCGAGATCGGCATACGCAAGGCGATCGGGGCCACGCGTGCCGCGATCATGCGCCAATTCGTGAGTGAGGCCGCTGTGATCGGGCTCGCGGGGGGACTCCTCGGCATCGGGCTTGGCTGGATCATCGTGGACGCGACTAACCGCTCCGACGTCATGGGCACCACGCAGCTCTTCTTGCTCACGCCGCGCCTTGCCGTCGGGTCGCTGATCTTCTCGCTCGTCCTCGGCGTACTTGCGGGGCTCTGGCCCGCGTGGCACGCGGCACGGCTCGAACCCGTCGAAGCGCTCAGGTACGAGTAGGAGACCGCACGTGGCTGTCGCACTCAGACTCAACGGCGTCACGCGGCGCTATCGGCTGGCGTCCGACAACTACGTCGATGCCCTGCGCGGCGTGACCCTCGAGGTCGAGTCCGGGGACATGGTCGCGATCATGGGACCGTCCGGCTCGGGCAAGTCCACGCTCATGCACGTCGCCGGGGGACTCGACCGACCCGACTCGGGCGGGGTGTGGCTCGAGGAGGCGCGTGTCGACACCCTCACGGACCGCAAGCTCGCGGCGTTGCGCTCGAGCCAGGTGGGCTTCGTGTTCCAAGGCTTCAACCTGCTCTCGACGCTGTCGGCCGCCGAGAACGTCGCGCTCGCCGGCGAGTACGCGGGCAAGTCGCGACGCGAGGCGATGCGGCGCGCGACCGAGCTCCTCGGCCTGTTCGGGCTTGCCGACCGCGTGAGCCACAAGCCCTCGGAGCTCTCCGGCGGCGAGCAGCAGCGCGTGGCGATCGCGCGCGCCCTCATGAACGACCCATGCGTGCTCATGGCTGATGAGCCGACTGGCAACCTCGACTCGAACACCTCGGCCGAGATCATGGCCGAGCTCACGCGGCTCAACCGCGAGGAAGGCATGACGCTTCTGCTCGTCACGCACGACCCGAACGTGGCCGGCACGTGTAGGACCCGCGTGAACATGCGCGACGGCCTCATCGCCGAGGCCGAGGCTGAGCCCGAGTACGAGATCGTGCTGTGAACACAACGGGGGCAGTCGTCGCCGCCGTAGGCGGCTACCTCATCGGCTCGATCTCGTTCGCGCGTCTCGTGCTCGCGTGGCGACGCCCAGGCGAGCCGCTTCCCCTCATCGTCACGCCCACAACCGATAGCGAGGCGGAACTCGTCTCCCACGCCATCGGCGCGACGAACGTCATGATCGCGCTCGGTCCGCGCTGGGGTATGACCGTGAGCTTCCTCGACATGGCCAAGGCGTTCGTGCCGGTCCTCGCATTCAACCTGCTCTACCCCGGCGAACCCTACGACCTCATCTGCGGCGTCGCGGTGCTCGTCGGGCACCTCTGGCCGGTGTGGTACCGCTTCGTCGGCGGTGGCGGCAACTCTTCGATCCTCGGCATGCTGATGGCGATCAGCCCGATCGGCCTCATCGTCACTCACGCGGGCGGCATGCTTCTCGGCCGCCTCTTCCCAACGGTCGCCTACGTCGCCGGCGTCGCGCTCACCATCCCGTGGTTCTGGTGGCGCGACGGGCTCGGCAGCCCGGAGTTCTACTTCGCGATCGCTATCACGGTGATCTACGTCGCCGGGCAGCTCCCCGAGGCGATGCGCATGTTCCAGCTCAAACGCGAGGGTCATACCCTCGATACCGCGCACGTCATGCGCATGATGCGAGGCGCGGCCAAGACCGGGCGCACGGGTGCGGAGCTCGCCGAGGAGCAGCGTGGGGGCGCTACACCTGAGTGAGCCCTCCACGGGCGGTGGCGCCGCAGTCCTGATCCCTCGGCTCGGCTTTGCAGCGTGTCTGCAGATCGCCCCGGAATGCACGCGGCCCCGGCTTCCGTGCTCGGATCGGGGTCACGTTCTCCCAGCTAGATGGCGGAGAGGGAGGGATTCGAACCCTCGAGCCCGGGGTACCCGGACTAGCGGTTCTCGAGGGGGATCCGAAGGCGTCCTCGCTCGCTAGCCCACAGCAGCCCTCTCCGCTGCTACCCGCTTCGCGAAGTGACGGGCACCGCACGCGCCGAACTGCGAAGCCGCCCGATCGTAGCAGCGCAGTGCCTCACCCTCGCGTCCGCGGGCGCGGTGCAGACCGGCCAACGCGAGCCAGCACTCGCCAGAGGTGCCCAACGCCCCGATCTCATCGGCGGCCTGAGCGGCGGCCTCGAGATGACGGCGGGCGATCGCGTCGGCGCGAACCGCTCGGAAGGCAAAGAAGCGTGCGTTGTTCATCACCAGCCTAAGGCTCACCGGGGTATCGCTCGTGGCTGCGTTGGCGTAGAGAGCACCGAGCAGATAGCGGGCGTGCACGTGGGCCCAGATCCGTCCGTCCCGCCTCAGCTGACGCTCGGAGCGCTCGAGCATCGCCACGCCTTCATCAAGCCTTCCTAGACCAGCGAGCGAGGCGCCGACAAGACCGGCGGCCGGGATGCTCAGGGTGTCCGCACCTCGAGGGTGACTGTAGTCGATGACCTCTTGGCACAGCCTGAGTGACTCCTCGTAGTCGCCACTCTCAACAGTGCAGATTCCCATGAACAGCTTGGGGAACTGCTGCAGCCACGGGTCCGTGGACACGCGCAGCGCCTCTCGGTTCTCTTCGACGGCCCGATCGAAGTAGCCGTCGATATCGTAGCCGAGGGCGAGCGTCCAGTGGCCGAATCCGAGACAGCGGACATTGCCGTGATCCTCGCCGTACGCGACCAACTCGCACCCCGCATCAAGCGTGGGTCCGGGACGCCCTGCACACCAGTGCACGTAGCCTGCCGCACTGAACGCCTCCTCCCACAGGTAGTAGTCGTGCGGGAACTCGCGCGCGATCACGCAGCCCTCCTCGCTGTGGGGCACCGCCTCCTCGATCCGCCCGTTGTCGGACAGCGCATAAGCCAGCTGCGCGTGCGCCAGGCCGACGAGTTGCCTATCCTCGCATCGCTCAGCCAGTTCCAGGCCTGCGGAGAGGTGCTCGCACGCCGCATCAACCTTCTGGCGATGCCATAGCGTCTCGCCGAACCACACTTCGTACGCCGCTCTCACGCAGTCCTCCGAAGCGAGGGCAAGCGTGTAGTGCCGCTCGAGCAGCCCCTGCAGCTCCCGGAAGATGCCGAGGTAGTAGCAGACTCGGGCCCAGCGCACGACGATCTCCACGAGCCGGCGTTCCGACGCCTGGTCCGTCGCGAGAGAGACCGCAAGCTCGTAGGCCTCCTTGTAGCGTTCATACGCCTGGTCGACTGCATAGCGGTCCAGACTCTTGTCGCCAGCTTCGGCGAGGTACTCAACGGCCTTCTCGGCGGACAATCCGTTGGAGTAGTGCATCGCGATCGCTTCGTAGAACTCGGGCAGGCGGTCGCGGTACGCCGCCTCCATCGCCCGCGCCACACGCTCGTGGATCTCTCGCCGCTCCTCCCGGAGGAGACTCCCGTTGATGGCCTCCTGGGTCAGCATGTGCTTGAACGCGTACCGGCCATCAAGATCGCCCTCGGAGGACGTGACGAGGTTGAGCCGAACCAGCTCATCGAGCGCCTCCGGGACCTGTCCGGGATGCTCGGCAACGCGCTCGAGGACGTCCACGTTGAAGACGCGACCCATGACCGATGCCTCCTGGGCGATGCGCTTCTGAACGGGCTGCAGCATGTCCAGACGGGCGGCCACGGCCCCGCGCACCGTTAGGGGAACCGATGCTTCAGTGAGCGGACTGGTGAGCCGCCAGTCATCTCCGGTCCCGACGAGCTGACCCGAGCCGACGAGGGTGTTGATCATCTCCTCGATATGGAACGGGTTGCCGCCGAGTTCTAGCCGAATGAAGCGCTCTAGTTCCTCTGGCACCTCGCGAGTGCGCAGAAGTGAAGATGCCATCGTGACGGCTTCATCGGGGGACAGGTCGTCGAGTACTATCTGGTCGAGCCGCTCTTCGGGACGGGCAGCCTCACGCAGGCCATCGGACACGTCCGCCGTCCGACTCGTGGCGATGAAGAGGACCGGGCGCCGCAGCTGCTGCATCACGTGACGCAGCAGCGCAAGCGACGGCCCGTCTGCCCAATGCACGTCCTCGATGAAGACGACTGTTGGTCGCTCTCCGGCGAGGGACTCGAGAAGATCCACGGTGTCGTCGTACAGTCGCTGCCGCCAGGACTCGGGGTCGAGTCCGGCCAGGAGCGGACTCTCGATGCCGAAGAGGCGCGCCATTCGCGCGGCAGCGTGGCCATCGCCACCCTTGAGTCGCCGAATCCCTGCGACGATCTTGGCGTGCACCGTCTCGGGGCGATCGGTCGGTTCGATTCCCCATGCACGCCCGAACATGTCGGTCAGCGCGAAGTACGGGACGTGTTCTGCGTACGCGAGGCAGTGTGCCTCGCGCCATTGCCAGCCTGAGGAACGTGTCTGACCGCGGAAGTCAGCCACGAGTCTGCTCTTTCCGGTTCCTGCCGCGCCGATCACCGTCACGAACGAACCGACACCGCGACGAACACGCTTGGCCGCCGCCTCGAGACGCTGGAGCTCGGAGTCCCTGCCAACCAGGTCGGCCCGCAGACCGGTGAGACGCCGCACCGAGATTGGATCGTTCCGCAGCCCAATTACACGATATGCAGTCACTGGGGCCTCGCGTCCTCGCACCTCGAGTTCGCCCAGAGGTTCGAAGTCGAACTGCCCGCATGTCAGGCCGTACGTCTGCTCGGACACAACCACCTCTCCCGGCTTCGCGAACTCGGTGAGGCGGGATGCGACGTTCACCGTGTCGCCGAGAACGATCTGCTCGAGTTCGCTCTCGGGATCGCTGCTCAAGACGGGTCCGGTCGCCACCCCCATGTGCATGTTCAACCGCACGTGCGCACCCGCGTCGTCGGCAACCGACAGCTGGCTCACGCGGTGCTGGATCTCGCGCGCGACGAGTAGCGCCCGAACCGCATCGTCCTCATGCGCCCGAGGAACACCGAAGAGCACCATCGCCGCGTCCCCGATGAACTTGTCGACATGGCCCTCGTAGTCAGCGACGGCGCGGGCAAGTTCACCAAAGACCCTGCCGAGGAGGTCACGCACCTCCTCGGGATCGAGGCGCTCCGCGAGTCCGGTGAAACCGGACAGGTCCGCAAAGAGCGCAGTGACCCATTTGTGTTCCGCCACTGGGCCCCCTCTTTGCCTCGATTCGCCCCGCACTTGGCCGAGGGAGCGCTCGGGGTATCACCAATGAGTATTCCCACTCCTGCTATCTGGCGGAGAGGGAGGGATTCGAACCCTCCTTGGAGCGGTACCTCCTCAATGGCGTTCGAGTGCGCTCAACCCCAGGTCACGCTGCGTTCTTGCCCAGCGGTGGCCGAGCCGGCCTGCAGCCGGCTCCGGTCGTGATAGCCAGCTATCGCTTGGGTGAATCCGTGCCTTGAGCAGCGACGATCATGTTTCGAGCCGCCCACATTCGACGACTCTGCCACCTATCTGCGTCAACGATCGAGGGCGCCCGTGGGCCCGCCCAGGCACCTGCTACTTGGTGACCTCCGAAGTCGCGCCGCTCATCATGTCGACCTCGAAGGCGCGGGAGCCCTCCAAGCTCGTGCCCTCAAGGAAGGTGACCGTCCATACCCCCGGGGTGCCGAGCGGGTTGCCGGCGACTGTGGCGAACGCGCCGCCCACCATGACGTTTGGTGGCACCGCGCCGGACTTCTCCCCGAACGCTCGCGCCTTCTCGATGGCTTCCTCCGCACCTACCTTGATGCTTCCGGCTGACGCGCCTTCAGTCACTGTAGCCTTCGCCTCGCCGGTGTCCTCAGGCGCCTGTGCACTGCCGTGCTCCACGACAACGCGCCAGAGGTGTTTCGTCGACGGCGAGTAGTAGGTGTAGCTCCACGCCTCAGGGACGTTAGCCAGGGCGACACCACCGCTGTTGCCCGAGATCACGAGCAACGCATCGGGAGCCGCCTTCTTGATGGCCTCGTCGGCAGCGCCCGCGGCCTTGCTCCAGCTGTCCGACGATCCCTGGGCAGCCGAACCTGCGCTTGAACTACCGGAGCCAGCCTGGCCGCAGCCGGCCGCCATCGACAGCAGCGCCGCAAGCGTGACGGACAAGAACGTACGGACCCACTTGCTCGACATCAAGCCTGCACCCCCCGTCCCGGCCGCCCTCGGGAGGATCATCGCCGAGGGCCGCGATCGATTCGTGCCCTACTTCACCTTGACGTACCGGTAGCCGCTGCGTGCTGCGAGAATCGGGCTCTCGGTCAGTGTGGCGACGAGCCTCAGTCTGCCGGTGCTTTGCGGATTCATAGGGACCTTCCTCGCGCGAAGTCACCTTGCTTTGAGTGTCTCCGCTGGCGCAGCAGGGCAAACCGGGGCCCATCATTGCCCCACTCAGTCAATCCAAGTGGAGCGTCACCGCCCAGGAGACTCCAATCGAGAGAACACGCTGCCGGTCCTGCTCGCAGCGACACCGCTCGGGTCGTCCGCCGAGTTCAGATGGGGCACGGCGAGTCACTAAGGGCGGCGCAGCTCGTTCAGCTCCGCGCAACCGAGCCACGTCGGGGTGCACGCGAAGCCGCTGTTGAAGTGCTGTCACATGCTCAGGCTTCTTGTCGTTGAAACGCAGTTCGAGCTTCGGCAGACAGAAACACGGCGGCACTCGAGCCAGGGATCTTCCGTCACGTCTGATGTCGTCCGGCCACTTGCGGTTGTGCCTAGTTCGTTCGCAGAATGGTCTGCACATGGCCTTCCGTGACCCTACCGCCGTGACGTTGAGTGGCACGGCCCACCGGCCCTGGACTGGAGTTCGATGGACGTGACTCGGCAGCCTCTCCAGCAGACTCGGATCGCCTGGCATTCGCTTCCGGCCGCAACCGCCATCGCGGAACTGGATACCTCCCCCCGCGACGGACTCTCCTCGACCGAGGCCGCCAGGCGGCTTGACGTCGACGGGCCGAACGCGCTCGCAACTGAAGCCGGAACTACGCTGTCCGCGCTCGTTCTCGCGCAGGTCGCGAACCCGATGGTGTATCTGCTCGCAGGAGCCGGCGCCGTGTCACTCGCCGCCGGCAAGACTCTCGACGCGGCCGTGATCGCGCTGATCGTGATCGCGAACGTCGTAATCGGCACCGTGCAGGAGTACCGGGCTGAGACAGCGCTTGACGCGCTGAGGCGTCTGTCGAGCCCGCAGGCGCGCGTCCTACGCGACGGGCAGGTGCGCCTCGTCGATGCCGCAGACATCGTCGTCGGTGACATCCTCGTGCTCGAGACGGGCGACCGCGTCGCGGCCGATGCTCGGCTGCTCGCCGCCACAGACCTGCGCGTTGACGAGTCCGCGCTCACCGGCGAGTCCGACCCGGTGGAGAAGACGGCTGACGCTGTGGATGAGGCGGCTCCACTCGCCGACCGGACGTCGATGGTGTACTCGTCGACACCGGTCGTTGCCGGCCGTGCGACCGCACTCGTCACGGGGAGCGGCATGCGCACGGTGCTCGGCGAGATCGCGGACGAGGTCCGAACAGCGGACCGTAGGGAGACTCCGCTGCAGGCCCGCCTCGCTCGACTGTCGACCCGCCTCGGCATCCTGGCCGTGGTGGCAGCAGTCCTCATCTTCGTGCTCGGCGTACTCCGTGGCGAAACGCTCGTGGAGATGCTGCTCTTCTCGGTCGCAGCCGCTGTCTCCGCAATCCCGGAGGGGTTGCCCACCGCCGTGAGCGTGTCGCTCGCACTCGGGGTACAGCGTATGGCGAAGCGTCGAGCGATCGTGCGTCGGCTTGCCGCGGTCGAGACCCTCGGCAGCTGCACGGTAGTCTGCACCGACAAGACCGGCACGCTTACGCGCAATGAGATGACGGTCACTCGCATGTGGACCGGCGGCGCATCCTTCCGGGTGACCGGCGAAGGCTTCTCTCCGGAAGGCGATGTTGTCCCCGACGACGGCGCAGATCCCGGGGCGCCGGGGCTCGCGCTGCTTCTGGAGATCGGCTGCGCGGTCAACAATGCTGTACTCGAGACCGACGCCGAGGAGCGCTGGACCGTCCAAGGCAATCCCACCGACGGCGCGCTCTTGGCGGTCGCGCTCAAGGGCGGCGCCACCGGCGGCGGGCGCTGCGACGGAAGCCGAATCGATGAGATTCCCTTCTCGAGCACGTTCAAGTACATGGCCACGCTCGACCGCAGTCTCGAGACAGGCTTGGGCGGCGCGCCGAGCGTGCGTCTGCACGTGAAGGGCGCACCCGATCGTCTACTCGGCTTCTGCGACCGCATACTGCTCGGGAGCGAGGTGGTGGAGCTCACCGAGGAGCGCCGGGGGCTCGTGCAGGCCGCTCAAGAGGCGTTTGCAGCCGACGCACTCCGTGTCGTCGCGGCCGCGTACAAAGACATGCTCCCTGAGACGAACGAGGCCGACCGCGGTGAGGCCGAACAGGGCTGCGTCTTCGTCGGCCTCTGGGGGCTCATGGACCCGCCCCGACCCGAGGCGGCACGTGCCGTAGCCGCCGCGAAGCGCGCGGGCATCGCCGTCAAGATGATCACGGGTGACCACGCTTCCACCGGAGCTGCTATCGCGCGGCGTGTGGGCATTCTCGCCGAGGACGCGCCATCGGGCGCGGTGGTCACCGGAGCTGAGCTCGACACGCTGGACGATGGCGAGCTTGCGGCTCGCGTGCGTGACATCAGCGTCTTCGCGCGTGTTGAGCCGCGCCACAAGATCCGCATCGTGGCCGCACTGCAGGGACTCGGCGAGGTTGTCTCCATGACCGGCGACGGCGTGAACGACGCGCCCGCGCTCAAGCGCGCTGACATCGGCGTCGCGATGGGCATCACTGGAACCGAGGTTTCCAAAGAAGCCGCTGATATGGTGCTCGCCGACGACGACTTCGCGACCATCGTCTCCGCGGTCGAGGAGGGCCGCGTCATCTACGGCAACCTCCAGCGCGTCGTGGCCTTCCTTGTGACGATCGCCCTCGGTGAAGTCACGGCGATCGCCGTGAGCCAAGCGATTGGCTTGCCGCTGCCGATATCAGCGGTGATGGTGCTCTGGGTGAACCTGGTCGTGGCGAGCACGCTCACGATTCCGCTCGGCGTCGAGCCGAAACACGATGACGTCCTCGCTGTACCGCCTCGACCTCCCAATGAGGATGTCATCAACCGCAGGGCAGCCCGTCGCATCGTCGCGGGGGCAGCACTCACGGCGGTCGGCATGCTCGCGGTGTTCGGCTACTTCCTGCAGACATCCAGCGTTCTGCACGCGCAGACCATGGCCTTCACCACCCTCGTCGCGCTCGAGTGGGCGACAGCGATCGGCAGCCGCTCGTGGACGGTGCCGCTACACCGGCTCGGGGTCTTCTCGAACCGCGGACTCGTCGTCGGCCTCGTCGCCGGCTTCATGCTGCAGTGGGTCGCGGTGTCGAGCCCCACGGCCGAGCGCCTGCTGGGCACGGAGCCCTTGGGAGCCGCCGAATGGGCCCTCGCGGTCGCCGTGGGCTCGATCGGTCTTGCGCTCTCGGCGGTCATGACCTGGGCCGATGGGCGACGAGGCCGCGATTAGAACAAGCACGCGATAAGACTCCCTCTCTCCGGCCACTTGGGCTAGCCGGCATGCTCCTTCGTGCCACATGAGCGACATGAGCGTCTACGGACTCGCTCAACATGCACGTGGTGCGGACCGCACCTGATGCGTCAGTCGTGCCTGTTCGCTACGCCACTTTGGGTGTTCGCTCGGCGATCGCCGCCGCCAGGATCGCGCCCCCCACGGCCAGCGCCGACAGCAGGATCGTCTCACCCAGCCCCGCCCAGTC
>CAYGYT010000048.1:0-14401 GCA_964354215.1 uncultured Eubacteriales bacterium | reverse complement strand
GCATATGGCGGAGGCGTGTGCGAATCGAACACACCCAGGACGCTCTTCACGCCCCACAACGGTTTTGAAGACCGCGGAGCCCACCAGGACCCATTCGCCTCCAGCAGCGGATTCTATGCGCGAGCCGCCGTTTGCGCCACTCCGCCTTGGGGAACCCACAGCAAGGGTCCGTGGTGAGAGCATTCTCATGAGCGGCTCACCCGTGTCATAGGATGCTGCGCGAGACTGCCCTGGAGCGTTGGAGCACGTTCTTCTGTGCGGGTGGAGCGGAAGGCTAGGTGTCCATGAGCGCGAACGGCGGGGTCTCAGGTCGTAAGACGGCCCGTGTGCTTGTCTGGATCGCCGTCGGCATCGTCGTGCTCGTAGCCGGGTTCATCGGAGTAGCGGTAGCAACCGACGCCTCGAGCTACTGCAACACGTGCCATGAGATGAAGCCCTACTACGCGGCGTGGAAGTCGGGAGCCCACGGGCACGAGGACGTCGCCTGCGTCGAGTGCCATGTGAACCCGGGATTCGTGCCGCGTCTCGCGCACAAGTTCGTAGCCCTGAACGAAGTCTGGGCGCACTTCTTCGGCAACACGAGCTTCCCGCTCGCCACCCCGCCCGACGTGCCGAACGCCCGATGCCTGCGGTGTCACCCCACGGTGAAGATCAACCGCAAGAACTTCTCGCATGAGCTTCACGCGTCCAAGGCCAGCTGCCGCGACTGCCACCCGACGTCCGGTCATGCAGTGCGCATCCAGGCGCTCAAGGCCGCCGGCGTGTACAACGCCAACGTCGCCACGACACGCTTCTCTCTCAAGGTCGCGACAGTCAACGGAGGTCGCGCGAACGTACCCGGCCACGTCGCCGTCGTGTGCTCGCGCTGTCACGACATGCAGGCGACGGGTTGCCGCGCCTGCCACAAACCTCGCCACAAGGAGCGCGGCGACTGCTCTCAATGTCACAAGCCAGGTCGGAAGTTCGTGTTCTCCCACCCCGGCGCGGAAGCGGACTGCGCCTCGTGCCACAAGGCCCCACTCCGGCACCCGGACCAAGCGGCGTCCGAGTCCTGCTCACTCTGCCATCGATCCGGCGGCTCGTGGCAGTTCAGGCATCCTGCTGCGAACGCCCGGTGCCTCGATTGCCACACCGCGCCCAGGAACCACTTCGCAGGCCAGTGCGCCAGCTGCCACCGCCAGTCGGGCGTGACGTGGTCGTTCGCGCATCCGCCCTCCGGCGAGCACTCGTGGCAGAGCATCGCGTGCGTGAAGTGCCACCCGCGCGGGTACACCTCGGCGTACTGCAGCTGCCATGACGGAAGGCCGCCGAGCGACTGAGATCGCGGGGACGAGCGCCGGGGGCAGGAGGATCGCTGCCGAGGAACTGTGCCGGCGACCACGTCGCGGCTACCGCCCTAAGAGAACCCTCATCAGGGCTTTAGCGCGTGCTTCGCTTCGGGGCGGATGTTGGTGACATGGTCCGGTGATCCGTCTCGCCTCGGCTAGTGGTTCACGAGGCGAACTGGTCAGGAGCCCCGAGAGGTCAGCAATGGACGCCATCCGAGCACGACGTCGCACACGCGTCGCAGCCGTCTTCGCCTTCGGGCTGGTCTTGGCCGTCGCTGCATTCGTGGCGACCACCATAGCCGCCAGCCCCTCGCCGTCACCTCATCACAACGTGTCGTGCATCGAGTGCCACGTGTCGCCGACTGTTGGGACACTGGTGGCCACCGTGCTTGACGGACCCCCTTCCGGGAAGAGCACGGTGGGAACCGTCCCGGATGGTCGTTGCATTCGTTGCCACCGAGCAGTGCGGACGACCCTTCCCGGGTTCTCGCACCAGCTGCACGCCTCCAGGGGACCGTGCGTGAGCTGCCATCCCAATGCCGGCCATCCGGTCACGCCTGCAGCTCTTGTCGCCGCCGGGGTCCTCGTGACCGCCACGCCAGTGACAAACGGAGGACGGCGCCTCGCCGCCCCGGATGCAGGAAACGCCAACCTTCCGAACCACGTTGCCACCGCCTGCGCCCGCTGCCACGATATGCGCGCGACGCCGTGCGCCAGCTGCCATGTTGCCCCGAAGACCGCGAGTCACACCGGGCAGCAAGCCTGCACGGCGTGCCATTCGGCAGGCGCCAGCTTCGCCTTCAACCACCCCAACATCGACCACCCTGGCACCTCGGCCTGCGCCAACTGCCACAAACCTCCCGCGAAGCACTCCTTGGCCACGTGCACGACCTGCCACACCTCCCTAGCGTCGTGGGACTTCAAGCACCCGGCAGCATCCTCGAACTGCACGACGTGTCACAAGGCTCCGCGGGGTCACAGGATCGGGTCGTGCACAACGTGCCACTCGGTCGGTCCGTCGTGGGCGTTCGGGCATCCAAAGAGCGCGAGCGTGGGCGCGTGCGCAGCGTGTCATAGCGCACCGGCGAACCACTTTGGAGCGAGTTGCGCGAGCTGCCACTCCGTGGGCGTGGCGTTCGCGAGTGCGAAGTTCAAGCACACCGGTTCGACTTCGAGCTGCGCACGTTGCCACCGTGCACCCGCGCGGCACTACTCGGGAGCTTGTAGCTCGTGCCACAAGCCGGGCGCGCGCTTCTCGAGCGCCACGTTCCGGCACCCCGGTGCCTCCGCGACATGCACGCGGTGCCACAACCGTCCCGCCGGCCATCGCGGCGGCACGTGCACGTCGTGCCACTCGGTGGGCACCACCTGGGCGGTCCGCCACCCGTCCTCGGCCAAATGCGCGTCGTGCCACCGCGCGCCGACCAACCACTTCGGCGCGAGCTGTTCGTCGTGCCACAGACCGAGCGTGCCGTTCTCACGCGCGTCGTTCAGACACCCTGCCGTGGGCGAGCACTCCTATCGGAGCTTCCCGTGCTCGTCGTGCCATCCGAAGGGCTACTCCTCCGCCACGTGCACGAAATGTCACGACACCCGATCGGGACCGCAGGACGACTAGAAGGCGCATTGGCCGCATTCTTGCGGCACACTTGGACACGATCAGGACAGGTGGGACCCGGATGAACGACAGGCAGAACAGGTCGATCGGCTTCGTGGTCGCGCTCGCTGCGGTGGGCGTGTTCGCCATGGTCGCCGGAACCGGCGCCGCCTTGATGCTACAGACGCCGCGGGTAGGAGACGTCCGCCCTATCGTCACCGACCGTCCGCTCGACGCTCAGACGCCGGCCACGGCGTCCTCGGCAACAGGGATCGCACCGAGCAACACGGCTGCACGGCCGACGGCGTCTGCCTTGGAGGCAAGTGCTGCTCGAACGACCGCTGCCGCCGCACTATCCGGTAGCGTCAAACAGGAAGACGAAGATGATCACGAGGTCGTCAAGCCTGAGGTCCGGGACGAGGAGCATTCTGACGGCGTGACCCGTACCTGGCCTTACGACGACGAGTCCTCGCCAAGCGGTTCCGAGGAGAGCCATAAGTGAAGATCCTGCTCGTGGAGGACGAGGACAGCATAGCGTCGTTCGTCGTCAAGGGGTTGCGGGCCGAGGGTCACACCGTCGAGCGAGCCAGGACCGCCGCCGAGGCAACCGCTCTGGGTGTGACCTACGAGTGGGACCTCGTACTTCTGGATCTCGTGCTCCCCGACGGCAACGGTCGCGACGTGCTCCGGCAAGTCCGCGCCGCACACACCGAGACGCCGATAGTCGTCGTAAGCGCGCTCGGGCAAGTCGACGACAAGGTCGAGCTGCTCGATGCCGGAGCCGACGACTACATCACTAAACCGTTCGCGTTCGCAGAGCTCGCCGCTCGCGTACGGGCCAATGCGCGTTCGGGGCAGCAGTCAGCCCGCACGCTCGTCGTCGGCGAGCTTTCCCTGGACACCAAGACGCGTGTCGCGCGCCGTGGCGACCTCGTCGTCGACCTCCCATCACGCGAGTTCGCCCTGCTCGAGTACCTGATGCGTCACGCCGAGCAGGTCCTGAGTCGGGCGCAGCTCCTCGACGCGGTCTGGGGCATCGACTTCGACCCGGGCAGCAACGTGGTCGACGTATACGTGGGCTACCTCAGGCGCAAGCTCGATCGCTCCGGCGAATCGTCGGTCATCGAAACCGTGCGTGGGGCCGGATACCGTGTCCGCGCGTAGGCGGCTCTCGGCGAGCGGCCGCGTCGCGCTCGCGATGACGCTCGCGCTCGCAATCGCTATCGGCGTCCTCACGCTCATCGCCTATCTCGCGACCGTGAGGAGCCTCGCTGCCGGTACCGAGAGAACCTTGCAGAGGGAAGCCGAGGCGTACAGCGCCGCGATGCGTGGGGCCGCCTCCGACAGCGCGCTCACCGAGGCGACGCGAGCGTATCTCGAGGCGCGTACCGGCGCCGGAGCCACACCGGTGCTGACGGTCCTCTTCGGCAATGGCCGCGTGATCTCGAATTCGGCGCTTAGGCTGGAGACGGCAAGCGGCAACGCGGCTGCCCGCGAACCGACGAGCGCACCCGCCGGTTTCGCCACGTTCGCGTTCAACAACGACCGCTACAGGATTCTCTCGGCCCCCATCGTCTCCTCGAGTGGCACCCGGTTGGGGACGTTCCAGGCGGCCCTGTCCACGCAAGAATCGAAGGCGATCGCCGCGAGGCTCGCCGCTACGCTCGCCCTGACCGGGATGGTCGTGCTCGCATTCGGAGCGGTGCTCTCGGTGTGGGCCGCGCGTCGGAGTCTCACGCCGCTGCGGCGGATGGCCGAATCCGCCTCCGCGGTCACCCATGCGTCACCCGGCACTCGTATCGACTACGACGGCCCCCCTGACGAGCTCGGCACGCTCGCCGACTCCCTCAACTCGATGCTCGACCGTCTAGAGGCGGCGTACGCCGAGCAACGCCACTTCATCGACGATGCGTCGCACGAGTTGCGCACGCCCGTCGCGATCGTACGCGGCAACGTCGAGCTCCTTCGCAGCGGTAGGGCGACCGGCTCCGAGGGGGAAGAGGCGCTCGCGATGATCGAGGCCGAGGGCCGCAGGATGACCCGTCTGCTCGACGAGCTCCTCGCACTCGCTCGGCTCCAGGGAGCGCAGAGCCGTCCCTTCCAGCCCCTCGAAGCTCGCACGCTCCTCGACGAGCTCGCCTTGAGGGCGCGACCCCTCGGCGAGCGGAGAATCACGATTGCGTGCGCCCGAGGGTGGTGGGTGCTCGGAGACCCGGACCTGCTCGAACAGGCGCTCCTCAACGTCGTGCGCAACGCCGTGACGCACACGCATGAAGGCGGTTCTATCGTGATCGCGTGCGAGGCCGACGCCTCATGTGCGCGGATCAGCGTCACCGACGATGGCCCGGGCATCCCACCGGAGGAACTGCCGAGGATCTTCGACCGCTTCTACCGGGCACAGGGGGCGCGTGATGCCGACACCGGCGGCAGCGGCCTCGGGCTTGCCATCACTCAGCGATTGATTGAGCTGCACGGCGGCACCATCAGCGCCAGCAACGCCGAGCCCCACGGCGCGGTGTTCACCGTCGAGCTGCCGAGAGTCGAGGCGCCCGCCGATTCCGATGCCTAGGGCGCGTCAGACCCCGGTCCCCCCGCTCTTCCTGAGCACCCGCACGTCGCCCTCGCGCTTTGTCACTCCCTGAGCGTCGAAGTACTCCAGCAGCGGGATGGCGTACTTGCGCGACACGCCAAGCGCATCGCGGAGCTCCGAGGCGGTTGCGCCCTGGGGGTGCGCGCCCAGGCACGCGACCAACGCGTCGCGAGCTCGGGCGATCGCCGCGGCGTCGAAGTGAAGCTCGGGGCTCAGGCGCACGACGCGATCTTCCGCGGCGAGGCGAGTGAGCGCCTTGCGGGCGACGGCGGGGTCGACGCTGGCGGCAGCGGCCAGTTCGCTCACGGTCGCGGGCGCTAGATCCTGCGCTGCGAGCAGCGGGCCGAGCGCCGCGACCGCCGCCTCTTCCTCGGCAAGCGCGGACACGCCGGCCTTGGGGTGGCGCACTGAACCTTTCTCCACGGATGCGACGCCCCGCTCGACCGCGACGTCGAGCAATGCGTCGAACACCTTGGGCGCGAGCCGGCGATCGACCCGGTCGCGCAGCGCAAGCACCGCGATGCCGGTCGCCTTGGGTTGCTCGCCGTGGAACGCGACGAGTTCGCGCTCGATTGCCGCGAGAGTCGCCTCGAGTGCCTCGGCGGTCACGAAGTACGTCTCGCCCGCTACTTTGAGCCGCTCGAGCGAGCCGCGATTGAGCTCGTCGGCGACCTGGGCACGAGGCACGCCGAGCGACGCCGCAACTTCGGCTGACGACATGGGCAGCGCCCGGGCAGCGAGCAATCCGGTGCTCGCCGAAGAGAGGTCGTGTGCGACGAGGGCATCGAGCAGCTCGCGCTCGTGCGGTTTGAGCGTTGTGCGCCGAGGGGGCAGCACGTCGAGCACGATGCCGCCGCCAATCGTGTAGACGGGCGAGTAGCTGCGGACGATGAAGTGGTCGCCGTAGCGGGGCGCGAGCGGCTCTTCGAGCCGCACCTGCGCGAGGCCGGACTGGCCCGGAGTGAGCGAACTTGCGTCCATCAGGAGCACGCGGCCGAGCACCTCGCGGGTGCCGTGGTCGACGTGCACGCGGGTACCTGACTCGAACGGTTTGTCCTCGCCCGGCTTGCCGAGGTACGTGACGCGCGCATCGAAGCGGTCGGTCACGGCAAGCGTGCCCGGCTCGGCGACGATGTCTCCCCGCTCGATCTCATCCTTGTCGAGCCCGGCGATGTTCAGCGCGACCCGCTGACCGGCCTGCGCGCGCTCGACGCTCTCGCTGTGCACCTGCACGCTGCGAATCCGCCCGCGCTTGCCACTCGGGTAGAGCTCGACGGCGTCGTCTCGCGCTGCCGAACCCGACCACATCGTGCCCGTGACCACCGTGCCCGCACCCGCGATCGTGAACACGCGGTCGACCGGCAGGCGCATGGGGAGGTTGGCCTGACGTGCTGGCGCTTCCTCGGCAATGGCGTCGAGCGCCTCGAACAGCTCGGGCAGTCCATCGCCGGTGCGTGCCGAGACCGCGACGATCTGCGCGCCGTCGATCGACGTGCCCTCGAGCAGCGCGCGCACGTCCTCGCGGACGAGCTCGATCCAGTCGGCATCGGCAAGGTCGGACTTCGTGATCGCGACCACCCCGCGCGGAATGCCCAGAAGGTCGATGATCGCGAGGTGCTCGCGGGTCTGCGGCATGATGCCGTCGTCGGCGGCCACTACGAGCAACACGACGTCGATACCGGTCGCGCCGGCGACCATGTGCCGCACGAACTTCTCGTGTCCGGGAACGTCGACGACTCCCATCGTGCGCCCGCTCGGGAGCTCGAGGCGTGCGAAACCGAGCTCGATGGTGATGCCGCGCTCCTTCTCCTCGGCCAGGCGATCGGGATCGGTTCCGGTGAGCGCTTTGACGAGCGCCGACTTGCCGTGGTCGATGTGACCGGCTGTGCCGAGGACGAGCGAGGGCGTGGAGCTCACTCCTCGATCACCGTCATCTTGAAGACGACCGGGTTCGACGGGTCGGGGCAGCACGCGGAGATCTCGGCCTCGCCGCTCCACGGCATCGTGCCTCCGGCGCGCAGCGCGAACACGTAGTGCTGGATGCCGTTCCAGGCCGAGCCGCACATGCCCTCGGGCAGGATGCCGTCGCGAATCTCCCACGTCTGCCCGGGCTTGATGCCAACGGGGCACTCGCCGCCTACCAGGATCTCGGTCACTTCGACGCGGACCGGAAGACCAGCTGGACCTGCCATGGTGTGCTCCTTCGTCGTTCGACGTCCTGAGTCTGGGGCGCAGCTACCCGCCGAGCGCAGCGGCCACGCGCGCGGCCACGATGTCCTGCTCGGCCGGAGAAAGCGTGCGCGGGTCGATGAGAAGCCGGCCCTCGTGGATGCGCGCGATGATGCACGGTTCACCGAGGCGAAGCGCCGCTTCGAGCGCGTCGTCCGACATCCCGCGAGGCTCGATCGCGACGACGACCGTGGGGATATCGGCGAGCGGGAGGGCCCCGCCGCCCGCGCGCGACACGTCCTCGGCGGTCTCGATAGTCGCCCTATCGGCCGGCAGCGCATCGCGGAGCTGCGCTGCGAGCGACTCGGCACGCGCGCCGATGTCGGCCTGCGACGCGGTGAGCATGCGCAGCGTGGGTATCTCGCGGAGCGCGCGCTCGACGTCGAGGTACGCGCGAAGCGTGGTCTCGAGGGCGGCGAGCGTCATCTTGTCGAGGCGCACGGCTCGAGCCATCGGGTGCTTCTTGAGGCGTTGGATGACGTCCCACGTGCCGACGAGGATGCCGGCTTGGGGCCCGCCCAGCAGCTTGTCGCCCGAGCACGACACGAGGTGCGCTCCGGCGTCCACGCTCTCGCCCACGGTGGGCTCGTACGGCAGCCCGTAGCGACGCACGTCGATGAGCACGCCGGAACCCTGGTCCTCGAACACCGGGATACCGTGCTTGGCTCCCAGGTGCACGAGATCGGCAACCGAAACCTCCTCGGTGAAGCCGACGACGCGGAAGTTGCTCGAGTGCACCTTGAGCAGGAGTCCGGTGCGCTCGGTGATGGCGCTTTCGTAGTCGGCGAGATGCGTCTTGTTCGTCGTGCCGACCTCGATCATGGTCGCGCCCGACTCGCGCATGATGTCGGGGATGCGGAACGAGCCGCCGATCTCGACGAGCTGCCCGCGCGAGACGATCGCTTCTTTGCCGCGGGAGAGCGCCGCGATGCCGAGCATGACGGCGGCGGCGTTGTTGTTGACCGCCATCGCGGCTTCAGCGCCCGTGAGGCGCGTGAGCAGCGACTCGACGTGTACGTGCCGCGACCCGCGCTCCCCACTCGCCACGTCGTACTCGAGCGTCGAGTAGTGCGTCGCTACGTCCCTGACCGCCGACGCGGCGGCTTGCGAGAGCAGGCTCCGCCCGAGGTTGGTGTGCACGATGATGCCGGTCGCGTTGATGACGGGCCGAAGCGACGGGCGTGCGGCGAGCTCGGCGCGCGCGACCGCGTCACGCACGATCGCATCCGCGGAAGGCTCCACTTCCGCACCGCCGAGGATCCGCTCGCGCACGCTGTCGACCGCGTCGCGCACAGCGTCGAGGAGGAGCGCGCGCGGGATCCGTTCCAGCTCGGCGGCCATTTCGGGGCGCGCGAGCAGCTCGTCGGTCTTCGGCAGCGCGCGAAGGCGTGCCTGGATGTCGGCGTCAGGAGTCACGCCTGCGATTCTACCCGAGGCAACGCGCCGAGTGGCGCTACGGCACCACCGGCGCCGTGTCCGCGAGCACGTTCACGCGCTCGGCGAACAGGCGCCCGCCGTTCACGTGGAAGGGCACCGCGAGGATGCGTCCTCCGCGTTTCACGTCGTAGCCGCCTTGCGTGGTGAATCCCTCGAGCACGGTGCCCGCGCGCTCGCCGTCGACGTAGAGCGGCGTCCACTTGTCGAAGAAGATGCGCACCGTCTGCTGTACGGGGACGTTGTTCTGCCGCGATATCACCGCGAGCTCGAAGTACCCGCCGTCGGCCGCGACTTTCGCGGCGCCGTTCGCGAAGCCCTTCACGGTGCCGCGCTGCTGGGGGTCCACCGCGAACCACGTATCCGAGTAGGCCATGAGCTCCTGCATGTCGAGCCGGCGCCAGTCGTCGTCGATCGAGCGCGGGGCGGTCTGCCAGCCACCCACAGGGCGCTCGCCCCCAACGTAGATGCAGCCCGTCAACAACGCGGCGGTACAGAACAGGGCAACTAGGAACGCCGCCAGCCCGCCACGATCCGTAGCTCTCACGCCGTCTCGCTTCATCGCTCCCTGCTCCTTTCCGCCGACAGTCTAGCGCTACGCCGTGCTACCGTTTCGGCGGAGGTGCGTGTGGGACGTACGATCATCGAGACCGAGCGACTGCTCGCCCGAGAATGGACTGCCGACGACATCGAGGGCATGATCGCCCTCGCATCCGACCCGGAGGTCACGCGTTTCCTCGGCCCATGGGGCACGGACGTCCGTGAGCACGTGACCGATTTCGTGGATCGGCAGATGCGAATGCAGCGAGATTGGGGCTGGTGCCGCTGGGCGCTGCAGCTCAAAGCCCCACCGTCGGACGACTGCTGCGGCGTCGTGGGATTCTCGGGGCCTGGTTGCGCGTTCGCTCCCGACATCGAAGTGGGCTGGACCCTCCGCAGGGAGCTCTGGGGCGCCGGACTGGCGACCGAGGCGGGTAGGGCGGTGGTCGACTACTGCTTCTCGGTCATAGGATTCGATCGGGTGATCTCCTGCATCGATCCCGAGAACGCCGCTTCGTTGCGAGTCGCGAAGAAGGTCGGTTTCACGCCACTCGACGAGATCGAGTACCACGGTGGCGTGCTGATCCGGCACGAGCTGGTCAGTCCACTCATGAACCCGCCGAGAGACCCACGCTTCAGGCTCTCGTGCGACGGGGCTCAGATGCCCGGGCTCTAGCTCGAGAGAGTACTCACGCGCGGTGAGAGAGCGCGCGGGACGACGCAGCGATAGAATCCGCAGCTACGGCGTCAGCCAAACGCTCCCGAAATCGATGAATCCCGAGGAGTCATACGTCAGGTCGTGCACCCGTGACGACGTCACCGCATGGTGGGCTAGGAACAGGAGCGGAACGACAGGCGTCAATGCGGCGACCCGTGAATCGATGTCTCGATAGGCCTTGATGCGCGCGGACCAGTCGAGTGTCGCCCGCGCCTTCGCGAGTCCGGCGTGAACAGCGGCGTTGGAGAGCTTCGAGTAGTTGTCGCCCGACCCGGTCTCGAACAGCGGAAAGAGCACGTTGTCGGCGACCCGGTAGTCCGCGATCCAGCCGAGGCGCGCCATCTGGAACTTGCCCCGCCCCAACAGGTCGAGAGCAACCGCGAAGTCGAGGGCCCTGGTAGTGACTCGGATGCCGACCTTGGCGAGGTCGGCCTTGACACGCGCCATGGCCGCTGCTTGTCCGGCGCCCTGCTTGTTGAAGTACAGCGTGAGGACCGGCAGCCCGCGCCCGCGCGGATAGCCGGCCGCGGCGAGGGTCTTCTTCGCCAGCGCCACGTTGTAGCGCGTCGTCGGCCACGCACCGCGTCGGTAGCCCGCGACTCCCGGCGGCACCACGCCATCCGCCGGCACCCACGTGCCCTTGTACACCTGAGTTGATATCGCCTGGCGATCGATGGCGTACGAGATCGCCTGGCGGACCTTGGGTTTCGAGAGGACCCGGTCGCGAGTATTGAGCGCCACATAGTAGAGGGAGTTCTCGGTGCCCTTCAGAACCTGCGAGCTGGGGTTGGCCTTGTACCCGTTGGGGGAGAGACCGAATGCCGCTATCGCGCTGGCCATGCTCGCCTCAGGGACCTGGGCGAAGTCGAGATTGCCCGCCCGGAGTTTGGCATACGCATCAGCATCGCCGAAGAACATGAAGTCGATACCGTCGATGTGCGGAGCCGGACCGTCGTAGCGTTCGTTCCGAGCGAGGCGGATGCGTGCGCCGCGGACCCACGGTTCGGCCATCTTGAACGGGCCGTTGCCGATCGGCATCTCGGCGAATGTGAGCGTGTCACCGTTGTACAGCACCCCGCCTTCGACGTAGCGCTTCGGAACCGGTGCAAGGGCGGGACTCGCCACAACGTGGGCGAAGTCCGCGTACGGTCGCCCCAGCGTGACCTGCAATGTGGTGCTGTCGATCGCCTTGACTCCGGCGAGTGCAGTGGCGGCACCGCTCTCGACGGCCGCGTATCCCTTCACCAGTCCCAGGTGATACGAGACCAGCGAGGCGTCGGTCTCGCCGGTTGCCGGATTCAGGGTCGCCGGACTGGCGATACGGTTCCATCCGTACACGAAGTCCTGCGCGGTCACGGGCGTGCCGTCCGAGTAGCTGCCGTCCGGATCGAGCGAGAACGTCCACACGGTGGCGTCCGAACTCACGGTCCAGCTCGCGGCCGCTGCGGGCAGCACGCGCGTCGCATCGAGAGGGTCGACACTCGTGAGGCTGTCGAAGAGCGCCTGAGCTACCTGCGCGCCGTCGCCGAAAGCGTTGTACGGATCGATGGAGTACGGCTCGGTCATGCCCACGGCAAGGACACCACCAGCCGATGCATCGAGCGATCGGAGTGGCGAGCGCTCGACCTGCGAGACGGAGCTCGTGTCGGCAACGAGCGTGGCCGGGACAGCCGAGACCACCGTGGACGCGGCCACGGCAAGGGCGACCCCGATAGAAACGAGCGTTCGAGTCCTCATGACCCAATCCCCTGCCTCACTTGCGGACAACCAGAACGTACCCGCCGCCGAACCGTGCGCGAGGGCCGGCTCCGGAGGATCCTCGCCGAAGCTGACGGCCCGCCCAAGGTGTAGGCTGGAACCGAGAGACCTGCGGAACAGGTGCTCGTGCAGCATCACCAGGAACGGATGGCGAGATGGCAGCTCGTTGGCCCTTTGCTCTGGCGCTTGTGTTCATCATAGCGGGACTCGGCATGACCGCGTACGCACCGATCGCCGCGACCATCTACGGGTGCGTTCCAGCGCTCGCTTTCGCCGTCTACCGGGCGTTCGCATGGCGCAGTCCTTTCCGCGTGCCACTTGCCGTCGCCGTCGGCTTCATGAGCTTGGGTGTCGTCGCGTTCTCACTGATGCTGCTCATCGGATGGGCGGCCGGAGCCACCATGACGATGGACACCGTCGTGGGCACGGTAGGGTTCGCAGCCATACTCGGACTGCCCGTCCCTGGTGCCTTGGTCGCGCTCGTCGGACTTGTCGGCGCCCTATTCCTACCGGGCACCGAACCCGTCCGAATCACCTTCGAGCCGGTGGGCGGTATCGACTAGCGGTCCTTCTCTGCGAAGCGCTACTTGACCGCACGCATGCTTGCGGCGATCACCTTCAGCTGGGTCAGCGACGTACTCACCCGCACGCTGTGCGAGCTGTGCAGCGTCCAGCGCAGCGCCGCTGTCTGCTGGTAGACGCGTGCCTGGTAGGGTCCCCAGGCGATCGTGGCTCGCGAAAGACCCATCACTGTCTGCCGCGGCCCGTTCCACACCCAGACACGCTGCGAGCCGTTCTTCACGCTGACGATGCACACGACCCCCGCCGACGTCGTCTGGCTCCGCTTCACCTGAAACACGCGAACCGACTCGACCACGGAGCCCCTCGGAAGCCTCGACGGATACCACACCACCACGTGCTGCTTGGCCATCGAGCGCGCATACGAAACGAGCCGAGCTGGTGGACGGGCACTCACGTAGGTAGCCGCGGCACGCGCAGGCAGGGGCATCGGCGCGAGCGACAGCGTCAGACAGAGTGCGAGCACGAACGCTGCTCGTCGGCGCATGGCGGCCTCCCAGGGTGACACAAGCCGAGCATCCTGATTCTAGCGACCGGCGGACGCCTCGACATCCGACTCTGGTACGAGTCCCCCTGAGCGGTCTGGGCCGCGGCTGCCTAGGGCGAGACCCTAGGGGGACTCGGCCAGGACGCTACCTGACCTTGATCGTTGCCGGCTTGCTCGCCGCCGCGATGTGCCCGGGGTCCTTCGCGTTCTTGGCGACCAGCTTCCAGACGCCGGCCTTCGGGAGCTTGACCAACGCCGAGTAGTTCGTGGCCCCTCCACTGTTCGTGCACCTGCAGGCGAACGTCTTCATCATGCCTTTCGTCGTGGCGACGATGACGAGATAGGCCTTCGCCGGCGAGTGCATCGGCTTCATCGTGCCGGTCACCGTGAAGGCGACGTTCTTGCGCGCCGTGGGCTTGCCCTTGGGCACGCTGATGACGTCGATCGTGCGCACGGTCACCTGGTTGCTGTAGACGACCGGCGCGTCGTCGGTCTCGGCGAAGGTAGCGCGATACGTCTCGGACCACGGCGTCGGTGCGAGCGTGAACGTGCACTTCCCGTTCGTATCCGTGCGCTCGAACTCGGCTGCCTTGAGCCAGCCGCCGCTCGTGAGCTTCTCGAGGCCTATGCGGTAGCCCGTGAGCGCGGTGCCGGCCCCTCGCTGGACCGTCACGGTGAATGTGGTCTTGCTTCCGAATGCAACGGCTGCGGGGGCGGCGCCGAGCGTGAACCGCACTCCCGGCGGGAACATCGCCGCATTGATCCCGGTCTTGACATCGCCCGACTTGATGTTGAGGGACGTGGCCTTCTCCTTGTCGAGCACGCCGTTGTAGTACTGCGTCGCGTACTTCGCAGTGTCGCCCTGGAAGTACACGCGGATCTCGCCGGGAGGCACCTCGAGCGTGTACGTGCCATCGTCCGCGGTCGTCGTGCTGCCTACGTAGTTCCAGCCAGTGGTTGAGTCGTGCTGGTCGGCTGACACGCTGATGCCCGCGAGAGTCCGTTTGTCCGCCTCGATAGTGACCGTGCCCTTGATGAAGCCGTTGAACGTCTTCATGGCCGCGTTGATGTTCGAGACCGTCGCGCCCGCACCCACGGTGATCTGCTGGGCCGCACCTTCCGCCGTCGCACCGTTCCACCA
>CAYGYT010000047.1:0-15095 GCA_964354215.1 uncultured Eubacteriales bacterium | reverse complement strand
ACACGGCGAAACGGCTTCTCGACGTTGTCGCGTCGGGAGTCGCGCTGATCGCGCTTTCCCCCGTGTTTCTTGTTCTAGGTCTGATGGTTCGATCGAAGCTCGGCTCGCCGGTCACGTTCCAGCAGAAGCGCCCGGGCAGGAACGGACAGCTGTTCACCGTCTTCAAGTTCCGCACGATGCGGGACGCCCCCGCCAACGTCGATGCCGTGACCGCAGTCGCCTCGGATGGCGAGCGGCTCACCGCTTTCGGCCGGAAGCTCCGGTCGACTTCGCTCGACGAGCTGCCTGAGCTCGTCAACGTCCTTAAGGGCGACATGAGCATCGTCGGCCCTCGCCCGCTCCTGGTTGAGTACCTCGACCGCTACAATGACGTGCAGGCCCGGCGCCATGAAGTCCGACCAGGACTCACCGGATGGGCGCAGGTCAACGGCCGCAATGCAGCCTCCTGGCACGAGCGGCTCGCAATGGACGTCTGGTACGTCGATCACCGATCCTTCACGCTCGACGCGCGAATCGTCTTCATGACGATCGGCGCCGTCTTCAGTCGGGAAGGGATCTCCGCCGAGGGTTCGGCGACCATGCCGCCTTTCGACCCGCACGCAGACGCTGCGCATGACGGGTCGCGCGAGACCGGAGTCGACGAGTGACCGGCATCAGGGACTTGCTCGTCAACGTGCGCGGGACCCGCCGCAGGTGGCAGGCGCTGCTCTACGCTCTCGACCTCGCCGTCGTGATCGTCGGCATGCTCCTCGCCTACTACGTACGATTCGAGGGACCCGTCCCAGGCGTCTTCGCATCGGCGATGCCCTGGGCAACACTCATCTCGGCCGTGGTCTACATTGGGATGTTCGCAGTCTTCGGGCTGTACCGGGTCGTTCTCAGATACGTCGGGGTGGACACCGCGCTCAGGCTCGTTGCGGCGGTAGGCCTCGGCTTCGCGGCTCTCACAACGATCGACCTGTTCGTGCCGTACCGGCAGGACATGCGGGCGGTACCATTCGGCGTTCTGTTCATCCAGGCGTTGCTCGTGCTCCTCGGTGCGGCGAGCGTGCGGCTCGCCGTCCGCGTTGCACTGCTGATGCGAGCCCGCCAGGGAGCGAGTGCGCGACGCGTGCTGATCATTGGCGCCGGCAATGCGGGCTCGCTGCTCCTGCGGGAGCTCCAGAGTCGACCTGACCTCGGCTTCGCGGTCGTCGGCTTCCTGGACGACGAGCCTGGTCTCAAGGGACGCACCGTCGGTGGCGCACCTGTGATCGGCACGACGCGCGACCTCGCTTCGGTCGTCGCTTCCCGGGGCGTCGAGGAGATTCTCGTTGCCATGCCGAGTGGGCCGCAAGCCGAGGTTCGACGCGTCTTGAACTCCGCGGCCGACGCGGGCATCGCGACTCGAATCATGCCGGCACTCGTTGTCCAGAGGGGCACCGTCAGCGTCACCGACCTTCGAAAGGTCGAGGTCGAGGACCTGCTCGGCCGCGAACAGACGCCCATCGACGTCGAACAGGTGGCCGAGACCATCGCCGGCAAGATCGTCGCGGTAACCGGCGCCGCCGGGTCCATCGGCGCGGAGCTGTGCCGACAGGTCATCAAGCTCGCGCCAGCGAGACTTCTGCTGCTCGAGGTCGACGAGACCCGCTTGTACGAACTGTGGCTCGAGCTCGAGAAGTCCGACCCGGGTATCGCCGTCATGCACATCTGCGATATCCGCGATCCGCAGAAGCTCGACGCCGTCTTCGCGGTCGAGTCACCCGACGTCGTCCTGCATGCGGCCGCCTACAAGCACGTTCCGCTCATGGAGCTCGAACCCGCTGAGGCCGTCAAGACGAACGTCTCCGGCACGCGAAACGTCATCGAGGCATGCCAGCACCACGGCGTGGAGAAGTTCGTCCTGATCTCGACGGACAAGGCCGTCGCGCCGGCGAACTTCATGGGGCTCACCAAGTCACTCGCCGAGCGAATCATGCTGGCCGCGAGCGCACACGGCCTCTGCGCGGTGGCGGTGCGATTCGGCAACGTGCTGGCGAGCCGAGGCAGCGTGGTCCCCATATTCGAACAGCAGCTGCGCCACGGCGGACCGCTGACCGTCACGCATCCCGACGCCACACGCTACTTCATGACGATTCCCGAAGCGGCCCGCCTCGTCCTGCAGGCTCAGGCCATCGGCGGCTGCGGCGACATCTTCGTGCTCGAGATGGGCGAGCCGGTCAAGATCGTCGACCTCGCCCGCAAGATGATCGCGCTCTCCGGCGTGCCCGCAGAAATCGAGTACACGGGGCTCCGCCCGGGGGAGAAGCTGCACGAGATACTCGTCCAAGATCACGAGAGTCTGGTCCCCACGTCGCGGGAGAAGATCCTGCTCGTCTCCTCGGCACCCGCGGAGGAGTCTGGCTTTGAAGCAGACATCCGCTTGTTGGCTCAGGCAGCCACCGGAGGCGACCTGGAAGCGCTCTGGGACGCCGCGAAGCGACTGGACCAGGGCTTCGCGCTTCGCGATAGAACGACCTAGGAGCCCTCGCGGCGGCCTCGCCACTCGCAATCCGTCACGTTCGCAGGAGACCATCGACCGGCGCCTCTTCGTCTGTCAGCGGCTCGACCACGTCCCGGGGAGCTGGCATCTCGAAGAGCTCCTCGTCCCAGTGCTCGAAACTGGGGACCGTCACCTGGCCGCCCGCTCTGCCCCTGATGGACGCTTTGATCGCCTCGGTCGCTCGAACCGTGTCCGATCCCACAGCGACGAAGTTGCTGCGCCCCGCGTCCCTATTGAGGCTCGGGCTCACGGTGAACAGCCGCACGTCCGCGAACGCTTCGCGGAGACCCGCGAGGACCCGCAGGAACGGCTCGCTGTCAGCTCCCTCGAGCGCTCCCACGAGGTTGAACGCGACTACGCCTCTCGGCTGGAGGCGGGCCTTCAGGATCTCGAAGAACTCGCGAGTGACCAGTGCGAATGGGACGCGGGTCTCGAAGAAGGCGTCCACGATGATGATGTCGTAGGCCTCGCTGGTGGACCGCAAGTACTCTCGGCCGTCACCGACGATGACGCGCAGGCGCTCGTCCTCGGGGAGTGCAAAGAAGTCGCGCGCCACCTGCACTATCACGGGGTCGAGCTCGACGACGTCGATCTGCATCTGCGAGTAGTCACGATGCATGCGCTTGGGCAGGACGCCTCCGCCAAGCCCCACGACCAGCACGCGCCTCGCCCGAGGAACGAACGCCACCGGCAGGTGCAGGTAGTCCAGGATCGGGGCGCGAGATACGGTCAGGGTCTCGGCGTCGACTGCGCTCTGGAGTCTGCCGCCAAAGCGCAGCTCGCGAATCCCATCGCGGTCTTGCACGGTGATATCGTGGAAATCGCTGTGGCTTTCGAAGAGTACTTCCATGGTCGACCAATCCGTGTGCGGGGCTTCCGCCAGAACAGACTACCGTAGCCGCTCTTGATGCAGGGTCACGGGCCGGGCACTCCGAGAATCGCGCGCCGAAGGGCGGCGAACCGAGCGTCGGGATCCCAGTACTCGAGGATGAAGTCCCTGCCAGCAATATTGAGCGGGAGCTGGCCGGCCCGGTGAAGGTCCCTCAGCTCTTCGAGGGTCCTCACGAGGCCCTCAACGTCTAGTCGATCGACCGTGCGAACGTGCGGCCATTCGAAGGAGTAGATGACGTAGCGTCCGAACGCGAGGGCCTCCTCGACCATGCCCGCAGCGACCGCGTCATGCAGGGTCAGACGCACGAGCGCCGTGGTCCTGGCGTAGAGCTCGGACATGTTCGATACGCGTCCGTGATACGTGACGTTCGGGGGAGACGCCGTGCCGTCGGGCCCGGACGCGCCGACGATGTCGAAGGCGATCTCGGGCAACCGCTCCGCCGCACACAGGACGGTGGAACCGCCGTAGAAGTCCACGCGCCCGTCGGACCAGTACGACAACACCCGAAACCGTTCGGGCAGCGGCGGCGGAGGGTCTGGCACCGCGAGCTCCTGCGACGGAAGCACGACCTTCTCGGCTGGTACACCCAGACCCACCAGCTCCGTCATGAGGTTCTCGGTCGCAGCAAGATGACGCATCGCGCGAATGGCTCGTTCATCGCGGTCCGACAGGCCTCCAGCACGCGCGCGATCCTCGAACGCGAACACGTCGGAACCCACCCAGTAGTTGAACGCCCTGAGTCCGCGACGTGCTCGAACGTACGAGAGCCAGACGCGCGTGGTCTCGCTCTCGAACTCGAACGGCATGCCGACGCGCACCATCACGTCGGAGCTGACCACGGAGCGAACGAAACGGGTTCGCTCTATGGTGGTCGATGGCCAGACAATCGAACGGCACTCGAGCTCGTCGGAATAGCGTCGAGACAGACCTTCGGCCAGGAGATCCAGCCAGAAGGCGTCAAAGCCGGTGAAGGTGACGACCGTTCGCCTCACGTCTGAGTCCTTTGCCGTCACAAGGTCGCCATCATTCTGATCGGTCCCCACGCGTCGGAGCGAACCGACCAGGCGCCTCGCGTACCGCACGAAGCACGACCCGGACGTCGTCGCGACGCGGCACCAGGAACGCGAGCGGTTCGGCACTCGTGTCCCGCTTGAGTCTCCACAGAACGAGAGCCGCAAGAGCGACATAGGAGATGCTCGACGCCAACGCCGCTCCAACGAAGCCGATAAGTGGGATCAGCAGCAGATTCGCGAGCAGATTCAACCCCGTTGAACCGAGCGACTCCCTCCAGTACACGCGCCCGGTCGCCATCTGGAAGCTCATCACGACTCGGGCTACGCCGTCGCCGAGCACGCCAGGGATGAGCGCATAGAAGACCCAGGTGGACGGGAGGAACGCGCGCCCGAACAGCAGGGCGATCACCACGGGGACGGCGATGGCTCCGAGCGCGGCAGAGACCACCATCAGCAGCACCGAGATGCGGCTGCTGCGCGCTACGTAGTCAAGGGCGGCTGCCTCATCGTGCCGTCCGGCTCTCGCGAAGATGACCCCCGCGAGTGCTGCCGGCACGTACCACAGCAGCTCCGCGAAGCTCACTCCCACCGAGTAGAGCCCTACAGACGACGCTCCGGCGAGCCAGCCCAGGAGCAAGACATCCTGTCGGAGGTGCAGGTAGCCCGCAAGACCGGCCGCGTAGGTCTTGCTGGAGTAGCGAGTCATGTTCCGCACGGTGCCGAGATCTACTCTTACCGGCCGAGCCCAGCGTCGCAGACCCGCGAAGACCACGGCGATGCCTGCGAGCGTGCCGCCCACCGAGAAGCCGACCACCGCGGTCAGGCTGGCACCGTCGAGTGCGAAGAGAACAGCGATTCCGGCGAGCGTGACTAGTGAGGAGACAACCGAGTAGCGCAGGTTGAGGCGCAGCCTCCCAACACCCGCGCTCACTCCCGCGAGCCAAGAGGCGAGCAAGCCCAGCGGCACCGCAACCGCCGCGAACGCGACTGCGCGTACCGGCAGACCGGGCAGCACAGACAGCGGACCGAGCAGGAACAGGATCGCCAGGGGCACCCCCACAACGGCGGCGGGGATCGCGAGCGCGAGGCTATTGCCGAGTGCCAGCCCCGCCGGCGTCTTGCCGGTCGAGACGAAGTAGGTATTCGCGGTCGAAATCCCCAGCCCAAGGACGATGATCAGAACGGCCGGGACCTGCATGAGCACCGAGAGCTCGCCCCTACCCTGCGGGCCCAGGAGGCGGGCGACGAGCACACCGATGAGGAAGCTCGTGCCGAGACCCACGAGCTGGGAAACGAGATTCAGAAGACCGCCGGACGCGAGCTGGAGGTCCGGGGTGATCTTCTCGGACGGAGCTCCCATGGTCAGCGCCTGGCTCTCACGCGCCGCACGGATCGCGGGCTCGAGGACCGCTGGCCGCTCATGCTAGCCGCCGGCTCGAACGTCGGGGGACGATCCCCTTGGCGGCGAACCCCACATCCTCATCTCGGCGCCCGATACGAGGGGAAGAAGCCCTCGGGCGCGTCAACGGGGCTCGACAAGTAGGCGTATCGTTCCTCGTCGAGCACGAAGCGAGCTGTCGCGAACGGCACTCTCATCCGAGAGAAACCGGCCTTGAATGCAAAGAGAGCATCGGCCTGGCCGCCGACACCACCGCCCAAGTTGAGGTAGCGGACCCCGAGAGACCGACAGAGATCCGCCATCCCGAGAATCGAGAGTTTGCTGGGCGCGAGGCGAAGATAGCGCGCATCGGTCGCCGAGAGATGATACTGCGCGATCTCGCCAGTCACGAAGAAGAGAGCACACGCTGCTGCTGTGTCCTCGGGACTCGTGACAACGACCAGGTGGGCGTTCTCCCCGAGCGTCTCCCACAGCGCCGTGAAGTAATCATCACCAAACCAGTAGTAGCGATCCGCTTCCAAGCGCTCCATGTTCTTGCGGTACAGGCTCGGGAAGGCGGAGATATCGAGCTTGTCGTCTGCGCGTAGCGCGAATCCCTGATCGCGTAAGATGCGAATGTCCCTGCGGTGACCGGCCCGAAACGACGCAAGCGCCTCGCTCCCCACCTCCTTGAGATCGATGACCACCTGGTCGCCGTGGACGACGACCTCGCCGAACGGCGCAAGGGCATCCGTGCCGACACCGACGAGGGGGTGGCAGCGAACGAATGCACTCACGGCCCCCGTCTCGGTGAGTCCAGAGAGCAGTTCGCTCACGAGCGCGCGCTGCACGTCAGGATCGCTCGAAGAACACACCGGCCCAGGGTATCCGTACGGCGTGGTGATGTCGTGCCCATCGCCGAACCGCGCATCGGTTGGGAGCGGGCGCAGCATGAACGGAAGCGCCACGACGTGTTTGCCTGCCTCGGCTACGGCGAGCTGGACTGTCAGCCCCTCCTGGACCTCGGTCAACCGCGCATACCCCGGCAGGTGGTAGACGTCGTGAGGCACCTTCGACAGAACGTCATTCCACCCGGGATCGGAAGCTTCGAGCACGCGGAACGACACTGCCGTCTCCTCGGCTATCCGTGCTGAACGCCGCCGCGGTCCGGTACGAACTGCAGCGTCCCCCTCAGCTTACCAGCTGCTTCGCCACCAAGTCCCCCATCGCCTCGGTGCCCGCTCGCAGCTCTGCCGGCGTGTCATCGCTCGCGATGTCCTTCGTGCGCCAGCCCTCGGCCAGCACACTCTCGATTGCGCGCTCGACCGCCGCAGCCTCGTCGAAAAGCCCGAACGAGTACTGCAGCATCATCCCCGCCGAGAGGATCGTAGCTATGGGATTCGCGACGTCCATGCCCGTGTACTTGGGTGCGCTCCCGTGGCTCGGCTCGTACAGGCCCGGCCCATCGCCTATCGACGCCGAGCCAAGCATGCCGAGCGACCCGGAGAGCATCGACGCCTCGTCGGACAGGATGTCGCCGAACATGTTCGACATCACGAGCACGTCGAACTGCCTGGGGTTCTTGACGAGCTGCATCGCGCAGTTGTCGACGAGCAAGTCCCACATCTCGATGTCGGGGTAGTCCAAGACCGTCTTGTGGGCGACTTCGCGCCACAGGCGCGATGCCTCGAGCACATTCGCCTTGTCGACGGAGCACACGTTCGACGTCTTGCGTACACGGGCAAGCTCGCACGCCTTGCGCACGATCCGCTCGATCTCGTATGCGTGGTACTCCTCGGTGTCGTAGGCCATGTCACCCACGCGGTCTCGCTTGCCGAAGTAGATACCACCCGTGAGCTCGCGGACGATGAGGATGTCCACGTCGCGGATGACCTCGGGCTTGATCGTAGACCCATCGATGAGCGCATCGAAGATCTTCACCGGGCGCAGGTTCGCGTAGACGCCCAGGGCCTTGCGAAGGCCGAGCAGCCCCTGCTCGGGGCGGACGCCCTTCGGGTCGGTCGTGTCCCACTTCGGGCCGCCGATGGCGCCGAGAAGCACCGCATCACTCGCGCGACACAGCTCGAGCGTCTCGTCCGGCAGCGGGGTACCGGTGGCATCGATAGCCGCGCCCCCGGTCAGCGCCTCCGAGTACTCGAACGAATGGCCGAATCTCTGAGCGACTGCGTCGAGCACCTTCTGAGCCTGCACGGTGATCTCGGGACCAATGCCATCACCCGGGAGAACTGCGATGCGAAACTCCACGATGCTTCCTTTCCTTCCGATAGGACCGCCCGGTCGTGCTTGGCGACGAAGCCGAGCCCTCGCAGACTCGACCAGGCCGTTTCGCTCGATACGTCGTCGTCCATCCTCGAATGCCGAGGTCAGGGTGTGCGCCAGTGTATCACGCGAGAGTCGCTCACACGGCCGAGAAGTGGCGCCCCCGCCCGTCACGGACCTCCATCCGACGGCCCCGACGTGTCGGCCGCCTCGGCCGCCTCTTGTTTCGCCTCCCACCCCGCAGCTCTCGCCGAATCGCCCAGCGCACGGAAGTAGGCGGCGTTCGCACGCATGACTGCGGGCAGGTCCTCGAGGGTGCGCACGCGATCGAGCTCCCGACGGGCGGCGGGCAAGTCGCCTTGAGCGATGAGGTACCCGGCGTAGGACGTGCGTGCATCCGGGGAGTTCGGGAAGAGCTCGAGCGCGCGTTCGAACGCCGCCGAGACGGTCTCGCGTGGCGCGCGGTAGAACGCGAGCGTACGCGCGAGTTCCGTCTGGTACACGGGGTCGGTAGGCGCGAGGGCGACCGCTCGCCTGATCGCAGCGAGGTCGGCATCTGCGGTCGGCACCGACTGCGTCCCACGCGCGGCCGCGTAGCCCCAGCCGATCGAGGCTTGGTAGTAGAGGAACGGGTCGATGCGCCAGAGGTCGGCGGCGCGCTGCGTGCGAACCGGGTCGTAGCCGCCCGGTTGGTCCTCGCGGGCGATCGACAGGCGCGTAGTCGCCATCGCGCAGAGCAGCAGCGACAGCGTGATGGCAAGTGCGCGCGTGGCGAGCTCTGCCACTCGGATCGAGCTGGCCGAGGAGTCGGCACGCTCGATACGCAGCGACGCCCCAATGACAAGAGCGGCCAGCGGGAGCGTCTGCAGTGCTGTTGGCGCACTGAGGGCCACGAATGCGTAGAGCAGGGCGCCCGCCACGAACGGAGCTACGGTTGGCCCGCTCCGGGCCCTCGCCTGCTTCACCCAATTGCGCCCGATCTCGAACGCCAGCCAGGCGAAGAGCGCGAGCCCGACGACACCGGTCGACACGACGATCCAGACGAGCAGGTTGTGCGGGTCGGGGGCGACCTGACCGAACCCGATGCCATGGACCGTCGGGGGCTTCACGAATCCGTACACCGCTGCCTGGTACCCGTCCGGTCCCCAGCCAAAGAGGGGTCTGAGTCCGACCGCCTTGGCGACTGGCTGCCATATGTTCGCCCGCACCGCGGCCGTCCAGCCCAGTCCGGACACAATCCGAGAGCGTCCGAGTACCGCCACCAGCGCGAGCACGGCCACTGCACAGCCGCCCACGACACCCAGGACGCGCCCGGTCGACCAGTTGGCGCGACGACGGAGCTCGATGAAGGCCAACACCGCCGCCCACACGAGGAGCCCCAGAAGCGCCGCCCGGGCGCTCGCCCACACCACTGCGGCGAGGCCGGAAGCGACGACAGCCCACCGCCAGACACGCTCCCGGGTCTTCCCGGCGCTCAGGGCCGAATCCGCCACGAGGGGCAGGAACAGGACCAGGACCTCGGCCAGGTACGTTGAGTTCGAGAGCGTCCCACCGAGCTCGCTCGCGCCCTGCAGCCAGTCGAGGAGCACGAACACCGCCTCCACACCAACCACGATCGGCGCGAGCCGCTGTAGGGCCGTGCGCATGCCCGTTCCCGACGCGGCCGAGGCAAGCGCGATCGAGCCGACCACGGCGACGGTGAACCATCCCATGAGGTTGAATGGTGTTCCGGAGAATGCGACGAACCCTCGGCCGGAGACAAGCGCGGACAGGAGCGCCCAACCGAGCCACGCGGTCCACGCCCACGCGACGCGCCAGCGCAGGAGCGCACCCGCCTGCCGGCCCTTCGGCAGAAGCGCGGCAGTGACCAGGCCCGTCAGGGCAAGCGAGAGCAGTGGCAGGTCCATGGACTGGTCCACGCCGAATGGGGAGAAGCTGACGAGAAGCGCGAGGAGTGCTGCAGCCAGAGACAGGTACAGCCAGACCGCGGATCTTGAGGGCGACGATCCTTGAGGCTTGACCACCGCCCGCCCGCCGATCAGTTCCCGATCCGTGCCTTCACGGACTCGATGAGACCGCCCCGTTCGATGATGTCCTTGATGAATGGCGGGAACGGCTGAGCGCGATACGTGGCGCCCGTGGTCTCGTTCACGATGACACCGGTGTCCGCGTCCACGGACACCCGGTCCCCGTTTCGGATGCCGTCGACGGCCTCGGGAGCCTCCATGATCGGGAGCCCTGTGTTGATCGCGTTGCGGTAGAAGATGCGCGCGAAGGACTTGGCGATGACCACGCTCACGCCAGCGGCCTTGATAGCGATGGGCGCGTGCTCGCGGCTCGAACCGCAGCCGAAGTTCTCCTCGGCAACGAGGATGTCACCAAACTCCATCTTCGAGACGAACGCGTCGTCGAGGTCCTCCATGCAGTGCGTGGCGAGTTCCTCCGGAATCGACGTATTCAGGTAGCGTGCTGGGATGATGACGTCGGTATCGACGTCTCGGCCATAGCGATGTGCCGTGCCGGTGAACTTCACGCCAGGCTCCCTTCAGACGCTGACCTGCGGCACACGACGCGCGCGAGGTTCGCAGATTCTAGCACACGAGCAGGGAGGATACGGGCAGGCCGTCAGCCCCAATCGGGTACGCCTGAAGAGCTGATAGAGCGGTGCGGACGGCGGACCGAGCGGTTGGGCTAGTGGTTCGGATGACACTCGTCGCAGTTGACCTGCGTGGGTGCCGGCGCTGTAGGCGATGTGTGGCAGAGCGCGCAGCCATACTCGGGCATCGTGCCTGTGCCGACGTACGGGTGATGAGGATACGTGCCGTCGGGATACGCGACCCACCACGCCCACTCCTCGTCGTGCAGAGCTGCCACATCGCGGTCCTTGTAGCCCGGGTGGCACCACGGATCGTTTCCGCCCGCACCCGCGCAGCTGGCGGTGCGAGTCTGCGTGTGCTTCTGCGCCATCTCCGTGTGATACGTCGCGTGGCAGCCGCCCTGGCTGCAGGTATTCGTCCAGTCCGAGACACTCGCCCGCGGATTCGGGTGACAGGATGCGCACCCGTTGACGGCCGACGATGACGAGGACTTCGCGTGCTCCGCCTTGATATTCATCAGGTGGCAGGTGCCGCACGCCACGTTGTAGGTGGCAGGACCTGGGCCGTACGGAGCCACCGTGAAGGTGCCGGGTAGCGTCCCGCTCGCTACCATCGACGCGACGCGCGCGATATGGTCGTGCGTCTGCGCACCGATCGTGTGACAGCGCTTGCACACGTCATCGCGCGTGACCTCGGCGAGCGGTATGACCGTTCCGGACTCGTCCGTCGTCCATGCGCCAAGCATATATGTGCTGTTCGCCGGCGCCGAGTGCGGGAAGTCCGACTTGCCCGGAGCGTCCCGCGCCGGATCGACCGCGTAGCTGCCCGTGCCGTAGTGGCAGCGTTCGCACGCCGCCTTCGACTCGTCGTAGGCCGAGGTGGTCGGCTTCGGCGAGAGGTCGGCGCGGTGACAGGTGTAGCACTGACCGGGGCCGTTGTAGGCAGGCATCATGGGCACGCTATGCGTCATCGAGGTCTCGTGGGATTCCATCCCAAGCTCCGGGAAGCGCCCGGCCGAGAAGCTGCCGATCGCTGTGTTGTGGCAGTCGGCGCACCACGCCGAGAGAGCGTACTGGTTCACGCCAGCTGGATCGACCGCCACGGCAGACGTGCTCTCGAGTCCGGGGCCCGGCCACGCCGGGGAGTCCCAGATGGTCTTCCCCGTTCCGAAGGTAACGCCCGCAGTGAGTGTCCCTTCCGGGGAACGCATGACGTTGTCCGCGTTCACGAGCCCGGTTACGAGGTAGTCGGTGTAGGTCCGGTATCCCTTCATGCCGTCAGTCGTGTACGAGACAGTCGCCGGGCCGCCTCCGCCGTAGGGCATGTTGTCAGGACCCCATATCGATCCGGAAGGACTCGCTCGCAGCTGCTTATAGCCGCTGACCATCCTCGTCGCGTTGTCCGGGAATGCCATGGGCTTCCACAGCTCGTCGGTATCGTTGTGAGCCACATGGCACGACAGGCAGGAGAGCGACATCGGCCCGATGCGCTGATAGCCATCCCTGCCGATGCCAGCCTCCGCGGTCGCATGCTCCCGGCGGAGCCGGAACATGCGGTTCTGGGTTCCGACCGTGCGAACGTTCACCGTGAGCGTCGTGACCGTGCCAGACGCGTCGCGTGTCGTCATGGTCCCGGTGGTGAGCGTCATCTCGACTGTCGATGCCGGAATGGTGGTGCTCGCTCCCATGCGGTGGCCGACCGTCGTCTGGAGACCCTCGCCATTGCCGTCGTAGACGATCAGCGTCGAATGCGCCGAGCCGACATGGCAGTAGGAGCAGGCGTCGGCCTCGCTGTCCGAACGGAGCAGCGCGTACGCGCCCTGCGCCCGGTGCACCGCGTGACACACCTTGCACTTGTTCGTCGTCGAATCGTAGCCGCCGTGCGGATTCTCCGTGTACATGGCTGTCGCCGTCGTATCGAACTGCGCGTAGCCACCCTCGTACTTGCGCACGACGTCGTAGAGGTCCTGGTATGTGAAAGCAGAGCGCCCGTACGCAGGCTCGCCCGTCTCTGCCACGCCAGGCGCAGCGGTTCCCTCGGAAGACGGCGGTGGCCTCAGTGTGGAGACGGCCGCCGCCGTGCTTCTCGGCGAGACGTTGCCGGCGACGTCGGCGGCGCGCAGGAAGAAGGAGTAGCTCCTTGCCGGCGAGAGGCCCGACACCGTGTAGCTCGTCGCGTCCGACGGTGCGGTGCCAACCCGCGACCCGTCGAAGGTGCGGTAGATCGTGTACCCGCCGATGCCTGACACGGCGTCGCTCGACGGGCTCCAGTTCAGCGTGACGCTCGTGCGGGTTGACGTGGCGGCCACCGAACCGGGTGCCGTCGGAGCGCCCGTATCCACGCGGAAGACCTGGGCTTGCACCGTCTCGGTGTTGCCCCGCGAGTCGACCGAGTAGTACTCGATCGTGTGCGAGCCCTCCTGCGCCGTGATCGTGCCCGCGTAGCTCTGGAACGCCGCGGAATCCCAGCGCCAGAACGTGGGCCCGGGCTCGCCCGTACCCAGAGTGATCCTGGGCGCGCTCCGGTACCAACCGTTGGTGCCGTCCGGCTGCGCGGGATTCGCAGAAAGCGTCGTCGTGGGCGGCGTCGTGTCTGCCGGCGTGGTCGTTGCCGAGGCTATCGGGCTGCTCGCCGAGGTGTTCCCCGCGACGTCCACTGAACGCACGTAGAACGAGTACGCCGTTTCGGGTGTGAGACCGCCCACCAGGTAGGCGGGTGCGGTCGTCGTGGCGATGAGGGAGCCGTCCGCGGCGCTCCGGACCTCATAGTACGAGAGACCGGATACCGGGTCGATCGATGCGGTCCACGTGAGCTGGATCTCGTCCTGCGACACGGCTGTCGCGGTGAGCGTCACAGGCGCCGCAGGGGCGGCTGCGTCGACCTTGTAGCCTGAAGTGTCGGGGGATTCTTGGTTGCCCGCACTGTCGACCGAGAAGTACGTGAGTGTGTTCGTTCCCGCGGGCGCGACGAGAGGCGCCGCATATGCCTGGAGCGGCACGAGGCCCTCGATCCGGGACGAGGAGGTGCCCGGTCCGCCGAACAGCAAGTACAAGGCGTTCGGGTCGGTCTCGTACTCGGCGAGCCAGTCCATGTACGTGAAGAGGACGAACTGGAGCGTGCTCGGACCGTACACGCCTGGGTTCACTTCGGTCGTGAACGTGGCGGGCGTCGAAGGCGCGATCTCATCGAGGTAGCGAACCCTCACGTCCGCCCCAAGGACATCGCCCGTGCCCTCGAGCACGGCACCAGGGAAGACGTAGGGAACGGTCACGGTGCCAAGCTCGCGAGGAGCGGCCCACGGATAGACCACTTCGCTGCCGAGCCACGTGATCGCTCCGCCCGCGGTACGCTTGAACACGCGCACGCGCACCTCGGCGGGAACCGTCTGGCCCGTCACGACCCAGTCGTTCGACACAGGGCCAGTCGTGCCCACGGCGGTGTTGATGAGTCCGAGGCCGTAGTCATTGCGCAGGTAGCGAGTCTGCTGCGGGAACGCCCCGCCCGTCCAACCGTAGTAGGTCGCAGCGGTCTCGTCAGGGGTCAGGGTGATGGACGGCACCGTCCGGTACCAGCCGGCGTTGCCGTCAGGTGCGGCCGGAGCGGCGGAGAGAGTCGTCACCGGCGGCGTGAAGTCGGGGCGCACGGACGCGGTCGGGCTCGGGCCAGACGCGTTGCCCGCGATGTCGATCGCGCGGACGTAGAAGGCGTAGGTCGTTCCCTCGGAAAGCCCGGTCGCCGTGTAGGACCCGCCCGTGGTCGTAGCCACGAGCGAGCCGTCGGACGCCTTGCGGACCTCGTAGAAGCCGAGGCCCGAGCCGGAGTCCGTCGCGGCCGGCCAGGCGAGGTCGGCGGTCGTCGGGCTCGTGGCGGTCGCGGTCAGGCTCGCGGGCGGCGAGGGCGCGAGAGTGTCGACCCGGTAGGCACCCTCACGCACCGTCTCGGTGTTGCCCACGCCGTCGACCGAGTAGTACGCGAGCGCGTGGACGCCCTCGAGCGCCGAGAAGGGCGCCACGTACACCGTGAACGGCCCGGTCGTGCTGTCCCAGCTGTAGTAGCTGAGCCCCGGCTCGTCCGCCGACAGTGTGAGCAGCGGCCGAGTGCGGTACCAGCCGGCGGTGCCGTCAGGCGCGGCCGGAAGGGCCGTGAGCGTCGTAACCGGCCCCGTGTAGTCGGGCCGCACGGACGCGGTCGCGCTCGGGGCAGATGTGTTGCCAGCCACGTCGATCGCCCGCACGTAGAACGAGTGGTCCGCGCCCTCTGCAAGCCCCGTCGCGACGTAGGAGAGCGTCGTCGTGGTCGCGAGGAGCGAATCGTCGGCAGCGTTGTGCACACTGTAGTAGGCAAGGCCGGAATCGGCGTCCGACGAAACACTCCACGACACGGTCACCTCGGTCAGCGCGGTCTGCGTGGC
>CAYGYT010000046.1:0-15131 GCA_964354215.1 uncultured Eubacteriales bacterium | reverse complement strand
GGCGCCTGTCGGGTGCCTGAGCTCGTGTCGCATTTCCCGCCGAGAGGGCGCCGATGGACGAGGAACTCCTCGAAGATGCCGCCGACGAGGGCGGTCCGGACGTGGACCTCGTCGTCATCACCGGCATGTCCGGCGCCGGGCGAAGCGAAGCCGTCCACACCTTCGAAGACTTCGGCTACTTTTGCATCGACAACCTGCCTCCGTCGTTCTTGCGGCAGGTGGTCGACCTCGCGTCTTTACCGGACAGCCGCATCCGCCGGGTCGCCGTCGTATCCGACGTCCGCGCCAAGGAGCTCTTTGACGAGCTCGCGGGCGAGCTCAAGAGCCTCGAAGACGCGGGAGTTTCCTACAGCCTGGTGTTCCTCGAGGCCGAGACAGAGACGCTGCTTCGGCGGTTCAAAGAGACGCGCCGACGCCATCCCATGACGCCCGAAGGTGAGTCGCTCGTCGACAACATCTGTGCCGAGCGGGAAGCGCTTGCCGAGATCCGTGCGCGAGCCGACCTGATCATCGACACCACCGATCTCAAGCCGGCGGATCTCCGCCGCGTCCTGCGAGAGCGCTACGCGGAGGACCGCGCCCGGACGCTGGCCATCTCGGTCGTCTCCTTCGGCTTCAAGCACAGCATGCCGGTCGATGCCGACATCGTCATGGACGTCCGCTTCCTGCCCAACCCCTACTACATCGTCGAGCTGCGCGACCTGAGCGGGCTTGATGCGCCGGTACGGGACTACGTGCTCGAGCGTGAAGAGACGGCGGAGTTCCTCGACCGCTGGTTCGGCCTGCTCGATGTCGTCGTGCCGGGCTACATCGAGGAAGGCAAGCAGCATCTCACGATCGCGCTTGGCTGCACCGGCGGTATGCATCGCAGTATCGTGCTCGCCGAGATCACCGCCGACCATCTCCGCGGTCAGGGCGGGCAGGTCTCCGTGAGCCATCGTGACCTGGGCCGGGACCAGGAGCGTCGGTGACGCTCGAGAGCTCGCACAAGGCCGTCGCAATAGGCGGAGGCACGGGCCTCCCATCCGTCCTGCGCTCCCTGGTCGATCTGGGGTACGACACGACGGCGATCGTGACGATGGCGGACGACGGAGGGTCATCTGGCATGCTCCGCCGAGAACTCGGCATGCTCCCGCCCGGCGACATCCGGAACTGCCTCGTCGCGCTCTCCGACCCCGACAGCCTCGTCGCGCGCCTCTTCCAGTACCGCTTCCCGCACGGCGAGGGGTTGGCCGGTCACGCTCTCGGCAACCTCGTGATCGCGGCGCTCGCGGACCTCACCGGCGGATTCCCCGAAGCCATCGACGCCGCGGGGAATCTGCTCGGCGTCCGCGGACGCGTGCTGCCTTCGACGCTCGAGGACGTGGTGCTCCACGCGGAGGACCGCTCCGGGCGGCCGGTTTCGGGCCAGGCGAATATCGCGGTGAGCGCCGAGCCGGTCGCTCACGTGGTGCTCGAGCCCGAGGCTCCGTCGGCGTACGCGCCGGCGCTTGAGGCACTGGAGTCCGCCGACGTTATCGTGATGGGCCCGGGGAGCCTGTTCACGAGTGTCATCCCGAACTTCCTCGTCGCGGGCATCGCGGACGCGCTTCGCGAGTCGAATGCGCTTCGCGTGTACGTGTGCAACGTGGCGAACCAGCGCGGGGAGACGTGCGGGCTTGACGCAGCCGACCACGTCCAGGCGCTCATCGATCACGGGCTCGAGGGCGCGATCGACGTCGTCCTCGTGCACGAGTCGGGCGCTGCCGATGCAGCGGGCTCCTTCACGCCTGGCCCTTCGGCCGCCGGCTTCGCGGCGCCCGGGTCCGCGGCGACCGGGTCCGCGGCGCCCAGTGTGAGCCCGCCCGGGACGGAACCCGTCGAGCTGGTTGTGAGCGACGCACGGGTGCGGAGCCAGATCGGCACGCTCGTCCCCGCGGTCGTCGCCGCCAACTTGGTGGACTCCGCGGCACCCACTCGTCACGATCCCGCGCGGCTCGAGGCGGCTCTCGGCGCGATTCTCGACGCACGCAGCGGGCAGGCGGCCTAGCCGTGTCGTTCACCGCCGAGGTCAAAGAGGAGCTCTCGCGTGTTGAGCCGCCGCGCGCGTGCTGCCTCAAAGCGGAGCTCGCCGCCCTCGTCCGCATCGAAGGCACGCTCCACATCAGCGGACCGGAGCGCTTCCGCCTCGAGGTTGCCACCGAGACGGCCCCCGTCGCGCGCAAAGCCATCAAGCTCCTGCACGGCGTGTACGGTCTGAAGACCGAACTCACTGTGCGGCGGAGCGTGCTCCACAAGACGAACAACTACCTCATCACGGTGCCGAGCCAGCCGAAACTCCCCGAGGCCCTGAACGACCTCGGCATTCTCGATGACTCGCTCGGACTCGCGTACGACATCCCGTCTCGGCTCGTGAAACGGGACTGCTGCGCCATCTCGTATCTCAGGGGCGCGTTCCTCGGCGGAGGCTTCGTCGCCGATCCGCACGGCGATTTCCACTTCGAGCTCACCGCCGAGAACGAGCAGATCGCTCAGGCGCTCGTGAGCCTCATGGCTCGCTTCGAAGTCGAGGCGCGCGTAGCTCACCGCCGCGCGACGTACGCGGTCTACCTCAAGGGCGCCGAGCCGATCGTGACCTTCCTTGCGTTGGTCGGTGCACACCGGGCGCTGCTCAGGACCGAGGACGTGCGCATCATCAAATCGATGCGCAATGACGTGAACCGGCTGGTGAATGCCGAGACGGCGAACCTGCAGAAGACCGCCGAGGCAGCGCTCGAGCAGATCGAGGCGATACAGACGCTCGCGGACATGCGCGGGCTCGACTCGCTCCCGCCGGCGCTCAGAGAACTGGCCGAGCTGCGGCTTGAGAACCCCGACGTGAGCCTCCGGGAGTTGGGTGAACTCGCCGACCCGCAGCTCACGAAGTCGGCTGTGTATCATAGGGTGCGCCGCATCGAGGAGCTCGCCGCCGAAGCGCAGGGCGGAGGGGTACCTACTGTGGGCAGGGGGAAGTAGCCGCGTCGTCGCTGACGCGGTCCGATAGGGGCAAATCGCCGCACGCGCGGCACGACAGCACAGGAGGCGATGTCGGTGACGATCAAGGTTGGTATCAACGGTTTCGGGCGCATCGGAAGGCTCGTGTTTCGCGCCGGATTCAGAGACCCGGACATCGAGATCGTTGCGGTGAACGACCTCACCGACTCCGCGACGCTCGCCCATCTCCTCAAATACGACTCGATCCACGGCCGCTTCGGCACGGACGTAACGTCTGACGCCGACGGGTTCGCGGTGGACGGCAAGCACGTGAGAGTCTTCGCCGAGAAGGACCCCGCAGGGTTGCCGTGGAAGGAGCTCGGCGTCGACCTCGTCGTCGAGTCGACGGGCCGCTTCACCGACGCGACCAAGGCTGCCGCGCACATCGGGGCGGGCGCGAAGAAGGTCATCATCTCCTCTCCGGCAACGAACGAGGACATCACGATCGTCCTCGGCGTCAACGAAAAGACCTACGACCCGGCAAAGCACAACATCGTCAGCAACGCGTCGTGCACGACGAATTGCCTCGCGCCGTTCGCGAAGGTGCTGCACGATTCGTTCGGGATCAAGTTCGGGTTCATGAACACGATCCACTCGTACACGAACGACCAGGTCATCCTCGACTTCCCGCACAAGGACCTGCGCCGCGCCCGCGCGGCTGCGATGTCGATCATCCCGACCTCAACCGGCGCCGCGAAGGCGATCGGGCTCGTGATGCCCGAGCTCAAGGGCAAGCTCGACGGCATGTCCATGCGCGTGCCTACCCCGGACGGCTCGGTGGTCGACCTCGTCTGCGAGCTCAAGGCAAAGGTGACGCGCGATGAGATCAATGCGGCCATGAAGGCGGCTGCCGAGGGCCCGATGAAGGGCATCCTCGAGTACACGACGGACCCGATCGTGTCCATCGACGTCGTCGGCAATCCTGCGTCCTCGGTCTTCGACTCGAAGCAGACGATGGTCATGGAAGCCGCCGAGACGGACGGAACCTTCGTCAAGTGCGTCTCGTGGTACGACAACGAGTGGGGCTACTCGAATCGCGTCGTGGACCTCGCGAAGTACCTGTTCGCGTAGGCGTGCTGGCCAGCCCGGTCCGCAACTCTGGGAGCAGGCGATGTTCGACAAACTGACCGTTCGTGACGTCGACGTGCGCGGCAAGCGCGTGCTCGTTCGGGTCGACTTCAACGTGCCGCTCGCCGAAGGCGCCGTCACCGACGACACGCGGGTCCGCGCGGCCCTGCCGACGCTGCGCTACCTCATCGACCGTCATGCTCGTGTGATCGTCGTGAGCCACCTCGGGAGACCCAAGGGCGAACCCGATCCCGCGTTCAGCCTCAGGCCGGTCCGCCGAGTGCTCGCGCGGCTCCTCGGCCGCAACGTGCACTTCGTCGAAGCCACGGTTGGCCCCGACGTTACGGAGGCCGTCGAGCGCATGGTCGACGGCGAGATCCTCATGCTTGAGAATGTCCGATTCAATCCGGGCGAGAAGGCGAACGACCCCGAATTCGCCAAGGAGCTGGCCTCGCTTGCCGACATCTACGTCGACGACGCTTTCGGCGCCGTCCACAGGGCGCACGCGTCCACCGTCGGCGTCACCCACTTCCTGCCGGCGTACGCGGGCATGCTGCTCGCGCGAGAGGTCGAGACCCTCACGTCGATGCTCGCGGAGCCCACGCGCCCGTTCGTGGCGATCCTCGGCGGCTCGAAGGTTTCCGACAAGTTCGGCGTCATCGATCGGCTGCTCGACCACGTGGACACGCTCGTCATCGGCGGTGGCATGTGCTTCACGCTGCTCGTCGCGATGGGCGTCGAGGTGGGACGCTCCCTCGTCGAAGACGACTGGATCGAACCCGCGAAGCAGATGATCGAGAAGGCCTCGGCTCGCGGCGTAGACCTGCTGCTCCCCGTTGACTTCGTGGTGGCAGACGCCATCGCCGAGGACGCCGACACAAAGATCGTCGGCCGCGAGGAGATACCCGCCGACCTGATGGGTCTCGACATCGGTCCGACCACGGTCGAGCTCTACAAGGACGCCATTGCCCGGGCCCGCACCATCTTCTGGAACGGCCCGATGGGCGTGTTCGAGCTCAAACCCTTCGAGACCGGCACGCGCGAGGTGGCGGTCGCTGTCGCACGGAATGCACGCGCCATCTCGGTTGTTGGTGGCGGCGACTCGGTAGCGGCGCTCAAGAAGTTCGACGCCGAGGAACGCGTGACGTTCGTTTCAACCGGCGGCGGTGCATCGATGAAGCTGCTGGAAGGTTCGAAGCTGCCGGGACTCGAGGCTCTACTCGATCGCAGCTAGGCGTTCGTCGGAATCAGCGTCCGGGATCGCGCCGTGCCATCCACGCGGGCCTCGGACACGGAAGGAGCATCGCTCACATGGATCGCACGCCGATGGTTGCGGGCAACTGGAAGATGTACAAGACGGCCGGCGAGGCCGCGATCCTCGTGCAGGACATGGAGGAGCGGCTCGAGCGCTGGTGGGACCGCATCGACGTAGTCGTGTGTCCGCCCTTCACGGCGCTCAAGTCAGTGTCGACCGTCATCGAACTCGACAAACTGAACCTGCGTCTCGGGGCGCAGGACTGCTACTGGGAGGCCGAGGGGGCGTTCACCGGGGCGATCTCCACGCGCATGCTCGCGGAGCTCCGGTGCGATCACGTCATCGTCGGCCACTCCGAGCGGCGCGAGTACTTCGGCGAGACCGACGAGGACGTCCGGCGCAAGGCGCTCGTCGTGTTCGAGGCCGGCATGGTGCCGATCGTGTGCTGCGGCGAGACGCTCGCGATCCGGGAGGCGGGCCAGACCGAGACGTTCGTGCGCGCACAGGTGCGCGCGGCGCTCGAGGGACTGCCCGCCGACTACACCGCGCAGGTGGTCGTCGCCTACGAACCCATCTGGGCCATCGGGACCGGTCGCACTCCCACGCCGGAGAACGCGAACGACGTGGCGCGTTCGATCCGCGCCACTGTGGGCGCGCTCTTCGGTCCGCCCGCCGCGATGCAGGCTCGAGTGCTGTACGGGGGATCGGTCAAGCCGGAGAACGCCGCGCTGTTCTTTGCCGAGCCCGACATCGACGGTGCGCTTGTCGGCGGCGCGGCGCTCGAGGTCGGCTCGTTTGCCGACATCGTCGAGGCCGCTGCCAGCGCGAAACTCTAACATGCGGAACCTGCCCGCCTGCCTGATCGTCATGGACGGCTTCGGCGACGCCGCGGCGGGTCCGGGCAACGCGGTTGAGCTCGCGAACACGCCCAATCTCGATCGGCTCCAAACGGAGTGGCCGACCACGCGCCTGCGCTGCTCTGGCTTGGCCGTCGGTCTGCCCGAAGGACAGATGGGCAACTCGGAAGTCGGCCACCTGAACATCGGCGCCGGTAGAGTCGTCTTCCAGGAGCTCACGCGCATCAACCTCGCTATCGAGGACGGGACCCTATTCGAGAACCAGGTCCTGAGCGCCGCGATCGACGCGGCGGTGGCCACCGGAAACGCCGTGCACTTCATGGGCCTCGTGTCCGACGGGGGCGTCCACAGCCATCAGGAACATCTCTATGCGCTGATCGGCATGGCCTCTCGCCGAGGCGCGCAGCGGGTGTACGTCCACTGCTTCCTCGACGGGCGCGATGTGCCTCCGGAATCGGGAGCCGATTTCGTGGCCTTGCTCGAACGGACGATGGAAGAGATCGGCGTCGGCGCGGTTGCGACCGTCATGGGTCGCTACTACGCGATGGATCGCGACAACCGCTGGGAACGTGTGGAGCGGGCGTGGCGCGTGATGGCGCTCGCCGAGGGCGACCACGCGGACGGCGCCGTGCACGCCGTCCGCGACTCGTATTCCCGAGGGGTGACCGACGAGTTCGTGCTGCCAACCGTCATCGAGCGCGATGGTGAGCCGGTCGCACGCGTACAGAGCGGAGACGCGCTCGTCTTTGTCAACTTCCGGCCCGACCGGGCGAGGGAGATCACACGCGCGTTCGTCGACCCCGTGTTCTCGGGTTTCGAGCGTCCTGTTGTGCCGCAGCTGCACTTCGTCTGTCTTACCGAGTACGACCCCACGATTCCTGCGCCGATAGCGTTTCCCAAGGACCTGCCCCGCTGCGTCCTTGCCGATGTGCTCGCAGAGGCAGGTCTCAAGCAGCTCCACATCGCCGAGACCGAGAAGTACGCGCACGTGACGTTCTTCTTGAACGGCGGGGCCGAGGCGCCCAAGGTGGGAGAGGAACGGGTGCTGGTTCCGAGCCCGACCGTTGCGACGTACGACCTGCAGCCTGAGATGAGCGCCCCCGAGGTGACCGCTGAGCTTGTGGCGGCGATCGAGGCAGACCGCGCCGACGTCTACATCGTGAACTACGCGAACTGCGACATGGTAGGGCACACCGGAGTGCTCGAAGCGGCCATTCGGGCAGTCGAGACGGTCGATGCCGCCGTTGGCGCCGTCGTCTCGGCCATCCGGGCAAAGGGCGGCAGCGCTCTTGTCACGTCCGACCACGGTAATGCCGAGCACATGGTCGATGCCGACGGCTCGACGCCCTTCACCGCGCACACGAACGACGACGTTCCGCTGATCGCCGTCGTACCGGGGGTTACTGCCCTGAGGAGCGGAGGCATACTCGCCGACGTTGGGCCCACCCTGCTCGACGCCATCGGCCTTGAGCAGCCGCCCGAGTGGACGGGCGAGAGTCGTCTGCTATACTGACGCGTCGATTCTGAGATTCCGGCCACTGCGGCCTGAGGTAGGGAGATCCACATGCAGGCCATCGAGATTATCGCGCTCATCACAACCCTGCTTTCGGCGGTTGCGATCATCGTGTTCGTGCTGCTGCACTCCGGCAAGGGCGCGGGTCTCTCGGAGATGTTCGGCGGGATGATGCCGGTCACGTCCACCGGCACGAGCATCATCGAGAAGAACCTCGACCGCATCACCATTGTGTGTGCGATCGTGTTCGGCGTGAGCCTGCTCGTGCTCATGGTCGTTTCCGCCTAGAGTCGCTCACACCGCTTGCTGCCGAAGGCGCCCGAGGGCGCCTTCTTTGCGCTGCGGTGTACCCGGATTTCGACGGCGGTTCGGTCATCCCGTCGGCCCTGTTCGAGCTATGCGTTCGGGGTTGCCATTCTATGCAACTAGCGGGACACTCTCTGTGGTCGGCCGAGCCTGCCCGAGCGGGCGCGGCGGATTCGGCGTGTTGCTGCTCGAAGATGTCGGTATCGAAGAAGCGGGATCCGCGTTGGACAACAGCCGCACATGCCGCTTCGTCCCGGTATGAGAGGAGGCAGGAGTGTCCGAAAAGTGGCGTAAGACCCTCGCTGTGGTGCTTGCCCTCGGTCTGGCCCTGTTCGTCTTCGGCGTGAGTGGTTGCGCGCAGACGGAGGACAAGCCCGAGACGCCGGCAGCCGAGGAACCCGTTGCCGGCGGTACGTTCGTATTCGGCGATATGACAGAGCCTGCGTACATCGATCCGTACAACGCGCAGGAAACGAGTGGCGTCAACGTTGAGTCGAACCTGTTCGACAGCCTTGTCGCGATCGACCCCATCGACGCGACCAAGCTGCTGCCGGCTGCGGCAGAGTCCTGGGAGCCGAACGGTACCTTGGACGTGTGGACGTTCAAGCTGAACCCCGACGGCAAGTTCAGCGACGGCACTCCGGTCAAGGCTCAGGACTTCGTGTTCGCGTGGAACCGCATCGCGAATCCTAAGGAAGTCAACACCATCACCAAGAAGGCCGATCCCTCCGTCCTCGGCTTCCACCTTGAGTCGGTCAAGGGCTATCAGGACGTTGTCGACGGCAAGGCCACGACCATGTCCGGCCTGAAAGCAGTTGACGACCTCACTCTTGAGGTCACGCTCTCCAAGCCGTACGCCGACTTCGAGTTCGTGGTCGCCCACCCGGCACTCGCTCCTGTGCCCCAGAAGTACGTCGAGGGCGGCGTGGACTACAACGGGACGAAGGTCCCGTTCGGCGAGATGCCCATCGGAAACGGCCCGTTCAAGATGTCCGAGCCGTGGAAGCATGAGCAGTACATCAAGACTGTGAAGAACGAGAACTACTACGGTGAAAAGGGGTACCTGGACGGTGTCGACTACATCATCTTCAAGGACACCGAGACCGAGTTCCTCGAGTTCCAGGCAGGCAACCTTGACTTCTCGATCATCGGTCAGGGCCAGATCGAAACCGCCAAGACCCAGTGGGGCGAGTCGCCGGACGGCTACACCGTCAACCCCGGCGAGCAGGTCCTTCTCGGGGCCTTCCCCGGTCTCTACTACATCGAGATGAACAACCTAGACCCCGTCATGAAGAACATCGACGTTCGTCGGGCGGTCTCCCTTGCGATCAACCGGCAGGCGATCTGCGATGTCGTCTGGCAGGGGACCCGCGTTCCGGCTGACGGCTTCGTTCCGCCAGGGATCGGTGGCCATGTAGAGCAGGCATGGCCCGATGCCAAGTACGATGTTGAAGCGGCCAAGGCCGCACTCGAGAAGGCCGGCTTCCCCGGCGGAGAAGGGCTACCCAAGCTGAAGCTCTCGTACAATGCGGATGGCCAGCACAAGCCGGTCATGGAGCTCGTCCAGTCGGACCTGGCGACCATCGGGGTCACCGCGGATCTCAATCCGTATGCGGACTTCGCTTCCTACCTGAAGGCCTCTGAGCAGCCGCCTGGCGCGACAGTGGACGGCCCTCGTTCCCAGGTCCAGTTCGGCCGTATGGGATGGGTCGCCGACTATCCCACGCCCGCGAACTTCCTCCTCTCGATGTTCATCACGGGTGGCGGCAACAACTACTCGGGCTTCAGCAACAAGACCATCGACGACATGATGTCCGCGGCGAACGCTATTGCGGACACCGCGGCGCGGTCGAAGGCGTGGGAAGAGATCAACAAGAAGATCGGTGCCGACACGCCGGTTGCGCCTCTCGCGTTCTACCGGAACAACTTCGTCGGGTCCGATCGTGTCCACGGCTTCGTCTTTGGCGTGACGCAGCTCCCAGAGTTCGGCAAGACCTGGCTCACCAACGGCGGGCAGTAGCGCCCGCATGATGCGCGTTTGAGAACCACGCAGTGATCGTGAGGGGGTGGCAGGGGACCCGCGAGGGCCTGTCACCCCCTCATCGTGTAAGGTGGCGAAAGGCAGCAGATGTTCCAGTACATCGTTCGGCGCCTGCTCCAATTCATCCCGGTCTTCTTCGGCGTCACGCTGCTTCTGTTCTTCATCACGACGATCCTTCCCGGTGACCCCGTCCGGCTGCGGACCGGAGAGAAGGCCATGGCGCCGGAGGTCTATCAGGAGCTTCGGCGCGCGTACGGTTTCGACAAACCCTGGTACGAGCAGTACTTCAACTACCTCAAGCAGATGTCGAAGGGTGATCTGGGCACATCGATCCGTAACGGTCGTCGGGTCACGACGATCTTTAGGGAGACCTTCCCGAACACGGTGAAGCTTGCGCTAGCAGCCATCACATTGGAGATCATTGTCGGGATCGGCGCCGGCATCATATCCGCGCTCAAACAGTATTCGTTCTGGGACGTCATGGTGACGTTGTCGACATCGATCCTGGTTGCGTTGCCGGTGTTCTGGCTGGGCATGATGTTGCAGTACTTCTTCGGCATAGCGATGAAGCAATGGACAAACGGGGCCTTCTACCTCCCGATCTCGGGGGTGAGCGGAGGCGGCTTCCCGGACTGGGCACATCTCATCTTGCCCGCGATAACGCTGGCTGCCGTCTCGACCGCCTATGCGGCACGCATCATGCGCAGCCAGCTGCTCGAGGTGAAGGGGCAGGACTACGTGCGGACGGCGTACGCGAAGGGACTCTCGCACCGGAGGGTGCTGTGGAGCCACCAGATGAAGAATGCCCTTATTCCTGTCGTTACCTACATAGGGCTCGACTTGGCGGCGATGTTGTCCGGCGCGATCCTCACCGAGACGGTCTTCAACTGGCCGGGTATCGGATTCACGATCTATCGTGCCATCGGGGCTCGCGACTATCCGGTGGTCTTTGGCGGCGTCACCCTTGTGCTGTTCGTCGTGCTGTTCATGAACCTTGCCGTGGACATCTCGTACGCCTTCCTGGATCCACGCATACGCTACACGCCGGCGGCTCAGGAGTGATGGTGACGTGACCGATCCCGACTTTCCCACCTCTGACTCAACTCACAGCAGCGAGGGTGCAGGCTCGACGGCCCTGCCGAGCGGGTCACAACCCGACTCGCCCTTTGCGGAGTCCCTGGCACCGAGTCGCACGCTCTGGGGAGATGCCTGGTACCGGCTTCGTCGCAACAAACTGGCGATCGTTGCCTTGATATGGCTGATCGTGATCTCGTTCGCCGCCGTCACCGCCGACCTGTGGGTTCCGCAGCTCTTCGGCAACCCTCGCCTTATCGACAGCACGACCGCCTTCCAGAACCAACTCCTGCCGCCCTCAGCGGAACACCCCATGGGCACGGACCAATTGGGTCGCGACGTCTTCGGCCGGGTGATCTACGGTGCGCGGGTCTCGCTCATCGTTGGTTTCACCGCGGTGGCGGTCTCGGTCATCATCGGACTGGCGTTCGGGGCGATGTCCGGCTACTACGGCGGGCTCACTGACACGGGCATCATGCGTGTGGCCGACATCTTCTTGGCGTTCCCCTACATCCTGTTCGCCATCCTGCTCCTGTCCGTCCTCCCGCAGAGCGCGCGCACCGGTCTTTGGCCAGTGATCATGACCATCGGCGTTCTCGGATGGCCCTCTATCGCGCGCGTGTTCCGCTCCTCGATCCTCTCCGTGAAGGAGAACGACTACGTTCAAGCGGGCCGGGCGCTCGGGGCAAAGGACAGTCGTCTCATGATTCGGCACATCGCCCCCAACGCCGTCGCACCGATCATCGTCTACGCAACAATGTCGATCGGCGGTGCGATCCTGACCGAGGCCGCGCTGTCCTTCCTGGGACTCGGTATCCTGCCCCCGAACATCTCGTGGGGAGCGATGATCCAGGACGGAAGGCAATACCTCGTGGTCACACCCGGGCTCGTCTTCTGGCCCGGACTCGCAATCCTCTCCACGGTACTTGCGTTCACCCTGCTGGGAGACGGCATGCGGGACGCCCTCGACGTGAAGATGAAGGACTGACGATGGCCGACAACGGACATCTGCTCGAGGTCGAGAACCTCAAGATGTACTTCCACACGCGCGACGGTGTCGTGAAGGCCGTCGACGGCGTGTCCTACACGCTCGATCGCGGCGAGACTCTCGGGGTCGTCGGCGAATCGGGTTCAGGGAAGTCAGTGACCGCCCTGACGATGATGGGCCTCATAGAGATGCCGCCTGGCAAGATCGAAGGCGGCGATGCGAAGTTCGAAGGCGAGTCGCTCCTCACGAAGACCGAGGACGAAATGCGGCAGATCCGTGGCGCCAAGATCGCGATGATCTTTCAGGACCCGATGACCTCGTTGAACCCGGTCTACCGGATCGGACGTCAGATTGCCGAGCCGCTCGTACTGCACAGGGGCCTGTCGAGGAAGGCCGCTTGGAATCGGGCTGTCGAGCTGCTCGATCTTGTCGGCATCCCCAATCCCGAGAAGCGAGTCAAGGACTACCCGCACCAGTTCTCAGGCGGCATGCGCCAGCGCGCGATGATCGCGATGGCGCTTTCATGTGATCCGGACGTCTTGATCGCCGACGAGCCGACGACCGCGCTCGACGTGACGATCCAGGCGCAGATCATCGAGCTCATGGAGGAGCTTCAGCAGCGCACGGGCGCCGGGCTCATCATGATCACCCACGACCTTGGCGTCGTCGCGGATGTCGCTGACAACGTGCTCGTGATGTATGCGGGTCGCGCTGTCGAGTACGGCGATGTCGACGAGGTCTACTACCACCCGCTACATCCGTATACGTGGGGACTGATGGATTCGCTTCCACGCCACGACATGACGGCGAAAAGCGAGCTGTGTCCCATCAAGGGCCAGCCTCCGAGCCTAATCTACGTTCCGTCCGGCTGTGCGTTCCATCCGAGGTGCCCGTACGCTCAACCGGTCTGCAGCGCCGAGGAGCCCGAGTTCAAGTCTATCGAAGGCACGCACTGGGCGGCATGCCACTTCGCCGGCCAGGCCGGCTTCGAGCGAGGCAGCGTGGAGTGCGCGGGGGTGAGCGCGTAGATGGGCGAGCTGTTGCGCGTCGAGCACCTGAAGAAGTACTTCGCCGTGCGCCACGGTGTGTTCGCCCGTCAGACGGGTGTGGTGAAGGCGGTCGACGATATCTCGTTTAGCGTGGATGCAGGCGAGACCCTCGGGCTCGTCGGCGAATCGGGATGCGGCAAGACGACGACCGGGCGTACCATCATGCGGCTCATGGAGCCCACAGACGGCACCATCATCTTCGACGGCACCGACGTTCGAGCGCTCAAGGGTCCCGAACTCAAGGCCTTCCGGCGTCAGGTACAGATCATCTTCCAGGACCCGTACGCGTCCTTGAACCCGCGGTTCACTATCGGCGAGATCGTGACCGAGCCGCTGTTGATCCACGGCATCGGGACGAAGGCCGAGCAAACGAAGCGCGGCAAGGAGTTGCTGGACATCGTCGGGCTGAACCCCGAGCACATCAACCGCTACCCGCACGAGTTCTCGGGAGGACAGCGGCAGCGCATCGGGATTGCGCGAGCTCTCGCTCTCAATCCCAAGCTCATCATGTGCGACGAGCCGGTATCCGCTCTCGACGTCTCGATCCAGGCGCAGGTCCTCAACCTGCTCGGCCAGCTTCAGGATGAGCTGGGGCTCACCTACATCTTCATCGCGCACGACCTCTCGGTGGTGCAGCACATCTCGGATCGCGTCGCGGTGATGTACCTCGGCAAGATCGTCGAGATCTCCGGCTGGCAGGACCTCTACACGAATCCTAACCATCCCTACACCCAGTCGCTTCTCTCCGCTGTATGCATCCCGGATCCGGACGTTCAGAAGAAGCGCGAGCGCATCCTGTTGCCTGGCGACCCGCCGAGCCCGATCGACCCGCCCAGCGGCTGCAACTTCCACACCCGCTGCCCGATCGCGCAGTTCCCGAAGTGCGCCGAGGAAGAGCCTGTGCTGCGGGACGTGGGGGAGGGGCATCAGGCTGCATGCCACTTCGCGAAGCCGTTCCCGATCGAGGTGAAGAAGACCACGATCATCAAGGAGGAGCTGCTCTCGGTCGTGCTCGGGAAGAACGAGGCGCCCACACAGAAGTAGCTCTCACGTGCCCGAACCGCGGTCCGAACCGCGGTCTAGGCACGGGCTCGGGAGTCTTGCTATACTCTCCGTCGCTGTCCTCAGGGGCAGCCTGATCGTCCGAGTGGCGGAATGGCAGACGCGCTAGGTTGAGGGCCTAGTGTCCTTAGGGACGTGCGAGTTCAACTCTCGCCTCGGACACCAGCACTGAGCAGCGGCTCTTCCCGAGAAGGGGAGGGCCGCTTTGCCGTTCTTCATCGCGAGGCAAGCTCCACCGCTATGCTGCCGGGGGGCCTAGGTAGCGAAGCGCTACGATAACGATGTCGTCTTTGATCCGACCACCCGCGTGAGCTCGCGCCGCTTCCAGCATGGACAGGACGGTGTCCGTCGCCGTGCAGTCGCGGCAGTCCAGCAGGGCATCGTGGATTCGCTTCTCGCCGAACAGGTCCGAGGATCCTCCGGCTTCCAGGAGGCCGTCGCTGAAGAGCAGGATCTCCTCGCCGGGCACGAGCTGTGTCTCGTACTGGTCGAAGGACATGCCGTCGATCACTCCGAGCGGGGGATTTCGCACGATGTCACGGGTGGCGCACTCCGTCTCGCTACAGAAGAACGGCTCTGGATGTCCGGCGCACGCAAGCTCGAGTCGGCCTGTCTGGATGTCGAGCACGCCGAAGATCGCCGTGACGAACCGACCGTCCTCGAGCTGGCGAGCCAGGGCGTGGTTGGCGAGCCTCAGCACGTCGCCGGGCGCCTCGTTCTCCGAGGCGAACGCGCGCAAGGTGCTGCGCGCCATGGCCGTGAAGGCCGCGGCCTCGAGACCCTTGCCCGCCACGTCGCCCACCGCGAAGCCGACCCGCTCCTCGCTCAGCGAGTAGGCGTCGAAGAAGTCCCCCCCGATACGAGACAGCTCCGTGGCGCTCTCGTAGGTGTGGGCCATCTCCACGC
>CAYGYT010000045.1:11164-15163 GCA_964354215.1 uncultured Eubacteriales bacterium | reverse complement strand
TCTCGGCTATCATGGAGCGCGTTCGGCTCACACTCGAAAGGACAGTCCCACGTCCATCCCCGAGCAGGATATGCGGCACGTCGCCACGCTCGCGCGTATCGCTCCGTCCGATGAACGAGTTGCGACACTCCAACCCGAGGAGCGCGGCCTGAACCTCGCCTACGAGACTCACGTGGCGGCAGTCAAGGTCGACTCGCTGCTCGGCGAGGTGGCGCTCGAACGCGTGCTCGAGACCGGAGACCCGCCGGCTACCGTGCCCGGTTCCTAGCCCGAGGCCCAGTGATGACACCCGCAAGACCCAAGCTGAAAGTCACCCCGGAACTGTGTGACGGCTGCGGGCCCGGAAAGCGGGACTGCGAGCGCGCGTGCAAGGAGAGCGCCATTCGGGCTGGTAGCGGCTTCGTGTACGTCGACTGGGAGCGCTGCAATGGGTGCCTTGCCTGCGTGGAGATGTGCGAAAGTGGCGCGCTCAAGCCGCGCGAGGGAGCCGTGACCGCGCCCCCGTCCTCGACGCCCGCTCCTCGCCCGCGCGTGCTGCCCGCGAACTCAGCGGTCGGCACAAGCCCGATGTCGGTCTGGACGGAGGCGGACGGGCTCATCGCACTTCTCGTGATGCTCGGTTCGCTCGTCGTGCTGAACATGGCACTCAACCTCAAGGTCGTGGCCCTGATGCCGGCGAGCGGTCGCGTGTTCGCGCGAGTCGCGGGCCTGACGTTGGCCTATGCCCTCGAGCTCGTGGTGATCTCGCTCCTCGCCAAGCGACACGGTGTCCGCTTGGGCCCTGCCCTGGGCCTGAGGCCCGTCGTCCGCTCCTTCAGAAGCGCGGTCGTCTCGGCGCTCCTCGTGGTCGGGCTACTCGTGGCCGCTCGGCTACTCACGACGGTCTACGGGCTTGTCACGCACGCGCTTGAATGGGAGCCGATCTTTCGGTGGAACACCGACCTGACCAGGGTGTTCGGACACGGCTGGGTCGGGCTGTCGCTCACAGTGGCGCTCGTGGTGTTCGGGGGGCCGTTTGTCGAGGAGCTGACGTTCCGTGGCGTGGTGCAACCGGCGGCACGCCGGCGCTGGGGGGTTCCGGCGAGTATCCTGGCGTCGTCCGTCCTGTTCGCGACGTACCACTTCGATCCGTGGATGTTCGCGCCCACGCTGGTGCTGAGCGTCGCGCTCGGGTGGCTCGCCGAGAACCGAAAAGGCCTCTGGCCCTCGATAGCGCTCCACGTCCTCTACAACGGGATCACCGTGGCCGCGGTCTTCTGGGTCGCGTGGGCGCAGGGGATGTAGCGGCACGGTACAGATCGGCACCGGTTTGACCCGCAACCCAATCTCGATCGCCGCGGCCGTCTGAACGTGGAAGAATACGAGGAGATTACGGGAGCCAGTGACAGTGCTGATGTCAACGAGGGACCGGCACTGGATCCGTCGGCCTGGGGGTTGGGGCCGGGGGTCTGCTATGTGGGGACCCGCAGTCACATGCGCCAGTACGGTTCCTGAGAGGACGGGCTGGTCGCCTCTTTGAGAGGGAGGTGGTGATGGCCGAGTCTGAACCGCGCATCGAGGTTGTGGAAGCGGTCACGGCCGACCCCCAGGAGTTGTCCGCGTTCCTAGACGAGGCATTCGGGCCTAGGAAGTCGCGGTTTCTGATCGAGCACGGGAACTGGTGGCACCGCGGATCGGGAGGACGCTTTGTTGCTACCTATGACGGCGTGATAGCCGGATACCGGGGGATGATCCCAGCCCTGTGTCTTGTTGCCGGGAGGGAGACGCCAGCCATCTGGGCCGTAGATCTGTATGTGTCACCGCGGTTTCGCGGTAGGGGCCTTCAGAGACTGCTCGATCGCAAGGTCTTGGAGGGGTCGCAGCTTCGAATGAGCTTCCCAAACAAGACAGCCGCCCAGATCTACTCACGGCAGGGCTACGGTCTGAGAGATGATCTGCGCCTGCTCACTGTCCCCGTATTCCCAAAGTCCCATCCCGGCGTGCTGGGGAGATCGGGAAGTCGGGGGAGGGCTGCCCGGGCAGGTGCTACCGTCGCGTCTCCCATCGCCGCGGTCTACCGAGCCTGGGCGTCACGCTACCGGCCCATCGGTGTCGAAGCCGTCGACTCCCTTGACCCAAGTGAAGGAGAGGAGATCTTCCGAAGGCATGCCGCGCCAGACATGATCACCACTCTGCGCAGCGCCGAGTTTCTTCGATGGCGCTACCTCGAGGCCCCATACAGGGCTGAACTCGCCTTCTTTCTCGGCGGACCCTCGCACAGGCGCACTCAGTGTGCCATCGTTCGGTACCGCCCGACCGACGACCGCATCGAAGCTCGTGTCCTGGACATGTTCGGTGACCTCGAAGACGAGGCTGGTCTCGCCGATCTGACACGGACCATCGTACGGGACGCAGTCCTCCGGGGGGCGTCGGATGTGCGCGCTCTGGTCGGCACCCCCAAGCTTCGACACATCATGAGGTCAGCCGGCTTTCTTACGTCCAGGCCGTATCTGTTCCGCTGGCTGGCTGACGACAAGATCCTTCAGGAGAGTCTCCGTACTGCGAAGCTCCACTGGACTCTTGGGGACAGTGACAATGACGCCCCCCGATAGGGCCCTAGGCGTCACCAGGGGCTGCGATCCTTCGCAGAAGACAGCATCGCAGAGCCAGGGGCTTTGATCACGGGACCGCTCGACCGTACTGTCCATGGCCTTGATGGAGACCAAGCAGTGTTCTGAGTCGCCGAGCCGGCATGACTTGGCGCTCGTGAGCTTCGGTCAGACGACGGATCCTTTTGAGCAGGTCCGCATTTGTGGCGGGTTTTGTCCTGTCATCGTCGTACCAGATATTGTCTTCGAGCCCTACTCGGACGCCTCCCCCAAGAGCGATACCCACCGAATTCATGGGCAACTGCGCCCTGCCTATTCCGGCGAGGCTCCAGTACGACTCATCGGGAAGATCGTTCAGCATTACTCCTACATGAAGCATGTCGGCCTGTGCGCAGGCGATGTTGCCCAGGAGGAGGTTGAAGTAGTGCGGCCGTTGGAGCAGGCCTTTCCTTTCCAAGTACTTGGCGTAGTTGATCATGCCGCTATCGAAAGCCTCGAGCTCGGCTAGCACTCCCCTGGATAGCATCTCAGCGGCCAGTGCTTGAATCGTATCTGGAGCATTAACGCTGGCCTGTCGGTTGAAGTTGAGCGAACTCAGGGTCAAGCTGCCCATGTCTGGCTTGAGGTCACCTGCAAGCTGTAGTGGCTCTGCGCGGCTCCTCAACTCGACGATGTCACGACCGCTGAGCGACACACCGATAATCAACTCCTGATCAAACTTGCGGATGCCAGCGATGATGTCTCCGTAGACGTCGGCGCTGCACGTGGGCTTTCCGGTGCGCTCGTCTCTGGCGTGGATGTGGACCATCGTGATGCCGATCCCCACCGCCTCGTGCACATCTTCCACGATCTCGTTCACTGAGATGGGCACATGGGGTGTCATAGATCTGGTAGGTATCATCCCCGTCGGCGTGAAGTTCACGATCACGTCCATCTCGACCCCCTACGCGGCATCAAGCATCAGATGGGAGGCTCGTGGCCCCGTTCCCACCCTTGTACGTTCCTTCCCCGGAAGGCCCCAGCCGTGGCATCGTTCGTCAGGGCTTTCTCGTCTGCCTGGAGACAAGTCAATCAATCCGTGAGGACCGGATCTGAACCGGAGGCTCCGATCTCGTCTCGATTGACGCTGAGTGAGCAAGCGATGCGTCCGACACAAGGCGCGCCCAAGACCGCCCCCAAGAAATGCTTATGCGGCCGCAACTCCGATTCCTCGCCAGAATCGACGTCACGGCCGCATCTTCGTTTCACTCACAATGCGCGCCCCCCAGTGCTCGAAGCCTACTGGACTTGCCCGGAAAGCGCATCGTCCGCGAGGATGATTCGTTGCGATTCGTTTCGATTCGTCGCGATTCCTCGCAGTTCGTCCCATTCCGCAGGTCGGGTATCATTGGCGCGTTCACCCTCGCTCGAC
>CAYGYT010000045.1:9560-11064 GCA_964354215.1 uncultured Eubacteriales bacterium | reverse complement strand
ACCCAGGAGCAGGCGCTTGCGAACGCTCCCGAGTCCGCCGAGGGCGCGTTCGTCATCCCGCGCATCGTCGGCGTCGGAGGCGAAGGGTAGTGCCTCCCGCGGGAAACGGGCTCGACCTCTCGGCTCTCGGCGCACGTGCCGTGCGCGAGGGGCTGTCGGCCGCTGAGTTCTCGGCGCGCGAGGTTGTCGACGCGGCCTTCGCCCGCATAGAGGCGCTCGATTCGCGCGTGCACGCGTTTCTGCAGCTCACGCCCGAGCTTGCCTACGCCGCCGCCGAGAAGGTCGACGCGGCCGTTGCGGCTGGCGAGCCCCTGCCGCCGCTTGCCGGTGTGCCCGCCGGTCTCAAGGACAACATGAACCTCGTCGGCACGCACGCGACGTGCGGAAGCAAGATCCTGGAGCCGTACCAGAGCGTGTATGACTGCACCGCCGTTCGCCGACTGCTCGATGCGGGTGCGCTGCCGATCGGCAAGTGCAACATGGATGAGTTCGCGTTCGGCTCGTCGACGGAGAACAGCGCGTTCGGGCCAACCCACAACCCGTGGGACCTCGAGCGGGTGCCGGGCGGGTCGAGCGGCGGTTCTGCTGCGTGCGTGAGTGCGGGCGAGGTGGTCGTGTCGCTTGGCAGCGACACCGGCGGCTCGATCCGTCAACCCGGTTCGCTCACGGGCACCGTCGCGCTCAAGCCGACGTACGGTCGCGTGAGCCGGTATGGGGTCGTCGCCTTCGGCAGTTCGCTCGACCAGATCGGTCCGTTTGGCAAGAGCGTCGACGACGTCGCGCTCGTGCTCGGTGCCATCGCGGGCAAGGACCCGATGGACGCAACGAGCACTGACACCGCAGTCGACGACTACGCAGCTGCTGTCGCCGAGGGCGCTGCGGAAGGCGGAGTGAAGGGACTGCGGGTCGGGCTCGTGCGTGACTTGCTCGACGTCGAGGGGTGCTCGGCTGAGGTCCTTGAGGCCACCCAGAGGGCAGGGGCGCTCTTCGAAGCGCTCGGCGCCGAGGTCGGGGAAGTGGACCTGCCAAGCGCGAAGCACGGGCTCTCGGCGTACTACATCATCGGGCCCGCCGAGGCCTCGAGTAACCTGGCGCGCTTCGACTCCGTGCGCTACGGGTACCGCGTGGATGACGCAACCGACGTGCTCGACATGTACATGCGCTCGCGCGCCGAAGGGTTCGGTCCTGAGAGCATCCGCCGGATTATGCTCGGCACCTACGCGCTCTCGGCGGGCTACTACGACGCCTACTACGGCCAGGCGCAGAAGGCTCGCACGCTCATCAAACGCGACTTCCAGGCGGCGTTCGAGCGCTTCGACGTGCTCATCACGCCGACGAGCCCGACGGTCGCCTTCAAGCTCGGCGAGAAATCGGCCGACCCGCTCGCCATGTACCTCTCCGACATCTTCACGATCCCCGTGAACCTTGCTGGGAACTGCGCTGTGAGCGTTCCCGCCGGGCTCGGCTCCGAGAGCGGGCTCCCTGTTGGACTGCAGCTTATCGG
>CAYGYT010000045.1:7034-9460 GCA_964354215.1 uncultured Eubacteriales bacterium | reverse complement strand
CGCGACCGCTCGTCGGACGGCCCCGCAAGATGCGGGACAGGGTGCCCCGATGCGGGTATCTGCATCATGCAGGCACCGGGAACCGGGTGCCTCGGTGACGCACGAATCGACGGCCTAGAGTGAGGAAGGAGGCCGACGATGAAGCGTCCAGCTGGTATCACATTTGTGGCGGTGGTCGCCATCATCCTCGGGCTGGCTCAGATCGGCGTAGCGCTCGGCTACTTCAACATCGCGAGTCTCGAGTTCCTCGAGGCTTCGTGGCTCAGAGGCGATGTGGTCTCCATCTCGTCGAGTGTCTTGTACGCGATGGGTGCGGGCCTTGCGCTTCTCGGCGTGATGGGGATTGCCTACGGCATCGGCGCATTCGGCGTGAAGGCGTGGGCCTGGCCCCTCGGCGTTGCGACGTACCTGCTCGGTGTCGCGGGCTCGATCGTCATGCTCTTCATGACGCAGACGGCTGCCACGGCGGCAGTCAGCGGCGTTGTGAGCGCGCTTATGGCGTGGTATCTCTCCACGCACGAGGTCCGAGAGGCCTTCGGGCAGGAGGCGGCGGCTGCGGGCGGACAACGCCCACACGCCGTGTAGCGCGACGGTTGGCAGCCGAAGCGGCGCGCTTGGCGCCGCTTCACGAGCATGCCATCGAGTGCTTCCAGTAGAATCGTCTGCACCGTACGAAGGCAGCGCGTGAGGCGGTGCGGGCGGTTCATCTGCCCGCCCCGCATCACGGCGCGTGCGACAGACAGGGAGGCCGCGCCGGTGGCCGAGAGCACTGCCAACACCGCGACGAGATCGCGTCTCGAGGAGGTCCTCGAGCGCTGGGAGGCCGTCATCGGCCTCGAGATACACACCGAGCTCACCGCGAGCCGCACGAAGATGTTCTGCGGCTGCCCGGTGGCCTTTGGCGGGGAGCCCAATACGCGCGTGTGCCCGGTGTGTCTGGGGATGCCGGGAGCGCTTCCGGTGCCGAACCAGCACGCGATCGATCTTACCGTGCTCGCCGGGCTCGCCACGAATTGCCAGATCGCGCCGTACAGCCTCTTCCATCGCAAGCAGTACTTCTATCCCGACATGCCAAAGGACTACCAGATCTCCCAGTACGACCTGCCCTTCTGCGAGCACGGGTGGGTCGACATCGAGATCGAGGGAACCGCTGCAGTGGCACAGCGCGTCGACCGCGCGACCCTCGATGGTGCGACCGACGACGAGTACACGACGCGCATCGGCATCACGCGCATCCACCTCGAAGAAGACACCGGCAAGATGATCCACGTTGGTGGCAGCGAGGGGCGTCTCGCGGGCGCGACGCACTCGCTCGTCGATTTCAATCGCGCCGGCACGCCGCTCATCGAGCTCGTGACCGAACCCGACATCCGCACGCCCGAGGAGGCGCGCCGGTTCGCGCAGAAGCTTCGGCTCACGTGGCTTACCCTCGGCATCTCTGACTGCAACATGGAAGAGGGCTCGCTGCGCGTTGACGGGAACGTGAGCATCCGCCGTCGTGGTGAGACCGACCTCGGCACGAAGTCCGAGGTCAAGAACATGAATTCGTTCAAGTCGCTTGCCGACGCGCTCGCCTACGAGATCGTGCGGCAGGCCGACATGGTCGACGGCGGCGGCCGGGTTGTGCAGGAGACGCGCCACTGGGACGCCGGCGCGAAGCGCACGAGCGCGCTCCGCAGCAAGGAAGAGGCGCACGACTACCGCTACTTCCCCGAGCCCGACATGGTGCCCTTCGAGTTCTCCACGGACTACATCGAGAACATCCGAGGGCAGCTGCCCGAGCTGCCGGACGCTCGCCGCACGCGATTCATGCGCGACTTCGGGCTGCGCTCGCACGACGCAACCGTTCTCACCGAGGACCTCGACATGACCGAGTTCTTCGAGAGCGCCGTGACGATCGCCGGGCTCGAGCGTGCGAAGGCGATCAGCAATGTCATGCTAAACGACCTCTCGGCGTACCTGAACGCCGAAGCTATCGCGGTCACGGAGTCGCGCATCGTGCCGAGCATGGTCGCCGAACTCGTCGAGCTCGTGGAGGACGGCATTATCTCGAGCAAGCAGGCCAAGGATGTGTTCGCGGAGATGGCCGCCACCGGAGACGCGCCCGGTGCCATCGTCGAGCTCAAAGGCATGAAGCAGGTGAGCGACACCACTGCGATCGAAGAGGTCGTGGACCGTGTGATCGCCGCAAATCCCGGCCAAGTCGCGGCCTACCGCGGCGGCAAGACCGGGCTCATGGGCTTCTTCGTCGGCCAGGTCATGCGCGAGATGGGCGGCCAGGCAAACCCCAAGGTCGTGAACGAGCTGCTTGCGCGCAAACTGGGCGGGTAGCCCCGGGCCGCGCGGGCCGCACGAGCTCCGCCCGCGAGCTCGAGCAGACCGTTCGTCGCGTCGTGCTGCGAGGCTCGGCCCGCTGTGCTCACCCC
>CAYGYT010000045.1:0-6934 GCA_964354215.1 uncultured Eubacteriales bacterium | reverse complement strand
GACGTGAGCGGCAAGGACTCGGTCGACTGGGAGTGGGTGCGCGAGGCGGACGTGGTCGGCTTCTCGGCCATCACCTGCACCATGCCGCGAACGGGCGAGCTCATGAAGCGCGCTCGTGCCGAGAACCCCCGGGCCACCATCCTGCTCGGCGGACCGGAGCCGACCTGCGACCCGGCGCGCAGTTTCGCGCTCGGCGCCGATCTCGTGCTCAAGGGTGAGGCCGAGCTCACACTCCCGCGTCTCCTGGGCGTGCTCGCACGCGCAAGCGACGAAACCCTGGCCGACATCCCCGGCCTCATGTGGCGCGAGGAAGGAGTGATCCGATCGGGTCCTCCGCAAGTCCAGCTCACCCGGCTCGAACTCGACGCACTGCCGCTCGTGGACCGCTCGCTCATCCACGAGGCCGAGAAGGCGTCGGTCGCCTCGGTGTGGCGGGCACGCGGCTGCCCGAGCCGCTGCGACTTCTGCGAAGTGTGCGAGATCTGGCCCCGATACGTCACGCGGGGCCGCGATCAGACCGTGGAGGAGCTCTTCCAAGCCGCCGAAGCTGGGTATTCCACGGCGTTTCTCATCGACGACAACGCTGCCGCGAACAAGACCGCGTTCAAGGATCTACTCCGGGCGGTGGTCGATCGTGGTTTCGCCCACATGCTCGTGACACAGATCCGCGCAGACTCGGTGTTCACGCGCGACGGCCGTCTTGACAAAGAGCTGCTCCGACTGCTCAAGAAGGCCGCGAGCGTCACCGTGGTATGCGTGGGGATCGAGTCCGCCGACGATGCTGACCTGGAGCGTCTCAACAAGGGGATTGACAGCTCGCATATGGCCACTGCCCTCAAGGCGATGCGCCGCTACGGATTGCTCGTGCACGGCATGTTCATCGCGTTTGCCGAGGACAGCCGCGAGGTCGTCAGGCGCAACGGCGGGTACGCACGCAAGTACGTCACCTCGCTCCAGTACCTGTTCGAGACACCTCTGCCCGGCACGAAGCGCACTCGACGTCACACCGACGAGGGCAATCTGCTGTTCGATGCGGCTGAAGACCTGTCCCTCTACGACGGAATGCACGTGGTCGTCAGACCCCGCGAGATGTCGCCCACCGAGATGCAGGCCTTGGTGCTCGAGGCATACAAGCGCTTCTACTCCATACGCCGCATCGTGGGCGCCGCCCTCGCAGGGGCCTTCCTGCGGTTCCGGCGCCTCACATCGGCCCAACGCGCCCAGCTCGCGCAGCTGAGCCCGGGTCAACGGGTCCGATCGTGGGCTCGGATACACATCCAGTACAAGTTCGCCCCGGTGAGCTTTCTCGCTATCGGGCGCCTGAGGGTACGAGCCTTCTTGCGCGACGCCGCGTACGCGTCGTACCAGTGCCGTCTTGAGAAGCTCCCCATCGACTGAGGCGCGGGAGGCCGACGAGCATGCCCGGTGTCGTCAGGATCGGCACGAGCGGCTGGTCCTACGACCATTGGGCGGGCTGTTTCTATCCGGACGGGCTGAAGTCGTCGGAACGGCTCGCCTACTACGCCTCTCGGCTCTCCACGGTCGAGATCAACGCTACCTTCTACCGCATGCCGAGCGAGGCTATGGTTCGGGCATGGCACGATCACACGCCTGCGGGATTCCGTTTTGCCGTGAAGGGCAGCCGCTTCGTCACGCACTTCCGCAAGCTTCAGGATGCCGGTCAGTCCGTGCGCGCCTTCACCGAGCGTATGCGGCTCCTCGGCGAGAAACTCGATGTGATGCTCTGGCAACTGCCGCCGGACGTCCAGATCGACGTTGGGCTGCTTGACGCGTTCCTTTCCGAGCTACCGCGCGACGTCCGGCAGGCGATCGAGTTTCGCCACGAATCGTGGCTTGCCGAGGAGACCTACGAGGTTCTGCGCACGCACGACGTGGCGCACGTGCAGGTGAGCAGCGACCGGATGCCCGTCGACTTCACCACGACCGCACCGTTCGTGTACGTGCGTTTCCACGGGCTCGCCGGCTACCACGGGGCCTACGTTGAGCCGGCGCTGCTGCAGTGGGTGGACTTCCTGTCCGAGCAGTCGAACGCCGGGCGCGACGCGTACGTGTACTTCAACAACGACGCCGGGGGCCACGCGCCCGCAGACGCCGTTCGCTTGCGCGACATGCTGGCCGCTCGCGGGGCCTGACGGGCGTTGCTATCCGCGACGAGCAGGGGTGCTCGCAGCGGCCTGGGACGTGTTCGCCCATGGGGCGAAGAGCTGCGCGCCGCATAGGGGGCAGCACTTCGAGCTCATCGGCACCACGTGGCGGCATTCCGGACACTCCACGTAGGCGTAGCTGGCATACGCCGGATCGCGCGGAGTTCCGTTGTGCCGGATCCGCCGGTAGACGGTAGGCGCGAGCACGAGCGCGACGCCGAGCCAGACGAGCGGCTCAGTCACAAGAAGCCGCGGGAGGGCAAGCTCGCTGCTGAACGAGGCTGCGAGATCGTCTGCGAAGGCAATGCCTCTGCCCGGGGCGGCGAAGTCGAGCAGTCGGAACGGGCCCGAGGTGGAGGTCGCAGTGGCTGCCCACGAAGCCCAGGCGACGTAGACGCCGCCGATGAGGGCGATCACCCCAGCGACCCGCGTGAGCAGCGAAGCACGCTTCGACATCGAGCCCTCCGGATTGGACGAGTCCTCACCGTGGGGTATCGGCTCGCAGTGGTGGCTGCTTGATGCGCGCCGCCCGCCGCCCGCCTCCCGCCATCGCCTCCGTGTGTTCGAGCGGATCCTCGCACGCGCGCCGCTGCTGCGCGAGGAACTCCCGAGAGCGCACCAAGGGCCTCGGGGGGAGACGTCCGAGGCCCTTCATGGTGTGCCGGATGAGTGCCTCGGCTCCGGCGGCCAATGGGGTGTCTGTGTACTACGCGGTGAGCTTGACGAGCTCGGGAGACGTGTGAGCCGGCAGGGTGTGCGGCTCGGGAACGGTCGCAGTCTTCTCGGCGCGATGTGTGCGGGCGTGACTCCACTCGGCGTGGATCAGCATGCCGAAGAAGACGACCGTGCCGACCACGAACAGGATCGCGAAGAGAAGTCCACCAACTATGAGGACTGCTGCCAGTGCGGTCATCGTCCTCTCCTTTCACACGGTGTCGCCGGGTCTTTCTATCTACTAGGAATATAGGGGTGATGGAGCCCTTGTTGGTTCGCGGACGGTTTCGCTTCTGTTAGCGTTCCTTGAGGACTACGCGCGCAGCTGCGAGGGTGCGGGAACGGGCTGCTCCTTCTGCGCGGGCTGAGGGAGCGAGCACACCTCCTGCATCCGGCTCGCGAGGAGGAACAGAACGGCCGCGATCGTGATCGGGGCGATCAACACGGTGGACATGAGTATCCAGACTCCGAGTTCCCAGCCGAAGAGCACGCCCCACACGGCAACACCGGCGGCGCCTGCGAGGAGGAGCACCGCGGCCATACGCTCGTAGGTCCAACCAATGACAAGTATCGCTGCCGTCGCTACGAACGGGTAGATCGCGGTCTGGATGGCGACGGTCGCGCCGCTGCGGCCGTACACATACGGAGCCGCAAATGCGGCGATGACCCAGAAGATCCCGCCGCCGACGACGAACGCGCGCGCAGCCAGGCGCTCGAGATTCATGCGATCCGGATGGCACTCGGTCTTTGCGGCCATGACGTTCCCCTTCACTCGGTCGGGCTGTCTGCATGCCAGGGCGTTGTGTGTTGCGTGCTCAGAAGGAATGTACGTCCGAATCGACCGACTCTCGTGTGGCTCAGGTAAGGGGAGGGTTAAGGAGTTGTGAGCGGCGGAATGAAGGTACCGGGCGATTCGTTCGCGTGGCCGACGCCCGCGAACGTGTGGCGATGACGTCGGCAGGAATGCCGACGCACGGAGACGGGAACGTAAGCAGGTGACCAAGGGGACAGAACACACGCACGCTCGGGAAGCGGGCGTCTGGCGCGTCGTCGTTGTCGGCGGCGCCAACACCGACATCGCCGGCCTCGCTGACGCGCCCCTGATCTTCCGCGACTCGAATCCGGGCCACGTGCGTATGAGCGCGGGTGGTGTTGTTCGCAATATCGCCGAGAATCTCACGCGCCTCGGTGTCGAAACCCATCTTGTGACGGTCTTCGGCGGGGATGACAACGCGCGCACGCTTCTGCAGGAGTGCCGAGACGCGGGCATCGGGATCGAGGGGTCACTCACGGTCCCCGAGCTCCCCGGCTCCGTCTACATTTCGATCATGGATGAATGCGGCGACATGGCGCTCGCGCTCTCGGATATGCGCACGCTCGATGCGCTGACTCCGGAGACCCTCCAGATGCGGGTGCACATCCTGGACGCGGCCGATCTCGTGGTCGCCGACACGAATCTGCCCGCCGAATCGCTCGTCTGGCTCGGTGAGAACACGCGCGTCCCGCTCGTGCTCGACGCGGTCTCGGTGGCGAAGGCTCCTCGAGCGGTGCCGGTGTTGCCGCTCCTCGACACCGTCAAGGCGAGCGGGTTCGAGGCAGGTGTGCTGCTCGGCCGAGAGGTACGCAACCGCGACGACGCCGAAGCAGCGGCTCGCGAGCTGGTCGCGCGTGGCGTGAGGGCTGCGTTCGTGACCACGGGGGCGTTCGGCGTGGCGTGGGCCGACGCCTCCGGCTCCGGCCACCTCGCTTCCGCCACCGTCGCCCAGGTTCAGAATGCTACGGGAGCTGGCGACGCTTTCGCAGCGGGAGTGGCCTATGCGAGGCTCGAGGCATGGCCGACGCCGGAGGCGGCCGCGTTCGGCTCGGCGTGCGCTGCGATGGCGCTCGAGAGCGAGGACACGGTGAGCGCGCAGATGAGTCTCGAGCGTGCGAGGAGTCGCATGGAAGCAATCCTCCCGTGAACGATCGGCCGCTGTCCCTCGACGTCTCCCCTGAGGTCGCACAGAGTCTCGCGGCAGGTTCGCCGGTTGTCGCGCTCGAGTCCACGATCATCTCTCACGGCTTCCCGTATCCAGTGAACGTTGAGTGTGCACTGACCGCCGAGAAGACAGCTCGCGATGCGGGCGCCGTCCCCGCGACGATCGCGATACTCGGAGGACGGCTCACGGTCGGTCTCACCGAGGCGCAGATCGAGCATCTGGCTCAAGCGGGTCCCGAGGGTGTCGTCAAGGCGAGCCGTCGCGACATCGCGACGATCGTGGCTCGGGGCGAGGATGGCGCGACAACGGTCGCAGGGACCATGCTCGTCGCCGCCCTTGCGGGAATCCGCGTCTTCGCCACGGGTGGCATCGGCGGCGCGCACCGGGGTGCGCAGCGGACGTTCGACGTGAGCGCGGACCTGCTCGAACTCGCGCGGACGAACGTCGCAGTCGTGTGCGCGGGCGCGAAGTCGATCCTCGACATCGGACTCACGCTCGAGGTGCTCGAGACCCACGGCGTGCCGGTGCTCGGGTATCGCACCGACGAGTTCCCCGCCTTCTACACGCGCACGAGCGGGCACGCGGTCGATACGCGAGTCGAGACTGCCGAGGACGTCGCTCGCGTCCTGCGAGCGCGGCGCGAGCTGGGGCTGACCGGCGGCGTTGTCATCGCGAACCCGATCCCGGCGGCCGACGAGCTCGATCCGGAGTGGCTCGGCGGCATCATCGACCGCGCGCTGCACGACGCCGAGACGCAGGGCGTGCGCGGCAAGGACGTGACGCCGTTCCTGCTCGCGCGCATTCACGAGTTGTCGGGCGGTGAGAGCGAGCGGGCGAACAAGCAACTCGTCTACAACAACGTGCGTCTTGCCGCCGAGATCGCCCGCGCCCTGACTGCGGCTGACGCCGGGTAGCGGCGCTCTCGCCGCTCTAGCGCCCGCCGCCGAGCAAGGGCGACGCGGCTCGTACGCGGTTCACCGCCTGCTGTGTGAGCAGGAGCGCGGTTTCGCTCGAGTGGAAGTCGGAGGAGGCGGCCGAGACGTCGGCGCTCGCGGCGCTCCCCTCGGGTTCGTCGAAGGTGCTTTGGGGTGCGTGGAGGATGAGCCCGTAGGAGGCGGCGGCATCCTGGGCCGCAGCAATCCACGCCGGCGGCAGGTGCGATGGCACGTCGCTGCCCATCAGCACGGCCATCGCGCCTGCCCAGATGCGGGGCACGACCGAGAAGGGCTCGTAGCCGCCGCCGCCCGTAAGGACAATGCGACCGTCGCACGACTCTTCGGCCAGAGCGATGATCCGGCCGACGAGGGCGACGTGCCCGGCGACCGTCTGCCTGAGGTGAGTGAGTGGGTCGGCGACGTGCGAGTCCGCTCCGATCTGAGCCACGATCACGTCCGGGTCAAAATGGCGGACCGCTGGCTGGATGATCTCGCGAAAGACAAGCTCGTAGCACGGCGGGTCGGCCCCGGGCGGCAGGGGCACGTTGACGGTGTAGCCGACTCCCGCGCTCTCGCCGATGTCGTCGGCGCCTCCGGTTCCGGGAAAGAGATAGCGGCCACTCTCGTGTACGGAGAGCGTGAGCACGTCTTTTCGGGCATGGAACGCCGCCTCGACCCCGTCGCCGTGATGGGCATCGATGTCGACGTAGGCGATGCGCAGCCCGTCGCGTTCCCGTGTCGCGTGCTCGATCGCGATAGCGCAGTCGTTGTAGATACAGAAGCCCGAGGCACGATTGCGCTGGGCGTGATGGAGCCCGCCCGCAGGATTGAACGCCCGCGAAGCCTTGTCGGCCAGCACGGCGTCGAGCGCGAGCATCGTGCCGCCAACCGCTAGGGCGGCCGCTTCGTGCATGCCGAAGAACGGCGGCGTGTCGCCGTCGCCGAGGCCCATCGAGGGCGCCTCGTGCAGCGGGTTGACGCTCGCTGCCTGCACCGCCGAGACGTATGCCGAGGTGTGAAAGAGCAGCAAGTCGCGCTGAGATGCGGGCTCGGGGCGCCACACCGGAGCGCGGGGCACGCCCGTCGGCGTCAGCTCGGGCGAAGCGACTCCGACTCCGGCCTCGGCGGGCTCCTCGGCAAG
>CAYGYT010000044.1:0-16631 GCA_964354215.1 uncultured Eubacteriales bacterium | reverse complement strand
GTCGCGGACACCGTGACAGGTAGCGCTTCTCTGGGTCCGGTCGGGGTGGACGTCTATACCGATCTCGACGAGTGGGTCGTGCGCTGGCCCGACATGGTCGGCGGCACGTGGAGTGCGGACTTCAGCACAGAAGGTCCCCGTGATGACGAGAAGGTGCTCTGGGACATCGTGCCCGGGAGTGACGGCAGCGCATTCGTGGAGGACTTGGATGGGGATTGTACGGTCGCCGACTGGCACGTGCCAAACCCGAGCCTCGTGGTCCACCGGGACTATGACAACGTCGATTGCTGGGAATGGGAGCCGGGCGCGATCGCAACACTCACTGTCGATGGGACGTCGGTTGAAGTCACCGCTGTCGTCGGTAGCTACGGCTATTGCAGCTTCGAGAACATCGGCTACGACATCAAGGCGGGCGACCACATCACGGTCGTGGACGGCACGTCCTCTAAGGACACTACGGTGACGGCGGTGGCGGTCACGAGCATCGATGTCGACACCGACATCTTGTCGGGCACAGCCGAGGCGAACAGTCGTGTCGTCGTCGAGATCTGGGATGCCGACGTCGGGCGCGAGGTCTTCGCCAACGCCTCGGGCGTGTGGACCACCGACTTCACAGGCGCACACGACATCGTCCTCGGCACGGGGGGAGCCGCCTCCCAGCAGGACGAGGATGGCGACCGCACGTTTGCCGACTGGAATCTTCCGCTGCCGACGTTCTCGGCCCATCCCGTCGACGACTGGATCCAAGCCTGGGACTGGCCTGCCGGCGCGGTGGTCACCATCAGCCTCGAGGATCCCGCCGGGCCGACACACGTCGCGACTGCGACGGTCCAGTCGGACGGCTACTTCGACACCCCGACGCTGCCCTTCGACATCAAGGTGGGCGTCCACGTCTCGCTGACCGACGGTACGACCAGCAAAGACACGACCGTCACGAGCGTGGCCGTGACAGGTGTCGATCCCGAGAGCGATGTTGTCTCGGGTACCGCCGAGCCAGGGAGCGACATATGGGTCACCGTGTGGGTCGATGAGGGGGATCCGGATCCCGGACGCAATGTCGTCGCCGACGGGTCGGGTGTGTGGACGACCGACTTCACGGGTGCGTTCGATATCATCCGGGGGACGTCGGGCGGCGCGGCTCAGTACGACGCGGAAGACGACAACACTACGGCGGACTGGCACGTGCCCAATCCGGCGTTCGAAGTCGATCCGGACCTTGACAACGTAGCAGGCTGGGATTGGTTGGCTGGAGCTGAAGTAACCGTCACGGTCGGCAATCCCGCCAGTCCGGTCTTCCTGCAGAAGGTTGTGGCGGACGCGAGCGGCAACTTCGAGCTGCGGGATGTTGCCTACGACATCAAGGCCGGCGATTTGATCACGGTCACGGACGGGGTCACCACGAAGGACCACGTGGTCGTCGCACTCGCGCTGTCCCTCGTCGACGCAGGAGCTGACACCGTCTCGGGCACCGCTGCGCCAGGGGCCAGCGTGATGGTCTGGGCCCATGGAACCGATGGCTGGGCCATCCGAGTTGTTGATGCTGTCGCGGGTGTGTGGGTCGCGGACTTCTCGAAGCCCGGCGGACCCGGCGACGACAAGACGGTCGACATACAACCTGGCACGTTCGGCGGAGCTCAGATAGGCGACGTCGACAGTGACTGGACTGTGCTGTACTGGCGCGTGCCGAACCCGCCCGTCACGACGCCGACCTACGATCCTGCGAAGCCTGCCTCCGAATGGTGGAGCAGCGACGTGACGGTGACCCTCACTGCGGTCTCTCTCAGCGGAGAGGGCATCACGCGGATCGACTACTCCGTGCAAGGCCCGAGCGGCCCGTTGGTGCCCGACTACTCCGCCGACGCCTCTGTCGTCTTGCCCAAGTTCACCGAAGAGGGCACGACGACGATCAAGTACCACGCTTCGGACAACAACGGCGACGTGGAGTCCGAGAAGACCATCTACGTGCGGATCGACAAGACCGCTCCCTCCAAGCCCGACACGCCCACGGCGTCCGCGATCACGCAGACCTCGGTCGTGCTCACCTGGGCACCGGTGCCCGATCCGACCGGCTCGGGCCCTGCCGGCTACCGGGTCTTCAAGGGCGGGATCAAGATCGCCGACGTGGCCGGCACCTCATACACGGTGAGCACCGGGCTGAGCGCCGGCGCCACCTACTCCTTCACGGTTGCCGCCGTGGATGCCGCGGGCAACGCGTCGGCGCAAAGCGATCCGCGCTCCGTGACGATGCAGAGCGGCGGCGGCGGTGGCGGTGGCGGTGGCGGTGGAGGCGGTGGAGGCGGCGGCCAGACCGACACGACCCCGCCGACCGTGAGCGCCTTTGTCTCGCCGTCCGGCTGGACGAACGCTGGCACGGTGAGCGTGACGATCACCGCAGCCGACAACTCCGGCAACGTGACCCTCTCGCACAGCGGCGGCGCGCCCCAGACGGGCACTTCACCGCAGACGGCGGTCGTGTCCGTGAGCGCCGAGGGACAGACGACGGTGACGTTCTCGGCGACCGACGCCGCGAACCTCTCCGCGTCCGGGAGCGCGGTCGCGAGGATCGACCGCACGGCCCCGAGTGTCCCGACCGCTCTGTCGTACACCACCCTCACCGCTGACTCGGTGACGCTTTCGTGGTCCGCGTCGACCGACGCGCCTGCCGCCGGGGCCTCGGCGTCGTCCGGCATGGCCTCCTACGACGTCTACGACGGCACTCTGAAGATCGGCTCGGTGGCGGGTACGACCTTCACGAAGCTGGGTCTTGTTCCCGGCTCAGTGCACTCGTTCGCGATTGTGGCTGTCGATGTGGCGGGCAACGCGTCGGCCAAGGGCGCTGCACTCGAAGTTACGATGCCTTCCGGGGAAGGGTCCGGCAACGTTTCTACCGGCACGAACGTTACTCAGACAGTGAACGTCCCGGCGCCTGACGGCGGCACAACGCCCGTCAAGGCGGTGTTCTCCAACGTTACGAAGCCCGGCGAGCTCGTGGTCACGATGACCGACAAGCCTCCGCACGACGCCGATGCGACCTTCAAGTTCCTGGGCGACTACTGGGACGTCTCCTTCACGGGCACGTTCACCGGCACCATCGAGATCACCTTCCCCTACGACCCGTCCATCCCCGACGCGCGGGCGAAGAACCTCAAGCTCAAGCACTGGAAGAACAACGGGTGGCAGGACGTGCCCGTCACCGTCGACCTCATGAACCACACGATCACCGGCACTTTGACCTCGCTCTCGCCGATCGCGCTCGCCGAGCCGGCGACCGTGAACCGGGCGACCTCAATCGTGCTCGTGAAGAAGATCGTGCCGACCGCCTACGGCAAGGCCGCAGGTGTCGTAGCTCGGCTCACCGACGCCAGCGGCACCGTCCTTCCGGGTCGCACGGTCGTGCTCGAGACGAGTACGGACGGCGTGACGTGGAGCCAGGTCGCCACGATGGCGCCCGTCCCCGGCAAGTCCGGCGAGTATGCGGCAAGCCTCAAGAACTACGCCGCCTCCGGCCGCACGTACGTACGGGCCCGCTTCGTAGGCGACGAACTCTACGACACCTCGACCTCTGCGGCCTGGAGCTTCCTCCCCAAGGCCAAGGTCGCCTTCACGGTGAAGGTCGCACGCCGGGTTGTGACGGTCGCGGGCACCCTTGCTCCGAAGCACACGAGCGCCACGACCGTGAAGGTCGTCGCGCAGAAGATCGTCAGAGGCAGGGTGGTAGCCACCAAGACCGTCACCCTCAAGGTCGTGGCGGGTAGGACCGCCTTCGCGGGCAAGCTCGCACTCGCTGCCGGCACGTGGAGGATCACCGTCACTCACGTGGATGCGACGCACTCGGTGAGCACGAGCGCTCCGAGGACGGTGATCGTGAGGTAGACCGCACAGAATCCAAGACCCCCGCTCCCGTACTCGCGGGATGCGAGAAGGGAGCCGGTCCTTCGGGGCCGGCTCCCAACGTTTTGCCGCTGTCATGCTGGGGAACAACCTCGACTATCTGGGCGTCGAGGACGGGCGCCGAGAATGAGGGCCCTTGGGGAGTGACGACGCCACAGCGCTCCTCGCAGTCGGGAGGAGACCCACCTATGCGCACGCTACGTCAGCTTGTCCCACTCGCGCTCGTCCTGTCCCTGGTCTTCCCGCATACGGCTGTCGCCGCGTCGAGATGGACGGTGACGGTCCTCAAACCGACGCGGTCCTCGGTCTACTACACCCGCGCGAGCAAGCTTTCGTTCTCGGGTCTTGCCACCGGACCGAGCGTCACGCGTGTGACCGTGAAGGTGGGAACCGCCTCGGCGGTGAACGCACGTCTGAGCTCGGCGGGGAAGAATCGCTATTCCTGGAAGACGGGCACGCTCCGGCTCAGGACCGGCAGGAACGTCGTCAAAGTGCAGGCGATCGCGAGGACGGGCTCGAGCGCCGTCCGCACGCTCGTGGTCACGCTCGACACGAAAGCGCCGGTAGTCTCGCTCAGCAGCCCCGTGAACGGCTCGTCCTATAGCAACGCGTCACCACCCTTCACGTACGCCATCGATGACGCGACAGCTCAGGTTGCGGTCGTGGTGGACGGCGCGACGTCGAGCGTTCGAAGCGGGGGAGTGCTCGGTCCACTTGCTGACGGCTCGCACACGATCGTCGTCACCGCGACCGACCGCGCGGGCAACAAGGGAACCGCGACGACCAGGTTTGGCGTGGATACGATAGCGCCGACGCTTGCCGCCGACCCTGCGGGAGGCCTCTACTCGTCGGCCCGCACCGTGACGCTGACTCCGAGCGAGCAAGCGAGCATGTACTACACCCTTGACGGCTCGACGCCGACGGCCTCATCCACCCTCTACACCGGCCCCGTCACCGTCTCGAGCTCTCTCACTCTGAAGGCGATCGCTGTGGATCGGGCGGGACACACCTCGAGCGTGTACTCCTATACCTACGTGATCGATACCGTTGTACCGGTGTTCTCCTCGGCGAAGGTGATCGGCGCGCTCCTCACGCTCACCTACAGCGAATCCCTCGACGCATCGTCGGTGCCCGCACCGGAGGCGTTCTCGATAGTCGTCTCGGGCACGCCGAAGACCCCGGATTCCGTCACGATCTCGGGGGCGACCGTCAGTCTGCATCTCAAAGTCCCGGTCTTCACTCCTGACAAAGTGGTCTTGAGCTACACGCCAGGGACGCCCAAGCTGCAGGACCCGGCGGGCAACGCCGTGGCACCGATCACGTCGTATCCCGTCACGAACGACACGCCGTTGCTTGGCGGCGGATAGAGGGGAACGCGGCGCGACGCCAGCGCCCGTTTGGTCACCACACCGTTTCGCTGCACGCGCGGTGCGCTATCGTTGCATAGACGCGCACGGCTTTTGCATGCGCTCGGGACGCTCGGGAAGGAGCCCGGATGATCAAGGTCGCCGTATGGGGCACGGGAATGATGGGGCAGGGGCTCCTCGGCTACATCCTCGATCGGCCTAGAGACATCGAACTCGTCGGCGCCATCGTCACGAATCCGGCGAAGGAGGGGAAGACGGTCGGCGAACTGGTTGGGCGCCAGTGCGACGTGCGCATGACGACCGACTTCGAGCGGGTCCTCGCCCAGAACCCCGACGTCGTCTGTGTCTGCACGCAGAGCTTCTTGCACGAGATCACGGATCAGGTCGAACCGAGCGTGAGAGCGGGCGCGAACGTGCTCTGCATCGCCGAGAAACTCGCGTTTCCGTGGGCGAGCGATCCCGAGTGGGCCGACCGTTTCGACAAGCTGGCCAAGGAGTACGGCGTCTCGATCCTTGGAACTGGTGTGAACCCTGGCTTCATCCTGGATGCGCTCATCGTGATGTGGACGTCGATCTCCCTCAGCGTGGATCGCATCGAGGCGCAGCGAGTGAACGACCTGTCACCCTTCGGGCCCACAGTCATGAAGACTCAGGGTGTTGGAACGACCGTCGAGGAGTTCGAGCGTGGCGTCGCCGACGGCACGATTGTCGGCCACATCGGCTTCCCCGAGTCGATCCACCTCATCGCCAAAGCCCTCGGCTGGAAGATCGACCGCATCGAGGAGACGCGCGAGCCCATTGTCACGACTGTCGAGCGCTCCACGCCGCACGTCACTGTCGCGGCCGGAGACGTTGCTGGCTGCAAGCAGATCGGGTGTGGGTACACGAACGGCGAGCTCAAGATCGAGCTCGTCCACCCGCAGCAGATTCACCCTGAGATGGAGGGCGTGAGCACCGGCGACTACATTCGCGTCTTCGGCGATCCCGATGTGAACATGGCCACGAACCCGGAGATACCCGGCGGCAAGGGTACGTACGCAAGCACGGGCAACTACATCCCGCTCATCGGTGCGGCGCCGGCCGGCATGCTCACGGTCGTCGATCTGCCGCTGCCGAGGTTCTGGGCTCCGAGCGTTTAGGGGGTTTGCGCGATGCCGGACGCGACCCGCTGCAACGCGGGCGACTGGGTCGAGGTCGAAGCGGTCCTGCTCGAGCCTGCCGAGCGGGCGAGCGGACTTCCGCCCGAGACTGCAGAGAAACCGCTCGTGATGTGGGTGAAGGGGTTCGCCCGCCGAGCGGCGGCGCTGGGCGAGGAGGTCGAGATCGAGACGATGACCGGCCGCGCGGTGACCGGGCGACTCTCCGCGGTGAACCCAGGCTACACGCACACGTTCGGCGAGCCGACGCCCGAGCTCGTGCACGTGGGGCGCGACCTGCGGGCGAGGCTCGCAGCAAGTCGGGCGGCTGAGGCGTCCGTGGCTCAAGACGCCGCGAGCACACCCACCTCCGACGAGGCGTCGGGCGGTGAAGCGTGGTGGTGACGCGCGTCGACGAGATCATGGCGCGCCGTGGCGAGATCATGAAGCGCGCCCTCGGCATGGACTATGCCGAGTTCGAGCGAAGTCCGATCGCCTTCGACTACGAGGGCATGATGTCTGCGCACGGCTACTCGCTCGCCGACATCACCCGCATCCAGACGCTTGCGGGTGTGGGCAATACGCCGCTGCTCGAGCTCCGGAACCTTACCGACCTCGTTCGCTCGTACGCAGAGCCCGGGATGGGCGCGCGGCTCTTCGTGAAGGATGAAGCCGCGAACATGGCCGGCTCGTTCAAGGACCGCCGGGCGAGCGTGAGTATCCACGTCGCGCGCAAGAAGGGCTACGCGGGCGTGATAGCCGCGACGTCGGGCAACTACGGTGCCGCGGTCGCGAGCCAAGCCGCGCGGGCGAGCCTCGCCTGCATCATCTGTCAGGAGGCGTTCGACTCATCCCATATCGGTCAGCCCGAGATCATCGAGAAGAGCCGCATCTGCGAGGCGTTCGGCGCCGAGGTCATCCAGATGACGGTGGGTCCGGAACTCTTCAGCCACATGCTCGAGCTCCTCGACCAGACCGGATACTTCGCAGCATCGCTGTACTCGTCGTTCGGCGTGTCGGGCATCGAGACGCTCGGCGCCGAGATCGCAGCCGAAATGGTCGAGCTCACGGGGGCGCCGCCTACGCACGTCGTGATCACGCATGCGGGCGGCGGGAACACGACCGGCACCGCGCGCGGACTCAAGCGCGCAGGCGCGGCGGAGACAGAGATCGTGAGCGCGTCTGTCGACCTTTCGGGCCTCCACATGGCGAGCGATACCGACTTCAACCGCAAGAGCTTCACAACGGGCCACACGGGCTTTGGCGTGCCGTTCGCGACGTGGCCCGACCGCGCCGATGTCCCGCGCAACGCTGCCCGCTCGCTGCGCTACATGGACCGCTACCTCACCGTGACCCAGGGCGAGGTCTTCTACGTGACCGAGGCGATGTCAAAACTGGAAGGGCTCGAGCGCGGTCCGTCGGGCAACACCGCCATGGCGGCAGCGCTGTCACTCGCGCATGACCTGCCGCGCGAAGCGACCGTGGTCGTGCAGGAGACCGAGTACACGGGCGCGGGCAAGCACCACTGGGCGCAGCTGAACTTCGCGCGCGCGATGGGCGTGGAGGTGCGCGCGGGCGATCCCGCTGACAACGTGCCTGGCAAGGCGATCGTGATCCCCGAGCGCCCGGAGCAGATCCGCGCGAAGGACTTCGACCTCGCGCGCCTGCGTCGCAGCTACATTCGCAACGCACTCTCACACGCGCCCGGAAGCTACGCGCCCACGACCGAAGACGTCGCCTTCCTTGCGGAGGACACGAACTCCGACGCCGAGACCGTCGAGCGCGTCATCGCAGAGCTGAAGGAGACGTAGGGGGCCGTGACCGCCGCAACTACGACGCCGCGCCCGTCGCCGACTCTCTCGCTAGATGAGCCGAATCTCGACTGGCGTGTCGATATTGCCGAAGGCGCGCCGATCCGAGGTGACAAGCGGACACTCGAGCTCACGGGCGAGCTGCAGGAATAGCGCGTCGTAGAGCGACATGTTGTGTGTGAGCGCGAGTTTCGTTGCGTGCCGAAGTCGCAAGGCGGTGCTGTAGTAGAGATGTATCCGAGTCGATTCGATGAGCTCGATGATGCGCATGATGCGTTCCTCAGACTGCTTCGAGTACCTCAAGGTGTTGCAGAGCTCCGTCGGCAGAGTCGTGGGTGCGCTGATGATCATGCGGTGCTCCAGGTGGGCCTCCAGAAGCGCCTCTGCCTCCTCCAGGCCGGGCTCGTCGGTCTTGTAGAACCACTTGTAGGCGACGCATGAATCGACAACGATCTGGATGCTCATCGCTTCCACCCCTCGGGGGTGTGCCGCTCACGGTCGGCGCGGATCTGAGCCACATAGTCGAACTCGTAGTCGATTGGCGACTCCTCGCGAATGCTTCGAAAGCCGTCAATTGCTCGCTGGATATCCTTACGCCGACGTTCCTCGGCCGTCAGGTCCTTCACGTCGGCGACATATCGAGAGCTGGCTTCTGCGATGAAACCACTGCGTGTCACTCCAAGCAATCCAGCAGCTTCGTCGATGCGGGAGACGAGATCCTCCGGCAGGGATACATTCACTTTGTACGTGGCCACCGTGGCCACCTCCATATTCAGATACACCAGACGGATACACCACCAGTGTATCCAGTGCAACTAGCACGCGTCAACGCGCACGACGAGGAGGCGTAATGGTCCGTCCCGACACTTTCAACGAAGTCCGCCGGCACCTGCAGGGTCTGTCCGACGCGGCACTTGAGGCGCGTTTCTGGGAGCTCTCGGAGAAGGTAGTCGAGCCACTCGTCGAGCTCGCGCGCACGCACACATCGCCGTCGATCGAGCGCTCCGTGCTCATGCGCATGGGCGTCGACTCGCTCACGTGCAACGCCGTCGTCGCCGAGTGCGAGAAACGCGGGCTGCTCGGTCACGGCGCCGGGCACGTCGTGTTCATGTGCATGCAGGCGTGGCGCTGCGATGCGCCGACCGCTGCCGCGCTGCTCGCCCAAGGAGAGGGCTGGGACATCGCCGACGCCAAGTGGGGAGGCGCCCGGTGACGCCTATCATGCCCCCGGACCCGCCCCTCGATCCGAATCAGAAGCTCGACATCGAGCGCCTGATCGAAGGCCTCGAGCACTACCGGCCGCGCCGCAAGGGCTGGACATGGCGCGAGCGCGTGCCGAACCAGCGCGTCTACGAGTTCACCTACCACGAGACCTCGAAGCCACAGGAGCAGAGCGTTCCGCTGCCGGCGGCCCACTACTTCGACAACATCGACCCGCAGCCAGACTGCGTTGTCACGTCCGAGATCGCCTCGGGCCGCTTCGAGGACGACATCCGCCGTATGCGTATGGCGGCGTGGCATGGCGCCGATCACATGATGGTCATCCGCACGGCCGGCCAGAGCCACATCGACGGGCTGCTCGAAGGCACGCCCGAGGGTGTGGGCGGCATCGCGATCACACGCAAGCAGGTGCGGGTCACTCGGCGGGCGCTCGACCTCATCGAAGACGAGGTGGGTCGGCCCATCAACTTCCACAGCTACGTGAGCGGCGTGGCCGGTCCCGAGATGGCCGTCATGTTCGCGGAGGAAGGCGTGAACGGCGCCCACCAGGACCCGCAGTACAACGTGCTCTACCGCAACATCAACATGTACCGGAGCTTCGTTGACGCGGCGGTCGCCAAGCGCGTGATGGCGAGCGCCGGAATGCTGCAGATCGATGGCGCGCATAACGCGAACGCTACCGCCATCAAGGCCTGGAAGGTCATGCCCGAGCTCCTCGTCCAGCACGCCATCAACTGCGCGTACTCAGTGGCCGTCGGCATGCCGAAAGAGAGCATCGCGCTCTCGACTGTCCCGCCCGACGCCGCACCCGCGCCCTGTATGCGCATGGACCTGCCGTACGCAGTGGCGCTGAGAGACCTGTTCGGCGAGTACAAGATGCGCGCCCAGATGAACACCCGCTACATGGAGAGCGACGGCCGCGAGGCCACCGTCGCCCACGTGATGAACCTTCTGATCTCCCGGCTAACGAGCGCCGACATCCAGTCGACGATCACCCCGGACGAGGGTCGCAACGTACCGTGGCACTACAACAACATCGCTGCGGTCGATACGGCAAAGCAGTCCCTCGTGGGCATGGACGGTCTTCGCGAAATGGTGCGAGTCGATCGAGAGAATCCCAAGCTCAAGGCGCGCGTCCGCGAGATCAAGGAGCGCGCTGTGCTCTTCCTTGAGGCGATGCTCGCCGACGGGGGTTACTTCGCGGGTGTCGAGGACGCGTATTTCGTCGACTCGGGTGAGTATCCCGAGACACACGACGACGGTATCGCCCGCTCATGCGACGGTGGGGTCGCCGCGGGCACGATCGTCGAGCGCGCCGACGACTACCTCGCGCCGGTCTGCCACCACTTCGGCGAGAACCATCTGCCGGAGATTCGCGAGGGAGAGCGCGGCGCCAAGCCCTGCGACCTCATCGGCGGGTGTACGCTCTGCGACGACTCGAAGGTGCCCTTCATCGACGAGCTCGATCCGGAGGATAACGTGAACGTGCGCCTGGCCGAGACGGCCGAGCTGCGCGAGAAGGGCCTGATCAAGCCTGAGGTCGAGTGGTTCGGCGACGGCATCGTCGTCGTGACGATGTTCCTGCCGGCTGCTGAACGAGTCGCCGAGGCAGCTGCGCTGGAACTCGGTCGTGCCATGAACCTCTCGGATTGCGAAGTCATCCATCGGCGGGTGATGCACCCGGCGGAGGGAACGCTCGTCGAGCTCAAGGGCCGCCTCGACGTGGCGGTCGACCCGTCAACGCTTGTGATCCCGGAGCCCCCCGAGGTGCTCACCGACGAGGAGATCCGCGACTTCGTCCACGAGCATGGCCTGAAGGTCGTGGCCGCGACGGTCGGGGAGGACGAGCACTCGGTCGGGATGCGCGAGATTATCGATATCAAGCATGGCGGACTCGAGAAGTGGGGCTTCGCCGCCGAGTATCTCGGCACTTCGGTGCCTATCGAGAAGGTGCTCGACGCGGCCGTTGAACACGCCGCGCAGGCGGTGCTCATCTCCACGATCATCACGCACAATGACGTACACCGGGACAATATGCAGAAGCTCTCCGATCTCGCAGTGGAGAAGGGCGTGCGAGACAGGCTGCTGCTCATCGCGGGCGGCACGCAGGTGACGAACAAGCTCGCCAAGAGCTGGGGGATGGACGCCGGATTCGGTCGCAAGACCAAGGGCATCGACGTGGCGAGCTTCATCGTGAGGACGCTGCGCGAGCGGGGCCGTCGCGCATAGCGTGATAGGTCGTAGCACCGCGCGCGAATGTGGGTAGCAACCAAGTGTGCGTCGTGTGTCCAGGAAGTACACAGGCGCACCGAGCCGGGGCAGTGCTCCGTCGCGGGCCTGCCCCCGCGAAGGGGGGTTGCACCCATGGGAAGCGCATACAAGGACGGGCATCGCTACGATGCCATCGTCGTCGGTTCAGGCATGGGCGGCGCCGTTGTGGCGCGCGAGCTCGCAGGCGCGGGACGCGACGTCCTCGTCCTCGAAGCAGGCAAGCCCGAGACGCACGTTGGAACGTTCTCGGACTCGACTCGCTACTACGACGGCAGCGATTTCACCCGTACACCTGCCAAGTCGACGGAGGGGACGATACTCTGGCGGACGTTGATGGCTGGCGGCTCCACAGTCGTTTCCTGCGGCAACGCCGTGCGCTGCCTCGAACGCGAACTCGGTGAGCTGGGCATCGACGTCACTGCTGAGATGGCCGCGATGGAGGCCGAGATGGGCGCCCGTCCGCTCGCCGAGGACACGTTGTCGGACATGGGCCGACACATCCGCGACGGAGCGCGCGAGCTCGGCTACACATTCGAACTCATGCCGAAGATGGTGGATTTCGAGAAGTGCACCGCGTGCGGCAACTGCGTATTCGGCTGCGCCCACGGCGCGAAGTGGACTGCGGAGCGCCCGCTCGCCGAGGCTGCGGCACACGGGGCGGAGGTGCTCTACGGCGTAAGGATCGAGCGAGCACTCAGAAGCAACGGACACGTACGAGGCGTTGAGGGTCACGGACCGGACGGGTCGTTCGAGGCCGTTGCCGATACAGTGGTACTCGCTGCTGGTGGACTCGGAACACCGCCGATCCTGGTAGCGTCGGGCATCGAAGAGGCCGGCTCGAACCTGTTCATCGACGTGCTCGTCAACGTGTACGGCGCGACCGAAGAGTCCCTGCACACGACCGAGCCCCAGATGTCGCTCGTGGATCTCGAGTTCCACGAGGAACGCGGTTTCCTGCTGGCCCCGTACATCAACTACGCCAGGGGCGTGCGCTTGATCGAATCCGGCGTTAAGGCAGCAGCGCGCTCCCCACGCCACACCATCGGGATCATGGTCAAGACCGCGGACGATCCGGCGGGTGTCGTCCATCCCGACGGGACGGTCTCCAAGCCGCTCACAGAGGCAGACCGGCGCCGTGCGGACGACGGTGCAGCGGTCGCGACAGAGGTGCTGCTGGCAGCGGGCGCCAAGCCGGACTCGATCATCGTCACGGATCCACAGGGCGGACACCCCGGCGGGACCGCCGCCATCGGACGCGTTGTCGACACCGACCTCCAGACCGCCGTCGAAGGCCTCTACGTGGCCGATGCATCGGTGCTTCCCGTGGCGCCGGGCCTGCCTCCCATGGTCACGATCGGTGCACTCGCTCGAAGGCTGGGAGCCGCGCTCGTCTGATCGGGCGGGGAGTCTACGACCGTCGCGCCGCGCGTGAGCGGCGTGACGGTCGGCTACCATACAAGACACAGGTCGTGCGCGTGATGGACGCGACCAGAGTCCGGTTTGACGCTCTCGCGGGGAGTGTGGCCACCCATGTCCGAAGCACGTCCTGTAGACGCGCTCGTTGCCGAGATCGGCTCGACGACCACCGTTTTGAGCGCGTTCGAGGGACTAGGCGACTGGCCCGCAAGCGAGCCCTGCGTCGTGGCTCAGGGCTTGGCTCCCACTTCGGTGCTTCAGGGCGATGTGGGAATCGGAGTCGAGGCCGCGCGTGTTGAGCTCGAGGCTGCCACAGGGCCCCTCTCGCCTGCGGTCACGCTCGCGACGAGCTCCGCTGCCGGCGGCCTGAGAATGACCGCTCACGGGCTCACACAGAAGATGACGGCGATGGCGGCTCGAGAGGCCGCCCTGGGAGCTGGCGGCGTCGTCGAGTTCCAGTCCGCGGGTCGGCTGCGCGACGCCGACCTGCGCCGTATCGACGAAGTCCAGCCGGGGCTGATCATGCTCGCGGGCGGCGTCGAGGGAGGGGACTTCGAGACCGTGCTCTTCAATGCGCGACGTCTGGAAGAGCTCGAGACGCGGCCCATCGTGATCTACGGCGGTAACTCGGTCGTCTCCGAGGAGGCGCGAGCGGGACTCGAAGACGCGGGGTTCCGTGTGCGCGTGACGGCGAATGTCTACCCGGGGGTCGACGAGCTCGACATCGTGCCGGCCCGCGCGGTGATCCACGACGCGTTCGAAGAGCACATCACGCACGCGCCCGGGATGGAGCGGATTGGCGAGTTCGTGAGCGGGCGCATCCTGCCCACACCCGGCGCCGTGCTGATCGCGGCAGAAGCCCTCGCCGCGTCCATGGGCGACTTGGTGGTCGTCGACGTAGGCGGCGCCACCACCGACGTCCACTCGATCACCGAAGGGAGCCCCGAGATCGCTGCCGTGTCGACGGAGCCTCAACCGCATTCCAAGCGGACGGTCGAGGGCGATCTGGGCACGTTCGTGAGCGCCAGGCACGTGCTCGAGCTCATGCCCGAGGGGGAACGGCCGCAAGCGCTGCCTCCGGCGCTGCCGGAGACACCCGAGGAGACGGCTGCTGCGGTCGCGCTCGCGCGGACCGCCGCCGTCATGGCGGTGCAGCGCCACGCTGGACAGCTGGTCCATCTCTACACACCGAAGGGTCGCCAGACCGTCGCGCGTGGTCGCGATCTCACGGCATGCCGATTCGTGATCGGCACCGGCGGAGCGCTGACGCAGCTGCCTGGCGGGCAGGCCATACTGGAGGCCGTTCGCGCAGTCGCAACGGGTGGAGGCGAGCGCCTGCTGCCGCCCGCGGACGCGCGATGCGTACTCGACCGGGACTACGTCTTCGCGTGCTGCGGAGCGCTCCTCGGCAACTTCGAGAAGGATGCCGTAGTGACTCTGATGCGACGAAGCATCGGGATGGGGGAAGCCTCCTCGTGACAACATCAAACGATTCGGCGGGCCCGCTCGCTCGAGCCACCGTTACCGTCGACCTTGCCAAGGTCCGCGAGAACGCGCGCACTGTGGTCTCAGCGCTACCCGGCATAGAGGTCGTTGGGGTCACCAAGGTGACCTGCGGCGCTCCCGAGGTTGCGCGCGCGATGCTCGAAGGCGGCGTGACGGCGATCGGCGACTCGCGGCCCGAGAACATCGCGCGGATGCGTGACTCGGGTATCGACGTGCCCTTCTGGCTCCTTAGGTCGCCGACACCCGCGCTGGCCGGGGACACGGTGCGGCTCGCGGACGTCTCGCTCGAGAGCGAGATCGAGACGGTCGAAGCGCTCGAGTCCGCGGCCGCGCGAGCCGGTCGCACTCACGCTATCGTTGCGATGGTCGACGTGGGTGACCTGCGCGAGGGCATGATGCCGGCGGAGTTGCCCGCGTTCCTCGAACGCGCCTCGGCGTTCGAGCACATCCGGGTGCTCGGGGTGGGGACGAGCCTCACGTGCTACGGGGCGATCGTACCCAGCGAGAAGAACCTCGGCGAGCTGGTCGCTCTCGCACACGCGGCGGAGCAGCAGCTTGGGAGCTCGCTTGTCGTCTCGGGCGGGATGTCGAGTTCGATCGAGCTCGCGGTGGAAGGGCGCATGCCCGTGGCCGTGGACAACCTGCGCATCGGGGAGAGCATCCTGCTCGGCGTGAGCACCGTGTCTCGCGAGCCGATCCTCGGCCTGCACACCGACGCCATTACGCTCTCGGCACCGGTCATCGAATGCAAGACGAAACCCTCGATGCCGATCGGTGTGAGTGCCCAGGACGCGTTCGGAATGCTGCCGGCGTTCGAAGACCTGGGCGAGCGACGACGCGCCGTTTGTGCGCTCGGTCGCCAGGACGCGCCGCCTGAGGGACTCCGGCCGTTCGACCCGCGCGTGCGAGTCCTCGGCGCGTCGAGCGACCACCTCATCCTCGACGTCCACAACCTGCCGGATGCCCCCGCCCCGGGTGAAGCGATCCGTTTCATGCCGAGCTACGCCGCGACACTCGCGCTCTTCACGTCGCCCTATGTCGCCAAGGAGTTCGTGGGCGTCATCTGATCGGCGATCTCCCGGGCTGCAACACGTGCGTCCGGCTCGTTGGGGAACCGGTTTGCGTGTCGCCCGGCGGCCGCTTGGGTACCCTACCCTAGAGGGGTGCCTTGCCCTAACCTGAGGGACGCACTGACCTCGTCCGACGGCGCCGAACATGGGCGCTGTGCTTCGCTCAACACGAATAGAGGAGGGGCTTCATGCCGAAGATCACGCCCGACCAGGTCCGCGTTCCCGTCGATGTGCCGGCCGAGGCACGCGAGACCTACGTCGACAACTACCTTAAGGCCACGCGCGGCACCGGGCGCCTCATGCTCTTCGCGTGCGACCAGAAGATCGAGCACATGAACGACGACTTCTTCGGCGAGGGTATCGCCACCGACGACGCCGAGCCCGAGCACCTCTTCAAGATCGGTTCTCAGGGCGTCATCGGCATCCTGGCCGGGCAGCGAGGTCTCATCGCCCACTATGCCGCCGACTACCCGGACATCAACTACCTCGTGAAGATGAACAGCAAGACGCACCTCGTGAAGACCTCGCAGGACGATCCGTACAGCCCGCAGCTCTACGACATCCAGACCGTGCTCGACCTGCGCGACAACGGCGTCAACGTCGTCGGCATCGGCTACACGATCTACCTCGGCTCCGAGTACGAGTCGACGATGATGACCGAGGCGTCGCAGCTCATCGCCGACGCGCACGCCAACGGACTCCTCGTCGTGCTGTGGATCTACCCGCGCGGGAAGGCCGTTGCAGACGAGAAGGACGCTCACCTCATCGCAGGTGCGGCTGGCGTGGCCTGCTGCCTCGGCTCGGACTTCGTGAAGGTGAACCCGCCCAAGGGCACCGATCAGGTCTCCTCGGCGGGGCTTCTGAAGGAGGCCTCCTCGGCAGCGGGCAGGACCGGACTCGTGTGCGCAGGCGGCTCGACGGTCGAGGCCGACGTGTTCCTCA
>CAYGYT010000043.1:0-17742 GCA_964354215.1 uncultured Eubacteriales bacterium | reverse complement strand
CGCGCCCACGAGCGCGAGCAGCACGCGCGAGGAGTAGATGAGCCCACGCGTCTTCCCGAGGTTCGCAAGCATGTTCTCGGGATAGACTACGAGGCCGTCGAGGATCCAGGCGAGCTTGTCGAGCAGGTAGTCGGTGGCAATGAAACTGTCGGCGAGCACGACGCGCTCCGCCGAGGAGTGGCTGATGTCGCGCTCGTGCCAGAGCGCCACGTTGTCGAAGCCCACCTGCGCGTTCGCCTTCACGACCCGCGCGAGGCCGCAAACCCGCTCGGCGGTGATGGGGTTTCGCTTGTGCGGCATCGCCGACGAGCCCTTCTGCCCCTTCGCGAACGGCTCCTCGGCCTCGAGCGTGTCGGTCTTCTGCAGCGCGCGGATCTCCTGCGCGACCCACTCGGCGGTGGCGGCGACCGTGGCGAGCACCGCGAGCACGTGCGCATGCCGGTCGCGTGCGATGACCTGCTGCGAGGCGGGATCCGGCTGCAGCCCAAGCTTCTCGCACACGTACTGCTCTACGAATGGGTCGATGTTGGAGTACGAGCCCACCGCGCCGCTGATCGCACCCCAGGCGCACGAGAACTTGCGGGTCGCGACGAGGCGCCCTTCGGCACGCTTGAACGCCTGCGCCCACGCCGCCCACTTCATGCCGAACGTCATCGGCTCGGCGTGGATGCCGTGCGTGCGCCCCACGCACAGGGTCTCGCGAAACTCGAGCGCGCGCCGCGTGCAGATCTCGATGAGCCTTCGCACGTCCTCGATGATGATGTCCTGCGACTGCGTCATCTGGTAGCAGAGCGCCGTGTCGCCTAGATCGCTCGACGTCATGCCGAAGTGGACCCACTTGCTGGGCTCGCCGATGTGTTCGGCCATGTTCGTGAGGAACGCGATGACGTCGTGGTTCGTCTCGCGCTCGATCTCCTCGATGCGCTCGACTGAGAAGGCGGCCCGCTCGCGGATCTCGGCAGCGGCCTCGCGCGGGATCACGCCGAGCTGGCCTTGAGCCTCGCACGCGAGGACCTCGATCTCCTTCCACACCTCGAACTTGTTCTCGAGCGACCAGATGCGGCCCATCTCGGGACGCGTGTAGCGATCGATCATCGGGATGCCCCTCCAGCCGGCGACCGCAGCGCTCAGTGCGCGCGGGCACGCACATTATCGCAGAGGGGGGCGCGGGCGACCGCGCTCTCACACGACCTGCTACAACGGCCTCTCGAGCAACTCGATGACCGGCCTCGCAATCCAAAGCTTGCCCCATGCCCGGCCGGTGTGCTCCTCGAGCAATCCGACTCTCTCGAGAGCCGCGATCGCGGTGCGCGCCGTCGGATCGGACACCCCGAGTGCGCGCGCGACTGATGCAGCATTCGCCGCGGGCGATCGGAACAGCTCGTCGACGAGCGCCAGCGCCTTCGGCTTGCCCGCCACCATGGCGCGGTAGCGCTCGCGCATGTCACCAAGCTCCGCAGCCTGCTCCGCCGCCTTCTCGGCGATCTGCTCGACGCCAACGAGGAAGTAGAGCAGCCAGCCGTGCCAGTCAGCGCGCGTCCGAACCGCCTGCAGGGCTTCGTAGTACTCCTCGCGGTGCGCCTCGAAGTAGGCCGACAGATACAGCAACGGTTGCCGCAGGCGTCCTCGCTCGACCAAGAACAGGGTGATCAGCAGCCGGCCAACCCTGCCGTTGCCGTCAAGGAACGGATGGATCGCCTCGAACTGCTCGTGTATGAGCGCACATTGCACCAGGTCAGGTAGCGTGCCATGGTCGTGGAGGAATCGCTCCCAATCGGCGAGCGCTTCAAGCATCTCGTCGGGCGGAGGCGGAACGTAGTCCGCTGTCTCGATGGTCGATCCCGGTCTGCCAATCCAGTTCTGCGAGCGACGGAACTCGCCCGGCGTTGCGTGGCCTCCCCTGACGCCCGTCATCAACCGCTGGTGGATCTCACGAACGAGCCGCAGCGAGAGCGGAAGATCGGCGAGCCGAGAGAGCCCGTACTCGAGCGCCGCCACGTAGTTGCGGACCTCGAGCACGTCATCCCGAGATGCTTCGACGCGCGCGGGGTCGACTTCGTCGACAAACAAGTCGGAGAGGCTGGCTTGCGTTCCCTCGATGCGGGACGACAGTACGGCTTCACGCCTGACATACGGGTCGATGAGGAGATGCGGGTTGGGGAGCTGAGACCCGACACCGGACAGGCGACTAAGAGCCGCATCCGCACGGGAGAGGGCCAGCACGAGCTCGTTGTCCCACTCGATGCTTGGTGGAAGCGGCGCGGGAACGAATGCGAAGTAGCCGCCCTCCGCGCGGACGATGCGACCAACTTCCGGGAATGCGAATGCCCTCGGGTCCATCGGCACCCCCTAAAGTGGACTTGCAGAAATCCGCTCGCTTTCAAAATCCATGCGACTATTCTTGCAAAGCTTCGGCGGCTTCGCAAGGTCGCTTGGAAACCAGGCGCTCTCTCCAACCGCGGGGCTCCTGCGCGGAGGCTGCACTTGTCCGAGCGATCGTCTCGCAGTACTCTTGGTATGACCGTCTGGTACTACCACATGGAGTATGCCATGCCCAAGCGCAAGATAGCGATCGCCATCTCTGACTGGCTGCTCGAAGACGTCGATGAGTGGGCGGCGCAGACAAGAACGAGCCGTAGCGCACTCATCCAGGAAGCCACCGCAGAGTACCTCTCGCGCACGCGCAAACGCGTGCACGACGAGGCCTACCAGCGCGATGCCCTCGCAGCAATCGAGGACATGAAGCGTATCGCCCGGGAGTATGCCGATGATCCTGCCTCGGAGGGCGAGCCGTCGAGCCTCGAGGTGCTTCGCAGGCTGAGGGGCACCTCTCAGGAGACCGCTGGGGAATCGGACTCCGAATGAGCGTACCGGTCCTCGTGCTCGACGCTTCTGTCGGCGTGAAGTGGTTTCGCGACGAGCCGGGCTCGGACGAGGCGCATCGACTGCTCACCGCTCACCGCACGGGTGGGACGATCCTCGCTGTCGACACCCTCTTCATCTACGAGGTCCTGGGGGCGATATCTCGCAGTCGCGTGCTCACCGACATCGAGGGTGCCTGGCGAGACCTCGCTACCGTAGACCTAGCCGTCGTGCCGCTGGGTCAGGAGCTCGTCGCTGCGGCGGCGGCCCAGCGTGCGGTACTTGGGTGCTCGCTCTACGACGCCTTCTCGGCCGGGCTTGCGAGCCTGCTCCGTGCGCCGCTCGTCTCCGCCGACGCCAAGGCGCACGGAAGCTTCCCAGGCGTTCGCCTCATGGACGCGTGATCGCAGCCTCCCTTGGGACCTCAGGCCGACCATCGCCCGCTCCAGCGGGAATACACAACGAGCGGGAGCCCAACACAGAGGAGGAGCCGTGAACGCATCTTCGAAGGTCGCCGAGGATCTGCGCAGTCTCTATCCGAGGCTGGCGGACGGGGACATGGCCGCGGTCGGCGTCTTCGGCGACAAGGCGACCGTGGACTCTCCTCTCGGCGGCAAGCAGCAGCCGGCCGAATTCGTTGCCGAGACGCGCGCATGGCTCGGGCGGCACAAGGCCCGCTCGGAACCGCTGCACGACGTGATCACGCCCGGGCGCGTCATCCACGAGTTCCTCCTCTACCTCGACATCGACGGGGAGGAGCGCGAGCTGCCAGTGATGCTCGTTGCCGACGCCGAGGACGACCGCATCCGTGACCTGCGCGTCTACCACAGCACGTGGCCACTCACGGGCTCGCATGTCGTCCGGCCGCCACTTATGCAGTACGACCTGATCGAGAGGCCTGCGGAGCCGGTCGGCACATATCACGAGGCGCTCGGTCGAGGCGACGCCGCAGCGGCAGACTCCGCCTTCGAGCAGGACGGCTGCGTCCGCGAGCCAGCGGGCGGGCCGTGGGTCTACTGCGGTCCGGACCGAACGAAATGGTACCAGGACATCCTGAGCCTCGGCCCGATCGCCCTTCACCTCGGCACGATCACCGACGACGGCGTGACCGTGGTCTACGAGTACATGGCGGACCGCTGGGGTGCCGAACCGATGACCCCCCAGGCGGGTGCGGCAGCCTACCAGCGTGGCGCGAGCGGCAAGCTCGTCTCCGCACGCATCTACGACGACCTGCAGCCACCGGCCGCGCTGGGTGAGGTGTAGGGTCGTTGGCATCGCGACGCAGACAAGGAGAGAGCGCCATGACTCGTCGACTGCTCGCCCCACTGATTCTCGTCTGTGCACTGACAGCCCTGCTGCTCTCCGCATGCAGCGCCGCTGGCGGATCGTCGCAACTCGACGGCACGAACTGGCGCTTCACCGAGTGGTCGATCAGCTCCATCGACCCGGCAAGCGTCACGATCACCGCGAATTTCAAGGACGGCCAGATCGGAGGCTCGGCTCCCATCAACAGCTACAGCGGACCGTATGAGGCAACGCGCAGCGGCTCATTCCTGGTCGGACCAATCAACAGTACGCTCATGGGGGGTTCCGAGGAGGCCATGCGCGCTGAGCGAGCGTACTTCGCGCTGTTGGATCAGGCCCGTACGTACTCGCGCAAGGGCAGCGAACTCACGCTCTCGGATGCCAACGGCAACCCGCTGCTGATCTTCGCGTCGACCAAGTGAGCTATGCGAAGCCCCTTCCAGGCGGGGCCCGTACCCTTGCTCCACCGCCACCCGACTCGGAGGTGCGCATGAGTCCCAAGCAGCAACTCGATTCGCGCCAGTCAGCCGCCGACGAGGTCGTCGCGTCCTGGCCGGACGTCCGCGCGAAGCAGGTGTTCGGTCACCGCGGCTACGTTCGCGGAGGCAAGATGTTCGCCTTCATCGCGGACAAAGGCGTCTCCGTGAAGACCTTTTCGGACGCCGACGCCGAGGCGCTGTACGCACGCGACGGTGTCGTTCCGTTCGTCTACAACCCGGGGATGGAGATGCGAGCCTGGCCGGTGCTGCCGCTTCGCTCGGATGCCGAGCTGGACGAAGCGCTGTCCGCCGTACGCGTCGCGTACGAGGCGGTGGGGTAGCCGCGACTCGGAAGCCGTTTCCACTCCTTCGGCGTTGTGTTTCACTACTCCAGTGTTGTATTCTGTTCCCATGACGACAGTGTTGGAGATCGGAGCGGAACTCGTCCGCGCTCGACGAGCGCAGGGCATCTCGCAGCGCGAGCTCGGCGAACGTCTGGGCGTGCGGCAGCAGCAGATCGCGCGCTGGGAGGCGACTTGCTACCGTGGCGCGAGTCTCGAACGCGTCGACGAGGCCGCGCGGGTCCTCGGTGTGGGACTCCCCCAAGCCGCTGCCGCAACACTGCCACTGGCTGCGGAGGCGCCGGCAGTCTACAGCGCGGGCGGCGATGCCGGGCCTCGTGTCGACCCAGTCCGCGACCTCGGCGAGATTGCAACGCGCATTCGAGAGCACGGCGACCGGTTTCGCGACGAGTTCGGCATCGAGCGCATCGGCGTCTTCGGCTCGTTCGCGTATGGCGAGCAGACATCAGCCAGTGACGTGGATCTGCTCATCGATTTCCGTCAGAAGCCTATGGGCTTCGCCTACTTCGGAATCGGCGTGCTGGCCGAGGGTATCCTCGGCCGGCCGGTCGATTTCGTCGAAGCGCAGTTCCTGCGAGAGCGTCTGCGCGATCGCGTGCTGAAGGAGACGGTGTATGTCTGGGCGGCGTGACGAGTCGCTGCTGCTCGACGACCTCATCAACGCAGCCGAGCGGCTCGTCGAGCTGAGCAGCCGCACACCCCTTGGCTACCTCGGCCAGGACCGAGGTGTCAACGAGATGGTCCTGTGGAACCTCACGGTCCTCGGTGAGGCCTCGAAGCGGCTGCGACCCGAGACGCGCAGAAGGTTCGCGGACATCGACTGGACGGCCATGGCGCGCACGCGCGACGTGATCGTCCATCACTACGAGGGTCTGAACTGGCCACTGATCGCGGAGATCATCGCCTGCGATCTACCGCGGCTCATTCCGCGACTCGTTGAGATCCGCGACACGCTCCGGGCCGAGTTCGACGCGGCGAATCCCGGTTAGGCGCTCCGCCTGGCGCAGCCGGTCCCGCTACAGATTCACCGGGATCCCGCGCTCGGCGAGGTACTCCTTGACCTGCCGGATGCTGAACGTCCTGAAGTGGAACACCGACGCCGCGAGCACGGCCGCTACCTTCGCCTCGGTCACCGCCTCGTAGAAGTGCTCCAGCGTGCCGGCGCCCCCGGACGCGATGACCGGCAGCGAGACCGCCTCGGCGATCGCCTTGGTGAACGGGAGGTCGTAGCCCGCGAGCGTGCCATCTCCGTCCATGCTCGTGGGAAGGATCTCGCCCGCCCCGAGCTCCTCGCACCGGCGTGCCCACTCCACGCAGTCGACGCCCGTCCCCTTCTGTCCGCCGCTCACGACGACCTCGAACCCCGAAGGCATCGACTCGTCGCGCCGGCCGTCGATCGCCACGATGACGCGACTCGAGCCAAACGCATCGGCGGCCTCGCGCACGAGCTCGGGCCAACGCACCGCCGCGCTGTTCATGGACACCTTGCTCACGCCAACATCGAAAAGCGCCTGCATATCCTCGAGCGACGAGATACCACCGCCCACCACCACGGGAACGTTCACCGCCGAGACAACCGCCTTTGCCCACTCGATCCTCGTCTTGCGACCCTCGACCGTCGCGGCGATGTCGAGCATGGCGATCTCGTCGGCGCCCTCAGCGTCGTAGAACGTCGCGTTCTCGACCGGATCGCCCGCGTCACGCAACTCGACGAAGTGCACGCCCTTCACAACGCGGCCGTCCTTCATGTCCAAACACGGGATGACCTTCACCGGCTCCATTGCGTCCTCCTCGCTACGTCTGACAACGCTTCCTGCTCGCATCGCCCACAGAACCTAGTCGGACGGCCGCGCTTCGAAGGTGCCGACGACGCGCACGACCACCCGCACGCCCTCGAGCACAGTGGGCATAGTCGCGGCCGCTACCGCCTCAGCACGCGAGGCGCCCAGGACGATCGCCGCCGCTCCCGAGTCGTCGAGACCCACGCCCACCGACACGACACCCTCCAGATCCATGAGCGCGACCGCGTGCCTGGCGAGGACATCGGCGGCGCGGGCAACTGCTTCAGCGTCGGCACTGACTCCCCCATCGGAACGACTCGAACCGCTCGGTTCGTTTCGCACGGTTCCGTTCCTCACAGTCGCACGCCGAGCGCCGAGAACACGTGCCCGATGCGGTTTGCCAGCGTGGTCGTATCGCTTCCCGCGAACAGAAGACCAACGACGCGACCCTCGCCATCGAGGATCGCCGAGCCGCTGTCGCCGCCCTGGCTCATCGGGCCCGCCATGAGCTGGTCGGAGAAGCGCGCGCTCTGGTTGCCGTAGTTGACGTCCGCAGTGACATCCACCTGGACGATCTCGCCGCTCGTGACACCGGTCGTACGTCCGCTCTTGCGCACGGCAAGACCGAGCTCGCCGCTTCCCGTACCCACGATCGCACCCAGGCCGAGGATCTCGTCGGCGACGAGATCTGTGGAGAGAGGGCGCGCAATCGCGCAGTCAACGAGGTTCTCCGCGACAGCCTGACTCACCGCCCGCAGGCGCGCGTCGCTGCTGAGTAGCCGCGAAAGGGCGTTCAGCCCGTCGGCCACCGCGCGCGCCGTGCCGCAGGTGCTCTCTTCGCCCATCATCGCGATGGGTGTGAATGCGCTGAGCGTGGCAATGCGATCGTCGGGGTCGCGTCCGCCGTCATAGGGACCCGGCTGCAAGATGGGATCCCCGATCTGCGCGGCATTGCTGTTCGCGAGCACGTGGTTGTTCGAGAGGATGAACAGCTCGCCATCCTTTCGCACCACGCAGCCCAGAGTTCCCGAGGTGATGTCGCGATGCCCGATGCTCACGCCGCCCGGCGCTGGGCGGAAGCGGCCCATGGGAACCTCGAGCGCACGGAACCGTCCGGTGGCAACAACGTCGGTCGGCACGCCGGCCACGCGCTCCGGCACGAGTTCGGCGGCGGTGAGCTCGGCACGTGGTACTTTGCGCACCACCGAACACACGATGCTGAGCTCGCCGGTGCGCTCGCCGCCCACGATCTTGTAGCCGACCCCGGTGGCGACGACATTCGGCCGGGCGAGCAGCTCGTCGCGCGCAGTACGAAGCGCGCCGCGCGTGGAGTCGAGCGAATCGGCCATCACGTCATCTCCCAGCCGACGAGGAGCCCGAAGCCGGGCCCGCGCCGCGTCAGAACCTCACTGCCCATGCGCAAGACACGTCTACCCCCAAGCTGCTTCACCCGATCTCCGCGTGGTACTCCTGCAGCGACCTCACTCCGTCGCGGTGCTCGCGATGCGCGGCGATGCCCTTGGCGGCCGCGAGAGCGGCGGCCGTCGTCGTGATGTAGGGCACCCGGTGCTTGATGGCGGCCTTGCGGATGTAGGAGTCGTCGAACTCGCTCGACTTGCCCGCGGGCGTGTTCACGACAAGATCGATGTCGCCGTTCTTGATCGCGTCCTCGATGTTGGGCCGCCCTTCGTGCACCTTGAGAATCGACACCGAGGCGATGCCGTGCCCAGTCAGGAACTCGTGCGTGCCTCCGGTCGAGAAGATGCGGAAGCCGAGCCGAGCGAACTCGCGCGAGGCTTCGACTATCTTCGCGCCGCTCGCACCGGGAACGTCCACTCCCGTGCGGTCCCTCTCGGCGACCGTGATGAGCACGCTGCCCTCCACCGGCAGTCGCGCCTGCGCCGCTTCCTGCGCCTTGAAGAACGCGAGCCCGAACGAGCTCGCCATACCGAGCACCTCGCCGGTCGAGCGCATCTCCGGACCGAGCAGCGGGTCTACCTCGGGGAACATGTTGAACGGGAAGACCGCCTCTTTCACGCCGTAGTGCGGGATCGGTCGGCGCTCGAGGCCAAGGTCGGCAAGCTTCGCGCCCAGCATGACCTGCGTGGCGAGGCGCGCCATCTGGATGTCGCAGATCTTCGAGACGAGCGGCACGGTACGCGACGCGCGCGGGTTGGCCTCGAGCACGTAGACCGTGTCCTCGGAGATCGCGTACTGGATGTTCATGAGCCCAACCACACCAAGCTCGATTGCGATTGTGCGCGTGTATTCCTCGATCGTGGCCAGGTGCTTGTCCGGGATGCCCACCGGCGGGATGACGCATGCCGAGTCGCCCGAGTGCACGCCCGCGTACTCGATGTGCTCCATCACCGCCGGCACGAAGGCGTCGGTGCCGTCGGCGATGGCGTCGGCCTCGCACTCGAGCGCGTTCTCGAGGAACTTGTCGATCAGTATCGGCCGCTCGGGCGTCACACCGGTCGCGGCCCTCACGTAGCGCTCGAGCATCTCCTCGTCGTGCACGATCTCCATGCCGCGACCGCCGAGCACGTAACTCGGACGGACCATGAGCGGGTAGCCGATCCTCTCGGCGACGTCGAGCGCCTCGGCAAGCGTCGTCGCCATTCCCGCCTCCGGCATCCGAATGCCGAGCGAGTCCATGATCTTCCGGAACCGGTCGCGATCCTCGGCAAGGTCGATGGTCTCGGGCGACGTGCCGATGATGGGCACGCCGGCATCCTCCAGCTCGCGGGCGATGTTCAGGGGCGTCTGACCGCCGAACTGACAGATGACGCCTTCGGGACGCTCCTTCTCGTAGATCGCGAGCACGTCTTCGACCGTGAGCGGCTCGAAGTAGAGCTTGTCCGAGGTATCGTAGTCGGTGGAGACCGTTTCGGGGTTGCAGTTCACCATGATCGTCTCGAAGCTCGCGTCGCGCAGCGCGTAGGCCGCGTGAACGCAGCAGTAGTCGAACTCGATGCCTTGGCCAATGCGGTTTGGCCCGCCGCCGAGCACCATGATCTTGCGCCGGTCGCTCACCGGCACCGCGTCGGCCGCGTTGTACGTAGAGTAGTAGTAGGCCGCGTTCTCCACACCGCTCACCGGCACGGGCTCGTAGGCGTGCGTGATGCCGAGCGCGATGCGACGCGCCCGCAGATTCTTCTCGGCGATGCCGAGAAGCTTCGCGAGATACGCGTCGGAGAAGCCGTCCTTCTTCGCGCGCGAGAGCAGGTCGTCCGGGAACGTGCCTCCTCGGCAGGCGAGCACTTCCTCTTCGAGCGCCACGAGCTCCGCCATCTGCTCGATGAACCACGCCTTGATGTGCGTGCGCTCGTGAAGCAGTTCGACCGACGCCCCCTTGCGCAGCGCCTCGTACATCACGTACTGGCGCTCGCTCGACGGCTCGGCCAGGAGATCGAGAAGCTCTTCGAGCGTCCGGTGGTGGAAGTCCTTCGCGAAGCCGAGGCCCATCCGGCCGTTCTCGAGCGATCGGATCGCCTTGTGGAGTGACTCCTTGTACGTCTTGCCGATCGACATGACCTCACCCACCGCGCGCATCTGCGTGCCGAGCTTGTCGACCGAGCCCGGAAACTTCTCGAACGCCCAGCGCGCGAACTTCACCACCACGTAGTCGCCGGAAGGCGTGTACTTCTCAAGCGTGCCGTCGCGCCAATACGGGATCTCATTCATCGTGAGGCCCCCGGCGAGCATCGAGCTCACCATCGCGATGGGGAAGCCGGTCGCCTTGGAGGCCAGCGCCGAGGAGCGCGAGGTGCGCGGGTTGATCTCGATGACCACCACGCGGTCGGTTGTCGGGTCGTGCGCGAACTGGACGTTCGTGCCGCCGATGACCTCGATGGCCTCGACGATGTCGTAGGAGTACTTCTGCAGACGCGCCTGCAGCTCGGGGGTGATCGTGAGCATCGGTGCGGTGCAGTAGCTGTCGCCCGTGTGCACGCCCATCGCATCGACGTTCTCGATGAAGCACACGGTGATCATCTGGTTCTTCGCGTCGCGCACGACCTCGAGCTCGAGCTCTTCCCAACCGAGCACCGACTCCTCAACCAGGATCTGGCCGACGAGCGACGCCTGGATGCCGCGCGCCGCGATGACGCGCAGCTCCTCGACGTTGTAGACGAGCCCGCCGCCAGTGCCGCCCATCGTGTACGCCGGACGGATGACCACTGGATAGCCGAGCCCGGCGGCGACCTCCTCGGCGGCCTCGACCGTGGTGACCGTGGTGCTTGCCGGCATCTCGATGCCGAGGCGGTCCATCGTCTCCTTGAAGGCGAGTCGATCCTCGCCGCGCTCGATCGCACCCGCGCTGACACCGATGATCTTGACCCCGTGCTGCTCGAGCACCCCCGCCTTCTCGAGCGCCGAGGAGAGGTTGAGCCCCGTCTGCCCGCCGAGGTTGGGAAGCAGCGCATCGGGCTTCGCGGTGGCGATGATCTCGGTCAAGGTCTCGATGTTGAGCGGCTCGATGTAGGTCTCGTCGGCCATGACGGGGTCGGTCATGATCGTCGCGGGATTCGAGTTCACGAGCACGATCTTGTAGCCGAGCTTGCGCAACGCCTTGCACGCCTGCGTGCCCGAGTAGTCGAACTCGCAGGCCTGCCCGATCACGATCGGCCCCGAGCCGATGATCAGGACTTTGTGTACGTCGTCACGCCTCGGCATGTTCGCCCCCCCGGATCGCAATGGCCGTCGCGCGCCCGCCTTCGCGACCCGCAGGGTCTGATGACGCGGCTACCCCGAAGAGTAGCCGAGCGGAGAGGCTGCGTCACACGAAGGGTCCGCAGCCCTCGGGGCGACGCCGGGTTCGACCTCGCCGCCTGGCGCTAGCTGTTCGACGCCCGCGTCTTGTACCACTCCACGGTGCGCCGCATCGCTTCGCGCGGCGGCGTCGCAGACATTCCGAACTGCCGCTCGAACTTGGACGAGTCGACCTCAAACGGCCTCGTGAACTCGTACATCATCTCGACCGTCTCTCGAGCCCCGGGCATGAACAGCCCGGCGAGCCGGATCGTGAGCGGACCGACTGCGCTGTACTTGGGTTCGAGGTCGGCAGCCTTGAACGCCGGCACGAGCATCTCGCGCGGCGTCCTCGCGGGCGCATGCGGAAGGATCCACACCTCGCCAAACGCCTCGTCGTGCGTTCCGAGCGTTGCGAGCCCTCGGCCCACGTCCTCGATGTACGCGTACGAGTGCACGACGTCAGCGCTGCCCGTGACTTCGGCGCGCTTGCCTGCCAGCAGCGGCTCGAACGTGCGGCTACCCATCGCCGAGTCGGTGACGAGCGGGCCATAGTAGTCCGAGGCCCGCGCTTGCGCCACCTCAAGCTCGCCCTTCCGCTGCATGTCGAGGAGCTCCTCGGCCATGGCGGCGCGCACCCGCCCTTTGCGCGCAGTCGGGGCGACCGGCGTCGTCTCGCTCATCGCGCCGTCGACCTGCCCGTACATGTACAGGTTCTCGAGCGAGACGTAGCGCGCGCCGGCCCGTTTGGCGGCCTCGATGGCGCCGCGCTGCAACCCCGGGAAGAGCTCGCGCCACTGGTGGTACGGCGGGTTCATGCACTGGTACACCACGGATGCGCCGTCGGCGGCGCCGGCCGCCTGCGCGGGATCCGAGGCATCGGCCACAGCCACGACCTCGACGCTCTCGGGCATGAGCTCGGGCCGCTTGCCGGAGCGATTCACCACGCGCACTGAACGGCCGGCCTCGGCAAGCGAGCGCGCCGTCCACGTTCCGGCAGGTCCGGTTCCGAATATCACATGCAGATCAGCCACGACTGACTCCTTGGGCCGCGAGCTCCTCGGCATATGGTGCGTCGAACCGCCGCTCCCATGCGCCGTTCTTCTTCAGCTGTCCGTTCCAGTAGAACTGCGTGACCGGGAGCTTCAAGGCCGCCGAGAGCATAGTCGCCGTAGCCGCCGAGAAGCGCTCGGTCCCCGCTACCTGCGCGAGACCCTCGGCGTCGAAGCGTCCGTCGCCCGCGAGCGATTCGCCGAGCCCGCGCAGCCGCTCGAAGAGCTTGCCGGCCGCCTCGTCGGGCATCGCCTGCAGCGACTCACCGCCTCCGCGTACGATCGTGCCAGCGTACTCGCACCCGAGCCGGGCGGCGAGCTTCTCCAGGTAGCCCTCGAGGGAACGGGAATGCAGCGCCTCGGAGAACCCCGACTGCACGAGGAAGCCCAGCCGCGGATTCCCCTCGCACCCCACGTAGCGCGCGAGCTCCTCGATGTAGGTCTTCACGAGCGCAGGCATCGAGTCGGTATAGAGCGGCATGCCGAGAATGACCGTGTCCGCCTCGGCGAATGCCTCGACAGCGCGGGCGAAGTCCTCGCGCCGCGCCAAGTGCAGTACCTCTGGTGCCTGCCCGCCGGCGCGCGTCCAGCCCTCGCCCACGCGCGCGAGCATCTTCATGGAGTTCGAACGCGGGCCTCTCGGCGATCCGTTAAGCAACAGCAGCGAGCTCATCTGCAACCTCCTCGGCGAGAGTCTCGGCCGCACGATCAGCGACCGCGGTGAATACGAGACGCGACTTCATGTTGCGGGCCATCCGCGACCACATGCGCTCGGTGATGGCGACGTCCTCGGCATCGGTATCCTCACCCGCCGAGAGCAGCAGGCCCATGCGCGGGTAGCGCTCGTAGCGCGCGCGATGGTGCATCTCACCGCCCTCGATCACGAGGTATGGATGGATGAGCGGGATCATCTGGTCGGCAGCGCGCTTCAGGAGCGCCGACGTGAAGCCCATCACCATCGGCGAGGCGAGCAGCACGAGGTCGCTGCCGAGGGCGGCGCGACACACGAGCGCGCTGTCGTCACGCTTCACGCACTCGCCGGGCGTCTTGACCCAGCAGCCCCAGCAGCCTGAGCAGCCCTTGAGGTCGAGTTCGCGCAGTTCGAGCGTGCGAACCTCGTGGCCAGAGGCGCCGAGCCTGTCGGCGACCGCGTGGACATACCCGTCGAATGCCGCCGTTGCGTCCGGCTCTCCGTTGAGTATCGTGATCTTCATCGAGCTTTCCTCTCCCCAGAACCGCTCCGTGTCTTGCCGGCCTCAGCGCTTTCGCCTTCGAGTCTGTGTTCTACGCTGTAGAACAAGTGACAACACGGATTCTACACCGTAGAATAGAACTGTCAACACCCTACCGCGACAGAATCGATCGGAGGCGTCGGACGTGGCGCAGGACAGGCAGGCGGACCGCGCGCAGGTGCGCGAGGAGCGGGCAGGCGTGCGACGGGCTCGGCGCACCGGGCCTGAAACACCGCTCTCGCGCGAACGCATCGTGCGCACGGCACTCGCACTCGTCGACCGTGAGGGGCTCCCGGCGCTTTCGATGCGGCGGCTCGGCGCCGAGCTTGGCGTGGACCCCATGGCGATCTACTACCACGTCCCGAACAAGGAGGCGCTGTTCGACGCCATCGTCGAGGCGGTCATGGCCGAGATCGACCTCACCCGCGACGAGCGCTCGGCGCCTCCTGAGGAGCGCATCGTGTGGGCGGCCCGCGCGTATCGCGACGTCATGCTGGCTCACGCGAACGCGCTCCCGATCGTGCTCTCGCGCGGACCGAGCACGCCCGAGGCGATGCGGCCGGTCGAGCTGCTCATCGGCATCCTGAGGGACGCCGGGCTGCCCCCCGATCGGGCCATGGCGGGGATGAACGCGATCGCGGCGACGGTTCGCGGCATCGTGGGGATGGCCGAGAACGGGTCCGAGCCGCCATCAGCCGAGGAGATGCAGGCGATGGGCGAGCGGTTCCCCGCCGAGGAGTTCCCCTACCTGCGCGAGGCGACGATCTGCGCGTCCAACTTCTTCGAGGCTGACTTCGAGTTCGGCATACGCGCACTGGCCCGCGGACTCATCGAGAGCGCCGAGCAGTAGCGGCGCGTTAGCCTACCTCCTCGGCCAGGGAACCGAGGGTGGCCCAATTCATCTGCGACCGTTCGCAACAACTTTCGAGTTGTCTACACAATCTTCGAGTTGTACTCTGAGCACATGGCGGGAATCGCGAACATCGGCACCGCACTCGTGACGGCGAGGAAGGAGTGCGGCCTGACCCAGCGCGGGCTCGGCGAGCTCGTGGGTGCGAAGCAGCAACAGATCGCCCGCTGGGAGGCGACCGAGTACCGCGGCGTCTCCCTCGCTCGTGTGCAACAAGTCGCGCGGGCGCTGGGCGTCGATCTGGACGAGGAAACGACGGTGGCACAGCTTGCCGCCGAGACCCGCGCCGGATACGCGACGCAAGCCGGAACTCCACCGCAGGCGCCTGTGCGAGATCTTGCGGAGCTCGTCGGCCGTATCCGTGAGCACGGTTCGGAGTTGCGGGCCCGCTTCGGCCTGCAGCGGCTCGGCGTGTACGGATCGTTCGTATCGGGCCGGCAGCAGGCGCATTCTGACGTCGACCTGCTCGGTGAGCTCGAGGTGATCGACTTCGACAGCGAGCTTGGTGCGGCCGTCTACCTGCAAGACCTCCTCGGCAGGAAGGTGGACTTCGCGCTCCCCAGTGAGCTGCGGCCTGAGTTGCGGAGACGCATCCTTGATGAGGTGCTGTATGTCTGGGAAGCGTGATGACGCGCTGCTTGTCGACGACATGATCGAGGCGGCGTCGCGGATGGTCGCCTACGCGAGCGACGTCCCGCCAGGGGGCCTGGGAACACACCCGGAGAAGGCCGACGCTATCCTCTTCAATCTCGCAGTGCTCGGAGAAGCGGCGAAGAGCGTCTCCCGAGAGGTCAGGTCCCGGTACCCCGGGATTCCGTGGGCTGAGATCGCCATGACGCGGGACAAGGTCATCCACCACTACCATGGAATCGACTGGTCTACCGTGACCGACATCATCGAGCGGAAGCTCCCGGCTATTCTGCCGGTGCTAAGGAGCATGCGAGATGAGATGCGCCTGCCTCAGCGGCGGGGAGACGAGGAGGTCTGAGGTGCCCGACTACCACCACATCCTCTCGCTCGACGGCGGAGGCATCAGGGGGCTTCTCGTGAGTCGGCTTCTCGAACGTCTCGAGGCGCGGCGGCCGGGGTTCCTCGCCAGCGTGGACCTCCTCGCGGGCACGTCGACGGGTGCGATCATCGCTCTGTGCCTGGCTGCGGGCATCACGCCTGAGGAGCTGAGCGACCTCTATCGCGCTCAAGGCCGGGCGATCTTCGAGGAGACTACCTGGGACGAGCTGGGCGACGTAGACCGACTCGTGCGCGCCGACTATGACAACGCACACCTCAAGTCCGCACTCGACGGGGTCTTCGGCGATATGCGCATGGGCGACCTGCCGAGGAAGGTGCTCGTTGCGACGTTCGACCTCGATGCCGTCGCCACGAGCGGCCTGCGCGCGTGGAAGCCCAAGTTCGTGCACAACTTCGAAGAGGAATCCGACGATCGCGAGCAGCTCGTCGCCGATGTGGCCATGCGCTCCGCAGCGGCACCCACGTTCTTCCCGGTCTACCAGGGCTTCGTCGACGGTGGCGTCGTCGCGAACAACCCGAGCATGTGTGCGCTGGCCCAAGCGCTCCACCCCGACACCGGCGGACAGCACGCCTCGCGCGTCGCGCTGCTCTCGCTGGGTACCGGCCAGAATCCGCACCATCTCGACGCCGTCGACAGCAACTGGGGCTACGTGCAGTGGGCACCCCACTTCCTGAAGATCATGTTCGAGGGCGCATCTGGCATCGCCGACTACCAGTGCCGACAAGTCCTTGGCAAGCGCTACCTGCGCATCGACCCCGTTCTTGCCGAGAGCATCGGTCTGGACGCCGTCGACAAAATCCCAATGCTCGAGCAGATCGCCGACGGTGTCGACCTCGACGAGCCGGTCGCCTGGCTCGAGCGCTGGTTCGGCACACCCGCCTGAGCGCGGGCCGCAGTGCTCTCGAGCGCCTACTTGGCCCGCGTGATCGAGCCGAGAGGGCGTGAGCGGGAGCAACCCGGGTAGAATCGTCCGAGAGCCGGCTTTCGCCTGATTGGAGCGCCGATGAGCGCCCTCAAGCGTCCCCGATACGACATGCCGCCCGACGTCGAACGGGCACTCGCGGAGCGCGGACTCGCCGACGCGTACGGCGCTCGTCCCGACTACCAGCAGAACGACTACCTCGGCTGGATCACCCGCGCGAAGCGCGACGACACCTATCGCAAGCGCCTCGAGCAGATGCTCGACGAGCTCGAGGCCGGCGACGCGTACATGGGCATGGAGTACCGCGCACGTGGACCGCGAGACGCCGGACCGGTCGCATGACGCCGTCACTCGACGACCTGCCGTTGGTTGAGCCGGCCTCGCGCGAGGAGTGGAGCGCGTGGCTCGAACAGCACCACGACTCCTCGGCGGGCATCTGGCTCGCCGTCGGCAAGAAGGGCAACACGCGCACGACCCTCATCTACGAGCAAGCCGTCGAGGAAGCGGTGCGCTTCAATTGGATCGACAGCACCGTCAACCGCCTCGATGAGGACCGCTTCAAGCAGCTCTTCACACCGAGGAAGCGGGGTAGCACGTGGTCGCGCTCGAACAAGGAGCGAGTCGAGCGGATCGGCGCGCAGGGCCTGCTCATGCCGGTTGCGCTCGCTGCTATCGAGGCTGCGAAGGCCGACGGGTCGTGGAATACGCTCGACGACGTGGACGCCCTGGTGGTCCCAGACGACCTCGCCGCGGCGCTCGCCGCTCGCCCCGAAGCCGAGGTCAGATTCCAGGCTCTCAGCGCATCGCAGCGCAAGCTCGCCCTGTACTGGATCGCGAGCGCGAAACGCCCAGAGACGCGCGCGAAGCGTATCGACGAGACAGCGCGCGCCGCGGCAGAAGGCAGACCACCGCGATAGCCGCGCGTCGGCCGGCCCCCAGACGAGGCGTCTAGGTCAACTCCTCCGCGAGCAGGTCCATGAGCAGGGCGTCACGCCACAGTCCGTCAGGCCCTCGTTCGTAGCGGCGCATCACACCCACCGGCTTGAAGCCGACCT
>CAYGYT010000042.1:0-17911 GCA_964354215.1 uncultured Eubacteriales bacterium | reverse complement strand
GGCGAGATGACGATCAACGGCGACGCGAGCATCACGGAAGGCGTTGGCGTTGGGAAGCTTAAGGTCAAGGGCCGCTGCTTCATCGGCGGCGGATTGGCTGCCCACGACATCGACGCGCGCGGCGAGCTCACGGTGACGGGGGACTGCGAGGCCGACACGTTCCTTGCCGAAGGTGCCTTCACAGTCGGCGGTCTTCTCAATGCGGGTACGATCGACATCCGCCTTCACGCGCCGGCAAGAGCGCGCGAACTTGGCGGTGAGAAGATTACGGTGCGCCAGGGACGTGGCATCGCCTCGGTCATCACGTTCTTCGCCGAGAAGCGTCTGACGGCAGACAGCGTCGAGGCCGACGAAGTGAGCCTCGAGTACGTGACGGCGAAGGTCGTACGGGGCTCGAAGGTCGAGATAGGCGACGGCTGTGCGATCGAACTCGTGGAATACACCGAGGACTTCAAGCAGAGCACGGGTGCGACCGTAGGACATGCGACGAAGGTCGTGGCCCAGCAGGAGGCCTAGGGGCGGCGCGGCGACGTTGCCAGTTGGCGCGAGCCCGTCTACGCGGTCTCGCGCCACCCCGCAGGCAGGAAGGCGCTCGGGCAGACGTCGCCCAGGAAGCACGCGCCGCATGCCGGGCGCCTGGCCGTGCAGATCGCGCGTCCGTGCGTGATGAGGTCGTAGTTGACCCGGTGCCAGTGGCTTTGCGGGAAGATCGCCATCAGGTCCCGCTCGACCTTGTTCGGGTCGTGCTCGGCCGACAGGCCGAGCCGATGCGACAGGCGGAACACGTGCGTGTCGACAGCGATGCCCTCCACCTTGCTAAACGCGTTGCCGAGAACGATGTTCGCGGTCTTGCGGGCGACCCCGGCAAGCGACGTCAGGCCCTCCATGGTGTCGGGCACTTGACCGCCGAACTCGGCGACGATGCACCGGGCCGTCGCGATGATGTGCTTCGCCTTCTGGTGGTAGAAACCGAGAGACTTCACGAGCGCCTCGACGTCCTCCTGGTTCGCCTCGGCCAGTGCCTGAGGATCCGGATAGCGCTCGAAGAGCGCCGGTGTCGCCTTGTTCACACCGACGTCGGTCGTCTGCGCCGAGAGGATCACCGCGATGAGCAGCTGATAGGCGTTCGCGTATTCGAGCGCCGGGCGCGGGTCGCCGTACGCGTCCTCGAGCCGCTGGGCGTAGATGGGGGCGAGCCGCTGGCGTTCTTCGGCGGAGAGCGCCGGGATGGGCTCTGACGACTGTTTCGCAGCGGACATGCGGGCTCCTGACATGTGAGCGATGCGGTTCGGGCTCGCGGTTGCATCCCGAAGGATACCCGCACGACCTCGCGCGGATGAAGTGCACGGCGCGCGCGATCCACGGTCTGTGCGGCGGGGTCTGCGCGACGTTCTACGTCTCCGCCCGCGTGGGGTCCGTATCCGGTTCGAGGAGGCGGGGACGCAGAATCAGGAAGACCGCCCACATGCCGAGAACGACCGCGCCGCCGAGGACGGCTTTCGTCGGCCCGATGGCCTCGCCGATAGGGCCGAAGATGAGCGACGAGATCGGCATGATACCCATGAACGCCATGATGAAGAGCGCCATGACGCGGCCGCGCAGTTGCGGCGGGGTGCTCAGCTGGATTGACGTGTTCGTGAGCGAGTTCGTCGTAAGGAGGGCGGCGCCGCAGAGCATGGAGAGCACCATCGTGAGCGGAAGCGAGCGCGACAGCGAGAAGCCCACGAGCAGGACCGCCATCGCGAGCATTGACACCGGGATCAGCCGCTGCCTGCGCTGCGACCCGGCGCGAAGGCTCGCCACGGCGAGAGACCCTACGAGCGCGCCGGCACCATTGGCGGCCATCACCCACGAGACCTCAACCTTCCCGCCGCCGAGCGCTTTGTCGACGATCGCGGGCAGCAGCATCATGTAGGGCATCGCGAAGACCGTCATGAACGCGGTCGAGAGCACGAGCACGCCGATCATGCGGTTCTCGCGTGCATAGCGCACGCCCGCGGTGAACCTCGCCCACGCGCCGACATCCTCGGCGTTGTCGCGCGTCGCCGCGCCGGCTTCACGTTCGCCCGATGCCGCTTCCAAGGCGCCCTGTGATTCAGGATGCGGGTGGATCGCCCAGAGCGCCGCGATGACGAAGAGGAAGCTCACGGCGTTCACGTAGAAGATGCCGCCCATGCTCACGCCCGCGACAACGAGCGCGCTTGCGAGGAGCGGCCCGATCAACCGCGACGACTGGAACTGCGCGGAGTTGAGCGCGACGGCGTTGAGGAGTGAGCGACGAGGAACGAGATCCGGCATGAGAGCCTGCCACGCGGGAAAGGTAAGGGCCGACATCACTCCCGAGACCAGCCCGAGCGATGCGACCCACACGAGCGAGGTCACCGCCGTCTCGGAGGATAGGTGCCCGGTGTTGTACAGGTAGCCAAGCGCAGCGGCTTGGACGAGCAGGATCGCCTGGGCCCAGATGATGAGCCTTCGGCGATCGACTCTGTCGGCGATGGCGCCGCCGACAAGGGCGAGGAACAGCACGGGAATGCCGGACACGAAGTTCACCAGACCAAGGTCGAGCTCGGAGCGCCGGAAGCTGTAGACCACGATGGACAGCGCGTAGGTCTGCATCCAGGTGCCGGTGTTGGAGACGAGCGCGCCGCTCCAGAACAGCGTGTAGTCCCGGTAGTGGAACGACTCGAAGGTCCGCCCACGGCGAACGACTTGTGAGGTGGGCTCGGCGACGTCGGCTTCGCGCACCTCGAGCGTCTCGAGCCGGTCGACCTGGTTGTCGCGCTCGGCGGTCTCGCCGCGGACAGTATCGCGGGGTGTGTCTGGGGGTGTGTCTGCCAAGGAACGGTCTCGCTTCGGTCGTCCGTGTGGGGTAGATGTCCGAGCGGCTTCGAGGTGCGAGCCAGCTGCCGAGGACACGCCTGGTCAGTCTATTCCTCACTCGGACCCGTCGCCAGCTTCGGCGCTGCCTCGGCACCTCCTCGACGACTCCTCAGCGACTCGGCCGATTGACCCGCCCCGGCCTCGGGCATACCCTTCTTAGACCCCGCCCGGGCTCGCCTGCGCGGGCTTTCGTGCTGCACGGCCCAAAGGAGTCGCCCCGCTCATGCTCATCGATCGTCTCGCATCCTCGTTGCGACGCGCCCGTGCGTATGCGCGCGTCCTCGAGCTCCTCTCCGAAGGCGCCGATGCCACGCTCGCAGTCTCGGGGCTCGTTCGCCCGATGCTCGTCGCCGCAATCATGCGAGAGCGGTCACGGACGATGTTCGTCGTGATCGCGGGCGAAGAGGCCGCGGCACGCTTCGCTCGGCAGACGGCCGCATACCTGCCTCAGGGCCACGTCCTGCACTACCCGGAACGGCTGGATCTCCCGTGGACCGACGCTCCGCCGGACGTCGAGGTGGTCGCGCGCCGCGCCCGGGTGCTGCACGCGTTCTCGAAAGGGCGTCCGGTCATTGCCGTGGCCTCTGCGCGGGCCCTCATGCGCGTGGTGCCGCCTCACGGAAGCCACGTGTTCGAGCCGCTCGTGCTCGACGAAGGCGCGACGCTCGATCTCGAGCACGCAGCCGAGCAGCTCGCACGCATGGGGTACGAGCGCGAAGACCTCGCCGAGCGCCCGGGCGTGTTCGCGATCCGCGGTGGCGTGCTCGACGTGTACGGGGCGGACGCCACGCATCCGGTGCGGGCAGAGCTCGTCGGCGACGAGATCGAGACGCTGAAGCGCTTCGTGCCATCGACGGGCCAGACGATCGGGCCTGCCGGCGAGGTAGAGGTCTATGCCTGCCGAGAGCTCGCCTTGAGCTCGCGCGGGATCTCGGCGCTCGAGCACGCCCTGCGCGATCGCGCGCTCAAGGGCGGCGAGATAGCGCACCACCTCGAGCTCGTCCGTGAGGGCATCTACTTCAACGGCATCGAACGGTACATGCCGCTGCTGTACAAACGGCCGGGCGCGCCCGCGGAGTACGCCGATCCGTCCACGCTCACGGTCGTTATCGAGCCGCGCTCGCTCTTCGACGATGCAACGCGCCGCTACGATGAGCTCGACGGCCAGGCGAAGTTCGCGGCCGCGAGCATGGACGGGCTGTACTTGCCGCCCGCAGCGCTCGACTTCGGGCAACGTCAGCGCGTGACGTTCATGTCGCTCCTGCGCGCCGGGGCCGGCGTGGACGGCGAGCTTCTCGCGCGGCGTCCGGAGGTGTCGGGAGGCGAGGAGCGCTTCATCGGCGGCGTGCGCTCGCTGCTGTCGAGCGGCTACGGGGTGGCGCTCGCAGTACCCGATCGGCGCGCGCGCCTGCGTGTTGGCGACTCCCTCGCCGCGGCGGGTGTCCCCATCGATGTCCAGCGCGATCATCTCGCCGAAGACGACGCCGTGCTCGCTCCGGAGCGCGTGCCCGTGACCGATGTGGACGTCCCGTCCGGCTACGTCGTGCCGGACGCGCGCCTCGCGGTGGTGAGCATCGACGATGTGTACCCGCGCAGTCAGATCAGGCGGCGTGCGCGCGACCTCGATCCGACGCGCCTCACGTTCGCGTTCGTGCCTGGTGACTACGTCGTGCACGCGATACACGGCATCGCGCTCTTCCGAGAGATGGTGCGCCGGGAAGTCCTCGGCGTGGAGCGAGACTACCTGTTGCTCGAGTACGCGAAAGGCGACAAGCTCTACGTTCCCGTTGAGCAACTTGACCGGCTGACCAAGTACGTGGGACCGGAGGGCTCAGCGCCGAGGATCACCCGGCTCAACACCGCCGACTGGTCGCGCGCCACCACCAAGGCGCGGACCGCCGCGCGCAAGCTCGCGTTCGACCTCGTCGACCTGTACGCGCGGCGCTCGACGGTGAGCGGGCATGCCTACAAGCCCGACTCGCCGTGGCAGATGGAGATGGAGGCGGCGTTTCCGTATCTGGAGACGCCCGATCAGCTCGCTGCGATCGCCGACGTGAAGGCCGATATGGAGTCCGACACGCCCATGGACCGTCTCATCTGCGGCGACGTCGGCTACGGCAAGACCGAGGTCGCCCTGAGGGCGGCGTTCAAGGCGACGCAGGACGAAACGCAGGTCATCATCCTGTGCCCGACGACCATTCTTGCCCAGCAGCACTTCACGACCTTCTCGGAGCGCTTCGCTGCCTTCCCCGTGAAGGTAGAGGTCCTGTCGCGATTCCGCACGCCGTCGCAGCAGAAGCACGCGCTCGAGGGCTTCGCGAATGGCACGGTGGACGTGCTCATCGGCACGCATCGCCTGCTATCGGCCGATGTGACGCCGAGAAGGCTCGGGCTCGTGATCGTGGACGAGGAACAGCGATTCGGCGTTGAGCACAAAGAGCACCTCAAGAACCTGCGCGAACAGGTGGACGTGCTCACGCTCACAGCCACGCCGATCCCGCGCACCCTGCAGATGTCGCTCTCGGGCGTTCGCGACATGTCCGTGATCGACACGCCGCCACCGAACCGCTTCCCGGTGGCCGTGCACGTGGGCGAGTACGACGCCGACGTCGTGAGCGGTGCCATCCGCCGAGAGCTCGAACGCGGCGGACAGGTCTACTACGTGAGCAACCGGGTGAAGTCGATAGACGAGGCGGTGCGCCGCGTGCAGGACGCCGCTCCCGAAGCGCGCGTGGGAGTCGGTCACGGGCAGATGTCCGAGCACCAGCTCGAGCGTGTCATGGAGTCCTTCTCGGCGGGCAAGATCGACGTGCTCGTGGCGACGACCATCATCGAGAGCGGTATCGACAACCCGCACACCAATACGCTCGTCATCGAGGACTCGCAGCGCCTCGGCCTCGCGCAGCTCTACCAGCTCAAGGGGCGAGTCGGCCGAAGCCACGTCAAAGCGTACGCGTACTTCATGTTCCCGCGGTCGAGCGCGCTCACCGAGCAGGCCGCCGACCGTCTCATGGCGCTTCGCGACCACACGGAACTGGGGAGCGGCATCAAGATCGCCATGCGCGACCTCGAGATTCGCGGCGCAGGCTCGCTTCTCGGCGCCGAGCAGTCTGGGAACGTCGCTGCGGTCGGCTTCGATCTCTACGCGCAGATGCTGCAGGAGGCCGTGACGGAGGCACGCGGTGAGCCGGTGGTCGCGTTCCCCGAGGTGCGCGTCGACTTGCCGCTGCCTGCGTTCCTGCCCGAAGAGTTCGTGCCCGCCGTCGACGAGCGTGTGCGCTTCTACCGCAAACTCGCCGGCTCACCGTCCGTCGAAGCAGTCGATCGCGTCGCCAAGGAACTGCGCGATGCCTTCGGCGCACCACCTCCGCCTGCCAGAAACCTCATCAACATCGCCCGCATCAAGGCGCGCTCCGCGGAGGCGGGCGTGGCGAGCGTGACGCTCGTGCGTCGTCGGCTGACGTTTACGCCGTTGGAGCTCACGCCCGAGCAGCGCGGCGTGTTTGCGGCACGGGGCGCGGTCTACCAGGAACGGGAGCAGAAACTCGCAGTTCCACTGGATTATGAAGCTTCCGTGACGGACGAGGCGCTCGGCACGCTGGATGCTATACTCAACGCCGTCTAATTCCGCCGTTTCCGGAGGCAGTCCATGAAGTTCGTCCGCGTGTTCTTCGCCCTCGTCCTCGTTTTCAGCCTTGCGCTGGTAGCCACCGGCTGCAATCCGAACAAGGACGTTGCGGCCAAAGTCAACGGCACCAAGATCTCACTCATCGAGCTCAACCAGCAGGTCGAGCAGCTGAAGAAGCAGTACCCGACCATGTTCACGGGCGCCGACGGAGAAGGCCGTTTGCTGGACTTCAAGCAGCGCCTTCTCGACAACATGATCAACCAGAAGCTCGTCGAGCAGGCCGCCAAGGACAAGGGCATCGAGATCAGTGATGCGGATGTTCAGGCTCAGATCAAGCAGCTCAAGTCCGGCTTCAAGGACGACGCGCAGTTCCAGCAGGCCCTCAAGAGCGCCGGCATGGATGAGGCCGGTCTCGAAAAGCAGGTCCGCGAGCAGCTGCTGACCCAGAAGCTCATCGAGAAGCTCTCGGCGGACGCTCCAAAGGTGTCTAACGAGCAGATCAGTGCATACTACGCGGCCAACAAGGCCCAGTTCGAGCAGAAGGCCGCCAAGCGCTCCTCTCACATTCTCTTCAAGGCCACTGACAAGGCGACTGCCGAGAAGGCACTCGCCGAGCTCAAGGCCGGTGGCGACTTCGCCGCGCTTGCCAAGAAGTACTCGATAGACCCCGGCAGCGCTGCAAAGGGCGGCGACCTCGGCTGGCCGACGACGGCCTACCTGGCGGAGGTCGAGGCGGCGATCGCCAAGCTGTCACCCGGGCAGACGTCCGCGCTCGTGAAGTCCACCGCCGGCTGGCACATCATCAAGGTGACCGATACCCGCAAGGCGAGCCAGCAGCCGCTTGCCGACGTTCGAGATCAGATCGAGCAGATCCTCATGCAGCAGCAGAAGGCCGACGTCTACCAGAGGTTCGTCGACGACCTACGCAAGAAGGCCAAGATCGAGATCCTCGTGGCCGACTTGAAGACGCCGCAGGCCAGCACCGAGTCGACCGCGGCTAAGTAGCGGTTCTCGCGCCGGGCCGAGGCGTGGAGCGGAGCGCAGACAGCCCCACGCCGTTCGGCGAATTCGTTCGCGTGATCGCGGTTCTGCGGGGACCTGACGGGTGCCCGTGGGACCGCGTGCAAACGCACGAGAGCTTGCGTAAGAACATCATCGAAGAGGCCTACGAAACCGTAGCAGCTATAGAATCCGAAGACGACGCCGAGCTCGCGGAAGAGCTCGGCGACGTGCTCTTGCAGGTTGTTCTACACGCGCAGATCGCCGACGACGAAGGGCGCTTCGACATCGATGACGTCGCAGAGAAGATCACGGCGAAGATCCGCCATCGGCACCCCCATATCTTCGCCGAGGCCGAAGCGGGTACGCCTGACGAGGTGCTCGCGAACTGGGACCGAATCAAGCACGCCGAGAAGTCCGACAAGGGCCACGGCGCGCTCGACGGCGTCCCGCACGCGCTTCCCGCCCTCATGTACGCGCAGAAGATCTCGCGTAAGGCCGTTGCGGTAGGCTTCGAGTGGGAGACGCTCGACGACGTGTGGGGGAAGGTTCACGAAGAGATCGACGAGCTGAAGGCGACCAATCCGGGTTCACCCGAGGCGGTCGACGAGATCGGCGACCTGCTCTTCACGGTCGTGAACCTCGCCCGCAAGCAGGGCATCGACGCTGAGATGGCGCTTCGGCAGACGTGTGAGAAGTTCCGCACGCGCTTCGCCGACATGGAGGCATCGGCAGCCGAGGGAGGGCGCCCGATATCCGAGCTCACGCTCGAGGAGATGGAAGCGCTGTGGCAGCAGGCCAAGCAGAGGGAGGAGTCGCGATGAGCACGATCGTGAGCATCTACGCCAGGGAGGTCCTGGACTCGAGGGGAAACCCGACAGTCGAGGTCGACGTCATGCTCGACGACGGAGCATTCGGTCGCGCGATGGTGCCGTCGGGTGCCTCCACGGGCGCCTTCGAGGCGGTCGAGCTGCGCGATGACGACAACGGACGCTACCTCGGCAAAGGCGTGCTCAACGCCGTCGGCAACGTGAACGAGATCATCACGCCGGAGATCCTTGGGATGGATGCGACGGACCAGCGCGCGATCGACATGACGCTCATCGCGCTCGACGGGACGCCCAACAAGGCGCGGCTCGGCGCGAATGCGATCCTCGGCACGTCGCTCGCCGTGGCGAAAGCAGCGGCGGAGTCGACCGAGCTCACGCTGTACTCCTACATCGGCGGCGCGAATGCGCATACGCTGCCCGTGCCGATGATGAACATCCTCAACGGCGGCGCTCACGCGGACAACAACGTGGACCTGCAGGAGTTCATGGTCATGCCTGTTGGTGCCGCGAGCTTCGCCGAAGGGCTGCGCTGGTGTGCTGAGATCTACCACACGCTCAAGAAGGTGCTTCAGGAGCGCGGTCTTGCAACCGGCGTGGGCGACGAAGGCGGCTTCGCTCCCAACCTCGGCAGCAACGAAGAGGCGCTGCAGGTCATCGTCGACGCCGTTGGTAAGGCCGGCTACAGCCTTGGCGATCAGATTCGCTTCGCGCTCGACCCGGCCTCGACCGAGTTCTACGACGCCGAGCGCGGCGTGTACGTGCTCGCGGGCGAGGGCCGCGAGCTCTCCTCGGCGGAGATGGTCGAGTACTATGCGGGCCTCGTCGATCGGTACCCGATCGTCTCGATCGAGGACGGCATGGCCGAGGACGACTGGGACGGCTGGAAGATGCTCACGGAGCGTCTCGGCGGGAGGATCCAGATCGTCGGTGACGACCTGTTCGTCACGAACATCGAGCGACTCGCCAAGGGCATCTCGCTGGGTATCGCGAACTCCATCCTCGTGAAACTCAACCAGATCGGCTCGCTCACCGAGACGCTCGAGGCGATCGAGATGGCGAAGCGCGCGGGCTATACGTGCGTGATATCGCACCGCTCCGGCGAGACCGAGGACACGACGATCGCCGATGTGGCCGTTGCGGTGAACGCGGGCCAGATCAAGACCGGCGCTCCGGCCCGCAGTGATCGCGTGGCGAAGTACAATCGACTGCTCAGAGTCGAAGAGGAGCTGTCCGACTCGGGGCTCTATCCGGGAATGAGCGCGTTCTACCAGCTCCGCTAGCGTCGCAGGCGAGCGCGGCGCACGGAATCGCGCGGAGGGGGGACCGATGGGCACACGAGGGAGCGCACGGGGGGCGCCGCCGCCCGACCGGTTCGGCGTCCCTATCGAATCCGCGCTCGCGCGCCGCGAGCGTCTTGCGAACATCGCAGACATCCACTTCGGGCAGGAGCGCATCTTCGATGAGCTGGTCGAGGCGCTCTTAGCAGAAGTACCCGACAACGCGAACGTGCTCGAGGTGGGCGCCGCGAGCGGACTGCTCACCCGCCCCCTCCTCGAGAAGGCCGGCTATCTCACCGCACTCGAGCCCTCGGCGGGCATGCTCCGCCGATTGCTGGCGACAGAAGTGGCCGACTCGCCCCGGCTCAGTGTCGTGCAAGGTATGGTCGAGGACCTTCGGCTGGAGACCTTCTACGATGTGGCCGTCGTCACGTTCACGCCACGGCGCGGCGTTGGCCTGCTGCGACTCCTGCTCGAGCTCGCGACGCGCGTGCTCGACCGGGTCGTCATGTTGCTCGAGACCGAGAACACGCTCGACTGGGCGTATCTCTCCCGAGCCGCCGCCATCCAGGGGTTCGACGTGCGGCTGCACATCGTGACCTCTCCTCCTGACACGGAGGGGCAGCGCAGGCGGGCCGCCGTTTTCGTGGCGGACGTTGCGTCGTGGGAGCCGGTCCTGGCCACACAAGACGCGTGGATCGTCACCGATGCTCGCGAGCTCAGCGTGCCGTTCCCCGCACCGAGAGGCACCGCGACACGGCTGGTGCGCTACTTCTTGTCCGGCGGCGACCGGGCCGTGCTCGTGAAGACCGACCCGCGCGGGGTCGAGCGCCTCTACGGCAACCTTCGGACCGCCGCCCACAGGCTCGGCAAGGACGAGATCACCGTGCGTCTTCACGGCGACTCGGTCCAGATCGTGCGACTACCCAAGGCCGAGGAGGCCGCCGAGCCATTCGAGTAGTGCGATGGTCGCGAGGAGGCGCTCACCTGCGGCGCCCGGCGGGTAGAGCGACATCCCTGTGCTATCATCCGAGTCGGCGCTGCGGCGCTACAACATCGCTGGCCTTCTCACAGGACCACACTCGATGGCATCGAGCACCACGCAGCATGGGGCTTCAGCGAAACGTCGGTCCGCCTCCTCGGGAGGCTCGAGCCGGTCGTCGTCCTCACGCGCTCGTTCGGCGCCGTCGCGCACGCCGAAGTCGTCTTCCACTGCACCCAAGCGCGGCTCAAAGGCCTCACCGCGCACGGCGCGCCGGCCGCGGCGTAGATCGCCCCTGTCGGCGCTCGCGCACCGCCTGCTGTGCCTCTCGCGACCCATGCTCGTCCTTGTCGTGCTCGTCGCCGTCGGACTCACGCTCTGGGGGTTCTATCCCGTGGCGCGCGTGCAGTACCGTGAGGAGCGTGACTACGCGCAGCTTCGTGCCGAGTACGCGAGCATCCAAGAGCGCAACGTCCGTCTCGGCAAGGAGGTCGCAACCCTGCAGACCGCCTCGGGGATCGAGGACCGTGCGCGCGAGAACCTGGGGCTCGTGAAGCGCGGCGAACACTCGTATGTCGTTGTTGACAAGAGCCGGCCGGCTACGCAAGCGGCTGAGTGGGAGCCACCGAACGTCGACGTCGAGAGGCCGGTGGAGGCTCCGAGCGGTCCGTGGACGCCGGTTCTGGACTTCGTGTTCGGCGTGCGGGAGTAGGCGGTGGCTCGCCCCGCCGCGTCGGCCTTTGAGATGGAAGGCGATCTCGTCGCACTCCAGATCGGCCGCATCCCTCGCGAGCCCTGGCGCGTCGCCGTGCGCTGTCAGTGGGAGCGGCCGAGCGTGATCGCATCTCCCTCGCTCCTCGCGGATGGCACGCCGTTCCCCACGTTGTACTGGCTCACCTGCCCGTGGCTCATCGCGCGGGCGGGCGCGCTCGAGTCCGAGGGAATCCTCGCCGAGTGGGACGAGCGCACCGAATCCGACCCCCATCTTGCGGCCGCTCTGGACGCTTCGGACCGCGCACTGCGGGAGCGGCGTTCCGAAGAGTCGGGCGGCAGCGACGCGTGCATATCGGTGGGGATCGCCGGCCAGCGCGACCCTGTGGGCGTGAAGTGCTTGCACGCTCACGTCGCTCTTTCGCTTGCCGGGGTCGCAGACCCCATCGGCCAAGAAACACTGGCGCTTCTCGGCGAAGCGTGTGATGACGACGGGTGCGGAGCGCTCGCCTCGAGGCTCGCCGAGGGCACCTCGCCCGGGCGGGGCTAGCGCGTGCGCATCGCGGCCATCGACATCGGGACCGTCACCACGCGCCTGCTCGTAGCCGACGTCACAGACGACGGTATCCGCGAAGTCGAGCGTTCCACCGACATCACCCACCTCGGCGAGGGCCTCACGGCGAGTGGCCGGCTGGGCAACGACGCGATGCACAAAGTCGCCGATATCGTCGCCCGCTACAGGTCCCGCATCGAGGCCCTTGGCGTGGAGCGCACCACGGCGTACGCGACCTCCGCGTCGCGCGATGCCGACAACGCCGCTGACTTCCTCGCGCTGCTCGAACGAGTCGGTGTGACCCCCGAGATCGTGGCCGGCTCGACGGAGGCTCGGCTCGCCTTCACAGGCGCGACGTACGAGCTGGAGGGGGACGGCATTCTCGTTGCCGACCTAGGCGGCGGTTCGACGGAACTCGTGCTCGGCAGCGTGAGCAGGGAGAACGGCGGGCGCGTCCGCGATATCGAAGCGTCGCGCTCTATCGACGTGGGTTCGAAGCGGCTGACCGAGCTCTTCTTGGCAAGCGACCCACCCACGCGCCTCGAGCTCGAAGAAGCACGCACGTTCGCGGCACACGAGTTGAGGCCCTACTTCGACGCGCTGCGCTCCCGGCCGCGCCTCGCAGTGGCCCTCGCCGGCACCGCAACGACGCTCTCGGCGATCAAGCTCGAGCTTGCGAGCTACGATCCGGAGCTGGTGCACCACTCCTGCCTCACGGGCTCGGACCTCTCGGACCTGTTCGAGATGCTCGCCGCCCTGCCGCTCGAACGACGCAAGCATGTGGTTGGCCTCGACCCCGGTCGCGCTCCGGTCATCGTTGCCGGGGCGCTGATTCTCGAGACCGTCGTAGGCATGGCGGGTCTGGATTCGACGCTCGTGAGCGAGCACGACATACTGTACGGGATACTGCTCGAGACCTATGCTGACGCCGCTCAGTGAGCGACGTCAGAGCGTGTAGCACGACGGCGGTGTATCCGAATTGGCACAGGAGGGGGCCTTAAAAGCCTCTGGCCGAAAGGCCGTGTGGGTTCGAATCCCACCACCGCTACCAGCAGTTCAGGCGAGCCGCGCTACCAACATGCGTACGCGGCGCGAGAAGTAGGCCGCGGCTGGAGTGGGCGCGCGGTGCGAGAAACGGGAGACGTCTGAAGCCGGTGTCGGACAAGAAGTCACAAGGGCGACGACGCCAGCCCGATGACGCTCCGCAGCGTCTGTATGCGGCCCTCGTGAAGGCCGATGCGGCGACGGCCGTTGGCGTGCTCCAACAGTCGGTCGCTGACGGCAGCCCTCACTCGCAGGTGTTCGACTCGACGCTTGCGCCCGCGCTCGCGCTCGTTGGTGAGGCGTGGGCCAAGAGAGAGATCGGCGACGAGGGCTTCCAGAAAGCATCAGAGATCGTGGAGCAGCTGCTCTCGTTCGCGGCCACGCCTGCACCCGAGACCGACGCCGCTGTCGTCGTCGGCACACTCCGCGGAGATGCACATTCGGTAGGCAAGAACGTCATCGCGGCCGTGCTCAGAGATGCTGGCTATCGGGTCACCGATCTGGGCCGCGACGTTCGTCCAGTCGAGTTCCTCGAGCGAGTCGAGTCGAGCCAGGCGAAGGTGGTCGTTGCGTGCGCCCAGACGCTCTCGAGCGCCCGCAGGGCCGAGGAGCTGCGCTCCGTGCTCGATTCCGGCGGCCACCGTGAGGTTCTACTCGTCGTGAGCGGTGGGCCGTTCACGGGGGATCTCGCGTTCGCTCGCTCGCTCGGAGCGAACGGCGTCATCGTCGGTGCGAGCAGCGCGCTTCGGGTGATGGAGCGCGTGTGCAGCAGGCTCGGGGCGGTGGACGCGTTGTGACCGACCCGGCTGTGCAGCTTCGGCGAGCCGAATCCATCGCGCGCACCGGTGCAATCGCGCCCGCGGTCCGCGCGGCGCACGGGGCGCGAGCGGCCGGCGCGAAGAGCGCGCGCGCCAACGCGCTGCTCGCGCATCTCATGATCTCCGCAGCCTGCTACGAAGAGGCCGTCGAGTTCGCGTCGGCAGCCATCGAAGCTGACTCTGCCTGCGCGCCTGCGTACCTTTGCCTCGGTGCGGCCTACGACCTGCGAGGCGCGATGTACGACCGGTCGGTGCTCGTCTGGGACGAGCTCACTGAGGTGCTTCCGGACTCGGCGATCGGGTACGTGCAGCTCGGCGAGGCCTTCGCGGCGGTTTCCCTCGACGACGAGGCCGTCGCTGCGTGGCGTCGCGCGCTCGAGGTCGACCGGTTCGAGTCGCGAGCCATGTACGGCTTGGCCGTTGTGGCGCTCAAGCGCGACGGTCCCTCGGCGGCCTTGCCGCTCCTTCGCAGCGGCGGCGAGCTCGACGGCGGGCAACAGGCGTTCTTCCGCCGCCTCTGCGGCGGGCTCGAGCCCAGCCTCGCGCGGTTTGCGCTCGACGAGAACGCGGACAATGCCGAGGCCCTCGCCGTCGCTGCCTACGGCTACGTCGCCAAGGACGCCGTGAGTGAAGCGATCGCTTGTGCGCTGCGTGCGATGGCCATCTCGGCGCAGACGCCGGCCGCGGTATTCGCGCTCGGGCTTGCCTGCGCCAAGCGCCCCGCGCTCGTGTCAACGACCACGACAGTGTTCGAGGCGCTTTCGCGAGCGGTGCCGGCCCATCCGTTGCCGCATGCTCTGCTCGCCGAGTCGCTCATCGGCTTGCGACGGTACGCCGGAGCCGCAGCCGCATACCGCGTCGCGCTCGAGCGAGACGCTGCGTGCGTGCGTGCACGTTTCGGTCTTGCGGCGATGCTCCTTGCCGAGGCCCGCCACAGCGAGGCGTCGTGGCAGCTCAGGCAGGCCACACGCATCGACCTCGCCAGCCGCGGCGTGTTCTGGCGCCTGTACGACGCGTACGCGGAGGGCCGGGCATGAGCGGCGGGCGCCGAGCGACGGCCTTCCCCGTGGGTGTGGACTACTCCCCGCTCGACGATGAACACGCTCCGTGGGACGCCTGGTATGGCGGCGACGTTGAGGGCGACTTCGCGGCCATGGTCGCGGCCGGGCTCTCGTTCGTGCGCGTCTTTGCGTCCTGGAAGGCGCTCGAACCGCAAGTCGGCCAGTACGGCGAGGACGCGTTCGAGCGACTTTCGAGAGTGCTCGATGCTGCCGAGCAAGTCGGGCTGCGGGTGATCGTATGCGTGTTCGCAGCCGACCCGCGGGCCGACCTGCTCGACATCGCATGGGGGCGCAAGCGCGACCCACATTCAGACAGCTACCTGATCGCGCGGCAGATCGCCCTCGGGCAGCGCCTCGCAAGCCGCTTCAGGACGCACCCGGCTCTGTTCTGCTGGGACATCGCCAACGAGGCCTACTGTGCCGGCTTCAAGACCTCACAGGAGCTGACCGCCTGGGTCAACGCGATCCGCGAGGGCATCAGAGAGGTCGACCACGAGCACCCGGTGCTCCTCTCTGTGGACGCCGAGACGCTTCGCCGTGAGACGGGGGTGGACGCGCGCGCGGCGCTCATGGCGTGCGACATCGCCTGCACGCACGTAACGTCGGCCTACCGGTCCTATGCCGCCGATGGCCCGCTCGCGGCCGCCCGGTCGACCTACCTGCCGGGGTTCCTTGCGCGTACGTCCGCGGGTGCCGGTGTTGGGGCGGCGCTCCTCTCGGACCGAATCGGGCCGGTTGATCTTGCCTCCTCTCTCGCCGAGGAAGCCTCCTACGTTCGCGCCGCGTTGTGGTCGAGCCTCACGAACGGGGCCAGTGGCGTTCTCTTGCAGCGCTGGCGCGACCTGGCCGTCGACGAGCGTGACGTCTACTCGCTCGATCCGTTCGACGCGCTCATCGGCCTCGTCGGCACGGACGGCTCCGCGAAGCCGACGCTTGCCGAAGTGACGCGGTTCGCCCGCGTCTCGGCCCGTCTCGATCTGCGGCAGCTCGAGCCCGTACCGGCACGCCTGGGCATCCTGATGCCGTCCGAGCGGTTCGACTCGCTCCCCTCGGTGGCAGGGCTGTTCGACCCGCGGGCGTGTTTCCAGGCCTACGTCTGTGCGACACAGGCTCACGTGCCGGCGGCGGTCATCGACGAGTCGGAATCGTTCGACGAGCTCTCGGTTCTGGTCGTGCCGTCCGCCACGCATATCGCCGAGAAGACCTGGACACGTCTCGCGGCCTTCGTCCAAGCGGGCGGCTGGCTCGTGCTGTCGTACGGCGGGGGCGAGCTGCCGGCGTCGGCAAGCGAGCTCTTTGGGGTGGAGTTCCTCGGGGACATGGGATCTCGGGGGCGCCTCGTGTGCCGCGTGGTGCAGCCGGAAGTCGTCGGCGGACTCGAGCCGTTCGAAGGAGCTCTCGACGTCCAGAGCTTTGCGCACCTTCGTGCCGAGCGGGCGCTCTGTTCGTGCGCTGACGAAGCGGGGATTCCTCTGCTGACAGCCAATCAGCACGGGCAGGGGCGGGCGGTCCTCATCGCCGGTCCACTCGAGCGTGCGCTCGCGCTCGCCGAACCGGATGCCGCGCCCGCCGCGGCCACGTGGCTGGCGCAGCTGTACGCCTCAGTCGCTGAGGGCGCGGGCTGCGGAGCACCGGTGCGCTGCGACGCGGCGAGCGTTGAGGTTGCGCTGCTTCAAGGATCTGATGAGGACGCGCTGATCGCGCTCAACCATTCCGCCGACAAGACCGCGGCGCTCATGACGTGCGCACGCCATGTCATGTATGCGACCGACCTCGGGCAAGGTGCGCGAGTGCGGGTGGACTCGAGCGAGTTCACGGTCTCGCTCGGGCCGCACGGTGCCGTCGCGCTCCGGTTGTCGTCCGAGTAGCGTCCCTAGGAACCTCGCGCGCCGGCGCGGCCCGCCAGACATCCTCGGCTACACTGCTCGAAGCAGGTCGCGCACCCGATCACAGGGGAGGAGGAGACGGCGACATGAGCGAACGCATCCGGCTCACGCAGCTCTCGACCAAGTCCGGTTGAGCTGCCAAGTGGGGTCCGGCGGACCTCCAGGCAGTACTCGACAAGATAGCGCCGAGCCACTCGGCTGAGCTCATGGTCGGCTTCGAGACGAGCGACGATGCGGCCGTCTACCGCCTGTCCGACGACATGGCGGCGCTGCTCACGGTCGACTTCTTCACGCCCATCGTCGACGACCCGTATGACTTCGGTCGCATCACCGCGGCCAACGCACTCTCCGACATCTACGCTATGGGGGGTCGCCCGCTCGCTGCGATGAACCTGCTCGCCTTTCCGTGCTCGATGGGCGCCGACATCGTTGGTGAGGTCGTCCGCGGTGGCGCCGAGAAGGTCGTCGAGGCCGGCGCCGTGATCGTTGGCGGTCACACGATCGACGACAACGAGCCCAAGTACGGACTCGCGGTCTTCGGCAGCGTGCATCCGGACCGCGTCGTGCGAAACGCCGGCGCGCGGCCGGGCGATGTGCTCTTCCTGACGAAGCCCGTGGGTACCGGCATCTTCGGCACGGCCCTCAAGAACGGGCTCGAGACCGAAGAGACCGCGCGGGTGGTCATCGAGACGATGGCGACGCTCAACCGCGACGCTGCAGACGCGATGCTTGAGGTGGGCGTCCGCGCGGCGACGGATGTCACGGGCTTCGGCTTACTCGGGCACCTGCACGAGATGCTCTCCGCGAGCGGGTGCGCGGGAGAGCTCGACCTTGTCGCGGTGCCATTCTTCGACCGTGCACTCGACTACGCGGCCGGAGGCGTCGTTCCCGGCAGAACCGCGGATGTGATCGCGTTCGCCGAGCCGTTCACCAGCTGGGACGCCGCCGATTTCGACCGCGCGGTGTGGATGCGCGTGCTCTGCGATCCGCAGACGAGCGGCGGCCTGCTCATGAGTGTGCCCGAGGAATCTGCCGAGGAGATGCGGGTTGCTCTGGCCGGCCGCGGAGTACTAGCGGCCGTCGTCGGGTGCCTGACCGACGGGGACGCGGGGGCGATCGTCGTTCGCTAGCGGGCAGGGGCGGCGGGTATGCCCTGTGAGGACGTTGGCCTCGCTACTCGAGCTCTACGTGTGCGCCGCTGCAGTACGGCGGATTCGTGGTGAGTCCGCAGTTGCAGAC
>CAYGYT010000041.1:15636-18919 GCA_964354215.1 uncultured Eubacteriales bacterium | reverse complement strand
CCACCGGGGCGCGCTGCAACCTGCGCTGCGACTACTGCTTCTTCCTCGAGAAGGCCTCGCTCTATCCAGGCAGCGACTTCCGCATGACCGACGAGGTAATGCGCGCCTATGTCGAGCAGACCATCGTGGCCCAGCAGGTACCGTTCGTGACGCTCGCCTGGCAGGGCGGCGAGCCAACGCTGATGGGCCTCGACTTCTTCCGACGCGCTCTTGACGTCGAGCGTGAGGCGCTACCCGTTGGCTGGCAGGTCGAGCGCACGATCCAGACCAACGGCACGCTCCTCGACGACGAGTGGGCTACCTTCCTCGCCGAGAACAAGGTGCTCGTGGGTCTGAGCATCGACGGGCCGCGCGAGCTCCACGACGTCTACCGACACGACGGCGCGGGTCGCCCGGTGTTCGACCAGGTCGAAGCCGCAGCGCGCCTGCTTCAGAAGCATGGCGCCGAGTTCAACGTGCTGTGCACGGTGAACGCAGCGAATGCCGCGCACCCGCTTGACGTCTACCGCTACTTCCGAGACGAACTCGGCGCACACTACCTGCAGCTCATCCCAATCGTCGAGGTGGCTTCGCCGCCTGGCGACGGAGCGGCGGGCACGGTCACCGACCGCAGCGTGGGCTCGCGCGCCTACGGCGAGTTTCTCTCCGCGATCTTCGACGAGTGGGTCCGCCACGACGTCGGTGAGATGTTCGTGCAGTTCTTCGACGGCGTGCTCGCCGCCTACGTGCGCGGGTACTCGTCTCTGTGCGTGCTGCGGCCCACGTGCGGCGAGGGGGTCGCGCTCGAGCACAACGGCGATGTGTACTCCTGCGACCACTTCGTGGACGCGCCCTACCTGCTCGGCAACATCATGGAGACGCCCCTCGGCGAGCTCGTCCGTTCCGAGCAGCAAAGGGCGTTCGGTGAGGCGAAACGTGACACGCTGCCGCGCTACTGCCGCGAATGCGAGTTTCTGTTCGCGTGCAACGGCGAGTGTCCCAAGAACCGCATCCTGCTGACCCCCGACGGCGAGCCGGGCCTCAACTACCTGTGCGACGGTCTCAAGTACTTCTTTGCACACACCGATCGGCGCATGAGAATGATGGCGGATCTCCTCCGTCAAGGCCGAGAGGCCCCCGAGGTCATGGCGCTACTCGCCGACGAGGCGGCGCGAACCGGTCGCAACAACCCGTGTCCGTGCGGGAGCGGGCGCAAGTACAAGGCGTGCTGCGGCGGCTGAGCGCCGCAGGCTGGGTGCCTACTCCGGCGGTCGCGTGACGAAAGCCCGCCTCGGTTCGAGACGGGCTTTCGGCTCTGAGCTCATTCCCGGCAACGAGGAGCAGGCGCTTGGGTCGGCGGCTACTCCAGGTCGATCTTGATGCCGCCCATCATGCCGGCCACCGCGTTGTACACGAGAGCGACGACCAGGCCCGCCACTGCGCCACCAAGGGCGTTGACCAGGCTGCGCCAGATGACGGTCAGGAAGGTCTGGAAGGTGTAGGCGGTCCAGTTCGCCAGGTTCATGTCGATGAACGTGGAATTGGCGCCGAACGCCCAGCCGAGAATCCAGTAGTACAGGCCAAAGATGAATGTCCAGAATGCCACTAGTACAGCGCCGTACAGTACGACCGAACCAACATCGACTGACTTGATCCTCTTCATCCGAATGCCCCTCTCACTCGTTGTCTGCCACGAACTCCCTCGGCAGGATACCGCGCCTGCCCTGCTGGTATTACACCCCGTACTCGCGCCCGTCGTCGGTGACTGCCACGCTCCTGTTGCCGGTAGGTCGCCATCTTGAAAGACCGCGACCTCCTCGTCCCCGGGGCTAGGCGCCGCCTGGCGAACCACTTCAGGCAGAGGACTGTGTCGGCTCACTCAGACCGGAACGCAGGAACCGCCCGAGCTCCTCCATGACCCCGCTCGATGTGAGCCCAGCACGGTCCAGCAGCTCGGTGTCCCGTGTCGCTCGCGCGGCCAGCCAGATGACCGTTGCGACGTAGGCCGTGTTCAGAGGCCGTATTGAGCCGTCTCCTATGCCCTCCTCGAGGTATTCACGCACGAACTCGGCTGCCCGGGCGCAGATGTCGTCCCACATGTGTCGCGCTGCTTCGCGGGCATCGAGGTCGCGCCAGAACTCCGGGGACGCCTCATCGAGCCGCCCTCGCACCGCATCGATGTAGACGAGCACCTTGTCCAAGGCACTCTCACCGGCTACGGCTTCTGCTTCCGCATCGGCGACGCCCGCGTCGGCCCACCGGCTGATCACTCGCAACACGAGCTCGTCCTTGCTCGGTGCGAGGAGGTAGAGCGTGGTGCGCGAGCAGTGCAGCCGAGAGGCGAGCCCGCCGACCCGCAGGTGTTCAAACCCCTCAGCAAGGATGATGTCCTCGATCTGGTCGAGCAGTTCCCGCTCGCGTACGCTCTCGAGGCCCATCACACCTCCCGTGCCAAACCGCTGGTACACGCCGAATCACAAGGTTAGCGCGCCTTCGTCTGCCCAGTCGAGTAGCGCTGGTACTCAGACTCGATGGCGCGGGTTTCAGTCCTCCCTAGAAGGGGCAGGTACCTACGTAGTTCTGAGAGCAATTGAGTACCGAATGTGAGAGGATAGTACGGTTGACGTGTCCTGTCCGGCCGGGGTGGCCGGCAGGTGGCGGATGTCCTTCGACGATGGGAGTTCTACATGTTCGGAAGTGCCAGCTCGATCTTCAGCGGCAACCCTGTCTTGGAGTTCTTCTGGTGGATGTTCCTGTTCTATCTGTTCTTCATGGTCATCTGGATGTTCATCGCGGTCTTCGCCGACATCTTCCGCCGCGAGAACCTGAGCGGCTGGGGCAAGGCCTTCTGGATCCTGCTCATCTTCTGGCTCCCGTTCCTCGGCATCCTCATCTACATGATCGTGCGTCCCAAGAACACAGAGCAGGACCAGCGCATGATGGCAGAAGCGCAGGCGCAGCAGGCGCGGCTTGCCGGAGGCTCGTCGGTCGACGACATCGCCAAGGCCCAGGACCTGCTCAATAAGGGCGCCATTACGCAGGCCGAGTTCGACACCATCAAAGCCAAGGCGCTCGCCTAGGCGGACTGCCGTGCGGGCGGCCGAGTGAGACGGGTCCCGTTGGACAAGGATGCGCAGAACTCGGCACGCCGAGAGCAATCGTTCGCGGCCCCCTCGGATGGCGCTGATGCGCCCACCGAGGGGGCCCTGCGCATCGGTGTGGTCAGTGACACCCACGGGTACCTGGACCCCGACATCATGGACTTGTTCGAAGGTGTCGACCTGATCGTACACGCGGGCGACGT
>CAYGYT010000041.1:0-15536 GCA_964354215.1 uncultured Eubacteriales bacterium | reverse complement strand
CCGACATCATGGACTTGTTCGAAGGTGTCGACCTGATCGTACACGCGGGCGACGTCGCCGGCGTGCGACTCGCCGTAGGGCACAAGCGAAAGCGACTGGTGAAGCGACTCGTGGGCGGGACCGGCGGGGAGTTCGACCTCGTGGTGTTTGGGCACGACCACGTTCCATCGGCATCGTGGGTGGGGGGCACAGCGTGGCTCAATCCGGGATCGGCCTCGGCACCGTACGAGGAGGACGAGCTGCCCACCGTCGCCATTGTTGAGCGCATGCCGACCGGGCTCGGCGTACGCTTCATTCCTCTGAGGCGACGCAAGCCGCAGGTTCCATCGCCCCCCGCGAAGCACAGTCGAAGCAAGGCAGGGGGTTCCTAGACTATGGGCCAGATTGTCCCACGCTGGGAGTGGCGCACGTTCGGGGCCGACTTCGGGGCTGCAGACGCCAAGTTCGCAGCACTGGAGGTAGAGGCGGTCCAGGAGAGCGACGAGACCTACCTGCTCTCTCCAGTCACGAACGCAACTGTCAAGATCCGCGCCGCACTGATGGACATCAAGACGCTCGTCGAGACAAACGAGGCGGGCCTCGAACAGTGGAGGCCTGTGATGAAAGAGGCGTTCCCGATTCCGTCGGCCGAGGTGCGCAAGGTCTGCGCCGAGCTCGGCGTGACTCCCCCGACCTCTGGACGAGATGCCCTGAGCCTCGACGAGCTCCTGGCGGAACTCGAGGCACCCGAGCGCGGAGTGCGTGCGGTCCACGTCCACAAACGCCGCTTGCGGTACACGATCAACGGGTGCACCTCGGAAATGACCGAGGTGGTGGCCGACGGCAAGCACGTGCGGACCGTGGCAATCGAGTCCGAGGACGCCGACCATGTCCTCGCGGCGGTGGAGGAGATGGGCCTCTCCGGTCTCCCCAACGTCAGCTACCCGCGCTGGCTCAAAGCCGCCTTCGGCATGAGTGAGTGAGGTGGACGGCATGCCGGTCTATGCAGTCATCGACGTTGGGACCAACTCGGTCAAGTTCCACATTGGCGAGCGACTTGCCGACGGTTCGTGGCGCAAGATCGTCGACCGTGCCGAGGTCACACGTCTTGGGGAGGGCCTTCAGGAGACGGGCGAGATCGCACCTGGGGCCATGGAGCGGACGGTCGCGGCCGTCGCGGCCATGGCCGACGAGGCGAAGCAGCACGGGGCGGCGGCCGTTGTCGCCGTCGGCACGATGGGGATGCGCGCCGCGCGCAACAGCGACGTCTTCATGGCTCGCGTGCGCGAGCGATGCGGAGTCGAGATCGAGGTGATTCCGGGCGAGGAAGAGGGACGGCTAGCCTACCTCGCCGTGAAGGCCGGGCTGGGGCTGCCTGAGGGAAGGCTCGTCATCTTCGACACCGGCGGCGGCAGCACGCAGTTCACCTTTGGCCGAGGTGCGGCCGTAGACGAGCAGTTCAGCCTCAACATCGGCGCCGTACGACTCACCGATCAGCTCGGACTCGGCGGCCCCATCACTCCCGAACAACTGGGCGCTGCACTAGACTCGATCGCCGGCGAGCTCTCTTGCCTCGACGACGTGCCGTCCCCCGACGCGCTCGTGGGCATGGGCGGCGCGATCACGAACATGACAGCGGTGATGCACGGCCTGGCGGTCTACGATCCCGATGTTGTGCAGGGATCGGTGCTCAGCCGTACTGAGGTCGACCGCCAGATCGAGCTCTACAGGTCCCGTGACGTCGAGGCGCGTCGTCAGATCGTCGGACTGCAGCCCAAGCGCGCCGACGTGATACTCGCGGGCGCCTGCGTGGTACGCACGGTTATGGACAAGCTCGGCAAAGACAGCCTGACAGTCAGTGACAGAGGGCTGCGGCACGGCGTACTGATCGACCGTTTCGGCTAGACCGCTCCGCTTGGAGCACCGCTGAGATTCCGGGCGCGGGAGCGCACATAGGAGGGAGACGCACGATGGCACGAGGACTGAACGAAGAACAGATCTCAGAGATGATGGGGCTGCTCAAGAAGGCGGACAGTGTTGAGATGAAGCTCTCGGTCCCCGAGGAGCACCACCGGTCGACGATCGTTGCTCTGGACATGGACGCACTCAACGCTCAGGTACGGCAGGTGTTCTTCTTCGACACACCTGACCTCGCGCTCGACCGCGCAGGGGTGGTCGTGCGCGCCCGCAGGGTCCAGGGCAAGGGCGGGGACTCGGTCGTGAAGCTGCGACCCGTTGTGCCGAACGAACTCCCCAAGAGTCTGCGCAAGCTGCCAGGTTTCGGGGTCGAAGTAGACGCAATGCCCGGCGGATACGTGTGCTCCGGGAGACTCAAGGAGCCGACCGACAACGATCTGATCAGGCGAGTCGGGAAGGGAGAGGCGCCTCTGCGCAAGCTGTTCACCAAAGAGCAGCGCGCGCTCTTCAGCGCCCACGCGCCCGAGGGCATCACCTTCGAAGACCTCTCCGTGCTGGGTCCCGTATTCGTGCTCAAACTGCCGTTCACGCCAGCCGAGCTCGGTCGCAAGCTCGTCGCCGAGCTCTGGTTCTACCCGAACGGCACGCGCATCCTCGAGCTCTCAACCAAGTGCCTGCCGGCCGACATGCTCACGGCATGGTCCGACGTGCGGAACTACCTGATCGAGCGCGGAGTGGATCGCACCGGCGACCAGCAGGCGAAGACGAAGACCGCACTCACGTTCTTCTCGAAGCAGTTGAGGACGGCCGAGGAGGGCTCGGCCTGAAGCGGTCGGACCGCAACTCGAGAGAGGTACCCATGAGCGAAGCGCAGGACGCAACGATCGGGGCTGGCGATCCAGCCGCGACGCCCCCCTTCGCCCGCGAGGCTTCGGACGTGGTGGTGGCGATGCGGTCCGATGCCGCAGCGGGTCTGAGTGCCGCCGAGGCGACGGCACGGCTCTCCACGTACGGACCGAACCAGATCACCGGCGCGAAGCCCCCGTCGGTATGGGCGATGGCGGCGCAGCAGCTGCGCGACCCGATGAACATCATGCTCATAGGTGTTGTCATTGTGAGCTTCCTCATCGGCGAGATCTCGACTGGCGTCATCGTGGGCCTGCTTATCGCGCTCAACGTGGTGCTCGGCACGCGGCAAGAGCTGAAGGCGAAGGCCAGCGTCGACGCCCTTTCTAAGATGCAGGTGCCGCAGGCCAAGGTGCTGCGTGACGGCGGCCTCGTCTCCGTCCCGGCGGTCGACCTGGTCCCCGGCGACATCGTTCAGCTCGAGTCGGGCGACATCGTCCCCGCCGACGGACGGATTGTGCACTCGGCGACGCTCGAGACCCAAGAGGCCGCCCTCACCGGTGAGAGCGCCCCCGTCCCGAAGGATGCGAACGCGCTGCCGTCGGGGGATGTCGGGCTCGGCGACCGGTCCAACATGCTGTTCCAGAACACCTCGGTGACCAGGGGCACGGCGTCAATGGTCGTCACGGCTACCGGAATGCAGACCCAGATGGGTCAGATTGCGACGATGCTCGAGTCGGTCACCAGGACTCGGTCTCCGCTTCAGAAGGAGCTCGACTCCCTGACGAAGGTCCTCGGCATCGTCGCGTGGGGTGCTGTCGCCTTCATCGTGATCGTCGGGGCCGTGCGGGGGATGCCGACCGACCAGCTTCTCCTGCTGGGCGTGTCGATGGCGATCTCGGCGATTCCCACCGGTCTCCCCGCGTTCGTTTCGGGCCTGCTCTCGCTCGGCGCGAAACAGCTCGCCGACGCGAAGGCCGTCGTCAAGAACCTCACCGACGTGGAGACGCTCGGGGCCACGAGCGCCATCAACACTGACAAGACCGGCACGCTCACGATGAACCAGATGATGGTCTCGACCATCTACTCCAGCGACTCGTGGTTCACTGTCGAGGGCGACGGCTACCGCAAGACGGGTGAGATACTGTCGGTTGCCGGCACCCCCGTTCCCGACTTCACACGGCTGGCCCTCGGACTAGTCCTCGATAGCGACGCCACCGTGGCGGACGATGGAGCGGTGATCGGGGACCCGACTGAGGCGGCACTCGTCGTACTGGCGGCCAAGCTCGGGGTCGATGCAGAGGAAACGCGACGAGCGTATCCGCGCATTGCCGAGGTGCCGTTCGACTCCGACTACAAGTTCATGGCCACCTTCCACCGAGTGACGATCGACGGCGTGGGGCGCGCCGTCCAGCTCGTGAAGGGCGGGCCCGACGTCGTGCTGGCTCGCTGCAGCCACTCGGGCGCGTTGACGACTACCCAGGTCCCGATTGCCGAGTCCCTCCCCGGGATCAACGCCGCCAACGAGCGCATGGGCGAGAAGGGCTTGCGAGTGCTCGCCTTTGCGGCTCGCTACGTTGACGACGACGAAATCCAGACCAAGAAGGACGACGCGATGTCGATGGTGCACGACCTGGCCTTCGTCGGGATGGTGGGGATCATCGACCCGCTGCGGGCCGAGGCCAAGGACGCCGTGCAGATTGCGCTCGGGGCCGGCATCGACGTCCGGATGATCACCGGCGACCACGCCGTCACCGCAGCCGCGATCGGCGAGACGCTCGGTCTGGGGCCCGGCGCGATCAGCGGCACCGAGCTGCAGGCGCTGTCCGACGAGGAGCTCAAGCGCCGGCTGCCAGAGCTGCACGTCTTCGGCCGGGTCACGCCCGAAGACAAGCTTCGGCTTGCCCGCTTGATGCAGGAGCAGGGGCTGATCGTCGCAATGACAGGGGACGCGGTGAACGACGCTGCCGCACTCAAGCAGGCCGACATCGGCGTGGCTATGGGCAGCGGTAGCGAAGTCACGAAGCAAGCCGCCCGAATGATCCTCACCGACGACAACTTCGGCACGCTCGTACACGCCGTCGAGATCGGCCGGAGGGTCTACGACAAGGTCGTCTCCTACGTCCGCTACCAGATGACGCAGCTCTTGGCCCTGATCTTCCTCTTCCTGGCGGCCACGCTGTTCAACGTCAACACGGGTGTTGCGTTCACCCCGTCGATGGTGCTCTACCTCCTCTTCTTCGCGACCGCCATAGGGGTCTTCGTCATCGCCGTGGATCCCGGCGACCCCGACGTCATGCACCGGCCGCCGAGAGACCCGAAGGTCCCGATCACCAACCGGAAAGCGATCGCGATGTGGATCGCCTACGGGGCGGTCCTGTTCCTGGCCGCGTTCGCCCCCCTCGTGGCGGGACCCGATGCGCCGAGCACCACTCAGGCGAGCGCCTCGATGACCATGGCGTTCGTGGTCATGGGCCTCGGCACCGCATTCAACGCGATGACCAATCGCCGCGATCCCACGAGCGGCCTCACGCAGCCGATCCTGAAGGCCGCGGGAATCTCGATGATCACCGTCGCGCTCATCTTCCTCGGGACGGAGCTGCCCAGACTCCAGCAAGCACTCATGACCACCTCGCTCACGGGTTCGCAGTGGCTCACGTGCGTCGGTCTGGCCTTGTGTCTCCCCTTGGTCATCGAAGGAAGCAAGTGGGTGCGTCGCCGGCGTGCGCCAGAGGTTTCCCCGATCGACGTGCGGCAGGCGGTCGAGCCGGCGCGCGCCCTGGCCGAGACGGCTCCTGCGGGCACCACGAACACCGCAGCGTGACACGGCCGAACATCTCGAAGGAGGCGTCATGAGCGACGAATCTGGCGGCGCGCCCGGCGTGCCACCTGCCGCAACGCCGGAGCAGGAGCCTATGCGCTCACGGGCCTGGATCTGGATCGTGGTCGCTGTGGTGGTCGTCCTTGTGGCGGTCGCCGCGTACGCGTCTACACAAGGCTCGGACGGCGGTGGCTTGCTACTGCTGTTCCGAGGCAAGGCCACGGTGCCGCTACTTGTCGGTCTCGAGCAGGCACAGGCCGAGGCCGCTCTCAGTGATGCCGGATTGCGGGTCGGCCAGGTGAGCGATTCGCCGACTTTGGCGGTGGCGCCCGGCACCGTTGTCTCGCAGTCGCCGACGGCGACCACCGTGGTGGCGAAGGATTCGGCGGTCGACATCTCCGCGTCCAGCATCCCGCAGGTCGAGGTGCCCGACGTGACGGGTCAGACTGAGTCGGCCGCTTCTGCCACACTCGCCGAGGAAGGTCTCCTCATGGGTCCAACCACCTACGTCTACGACTTGAGCGTCGAGGCGGGCCATGTGAAGAGCCAGGAGCCGCAGCCCGGCACCGAGGCGACTATCGGCACCGCGGTCGCGCTCACGGTGTCCAAGGGCCAGGAGACCGGTCAGGTCCCCAACGTCGTGGGTCTTTCTCAGAATGACGCCCAGTCGACACTCACGGGGGCCGGTTTCAAAGTCACGACGACGCAGGCTACGAATGCCGACGTGCCAGCCGGGGACGTCATCTCACAGTCTCCCGCGGCCGGCGCTCTCGTAGCTGCCGGAAGCACCGTGACCATCACGGTCTCGAAGGGTGCACCGGCCGCACCAGCCACGCCGAGCACACCAGCCACGCCCGGCACACCGACTTCTCCGGCCGAGCCGACACCCCCAGCCACGCCGAAAGCAACCGTCCCCAACGTCGTGGGGATGGGTGCGCTCGAGGCAGTTCGCGCCCTGAAGAGCGCGAACCTCAAGTTCTCGATCGAGTTCGGGCCGGCTATGGAGAACTACCTGAAGGTCGCAGCGCAAGACCCGAAAGCGGGCACGGAGGTCGACCCCGGGACATCGGTAACGATCACGATCGGGCTACCGAGCTTCACCCTGGGCGGTGGCGGCGGCACCGGCGGTTCGGGTACGCCGCCCGCGCCGGGCACTCCGACCGTGACGCCCCTGCCGTCGAAGCTGGCCACCACGTCCGGCTCCTCGGCGACGACACCCTAGTTGAGGGCTCCGCGAGCCCCCGGCGCTCTGCTCTATGCGCTAGTATCACCGCGTGGCTAGGTCTGGGAGAGGTATCAATAGCAGCTCCGGAACGGGGAGACGAAGATGCAGGGGGATGCAGTGACCGCTAACGAGGCAGCCATGGCGACCGGTGTCGAAACGAAGGCCGGATGGGGCGTCATCGGCATGCTCGCTGCGGCGCAGTTCATCATGGTGCTCGACACGACTGTGATGAACGTGTCCATCACGGTGGTCGCCGAGGACGTGAACACCACGGTTGTCGGCATGCAGACCGCGATCACCATGTACACGCTGGTCATGGCGGCATTCATGCTCTTGGGTGGCAAGCTCGGCGACCGGTGGGGTGCGAAACGCGCGTTCTGGATCGGCCTGCTCGTGTACGGGACCGGCTCGATGATGACGGCGCTCTCGCAGAGCCTCGGTCAGCTGCTCGTGGGCTGGTCGTTGATCGAGGGTCTCGGTGCTATCCTCGTCATTCCTGCCATCGCTGCGCTGACTGCGAAGACCTATCAGGGCAAACAGCGTGCGTTGTGCTACGGGATCCTGGGTGGGGTCGCCGGCGCGTCGATGGCGGCGGGACCACTCATCGGTGGATGGGTGACTGCCTACTACTCGTGGCGCTACGTGTTCGCGGGCGAGACCGTGATCGTGCTGGGCGTCCTGCTCTTCCTGAAGCTCATCCCAGCGACAACAGGGAGGAAGAGCAAGCTCGACGTGGGCGGTGCCGTATTGTCCGCTGCGGGCCTGGGCGCGGTGGTTCTCGGAGTCCTCCAGTCGAGCCAGTGGGGATGGATCACCCCCAAGGCCGGGGTCCCGACGGTCAACGGACAGCCGCTCACGCCTCTTGGTTTGTCTCCGACCTTCTGGCTGATCCTCATCGGGGCTGGCTTGCTCGTGTGGTTCGCCCGCCTGGAGGAGCGGGTCAAGGCACGAGGCGACGAGCCGTTGCTCGACCTCGCGCTTCTCGGGATCGCCAAGATGCGGGCGGGCCTTGTGGTCCAGTCGATCCAGGCCTTCATCATCCAGGCGTCGTTCTTCGTGCTGCCTCTGTACCTTCAGGTCGTCCTGGGCTTCGATGCCCTGGAGACAGGGAAGACGATTCTCCCCCTGTCGATCGCGCTGTTCGTGTTCGCCCTCGGCGGCTCGGCGATGACCGGCCGATTCTCACCCAAGCTCATCGTGCAGCGCGGCCTTGCGGCGATGCTGTTGGGCGAGGTGGTCCTGCTCTACTTCATCGCGCCTGACCTGCAAACGTGGGGCTTCGGTATAGGCATGGCGCTGCTCGGTGCGGGTCTCGGATTGCTCGCTTCTCAGGTAGGAAACGTCATCATGTCGTCCGTCGATTCTTCGCGGGGCGGTGAGGCCGGCGGACTTCAGGGGACGTCGCTTAACCTCGGTGCGTCGCTCGGTGTGGCCCTCGTCGGCTCGATCGTCATCGGGCTCTTGGCCTCGAACTTCACCACGACGGTGATGTCCAGCCCGACCCTTCCCGACTCCGTGAAACAGCAGGTCAGCACCGCGGCCGAGACGAACGCGAACTTCGTCTCGACCACTCAGGTCGAGACAGCGGCCAAGGATGCAGGACTGTCCGCAGCCGAGACGGAGGAACTCGTCACCACCTACTCCGATGCGCAGATTGCGGCCTTGCGGGCCGGGTTCGCATTCCTCGGGCTGTTCGCTCTGCTCTCGTTGGTGTGGGTGCGCAGACTGCCGGCCAAACCGGATGAGGGCGTGCCGGTCCGAGAGGCTGCGGCGGCGTAGCCGGCCAAACGCGCAAGGAACGGCAGAAGGGCGCCCAAGCGGGCGCCCTTCTCTCTTTGGTCTTTGCCCCAGTTCGTGCGAGGCCACCGCTAGGGACCGACTGCCACGAGCCCCGGTGCCCTACGCGTTCTCGTCAAGGTGATCGTGGACGGCCTTCGCATCGGGGATCGGCGCCATCGTTGTGCTCAGGGCTCGGCTGAGCAGCTTCTCCACGGGGAGATCGCCGTTCACCTCGGCGACGACAACAACGCCCGACTGGCCCTGGTCGAGCGCCTCGCCCATCTTGCGGATGTCATCGCGCCCGAACGACTTGCTCCAGTTGGCGAGGATCGCGCCACCCGCCGCGCCGGTGAGCAGCGGTGTGCCGATCAGGAACGTGACCGGGAACAGCACCCCGATGAGGGCGCCGGTCGCCACGCCCCATTCGGCGCCGTGGCTGCGGCGCGGGGTCCTGGTGTTGACGATATCGACCTTGCCGTCGGCCCCTTTGGTGAAGATGGCCTCCTCGTAGGAACCGATGGTGTGGTCCGAGTGGAAGGTCTTCACGGCGTCGAAGTCGGCCTGAGCTTCCGCCAGGCTCGAGTACGAGCCGCCGTAGACGAAGTAGTTCTTGTCTGCCATAGGAGTCCTCCTTTCGTCGATCGCCGAGGCGCGAATGGCCTCGGCTCATGAGTCATTGCGCTTACCCGATGGCCGTAGGAGTCTCGGTCCCGCTACCTCCGGCGAGCGACTCGCCGAGACGTACGCCGGGCGATCCTTCGTGGTGCAGGCATATCACACCTCCATATCTCCGTGTCTGGCTGGGCGAAGCCCGATCAGAACGTGTGACTCTCCACCTCTTCACCCTCGAGGAGGCCGATCTCGACAAGGTCGAGTGGGCTGATGAATTCGCTGGCGAGCCGCATTCCGCCGGCACTCGCGATTGCATCGCGCAGCGGGACTGCCCAGTGGTGCTCGAGAAGGATGAGCGCCGCCGCGGAGTCGTTCGGGATCTCCTCGATGACGTCCCACGCATCCTCGTCCGAGAAGAACTCGAGCCCCTCGGCACCCGCCTCGGCACCGATCTCGGCGCCTAACTCGAAGCCCTCCTCGCCTTCGATCCCGAGGCCGACAAGCGCGGCGACCTTGCTGCCGAGCTCGATTGCCTCATCCTTGGTGAGATTGCTGAGGTGCATGACCTCGATCTCGCCCTCGGCATCCTTGTACACCGCGAGCGAATCGATCACGCGCACAGCGTCGCTCTCGCGGAGCTTCTCGAGCTCCTCGATGATCTGCCCATGGAAGTCCGGGTGTTTGAACCCGAGCACGAGCAGCTGTACCGGTCCAATAGCCATGACGTACCCCCTTCTCGATCACTGCCTGCTGTCTCACGCGTCCCATCGGCTACCCACCACCCCGGCCACGCGCACGATCCACCATCCCGTATCTACCAGCGTCGACGGCCGCCCCGCCGGCTCGGCAGAGCTCTGCCTTCTAGATAGTACCCATAGGCTGCACGTGGTATCGGTCCCCGCGAGCTAGTATCTGCCCTTCTTCGCGTCCGCCGGGTGCGCCCGGGCCGATTCGATCTCCTGTTCGGTGTGCGCTTCGCCGGCGTCTTCCCAGTCGACCCAGTCGACGTTCGTAGCGTGCACGTACGCGTGCACGGCGCTTCCGATCGTTGGGTACACGTTCTCCGAACCGAGTTCGGCAAGGAGGCCGTAGCGTTCGAGTCGCGCGAGCACCGGGTGCTTGACCTCGGCGAGCCACAATGTCACGCCGCGTTTGCGCAAGTCGCCCAGAAGCCCGCAGACGGAGTCGACCGCCGAGGTGTCGATGTCGGTAATCGGCTCTGCCGCCAGGATCATGTGGGTGACCGTTGGCTCTGCTTCATCGACGAGCTCTCTCACTCGTTCACGGAACCCCTCGGCATTGGCGAAGAACAGCTGCGCGTCGAAGCGGTAGAGCAGCAGGCCGGGGAGCTGCTTGGCGTCGGTGAAGTCGGTGATGTCGTGGTAGCCCTTCACGCCGGGTGCACGGCCGAGCACCGCGTCGTGCGGACGCCACTGGCGCCGGACGAAGTTGAGCAGCGACAACCCGATGGCCACGAACACCCCGGGCAGCACGCCGAGAAACACGACTCCGGCGAAGGTGATGATCGAGAGCGTGCACTCGCTGCGGCGCCAGTTCCACAGTCGGACAACGCCGCGCCAGTCGGCAAGCGACAGAGCGGCAGCGATCACGACCGCTGCCAGGGTGGCCTGCGGCAGCGATGCGAGCAGCCCCGGGGACGCGACGAGCAGCCCGCCGACGAGCACGGCGGCCACCAGACCGGCAGCCTGACTCTTGGCGCCTGCCGAGATTGCCACAGCGGTGCGTGTGGAGCTGCCGCTCACGGCGAAGCCCTGGAACAGGCCAGCTCCGATGTTGGCAAACCCGATCGCCTCGAACTCCTCGTTCGCATTCACGTCGTAGCCGAACCGACTCGCGAACGAGCGCGACAGCACGGTCGTGTCGGCGAGCGTGAGCACCGTGATGCCGACCGCTCCGCCGAGCAGCGCGCCGATATCGGCGAGTGATGCGGATGGCCACTGCGGCCTCGGCAGCCCCTGGGGCATGGCGCCTACCACGGCAATGCCGTAGCTCGTCAGGTCAAAGGCGACAGTCGCGACGGTCGAGCCGACCACGGCCACGAGCAGTCCCGGGACGCTGGGTAGCCACTGTCGGAACGCAAGGATGACCGCGAGCGAGCTGAATCCGATCGCGAGGGCGACGAGATTGGTCTGCGAGAGACCGCGCGCGACTCCCGCGACCTCGAAGGCGAAGGACGTGGCCGATACCTCCACTCCAAGGAGTTTGGGCAGCTGAGCCACGATGATGATGAGTGCGATGCCGTTCAGGTAGCCGACCCGCACGGGCCCCGAGAACAGGTCGGTTACGAATCCGAGCCGGAACACGCCGACCGCAAGGGACATGAGCCCCACCATGATCGTCAGCATGCCGGCGAGCGCCAGGCGCCGGTCCATCGACCCGCCCGCAAGCGCGATGATCGAGGCGGCGACGAGCGGTGCGGTCGACGAGTCGGGACCGACCACGAGCGGACGTGATGGACCGAAGACGGCGTAGACGACAAGCCCGGCGAGCGATGCGTACAGACCGGCTATCGGGGGCAGCCCGGCGAGCTCGGCGTAGGCCATACCGGCGGGGATGATGAGCGCCGCGAGGGCGACGCCGGCGATACCGTCAGGCAGCAGCCACGCGCGCCGATAGCGCGCGAGCGACTGAAGCCCTGGAGCGTGGCGCAGCCAATTTGCGCTCACGGTGTCCTTCCCGTGCGACGTGCGTTCTCGGAGTTCATACCCCTCACAGACCGGCGCTCGCTCTCCGGTTCGGGCGCCCGAGTGCTCGCTGCCTGCGACGACTCGTGCGGGGAGCCGCGTGGCAGGCTCGCACGGACTCCCCGAATCGAGGCCCCGGGATCGCCGAACGCCGAGAACGGGCATCAACTCTTTCAGCGACCGCAGCCGCCAAGACAGTTCTGCAGCGATAGGACTCGCATGCCCTACATCACCCGCCGCGTATGGAACCCGGCCATGTACCAAGGTGGCGGGGTCACGCGGCGCTACTTTGAAGGCTGGTATTTCAAGCAGGTCGACACCGAGGAGCGCCGTGCCCTCGCGGTCATCCCCGGCGTGTCCTACTCGGAGGATGGCACCGCGAAGCACGCGTTCGTGCAGATCGTACCGGGGGGCGGCGAGATGCACTACTTCGCCTACCCCGTCGAGGCCTTCAGCTTCGACCCCAAGGAGCCGTTCCGTATCTGCATCGGAGACAACACCTTCACCCAAACGGGGATGACGCTTCGGCTCGAAGACGACGACGCGACCGCAAGCGGTGAACTGAGGTTCAGCGCGTGGACTCCCTGGCCGGTGACCACCTTCTCACCCGGAATCATGGGCTGGTACCGCTTCGTGCCGCGCATGGAGACCTACCACGGCGTGCTGTCCATGGACCACGAAGTCTCGGGGTCGGTCGTCCTTGGCGGCGAGGCGGTCAACTTCGACGGTGGCCGCGGGTACGTCGAGAAGGACTGGGGGCGCAGCTTCCCGAGCTCGTGGATCTGGGCGCAGTCGAACCACTTCGGCAGACCGGGCGTGTCTGTGACGGTTTCGGTGGCGAAGGTCCCGTGGATGACCGGGGCGTTCGTCGGCAACATCGCTGGGCTGCTGCTCGACGGACAGCTGCACCGGTTCGCCACGTACACGGGTGCCCGGCTCGCGTGCATAGACACGGGTGCGAACGAGGCGCACCTGATCGTCCGCGACCGCCGAGAGGAACTCGAGCTCGTGATTCAAGGGTCCGAGACCCTCCTGCTCAAGGCGCCCGTGCTCGGCGCAATGGAGGGTCGCGATGCAGAATCGCTCGGCGGGACGATCGAGGTGACGCTGCGCGCGCTGCGGGGCGGCCGTTCGAGCGTGATGTACCGAGGGACCGGCAGGCAAGCGGGAATCGAAGTGATGAACGAGCGCGACGAGCTCGGATCCGTGAGCTGCGAGGACACTGCGGAGCGCTAGCTACCGCGCGAGTGAGGGCCCCGGACACACGCATGCCCGCCCTCTGCCTGGAGGCGGGCATGCAGTGCGTGCCGGCGGCTGGGGGACCGCCTGGCCGAGTACTTCCTCGGCGGCTCTGGGGGACCGCCTACGTGAAGTACTCGCGTGTGACCGAGAACCCATGCTCCGCGCAGTCAGCAGAGGATGCAGTCCAGACACGTCAGTCGTAACGACTTCGTTGAGTTCCTGGCGACCTGCCGACGTACTCCGCAAACGTGATGCGCGCGATCTCCGCTGCAGCGTGGCAAACCTACGGCAGTACCACCGGGATGATGACCCGATCGATCACCGATCCGTCCTTCTCGGAGCGGTCGAAGACCTCGAGTTTGGCAGCTCCATGCGCCGAGGACGGGTAGCTCACAAGCGTCGAGAACGTGCCACGCGTTCCCGAGCCGGAGGTGGCCTTTACGGGCCTCTCGGCGGCGAGCGTCTTGCCCTTGGCATCCAGCAGCCTGGCGTTGAATTGCGCTTCGAACACGTTTGCGGTGCCGGAGAGGCGCAGCGGGCGCCCAACCTTCTGCCCGGGCACCGGCGTCTCGACAAGGATCGCGGGCGCCATGCCCTCGAACTGCGCCCTCCCCACAGGCGGCGAGACGATGATGCCTTCACCGCCGATGGAGTCGACGGCCGTTCCGTCGAGTCGGAACGCCACGCGCCGGACCGTGGCGAACTGCGTGAGCGTGTAGACGACCTGAGCCACCCTCATCTGCATCGAGAGTGAGCCTCCGCCGGACTCGAACCGCTTGGACAGGTCCACGGTCGCAGTCCCGTTCCTGATCGTCAGGCCAAGGAGCCTCGTGCCCGACGGTATCGTCGTGCCGAGCCCGAAGGCGCGGTCCTTGGCGCTCGGCGCCGCCAGGAGCCGGGTCATGGCGCTACGCGCGACCGAGGTCTGCCCTGCTGGTACGTAGCGACCGGCGACTCCGAGTGTCTCGCCTCGCGTGAGGTAGATGCGCACCGGCGTGCCCGTGCCAGTCGGCGTCGAGGTCGGCTCGGGCGTGGGCGTGGGCGTGGGCGTCGGGGTGGGGGTGGAGGTGGGCGTCACGATCGGAGCCGAGGTCGGCTCCGGCGCGGTAGTGGGTTGCACGGACTGCGTCGGTTCGCCCGGCGTCTGCTGCTCTGGCGTGCACCGACAGCCCGGCAGCGCGATCAGGGATGCGACCAGCAATCCCGCGAGAGCCAAGCGCGCGCCCCGATTCGAAACCCGGCGAGCTCTCATGAGGCTCACACCTCCTGAAGATGTCTCCGTCATGAGGATTCCCCTCATCGACGTCGCCTGTGCGGGTGTTCGCCGAAGCGTTGCGCGTCCGTTGTCCGTACCTAGCACGCACGAACGGCGACCGCCGAAGACCCTACCGCTCAGCTCTTCTCGGGAGCGCTGAAGTCGCCGATCGTCTTGCGCACATGGCAGAACCCAGCCGTACCGCTGAACAGCACGACGTGCCAGCCGCGCAGATCACGTTGGATGCGCTCGGACCACACGCCCGTCGTGTAGAAGACGAACGCGAGCGACATGACGGTCGCGGGCAGAATCAGTTCGCGCGGCATGCACGCATCCTAGCGTGTGCGCGCCAGAGGGCGGCAAGTGACTAGCGCCGGTTGGTGCCCGACCCGACTCCGAGGCCTTTCTGTTCCTCGCCTTCTGTTCCCTCACTGCGCACCGCGAAGCCGCGAACCGACGGTTGCGTGACCGTGCGATGCTCCGGCATCTGCTTGCCCCCCTTGTCGAGGGACCCGTACCAGCGCGCGTAGACGCCGGCCAACCCCGGCGCCGAGAATCCGTGCGCATAGACGCTCAGCACGACGCCCGCGACCGCCACCGACGCGATGACCTCCTTGTTGGCAACGCTCTCCTCGAGCAGCATCAGCGTGAAGACGACGGTCGCCAGACCGCGGGGTCCGAACCAGCCCATGAAGACGGTCGTCTGCCACGCAGCGCCGGATCCGAGCATAGCCACGAACACCGAGACGCCTCGGATCAGCACGAGGCTCAGCACCGCGTACACGACAACCTGCCACGTGAGGTACTGCAGTGCAATGGGGACCAGCACCGCCCCGAGCAGAACGAAGCTCACCGTGTCGAAGGCGGTCCCGAGATGGCTCGTGAAACCGAGCACTTCCGCTCCCCGCTGACGAGAGGTCGCGCCGAAGAACAGGCCGCCCACGAAGGCCCCGATGAATCCACTTCCATGCAGGACGGCGGCAGCCACGTAGCACGAGAGGGCAATCGCGAACACGGAGTACCGCACCCACGAGCCGAGCATGTATCCTCGCCGCTGAGCTTCGCGCACGAGGAGTCCGCCCCCTCCGCCGAAGATGGCGCCGGCGAGCACACCGAAGCCGATCGCGCGTGCGAATTCCATGGTGAGAGCGCCAG
>CAYGYT010000040.1:0-19084 GCA_964354215.1 uncultured Eubacteriales bacterium | reverse complement strand
GCCCGACCGCGCTGTAGGTGGTCGGCAGCGCGCTCTTGATGAGCGAGAGCGCCTTTGTGCCCTCGATCTTGATCCTCTCGCAGTCGTGGGCCTTCTCGATACCGTCGAGGTAGACTGTCGCCTTGTTGTCCGCGAACGACGGCGAGACGGCAATCGTCGACTTGACCTTCATGGTGTACGTGATGGAGCCGGACGCACCCGCCGCGAGGCTAGCCGGCCCCCAGGTGATCGTGTTCCCCACCACACTCGCGGGATCCGGGGTCGCCGACACGAACTCCATGAGCGAGGTGTCGAAGACGTCCTTGATCGTGCCGTTATTGGCGGTGGCAGAGCCGGTGTTGGCATAGTCGATCTGGTAGCCGACCGACTCACCGGGAGCGTAGGCGCTCTTCTCATTCGGAACGGACTTGTCGAAGGTCAGGTGAGGCACGCAGTTCTTGTTCCCTACGGCCACGCCCGTCACGGCCTGGTTCTGAGCGACGTTGATCGACTTCGGCAGATTGGTGGGTACCCAGCTGTCCATACCGGCAGGCTTTCCCACCTCGGTGAGCTCGTAGGTGCCTGCGGGCAGAGCAGTGAACTTGAAGACGCCACTGGAGTCGGTCGTCGCCGCGCGGGTGAACGTGGTGCCGCTCTTGTACTCGATCTGGAATCTCCAACCCGCGCCGAGCCTCGGCTCGCCAGAGTCCTGCACGCCGTTGGGATGCAACGAGTCATCGAACTTGTAGCCGCAGATCGAACCCTTCGGCTCGGGCTCACAACGGTAGGGCTCGGGGGCCGCGGGAGCCGCGAGGGCGACAGGTGCTACGGCCTTCGAAGCTGCATCGTCGGAACCGTCGCCCTGATCGGCGGGCGGCTCCTCGGTCACGAGCTCGGGATTCTCGCCCGTACCTGTGCCTGTATCAGGCGCAGAGTCGGACCCCGCCGTCACGGGGCCGGCCTCGACCGACGGCGCGATCGCCGGCTCGGTTGGGGGTTCCTCCGAGGGCAGCGGCTCGACGGCCACAACCTCTTCCGGAACCGGGGTGGCCTCGGCGGGCGCCTCTGGCGCTGCGTCCGGGGCTGCCGATGTTTCGGCTGGTGCAGGCTCGGTGACCACAGCCTGTTCGACTTGGCTGATCTCCTCGGCTCGCGCCTGTGACGAGGGCGCGGCGAATCCGAACCCATTCATCGTGAGGATCATCGCCAGGATGAGGTACACCGAGATGAAGCCCATCCAGTCCTGACTCTTGCGTGTCATGCGTGTCATGACGGTCACCCCCTTGCCGCGCCTGCCCGGGTCCCTGCCCGCCTGGGAGACAACGGCAATCCAATAGAAAAGACCGACCTCGCTGCAAGTGGGCCGGTCTCACTACTGACTCCCCGTCGGCACATGAGTGACCGAACGAACACCGACGGATCTTCGTCTCCCGATTTGCGTTCTGGTGCTCTGCAGGCGTTGACGTGGAGCACGCGTGGCGCTCCAAGCTGTTTGTACCCCTGTGGGGGTATTGATACGACCTGCCAAAGGCCCATTTCTGCGGCCAACTCGTGGTCGTTCCAAAGTCGGATGCGAGAACGAGAGCGGTCATCCTCGGAGCCGTTGTGTGACGGGCGTCACAACGCGGTTACGAAGCCCGTTTGCGTCCGTTCGCAGCCTTGGGTCGGCACGCTGGCGAGAGCGCACGGCTCAGGACCTCATCCATGCTGCTCACGGGTATAGTCTCGAGCTCCGATCGCACGTGCTCGGGAAGCAGGTCGAGATCTCGCACGTTGTCCTTCGGGATCAACACGGTGCGGATGCCTGCACGGTGCGCCGCCAGCAGTTTCTCCTTGAGCCCGCCGATAGGAAGCACGCGGCCGCGGAGCGTTATCTCGCCGGTCATCGCCATGTCGCGTCGTACGGGGCAGTCCATGAGCACCGATGCGATGGCAGTCGCCATCGTAATACCTGCCGAGGGGCCGTCCTTTGGTGTCGCAGCCGCGGGCACGTGGATATGCAGGTCGGTCTTGTCGCTGAAGTCCTCGGGGATACCGAGCTCCTTCGCACGCGTGCGTATGTAGGAGAGCGCCGCCTGCGCCGACTCGCGCATGACATCCCCGAGCTGACCGGTCATGAGTACGGCGCCCTTGCCCTCCATCTTCGTCGCTTCAATGAAGATGATGTCGCCGCCCACTTCGGTCCAGACCAGTCCGGTCGCCACGCCGACCTCGTCCTTCTCCTCGGCGAGTCCGTATGTGAACTTGGGGGGACCGAGGTACTTGTGAAGGGTACGCGGCGTGACGGTCGTCCTGCCCTTCTTGCCCTCGACCACCTTGCGCGCTACCTGCCTGCAGATCATGGCGACCGTGCGCTCGAGGTTGCGCACACCTGCTTCACGCGTGTACCGGCGCACGATCTCGCGAATGGCCGGCTCATTGATCTCGAGCTTCGACGGCGTGAGGCCGTGTTCGTTGACCTGCTTGGGGATTAGGTACTGAACGGCGATCTGCGTCTTCTCATCTTCCGTGTATCCCGGGAAGTGGATGACCTCCATGCGATCGCGCAGCGCCGGCGGGATCGTGTCGAGTAGGTTCGCGGTCGTGATGAACATGACGTTCGAAAGATCGAATGGTGCCTCGAGGTAGTGGTCCTGGAACGAGTTGTTCTGCTCGGGGTCGAGCACTTCGAGCAGCGCCGACGTTGGATCGCCTCGGAAGTCCATCCCGACCTTGTCGATCTCGTCCATCATGAAGACAGGGTTCTTGGTGCCCGCTTGGCTGATGGACTGGATGATTCGTCCCGGAAGCGCTCCAACGTACGTGCGGCGATGACCACGGATCTCGGCCTCATCGCGCACCCCGCCGAGGCTCATGCGGATGAACTCCCGTCCGAGTGAACGTGCGATCGACCTACCGATCGACGTCTTACCTACACCAGGAGGGCCCACGAAGCACAGGATCGGTCCGCGCATCTTGTCGGTGAGCTTGTGGACCGCGAGGTACTCGAGAATGCGCTCCTTGACCTTCTCGAGCCCGTAGTGGTCCTGGTCGAGAATCTCCTGTGCCTGAACGAGGTCGAGCTTCTCCTCGGATTCCTTGGTCCATGGCAGTCCCACGAGCCAGTCGAGATAGGTGCGGATAACCGAGGTCTCGGCCGACGCGGGTGGCATCTTCTCCAGGCGACCGAGTTCCTTGAGCGCCTTCTCTTCGACGCCCTCAGGCATGCCCGACTGCTTGATCTTCTCGGTGTATTCGTCGATTTCGGCCTGGACCTCGTCGAGCGTCCCAAGCTCCTGCTGGATCGCCTTGAGCTGCTCGCGCAAGAAGTACTCACGCTGGGTCTGCGTCATCTGTTCCTTGACGCGGTTCTGAATCTTGCTGCCGAGCTCGAGGATCTCGAGCTCCTTGCGCAGGAACCGCGCTGTATGCTCGAGGCGAGTCCTCGGCTCGACCGCCTCGAGGATCTCCTGCTTCTCATCAACCTTCAGGTTGAGGTGGAAGGTTACGAAGTCCGCGAGTCTACCGGGTTCCTCAATGGCCGAAGCCGCGAGGATCACCTCGTGCGGTATCGGCTTGCCGAGTTCGGCGGCCTTCTCGAAGTCGCCGACGAGCGTGCGCATGATGGCCTCGGTCTCGACATCGACCTTGATGTCTTCCTCGATCGCCTCGATCCGGACGAGGTAGAACGGCTCCGTCTGAACGAACTCGAGCACCCTGAAACGCTGCTTCCCCTCGACGAGCGCTTTGGCGGTGCCGTCAGGGAGCTTGAGCTCCTGCATGATCGTCGCGACGCAGCCGATCTCGTAGATGTCGTCAGGACCCGGCTCCTGCGTCTCGGCATGTCGCTGCGTCACGAGGGCGACGAGGTGGTCTTCGCGCATCGCTTCCTCGAGTGCCTTGATCGATTTCTCGCGCCCGACAAACAGCGGGACCACCAGGTTCGGGAAGAGGATCAGGTCGCGGAGCGGTATGAGCGGCAGCAGATCGGGCACAACTGGTGATTCACTTCGCTGTGACATGGTGCACAGGTCCTTTCGAATCAGGCGTGCGATAATCTATCTGCCCGAAATCACCACTTTGGTACTCGTCGGTCCGGCCCCCCGAGGACGCCCGGACCTCCGGAGCATACATGTCGCCCCACCGTTCGCCATCTCTCCGCTCGCTCCTGCTCGCGTGCGCGTTTGTGTCGGCTCTCTCGTCAGCAGGCGAGCTCCCACCGCAGTCGGCTTGCGCCCAATCCGTTCGGGGCGCCCCGCTCTCGGAGGTGCTGCCGTTCCCCACAGCCCTCGCCACGACGCCGTCGAAGTCGTCTGTCTCGCTCGAGACAACCGCCATGGCGGCACCGACGAACGGCGCCTTCGCGTACGACGCCGTCGTATCCCTCGCCGAGCCTGCTCCGTTTCTCCAGGTTCGGCTTCGCATCCGCCGCCCGAGCGGCCGGCTGCTGTTCCAGAAGACCTACGTTCGCTCGAACGTTCCGGCCGGAAACCAGGTGTTCACGTTCGGCCGCGCCATCGGGGACCTTGAGCTCAACCCAGGGCTCTACCCGGTGGAGCTGACCGTGAAGAGCGAGGACAACCCGCCCGATTCCTGGACGATCCCGGGAGTCCTCCGTGTCTACGACCCAGCCGCCGAACCACTGAGGCTCGCAGTCGTGGTGAAGGTCTCGAGCGCGCCGGGCATTGACCCGGAGGGTCGCTTCGTCGTCGATCCCGGAATCGAGACCCGTGCCAGGGACGAGGTGGTTGACCTCGCCACTGCCATCCTGCGCGAACCGCGCCTTCGCGCGTCGCTCGCGATCTCTCCCGAACTCCTTGAGGAATGGAAGCGAGTGTCGACCGGCTACGTCTACGCGGGCCCGGCCGGTCTCGAGACCGTACGCGCCGACTCATCTGTGCCGCGAGCGTATGCGGCCGCTCTCTCTCGGCTCCGCGCGGCGGTCTCGACGCGACGCCTCGAACTCATGAACGTGCCGTACGCCGATCCCGATGTCGCCGGCCTCGCCAGCATCCGGCGCCTGGAAGACCTGGGGGCGCACTACGAGCGGGGCCTGTCCGCCTACTTCGCATCGCTCGAGCTGACTCCCTCGGCGGGTTCATTCACCGCTCGCGGGTGCCTCACGCTCCCCGCCGCAGAGCAAGCGGCCACACACGCCGTCACGTACTCGCTCGTCTCCCCTCGCTACGTGCGAAGCACCGAGGGAACGGTCGGGGGAGGAGTGTACTCCTCGCGGAAGATGCCGCTGACCGCCCTCGTTCTAGACGCCGCTCTCAGCGCCGCCTTCGGTGCCGCATCGAGCCCCTCGGACACATCAACGGCCGAGGCCCTGTTCAACCGCGCGATCGACGCGTCTGAAGAGACCGCCACCGCGCTGCCCGTGCTCATTGACGTCGGACCCGGGCGCGCGAGCACCGTGCGGGGGTTCGTGGAACGGGCTTCCACGGTCATCGGCCAGCCGTGGGTCGCGTTCGTGACGGCGGAGAGAGCCGCGAGCAATCCGCGGCAAGGGGAGGTCACCCTTGCTCAGCGAGCTAGCGTGCTCCGCCGGACGCCCTCGGGCTGGTGGAGCTCGATCGCCGCCTCACGCCGCTACGCCGAGGCCCTCGCTGCAGTCCTCGAGCCAAACGACCGCGACGCGGAGGCAGCCGTGGTGAACTCGCTCATCGCCGAGAGCGCATCGTGGGCGGGGCCGGACGGCCGCTGGGCGCTCGTGGATCGCGGCCGCTCGTTCTCAGCAGCGGCCTTGCGGCAGTCCCAAGCCGTGCTGCGCTCGGTACGCGTGGCCGCGAGCAACCTCACGCTCTCTGGCGCACGAGGCTCGGTACCGTTCAGCATCACCAACTCCTCCGGACGGAGCCTCTCGGTGGTCCTGCGCGTCACATCTGACAACATCGCTGTCGGCGTTCCGCCGTTGCGCACGCAGGTGCTTCGCCCTGCGGAGAACTACGTCACCGTACCGGTCGACCTGCGCTCATCAGTGGGAGGGAGCCTTCGGCTCCAAGTCGTGGCCGGCACGCTCGTCATCGCTTCCGAATCGGTAGAGGTGCGCGCCTCCTACCTCGACCGGCTCGCAATCGTCGGCGCCATCGCACTTCTGCTCGGCTTCATGCTCTTCTACATCCGACGTCGCGTCCGCCGTGCCGAGGGCTCGGCGGACAGCGAATGACGTCTGCAAGAGACGGGGCTGCTAGACTAATCATGTCCCGCAAGTGCTGCGAGGTGCTCAGAATATGAAGAAGTTCCTGGTCGTAGCACTCGTCGTTCTCGTGGCGGCAGTCTTCATCCACGACGTCGGGTACTATGTGCGAGCCCGGTACGACCTGAGCGAGGCGACCACGCAGGTCACGGACCAGCTCTCGGAGTACGCGCTCGGCAAGACGCGTGACGTGGCGGCGGTGAAGGCAGTCGAACTGGCTGCGCTGAAGAAGATCGAGGTCTGGCAGTACGACCAGAGCGATCAGGGAGTACAGGTTTGGACGCGGGTCTCCGTCCCTGGAACCTGGGTCATAGGTCCATTCCAGGCGTGGAGAGCGGGCAAGCCGCGTGAGACGCCACTGGTGCTGACCGACTACGGCGCGGCGGTATACCGGTGATCCCGGTTCGCTGCCCGCGTTTCTCGCAAGGAGTCTGATCCAGGCCGATGAGAACCGTCGTTCTCGATACGAACGTGCTGCTCGCCGACCCCGGCGCGCTGCTCGGGTTCCCCGACGCCGAGGTGGTGATCCCAGAGACCGTCCTCGGCGAGCTCGACAAGCTCAAGACATCGCGCGTCGACGCCGACCTGCGATTCCGCGGTCGCGAAGTGAGCCGCATCCTGTTCGACCTGTCGGAGCAAGGCGGCCTGATCGACGGCGTCGAGCTCCCGGATGGCGGCACGCTCCGTGTGGCGCCGGTCGACGCCGATGCGCCCCTCCCCGAGGGCCTCACGACTCGGAACCCGGACGACCGAATCCTGGCTGTGGCGATACAGGTCGCGCAGAAGAACGGCGACGATACCACACTGGTAACGAACGACCTCAACATGCTGCTCAAGGCTCAAACGTATGGAGTGCTGGTCGAGCGATACGGCGATGGACGCGAGGGAAGCTTCGGGCGCCGCTACATCGTACGGCCATTCCAGCGCTACAAGATCCCCCTCGGGATCCTCGCCGTCGCGGTGGCCGTCTTCGCTGCCATCGTCGTCGTCGCCTTCTACGGCCCGGGGCGCGCGCAGAGCCCGCGGGGCGACGTCCCCGTCGAGTTCAAAGAGCTGCTCAATTCCGCGCAGCGCCAGGCACTCGACTACCTCACGACGCTCGAGACGAACCCCAACGAGGAAGCCGCCCTGCGAGGCATGGGCGACTACTACTACGACCTGCGAGAGCAGACGAACAACGTGCGCTTCGCGCTCCAAGCGATAAGTTACTACGAACGGTATCTGAAGCTCGAGCCCGGCGATCCCGGCGTGCGCACTGACCTCGCCGTCGAGTACTTCCGAACCGGCCAGACCGACAAGGCGATCAAGGAGACCGCTGAGGTTGTCGCGAAGGACTCTCGCCACCTGCAGGCTAACTACTGGCTTGGGATCTTCTACTGGCAGGCGGAGCGGCACGACTACGCCACAGCAGCCGCACAGATGCAGCGGGTGATCGAGCTCACCCAGAACGACCCGAATCAGCACGCCATGTTTCAACAGGCGCAACTGGCACTCGAGCAGATCAAGAAGGACGCCGCGGCGGCGGGCAAGCCTCTCTCAAGCGAGGGCACGACACCGACCGGAGGATTCCAGTAGTGGAGAACATCGACATCGCTATCGTCGGCGGTGGCCCCGGCGGGCTTACCGCAGCGCTGTACGCCTCGCGAGCACGCGCGAAGACCGTCGTGTTCGAGCGGGGCATCCCGGGCGGCCAGATCGTGACGACGGACTGGGTGGAGAACTACCCCGGCTTCCCTGCGGGCCTCTCCGGAATGGAGCTCGGCGAACTCATGACCAAGCAGGCCGAGGAGTTCGGCGCCGTCTTGAGGACCTTCGCCGATGTTGCTGCGATCAAACCCAAGGACCTCGACTTCGTCATAGAAACGACTGACGGCGACGAGTTCCTTGCTCGAGGCGTCATCGTGGCCACCGGCGCTGTGCCGAGGAAGCTCGGCGTGCCGGGCGAGGCGGAGTTCACCGGGCGTGGGGTCTCGTGGTGCGCGACCTGTGACGGCGCCCTCTACAAGGACAAGGTTGTGTGCGTCGTCGGCGGAGGCGACGCTGCCATCGAAGAGGCAATGTTCCTTACCAAGTTCGCGACCCGAGTCCACCTCATCCATCGCCGAGACGAGCTGCGTGCTACCAAGTGCATCCAGGAGCGATGTTTCGCAAACGAGAAGATCGAGGTGCACTGGAGCCGAGTGGTCTCCGAGATCGTTGGCGAAGACGGAAAAGTGGCTGGCGTGCGCCTCGCATCCACCAAAGGCGAGTCCGAAGTGGTACTGCCGGTGCAGGGCGTGTTCATCTTCGTCGGCATCGATCCCGTGAGCGAACTCGTACGCGACTTGGTGGAGCTGGACGAGAACGGGTACATCAAGGTTGATCACGATGGACGCACCTCGTGGCCGGGACTGTACGCCGCCGGCGATGTGACCGATTCGGAGCTCAAGCAGGTGATCACGGCGGCAGCCAAGGGTGCTTCGGCGGCCTTCGAGGCAATCAAGTACATCGACGAGAAAGTCTGCTCGATCTGACCCCGCGGTGCGGGCAGGAAGGAGAAGGACCGATGGCGGAACTTGTGCACGTCAGCGACGCGGGCTTCGAGAGCGAGGTCGTGAACAGCGAGAAGGCGGTTCTGCTCGACTTCTGGGCTCCTTGGTGCAACCCCTGCAGGATGATGGAGCCGGTGCTCAAGGAGATTGCCGACGAGCATGGCGAGAAGCTCGTGGTCGCCAAGCTCAACGTGGACGAGAATCCAGCCACAGCAATGAAGTACGACATCCTCTCGATCCCGACGCTGCTCGTCTTCTCGGGCGGCCAGGTCGTGAAGAAGCTCGTCGGCGCTATGCCGAAGAAGCGCCTCGTAGAAGAGCTCGCGCCCTGGATCGGCTGAGCGCCGACTCGACCGGCCGGTGCCACTCTTGGCGCCACTCCCGCGGCAAGGAGACGTAGATGTGTGAGCAGGGCATCAACATTGGCCAGATGAAACTCGCGGTCGGTCAGGCCGACGATGCTGTCGCGTTGGTCCAGCAGTGGCTCGAACAGCTGCACCACCTCGCCGACCACGGGCATCAAGACGCTGCGAGTGCGGATATCGCGCAGGCCAGCGTGCTGCTCGGCGAAGCGCGCGCCAAGCTCGACGCTGCCATCGACGCACTCGAGGGTGGTAGCACCAGCGACGTGAGCGTGGAGCTCGTGTAGACCCGCACGAGTTCCCACTGGATTGCACGAACAGGCCCCTCCTCCGTCTTGGAAGAGGGGCCTTCGTGAGAGGCTGGCTGGTCCCGCAGGGCCTACGTTCCTGCTTCCGCACCACCCGACGGCGGCGAGCTGCCTCGGCGCCGACCCAGACCGAGAGCGAAGCCCAGGACGGCCGCCAAGGCGAGAGTGAGGAGCGCCCCGACAACGCCGGCCGTGCTCGTGCCGGCATCGACCGCCGGCCAGGCCGCACCACCCTCGGCAGACGCCTGGCCTTCGGCGGGCTGTTTGAAGGCATAGTCGGGCAGGAACGCGGTTCTGTCCTGTATCGAAGCGGCGGCATCGTGAACGGCCGCCGACGCACTGCTCGCGAACTCCTCGCTTCCCGTGACCTTCGCAATCGACCATTCCAGTCCATCGGGATTGGTCGAAGCGAACCAGGCAAAGGCAACGCCAGCGGCCAGGGCGAACGCAGCAAGTCCAAGCAGAACCGGCCTGAGGTTCAGCCCCGCAAGGGACTTCTTCTCGGCGTTGCGCACGAGCAGCTCGGGTTGCGCCTGCTTGACGAAGATCACGACGGCTGACGTAGCGAGACCCTCGACAAGGCCGATGGCGAAATGGATCGGCAGCATGAGCACTACGAACGTAGAGAACGGCAGCGAGCTGATCCCGGAGAACGTCGTCTGCACTACCACGCCGAATGCCCCAAGCATCAGGCCCACCTCGGCGCCTACAATGCTCCCGCCGATGATCCTGCCCGTCGACCACTTGTCTCCGACGATGCGCTTGAAGAGCGGGTAGGCGACAAAGGCCGGGAAGAAGCCCAGGTTGAAGATGTTGCAGCCGAGAGCAAGCAGCCCGCCGTCGGCGAAGAAGAGCGCCTGGACGGAGAGTACCGATGCTATGACCAGGAATGCGGCCTCGGGTCCCAACAAGATCGCAAGGATCAGACCACCCCCCAAGTGCCCGCTCGAGCCGGTGCCCGGGATCGAGAAGTTGAGCATCTGTCCGGCGAAGATGGCCGCCCCGAGAACCCCCATGAGCGGGATCTTGGCGGGGTCGTTCTCCTCCCGCACTTTCTTGGCGCAGTAGACCGCGGTCGCGGCGGTCGCCACCCACATCGTCGCCCCGACCGCCGGGGAGACCAGTGCGTCTGCCATGTGCATCGGTGACCCTCCTCGTTCCGTCAGTCTATGAAGTGCTATGAATCCCAGAATCGTGCTACTCTGCTCCTGAGAACATAATGCCCGCTTGCGGCACCCGTCAACCCCGTGCAAGGCGTGTGAATCGGAACCGTCTTGTGTGGTCGAGCACTCACACTCAGCGCGCAAGTCGTGTTACTATCCGCCCTATTCGACACACGCCGGCAACCAGGAGCAGACCATGCCAGAAGTCGTGCGTTTCAGCATCTCGACAGACGAACGGTTGCTTGCCCGCTTCGACGCGCTCTCCGCCGAGAAGGGCTACGTGAACCGCTCGGAAGCCATTCGAGACCTGATCCGCAATGCACTCGTCGAGGAGCAGTGGAGTCTCGGCGAGGCTGAGGCGGTCGGAACGGTCACCCTCGTGTACGACCACCACTTCAGCGATCTGGGGGACAAGCTCACCGAGCACCAGCACTCGCACCACGAGGCGATCGTCTCCACCCTCCACATACATCTTGACGCTCACAACTGTCTCGAAGTGGTGGTTCTTCGCGGTAGGGCCGCGGAGATCAAGCGCCTGGCCGACGGACTGATCGGCACCAAGGGCGTGAAGCACGGCAAGTTCGTCGCGACCACGACCGGCGACGACCTCGTGTAGGGCTGCTGCCATGGCGGGTATCGAATCAGGCCTCTACCAGCTCGGGCGGATAGACCAGCTCGCGGCCCAGGACACGCCGATCCATCGGGTGGATCCGCGGGCCAAAGTCGTGACCACGCTCGTATTCCTAGTCTGCGTTGTCTCCTTCGGCAAGTATGAGATCCTCCAGCTGTTGCCGTTCGCCTTCTTCCCAGTCGTGCTAGCGAGCGAGGGTGATCTCCCGTTCGGCTACTTGGGCCGTAGGCTGCTTGTGGCCGCGCCTTTCGCGGTCGTGATCGGCATGTTCAATCCCCTGCTGGACCGCACCGTGATCGTGCACATCGGCGGCATAGCCATTGCCGCCGGCTGGATCTCGTTTATCTCGATCATCCTGCGCTTCCTGCTCACAACCGCGGCGGCGCTCGTGCTCATCGCCACGACCGGCATGAACGGCGTCTGCATGGCGATCGAGCGTCTGGGAGCGCCGGATGTGTTCGCCGTACAGCTACTGTTCCTCTACCGCTACATCTTCGTACTCGCCGATGAGGCGCTCACGATGTCGCGAGCACGCTCGCTGCGCTCCTTTGGCAGGCGGGGCATGGGGCTCAAGGTGTACGGCCAGATCCTCGGTCACCTGCTACTTCGAACCTACTCACGCGCGGAGCGTATCTACAACGCGATGCTCTGCCGCGGCTTTGACGGCCACGTGCGCATCATGAGACGTCTGCACTTCTCCGGTGCCGACCTGGCATTCATGCTCGGATGGTCCGCAGCCTTTGTGGTCTTCCGCATCTACAACATCCCGCTGCTGCTAGGCCTGGCCGTAACGAGGTCCGTCTCATGACGCATCACAGCATCGAAGTGACCGACTTGGGATTCTCCTACCCTGATGGGACGAAGGCGCTCGACGGCGTCACGTTCGAGATCACCCACGGCGAGTCCGTTGCGATCGTGGGTGCCAACGGGGCCGGCAAGTCGACCCTGCTCATGCATCTGAACGGCATCCTCACACCCTCGCGAGGCAGCGTACGGATCGGGGACGTGCCGGTCAGCAAGGACACGTTGCCGGATATCCGCAAGGCCGTTGGCATGGTGTTCCAAGACCCCGACGACCAGCTCTTCATGCCGACGGTACGCGAGGACGTCGCGTTTGGGCCCATGAACCTGGGGTTGCCAGCGCAGGATATCGACGCGCGGGTGGACGATGCGCTTGCTCGCGTCGACGCTACTCGGCTCAAGGACCGCCCACCCTACCGGCTGTCGGGAGGAGAGAAGCGGGCCGTCTCGATCGCCACGGTGCTGGCAATGTGCCCCAACGTGATGGTCATGGACGAGCCATCGTCGAACCTCGACCCATGTGCTCGTCGGCGCCTCATCGAGCTGCTCCGAGGCTTCGGCCATACCAAGATCATCGCCACACACGACTTGGACATGGCGCTGGACCTGTGCGAGCGAACGATAGTCATGAGCGAGGGAGCGGTCGCAGCCGACGGCACCACTGCTGCGGTCTTCGCCGACGATTCGCTCCTCACGAGATGCCGGCTGGAGCGACCGTTGGTCATGCAGGGGTGTCCCGTGTGCCGAGGGCAGGACACCCGCCCGCAGGTGTAGGTCAAGCCCGCGGTCTCCGGCGCATCCCTGTAGCTCGGCGTCGACGCAGGGTGAGGATGCGCGCTGCTACAATCGGCGGGTGAAACCGAAGCAGGTCAAAGGCACGTTCCACCGGCAATCCGGCGAAGGGCAGGCCGCCGAGCTGGAGGCTCCCCGCTACTGGGAGTGCCCGGCGTGCGGCTACCTCTCGGCGGATCCGGCATTCGGCGGCGGGACGAAGAAGTGCCCCTTCTGTGACGCACCGCCGGACTCCCGGCGCGTCTTCCCGCCCGATAGACTGAGGCGCCTCGACGAGCGTATCCGGCGCTACCACGCCGATGGCGAGTCCGAGATCGTCGTGATTCTCGTGGCGACGTTTCTTGAGACGCTTCTGGAGGACATCCTCGACCGCATCATGCAGACACGCGGAGCGGATGTGGCGGTGCGCGCCGCGGTGCTCGACGGGCAGCGGGCGGTCGGCCAGCGTATCGGCCGGCTCTTCCCCACGCTCACCAGCGAGCAGTTCGAAGACGCCGCCGCGGAGCTCGGTTTCCGCGACTTCCCGCATCGGTGGCGACAGATGCGCGCCGCTCGCAACGCGTTCATCCACGACGACCCGTACGAGGGCGTGCGCGAGACGATCGAAGCGAAGACCGCCGCCGAGGCAATGGAACTGCTGGACCAGGCGTACAAGTTGTTCGTGTCCATCAACAACCGCTTCGTCGCGAGCTCCACGCGCGGCGAGCGCGCGTCGAGTCCCTCCTAGCTGCTCCGGCTGAACCCCGTGAAAGCCCTGTCCCTCCACGTCACCGGCATCGTGCAAGGCGTGGGGTTCCGGCCGTTCGTCTACAACCTCGCGCGCGAGCTCGGGCTTGACGGCTGGGTGCTCAACTCCTCGGGCGGTGTCTTCTGCCTTGTCCAAGGCGACGCCGAGGCCGTGGATTCGTTCCCCCGTTTACTGCGAGAGCGTGCGCCGGCGATGGCGGTCATCGAGTCGGTCGTCGCCGAGGAGGTCGAGCCGGAGGCACCTTCCGGCTTTGAGATCCGCGAGTCCGCGGCGATCGAAGGCGCGATGACACTCGTCTCTCCTGACATCGCCACCTGTCCCGCGTGCTCGCGCGAGCTGTTCGATACGGCCGACCGCCGCTACCGATACCCCTTCATCAACTGCACGAACTGCGGTCCGCGCTTCACGATCATCGACGACATCCCGTACGACCGGCCGATGACGACGATGCGCGACTTCCCGATGTGCGACGCGTGCGCCGCCGAGTACCGCGACCCTGCCGACCGCCGATTCCACGCGCAGCCTGACGCGTGCTTCGTCTGCGGGCCGAGGTTGTATCTCAGCATCGCCCCCGCACGGGCAGGGGCGGGGGCAGCCGTGCTCAGACAGTCCTCGGCGGGAGCTCCTGACCCACCCACAACACCCAACTCGCCTCGCCCACTCCCGCCTGCGGAACTGCGCGCGGCACCCCCGCCCCTGCCCTCCGATGCAACGTGGACTCCAGACCAAGAACTCACGCCCAGGCCACATCGGAACCGCGACGCGGAGAGAGAGCGGAGCGATCGCATCATCGCTGCCGCAGCGCAGCTGCTGCTCGCCGGGCAAGTCCTCGCGATCAAAGGCCTCGGCGGGTTCCACCTCGCGTGCGACGCGACGAACGAGGCCGCAGTCGCCCGCCTCCGAGAGCGCAAGAACCGTTGGGGCAAGCCGCTCGCGGTCATGGTGCCAGACCTGGACGCCGCGCGGGAATCCTGCGAGATCGGGGCAGAAGAGGAGGCGCTCCTCACCGGCGTGGTGCGCCCCATCGTGCTGCTCAGGCGCAAGCGCGAGGACGGACGGACGCTCGACGACGGCATCGCACCCTCGGTGGCGGGCGACCTCACGGAGATGGGCGTGATGCTGCCCTACACGCCGCTTCATCACCTCCTGCTTGCCGAAGTTGGCCGCCCGCTCGTCATGACATCGGGCAACCTCTCCGAGGAGCCCATTGCTATGGACAACGCTGAGGCGCTCGAGCGTCTCGGCCGGATCGCCGACGCGTTCCTGCTCCACGATCGCCCCATTCACTCGCGCTACGACGACAGCGTGTTCAGAGTCGTCGAGGGAGCCGTCGAGCCGGTCCGACGCGCGCGCGGCTACGCACCATTCCCGCTCACGCTGCCCTTCGAGAGCGACATCGACATCCTTGCCGTGGGCCCGGAGCAGAAGAGCACCTTCACCCTGCTCACTGGCTCGTACGCCTTCGTGTCGCAGCACATCGGCGACATGGAGAACGCGGAGACACTCGCGTCGTTCGAACGCACGATCGAGCTGTACGAGCGGCTGTTCCGCATCGAGCCGGAACTCGTCGCGCACGACCTGCACCCGGAGTACCTCTCCACCAAGTTCGCAATGGGGCTCGATCTGCCGAAGGTCGGCGTCCAGCACCATCACGCGCACATCGCGAGCGTGACAGCAGAGCACGGCGTTGCAGAGCGAGTCGTGGGCGTAGCGTTCGACGGCACCGGGTACGGCAGCGACGGCCGCATTTGGGGCGGAGAGGTGCTGCTGGCCGACTGGGCAGACTTCGAGCGCTTCGCGCACCTCGCCTACGTGCCGATGCCCGGCGGCGCGGCAGCCATCAGGCGACCTGCCCGCATGGCCATCGGCACGCTCGTCGCGCTGGGATTGCTCGAGCACCCTGGGGCGCAGCCCCTACGCTCGCGGCTTGCCGAGCGCGAAGAGACCCTGCTGCTTCGCATGATCGAGCAGGGCGTGAACACGCCGCTCACGTCGTCGATGGGCCGGCTCTTCGACTCGGTGGCAGCAATCGTCGGCGTGCGCGATGACGCGCGCTACGAGGGCGAGGCGGCGATCGAGCTCGAGGCGGCAGCCGACCTCTCGGCCGAAGGTGCGTATGAGTTCGCGCTCGTCGCGCCCAAGGACGGCGACAGCCCGAGAGTCATCGACCCCACCCCAATGCTGGAAGCCCTACTCCGCGATGTCGCGACCGGCGTCCCCGCGGGAACCATCTCGCTTCGCTTCCATCGGGCCGTCGTGCGCTGTATAGTCGAGTGCGCTCTTGCTGCGGTAACGGAGACCGAGAAGCCGCAGGTCGCACTGGGTGGTGGCGTGTTCATGAACCGCCTCGTCCTCGGCGGTGCCGTGCGAGAGCTGACAGCGGAAGGCCTGGAGCCGCTCACCCATCTTCGGCTGCCGGCGAACGATGGAGCGGTGTCCCACGGACAAGCAGTCGTCGCGTGGGCACGACGGCACGAGATTTGATGCGACGGGTGCACCCGTCGCGCGCGTGGACCTAGGAGGGCACTGACATATGTGTCTTGCAATCCCGGCTCGTATCGTCTCGGTTGGCGAGCATCGCATGGCCGAAGTCGACATCATGGGGGTCACCCGCAAGGTGAGCCTCGATCTCGTCCCAGACTCAGGAGCCGGCGACTACGTTCTCGTCCACGCCGGCTTCGCGATCCAGGTGATCGACGAAGCCGACGCGAAGGAGACGCTCGAGCTGCTGCTCCAGATGGACATGTTCTCCGAAGGCGAGCTGGGCGCCGAGGACTTCGTGCAGGCGGCTGCTCCCGAGCCGATTGCCGAGCAGTTCGCCTCTGAAGAGGCCTAGCGCCACATGGACTACTCAAGCTTCCGCGACCCGGTAGTCGCCAGGAAGCTCATCGAGGCCATCGGCTCCACCAAGATTGGGCCGATCAAGTTCATGGAAGTGTGCGGTACGCACACCGTCTCCATCGCCAAACATGGGCTGCGCGGCGTTCTGCCCGAGTGGATCACCCTGCTTTCCGGCCCGGGATGCCCGGTGTGCGTCACGAGCAACTCCGACATCGACACCGCCATCGAGCTTGCGCGGCAGCCAGGCGTCATCCTCACCACGTTCGGCGACATGATGAAGGTCCCCGGCTCGTACTCCTCGCTCTCCCGCGAGAAGGCCGACGGGCGCGACGTCCGCATCGTCTACTCGCCACTCGACGCGCTCGATCTCGCCGAGAAGAAGCCCGACTCGCAGGTGGTCTTCGTGGGCGTCGGTTTCGAGACGACCATCCCGATCATCGCCTCGGCGATCGAGACCGCCGCCGAACGCGGGCTCACGAACTTCTCCGTCTTCGCGGCACACAAGACCGTCCCCGCGGCACTTGGCGCTCTCGTGAACGATCCCGAAGTGCAGATCGGCGGATTCATCCTTCCCGGACACGTCTCGACCATCATCGGTCTCGAGCCGTACCGCTTCCTCGCCGAGGAGTACCACGTCCCGAGCGTCATCACCGGCTTCGAGCCGGTCGACGTGCTGCAGGGCATCTACATGCTCGTGAAGCAGGTCGCCGAGGGACGCGCCGCGGTCGAGATCGCGTACACGCGGGGCGTCATGCCCGAGGGCAATGAGGCCGCGGTCGCCAAGATGAACGACGTCTTCGAGCCGACCGACGCCGAGTGGCGCGGCATCGGCGTTATCCCCGGCACGGGACTCAAGATACGCGAGAAGTACGCCGCATTCGACGCCGTCAAGAAGATCCCGGTCACACCGCCGGAGCCGCGAGAGATCAAGGGCTGCCAGTGCGGCGAGGTGCTGCGCGGTATCACGCTGCCGTTCGAGTGCAGGCTGTTCGCGAAGGCGTGCACGCCCGAGCATCCCATCGGACCCTGCATGGTGTCCTCTGAAGGCTCGTGCGCGGCATACTACCGCTACACCGACTACGGCAGAGTGTAGCCCGCGTCCCAATTGGGTGGCGCGGCCCCGAGGAGGAGATCCGAGCATGCGTCAGGACCGTATCCTGCTCGCTCATGGTTCCGGCGGCACGATGATGCGCGAGCTCATCGAGGATGTGTTCATCGCGGAGTTCGGTGACGACGCATTGAAGCGCATGGACGACGCCGCCTCGCTCGACTTCCCCACCTCGCGTGTCGCGCTTTCGACCGACACGTACGTCGTGAACCCGGTCTTCTTCCCCGGCGGCGACATTGGCCGCCTTGCGGTATGCGGCACGGTGAACGACGTCGCCACGAGCGGCGCCGTGCCGCTCTACCTCTCGGTGGGCTTCGTGCTCGAAGAGGGCTTCCCCGTCGATGACCTGGAGCGGATTCTCGTGTCCATGCGTGACGCGGCCATCGAGGCCGGCGTCCGGATCGTCACCGGTGACACCAAGGTCGTCGAGAAGGGCCACGGCGACGGCATCTTCATCAACACCGCCGGCGTGGGCGCTCTCGCCGAAGGGATGGACCTCTCCGGCTCGTACTGCCGGCCCGGCGACGCGGTGCTGCTCTCGGGCACACTCGGCGATCACGGCATCGCGGTCGTCTCCACGCGCGAGGGGCTCTCGTTCGAGACGGACATCCGTTCGGACGCTGCGCCGCTAAACCGCCTGGTTGCCGCAGTTCTCGAAGCAGCGCCGGGAGTGCGCTGTTTCCGCGACCCCACCCGCGGCGGCCTCGCCTCGACGCTCAACGAGCTCGCGACGGCGTCGGGCGTCTCGATCACCGTCGAGGAGGCCGACGTTCCGGTGCACGACCAGGTGCGCGGCGCCTCCGAGATGCTCGGCTACGACGTCTTCCAGGTGGCCAACGAAGGCAAGATGGTGGCGATCGTCCCCGCGGAGCAGGCCGAGGCTGCGCTCCAGGCGATGCGCACCGCCCCCTACGGCGAGGACGCGGCCATCATCGGCGACGTGGCCGAGGAGCCTCCGGGTAAGGTGTACGTGCACACCGCCTTCGGCGCGAACCGCATCATGGACATGCTCGTCGGAGAGCAGCTACCGAGGATCTGCTAGGGCGGTCTAGGCCGGTCGGCAGGGAGTTGCCCGCTCACGCGAATTCGGCTCCGCCGGGCCTAGCGTGACGACGAAACGATGCCCTTCCTCCTACGCGGTTTCGGAACAGGCATGCCCTCGTCGCGAAGGCTCTCAAGCACGAGCTGTCTGACGGCCTGTATGTCCGCCAACGCCTGTTCGGGTGTCTGACCGAACGCCGACACGCCTGGCCCAAGTTCCGGAATGGTGGCGATGTACCCCTCGTCGTCATCGCTCCAGAAGATCTCGATCGCATAGTCAGACATCGTCTTCACCTCGGCCGAGATTATGCGCGCGCACCAGTCGGCCCCTACGATGTCGCCTACCTGGCCTTCAGCTCGATCTTGCCGGCCACGCTGTTGTGGGCACTGTTCGAACGAAGGGCGGGGCATGGCAAGCAGTTCGACACCCGGGCCGACTGAGGTTTGGGCACCGTGTCGAACGGACGCATCGAGCAGAGGCAGCGGCCCCTGACCTCGTTCATCCGGGGTTCGAAGGGGCACGCGTCCGGCACATCACGGTCTACACGCCCAGGTCCCGCCCGGAGTAGAAGTGGTACGTCCCGAACACTGCGGCGACGAT
>CAYGYT010000039.1:4061-19991 GCA_964354215.1 uncultured Eubacteriales bacterium | reverse complement strand
AGCTGGACATTCCGGTCTACCTCTACGAGGAGGCTGCAACCCGGCCGGAGCGACGACCTTCAACGCAACCGCGGGTGCGACGGTGATGGGCGCACGCGAGTTCCTCATTGCCTACAACGTCAACCTCAACACCAAGGACAAGCGGCTCGCGACCCGGATCGCGGAGGTGATTCGCGAGAGCGGGCAGCCGAAGAAGGACCGTGTGTCGCCGAGTTGCAGAGGTGTTGCGTCGCTTGTGACACGAGGTGGGGCGCTACTTGTGCACCTCGCCCTCGATCGCAGCGATCCGACGCTTGACGTCGGCGAAGTACGAGAGCGACACGCCGAGGGCGTCGAACCCGAACTCGACTAGTCGCGGCAGCAGCCGCTCGTCGCGTGCGCTCTCGCCAGCGGCCAAACAGAAGGTCCTGTGCGCGTGGCACGATGCTTCGATCCGCTCGAGCAGTTCGAGCACGGCTGGGTGCGACGGGTCGAACAGCTCGGCCACGTGGCGGCTCTCGCGGTCGAGCGCGAGCGTGCACATCGTGAGGTCCGAGAGCCCCACGCTCACGAAGTCAGCGCCGAGGTCGAGGAACGCGTCGAGCCCCAGGGCGACGGCCGGCGTCTCCACCGACACGCCGAGCGTCACGTCCGCGTGTGGCTCGAGTCCCTGCGCGCGCAGCATCGCTTCTGCGGTCACGTACTCTGCGGGGAAGCGGATGAACGGCAGCTTGACGCCGAGGTTGACGCACCCCGCCTCCACCGCCCGTGCCACGGCCTCGAGCTCGATCGCGAGCATCGCGGGTTCCGCCAGCGACCGGCCGATGCCCCGCCAGCCGAGGAGCGGATTGCGCTCCACTGGCTCGTCGTGGCCGCCGGCGAGGCGGCGGAACTCGTCGGTGGGTGCGTCCATCGTCTTGTACCAGACGGGTTTGCCGGCGAAAAGCGCCGAGCACCGCTCGAGGCCGGTGGTGATCGCCGCACGAAGCGCCTCCCCCTGGCCGTCGCGCACGAGTCGGCCGGGGTGCACGCCGGTGTCCAGAAGGAAGTAGTCGTCGCGCAGCGAGCTCACGCCATCCGCACGCTGGGCCATCGGCGCAGCGCGCTCGGGGACGAGCACTGAGACGAACACCTGCATCCGCGTGTCGGGCACCGACCCCGATTCAAGAGTCGTCATCGACAGGTCCCCCTCATAGACAGAGCCGCGGAACCCATCGACCGTGACGGTCATGCCGTCGCGCAGGTCGGCGGTGGCCGAGCCCGCGCCGATGACGCAAGGTACGCCGAACTCGCGCAGGATGTTGGCTCCGTGGCTGGTCGCCCCACCCTCGTCGGCCACCACGCCCGCCGCGTCACGCAGCAGCACGGCGAGGTCATTGGTGAGGCGGGGCAGCACGACCACCGTGCCGCGACTGGCGCGCGGCACGCGGTCGTGCTGCGCGAGCACGAGCGCGTTGCCGGCACCGACAGCCGCGCTCACACCGATTCCGCGTGCGAGCACGGTGTACTCAGCGATTTGGGGAAAGAGCCGCTCGGTCTGCTGCGCGAAAACGAGCGGACGACTCTGTAGGAGCCAGAACCGGCCATCAGCGCACGCCCACTCGAGGTCCTGCGGGCCGCCGAAAAGCTCCTCCGCACGCCGGCCCCATCCAGCGAGCATTGTGACCTCCTCGTCGGTGAGCCGCTGCTCGGCGCCGGACTCGACGATCGTGGGTGCCTGCGGTCCCTCCACCACGCCAGTGCCTTCCATGCGTGTCACGGTTACTCGCTTCGACTCGAACGAGTAGCGGTACCGCTCGGGCGTTGCCTCGCCAGAGACGAGGTCCTCGCCGGCGCCGCGGATGGCCTCGATGATCACGCCTGACGAGTAGCGGTTCGTCGGGTCGCGACTGAAGATGAGTCCCGAGCGCTCGGCGTCGATCTGTCGCTGGATGACGACCGCGACGAGCAGATCGCGCGGCTCGAAGCCCGTCTGGGCGAGGTAGCGGGTGACGCGGGGCAGGAAGGCGGACGCCCAGCAGCGGCGTACCCCGTCTAGGGCGTCGTCGACCGACGTCACACCCGTGATCGTGTCCAGCATGCCCGAGAAGCTGGCGGTCGCGGAATCCTCAAGCGTGGCCGAACTCCGCACCGCCACAGCGGTGCAATCCGCGAACAGCCAGTCGAGCGCTTCGCGCACGTCGAGCTCGAGGTCAGCGGGTAGCACGGCGGTCTTGAGCGCCAAGGCGGCGCGCTCGAAACGTTCGTCGAGTGCGGCTCGGTCGAGGTCCGTGACGGGTCCAAGCAGGCCCGCTTCTGTCGCGATGGCGGCGAAGACGGCGGTCGTCATCACGAAGCCGTCGGGGACCGGGAAGTCGTTCGCAAGCAGACGCGTGAGCCCCATCGCCTTGCCGCCGATCTCGGCGGCGGAACGGCCGGAAGCTTCGGCAAGTCCTATGACGTGTCGCGCCACGCTCATCGCCTCCGGGGAGTGGCGCCGTGCGGCGCCGGGCGACACCTGCGTCACTGCCGGGCCGGACGGCTAGCGCAGCACACCCGCGCGCACACTCCGTCCCATTAGGATTCCCGTCCGGGCCGTGGTCAAGCAGGTCGCGCTCCTCACGTCATCGAGCCACGTGTGGGTGCGGGGCTACCGCCCGACCGCAGGCTGTGGATCCGCACCGATGATCCCCCTCGAGAACCGTTAGTCCGGTTACCCCGAGCCCGAGGATTCGAATCCCCCCTATCCGCCGGCTAGCTGGTCAAACGTGGCCCCCGTGACCCGAGAAGGGACGCGGGGGTTGCGTGTGTGCTGGGGGAATCGTGGGCACTCTTCGAACCTGCGTGAATCCGCAGCCTCTGTGACCGGAGCCGTCAGGCAGTTCGCGGGGCATCGACTGTGGCGCGCCGCCGCGCTGTGTAAGAACGCCCGCAGCTGGGCAGGCACCCGGTTGGATGACCGAATGGTTCGCTCGGGCGCGATATCGGTGTCCTCCGCAGGGGTATAGACGCGCTATGGAACCCTGGGGGAGGGAGACAGCGGTGTCCGTTTGTCGTGCACGGTCCATGTTGCTCGTCTCGTTTGCTCTCGCGATCGCGGGTTCGCTATTTGTGCCCTTGGCGGCTTCTGCGGCAGAGGCTTCGTACTTGCCGTATGGCCAGTACGTAGGCTCGGCCGTGGGTGACAACGGGAGCGAGGTAATCGAGGTCATTGTCTGGGTCCAACCGGCAGGCAACGGTCGGGTCTACATCACGTTTCAGGTACCGAGGATTGGCGCGTCGTTTGGCGTGTTCGGGACTCCCCAGCAAGTGGGGTCGGCGGCGTGGAAGATTCCTGTGACCGTCAAAGCCCCAGTGGTGCGATTGAGTGGAAGTGGAAACCTGTGGTTGCAGCCGTGGACGGCGCCGAATGGCAAGTTTTGGGTGATGCGTGGCGTCGGGTCGGGATCCTTCCGCGGCTCCAGCGGCTCCGGGCGAGGCTACGCTGAGCAGGTGCGGGCAGACCACCCTGCCACCGAGCAACTGGTCGACGCCCTGAGGGCGTTCGGGAGCTTCAAGGCCCCCGATGCAGGCAGTCCCGAGACGCCCCCACAGTTCACGGAAGAGGACTTGATCGCTGAAGCCCAGAAAGCCGCGGAAGCTAAGGAAGCTGCGGCCAAGACGGTGAGCACGTCACCACCATGGAGTTCACCTCAGGTCTTCGTCATGTTCATCTTCGTAGTCTTCCTCGCCGCCCTCGGCCTGTTCATCTAGAAAGGACAGCGCAATGGAGCTACTGGCGACTGCTTCCTACTGGATCCGATTCGGCGCGGTCATGCTCATCGCAGCGCTCGGCATCGGCCTTGCCCTCAGGCGCTCGCGGCCCAGGGCCGCGCGTTTCGACCTCTTGTTCGGACTGCTCGGCGTCGGCCTGGCGATCGCTCTAGCTCTCGTCCTGGGCTTGGAGATCAACTGGGCTCTCTTCGGCGGGCTGGTCGTGGCGGGGACTGCCGTGGGCGCGCTCGCGAGCGGCCACCGTGCGCTCGTCGCGTGGCTGATTCCTGCTGCATATGTCTTCGCGGCCATCATGATTCTCTTCGGCGCAGGAGGCGCGGCCGCGTTGGGGTTCGCGGTGCTCGGCTTCGGGCTTGCGCTTCCGGTCGGACAGGGAATCAGACGGCTTGTCGGCAACAAGGAGGGCGATTCGGCGCCTGCCGTCGCCTGACCCGGTTCTCCTGGCCGGGCCAACTCATCCCGCGCCGGCAGGTTGCGCGGCTGCCCCCGGTTGACCGTGCACGCTGAGTGACGTGGAGTCGACTCACCCCGTCTCAGCGGCGGCCATATCGTGTCGCCTCAGGCTGCCCAGTGGGGCTGGTAGGTTCAACGGTGCGGGGGGCAGGCTCTCGCTGCTTCTGCGTTCCTCTCGCCTGGCTAGCGCCTGCTCTGCAAACCGTTCCGCAAACGAACTGGGCACAACTAGACGTGACGAGACGACACCAGACGTGATGAAGCTCACCAAGACGCCGAGGCAGACGACGCAGAACGACACTCAACGGCACCATACGGGACGAACGGCTTCAAACTCGAGAACCGTTGGTCCGGTTACCACGGGCTCGAGGGTTCGAATCCCTCCCTTTCCGCCGGCGAGGTAGGAGGCAGCCTTGGTCATCGCGGCGGCCGTGGCTGTGCCTTCGCAGCCGATTCCGAAGGACAGGGCGGCATCTCACGGTCATCTACCGCTTGCACGGCGTTTGCTCCCATCTTCGAGGAGTCTCTTGGATTGGAGCGGTGCCGTGAGTCGTGTTGGTCGCTCAGCCGCATGCGTGCTCACCGTGGCGGTGCTGCTCTTGGCGCTGCCGCTCTCTAGTTGCGCATCGAGGGGCGCCGCCGACACCGCAAGCCGGAGCTCCGACACGGCTGCATCACCGACGAAGGCGGGAGGCGACGGCGTGGCCACCATCTACCTTGCAGGCGGTTGTTTCTGGGGCGTCGAGAAGTACATGGCCTCGGTACGTGGCGTTGTTGGCGCGGAGGCCGGCTATGCCAACGGCACCTCCAAATCGCCCACATACGGGGACGTGAGCACGGGACGTACCGGTCACGCGGAGACCGTGCGTGTCGACTACGACCCTTCGGTGGCGCCGCTCCCGTTCCTACTCGAGCTCTTCTACAAGGCCATCGACCCGACCTCGCTCAACCAACAGGGCAACGATGTCGGCACTCAGTACCGGAGCGGTATCTACTACACTAATCCGGCAGACCGCCCGGTCATCGAGCGCTCGCTTGCGGAGCTCCAAGAGCAATACGACAAGCCGATCGCCGTCGAGGCAGGACCTCTCACGAGCTACACCCCTGCGGAGAAGTACCACCAGGACTACCTTGACAAGAATCCCGGAGGATACTGCCACATCAGCCTGGAGTTGTTCGACAAAGCGGCAAGCGCGGTGCCCGACCCGTCCCAGTTCCCCGCTCCGTCTAGTGTCGAGTCAGAGTCTCCCGAACCCGGCGATGCATCATTCCGCTAGAGACGGATCGACCTGGAGCACCGCGCTCCGCAGCTCCCGCGACCGAGGCGGCGTTCAAGAGCAACCAGACGTGACCACGCGAGACCAAACCGGATGACGGCCGCCCAAACGCCCAGCTGGACAACATAAGACGGGACCCAACGACACTAGACGTGACGACCGGCCCTAGACTCCGGCGCTGTTAGTCCGGCTGCTCCGGGCTCGACGGCTCGACTCTCTCCCTCTCCGCCAGCCAGCAAGCGAAATGGTTCTCCAGCCGGACCTCCACTTCGGCAGGTATCGGCCCACGCCGTCATCTCGGCCGAGTCGTTGCTGTATGAGGTGTCTCGCACCACCATTCCCGCCATCCATGCGTGGACAGGCGCTCTGCCGTCAGAATCCACGATCTCGTGCGCGACCACGGAGGACACGTGAAGAGCTCGCAACTACGCGCCCGGTACTGGCGCATAGTCTTCTTCTTTGCGCGAGTCACCGCCAACTTCATCTGGTGGGAGATCTTCCTGCCGCGCGTCGGCCTCGGCGGCTGGAGCCGCCGCACCCGCTCAGACCGCTACCGGCGTATCGCGGTGCGCTTTCGGGCGCTCGCCATCCGAATGGGCGGGCTGATGATCAAGGTCGGGCAGTTCCTTTCGGCGCGCCTTGATGTCTTGCCGCCGGAAATCACCGAGGAGCTGTCCGGCCTCCAGGACGAGGTGCCCGCCGAGGGCTTCGCCGCCATCCGCGAGCAAGCGGAGGTCGAGCTCGGCGAACCGCTCGCTGTGCGATACGAGTGGATCGATGAGACGCCGATGGCCGCGGCCTCGCTTGGGCAGGTGCATCGGGCGCGGCTGTGCCAGGCCGAGGCGGAAGCGCACGGTTTCGAGGACGTCGTAGTCAAGGTCCAGCGCCCCCACATCGAGCAGGTGGTCGAGGTGGATCTCGCGGCCCTGCGCCGCGTGGGCGGGTGGCTGCAGAACTACAAGCCGGTACGCAAGCGTGCGGACGCGCCCGCCCTGGTCGAGGAGTTCGCGAGCACCACACGCGAAGAGATCGACTACCTTGCCGAAGGCCGCAACGCGGAGGCCTTCGCGGCCAACTTCCGGGACAACCCGCGCGTCCACGTTCCCAAGGTGGTCTGGAGCCTCACATCAACCCGCGTGCTAACGCTGGAAGACGTCTCCGCGATCAAGCTGACCGACTACGAGGCCATTACCGCTGCCGGCATCGACCGGGTGCAGGTCGCCGCGGTGCTGTTTGACACCTACCTACAGCAGATCTTCGAGGACGGCTTCTTCCACGCTGATCCGCACCCCGGCAACCTGTTCGTCACTCCTCGGCAGCGAACGCTGGAAGGCGGCACGCCCGATTGGCAACTGACGTTCGTCGACTTCGGCATGGTCGGCCGCGTGCCCGACAACCTGCGTACCGGCTTGCGTGAGACCGTAATCTCCGTTGGTACGCAGGATGCCGCCCGACTGGTTCAGAGCTTCAAGACCCTCGACGTGCTGTTGCCCAGCGCCGATCTGAAGCTTATCGAGATGGCGAGCATGCAGCTCTTCGACCGTTTCTGGGGCATGAGCATGAGCGACCTGCGCGAGATCGATCGCGCCGAGATGATGCGCTTCGGCCTACAGTTCCGGGAACTGATGTTCGAACTGCCGTTCCAGCTCCCGGAGAACCTGCTCCTTCTCGGGCGCACCGTGGCGATCTTGTCCGGTATGTGCACCGGGATGGACTCGGAGTTCAATCTGTGGACCTCGATCTCGCCGTACGCCACGAAGCTGATCGCCGACGAAAGCGGTTCGAATTGGCAGATGTGGCTCGCCGAGGCGACGAAGATCCTCCAAGTGCTGGTCGGCTTGCCCGGACGCACCGACCGCGTGCTCACGACGCTGGAACGCGGCGAGCTCAACGTGCAAACGCCGCTGCTCAATCTCCACGTGCGGCGCCTGGATCAGTCAGTGAACCGAATGACGTGGGGCCTGGTGTTCGCTGCGCTGCTGGTTGCGGGGGCTGTTGTGCATAGCGCGGACCCGGGATTTGGCAAGGTGCTGATGGGCGCCTCGGTGCTGCCGCTCGCTTGGTTGGTGTTCTCGAGGCGAGGGCGCCATCCGCGGCGGTGAAGGCCGGCCCGCCCCCGTCCGCACCCGTCCGCTCCGCTGGTACGACTTGTGCTATCGTAGGGTCGCAACATGTATCGATATATCGCAGAACAGCGCGATACACCACCAAGGAGGACACGATGGGTCAGCACCAACACCCGCACCACGACGACGCAACGTTCCCCGGAACGCCCTGTCCGCCGATGCACGCGTTCCGGCACGGTTTCTTCGGTCCACCGATGCATGGTCGCGGCCCCTGGGGCGGCGGGCCTCGGGCACGCCGGGGTGACATTCGCACGGCGGTCATCCGTCTGCTCGCTGAGGGTCCAATGCACGGCTACCAGATCATCCAGGAGCTCTCGGCGAGGAGTGGCGGGCATTGGCAGCCAAGCCCGGGTTCGGTCTACCCGACCTTGCAGCTGCTCGAGGACGAGGGCCTCGTCGCGAGCGAGGAGGCCGACGGCAAGCGTGTCTACAAGCTCACCGACGCCGGCGCCGAGCAGGCCAGGCGCATGGCGGACGATACTGCTCCATGGGATGAGCTTGCCGAGGGCGGGGCAGGTTCAAGCCGATGGCAGCTGCGCACACACATGGGCAAGCTCGCCGCTGCCGTCATGCAGGCCGGTTCGAGCGCATCCGACGAACAGGTCGAGCGCGTGCTCCAGGTCCTCGCAGACGCGAGGAAGAAGATCTACGCCATCCTCGCTGAGGACTAGTGGCCGCGACCGGCCGAGGCGGGGCTTCGTCACCTCTGCAGACCGCTAGGGCTGGTCCTCGGCACGTATCTCGCTGAGCTGCTCGGCTATGAGCATCCTACGTACACTGTCGCTGGCCGCGTTGCTCGCGGTCCTTGTGTCGACAATGCCGTCAACGGGGCCTCAGCCGGCTGTCTCCGCTCCGATGACGACGCCTTCGTCCGTCTCGATTGCTCGCGACGATGCCGGGAGCGACGTTGCCGAGGATGCGCGCTACGCGCAGACGGCTCTTGATGCTCTGGCATCCAAGTACCGCTACCTTGACGGTGTCTCTGTCACCGTGGGGACAACGCCCGACCACAAGCAAGCCGTCGCCTTCTACACCGAGGGGCACATCGTGATCAGCCGTGCCCACACGGTGAGCATCGACACCATACTCGCGCACGAGATATGGCACGTCATCGACTGGCGCGACAACGGCCGACTAGACTGGGGCGAGAATCTCCCGCCGAGCAACCCGGATACCTACGTCAAGAGGTAGGTTCTCCGCTGCTCGACGGGCCTGCCGCTCACTAGTGCAGCACGCTGTAGTATGCGATCGGCGACGTGCGCTGGAACTCGTCGGCAGTCGTGTACGCGGCATACGGCTTGTCCCTCACCACGCTGTAGTACGCGATCGGCGACGTGCGCTGGAACTCGTCGGCAGTCGTGTACGCGGCATACGGCTTGTCCCTCACCACGCTGTAGTACGCGAATGGCTCCATCCTCGGGAACGCCGCCGCTAGCAGTGGAGCCGCAAGAACGAAGGCGACCACCAGCGCGATCAGCCCGCTCCAAGCCAGCGTGTGTACGAAACGCCCTGGCACTGTCATGATCCGCAACCTCCTTCCGGATCGCGCTTCCACGGTTTGTAGCTAGCCGTACCGTTCGAACTGGAGGCGAATGAATCTCGAAGATCGGGGTAACTACTGCCTGTGTGGGAGAGGGCGGTGGGTCATGTCGTCTTCGGATGACATCGTGACCGCATGCGGGCTGGTTGTTCGTCCGCATGAACACGTCGCAGTGGTACAGGGGCGCGAGCTCAACCTCACCAGCCGGGAGTTCGAGATCGTCATGAGGCTCGTCGAGCACCCAGGCTGGGTGTTCTCGGCAGAGCAGCTGTCCACAGAAGACGATGTGGCTGAGTACTCCCCGGAATCCGTGAGCGTGCTAGTGTCCCGTCTGCGTCGCAAGCTCGCAAGCGCCGGAGCGCACGACGTCGTCGAGACCGTTCGTGGTCTCGGGTACCGGCTTCGGGCGCCCTCGCGCGACGGCGAAGGGTACTCGCCGACGGGCACGAGTTCCTACGGCTCCCTCCGCGACGCGTCCTGGCAGCTCCAGGAGGCAGTACTCGAAGCGGAGCATTCGGGCAACGAAGAGCAACGTCTGGCCGCAGTCGACGCGCTCGAGCATGCCCGCCGTGCCATCTACTCGGCCCTTGCCGAGTGAGCCCGCCTGCAACCAAACACCGTGAGCCTATCGATCCCTGAGCGGCACGTAGGTCTGGAGCGGGGAGACGCTCTTGTAGGCTGGGCGAATGATCTTGCCGCCGTTGGCGAGCTCCTCGAGCCGGTGCGCACTCCAGCCCACGACGCGCGAGATCGCGAACAGGGGCGTGTAGAGCTCGGCGGGGATGTCGAGCATCCGGTAGACGAAGCCGGAGTAGAAGTCCACATTGGCGCTCACGCCCTTGTATACCCTGCGCTGCGCGGAGATCACGAGGGGCGCGATTCGCTCGAACCGCGTGTGCAACGCAAACTCCTCGGAGTAGCCCTTCTCCTCCGCGAGCCGCTCGGCGTACCCGCGTAGGATTACCGCCCGCGGGTCGGAGACGGAGTAGACCGGGTGCCCCATTCCGTAGACCAGGCCGCTTTGATCGAAGGCCTCTTTGCCGAGCAGGCGGTGTATGTAGTCGGCGATCTGTTGGTCGTCCTCCCAATCGGTGATGGTGGCTCTCAGGTCGTCGAGCATCTGCACGACCTTGAGGTTCGCACCGCCATGTCGGGGACCCTTGAGCGAGCCGAGTGCAGCCGCGATGGCCGAGTACGTATCCGTGCCCGTAGATGACACGACGTGCGTGGTGAACGACGAGTTGTTGCCGCCGCCGTGCTCGGCATGCAGCACGAGCATCATGTCGAGCACCAGCGCCTCGAGCTCGGTGAAGCTGCTGCTGGGGCGGAGCATGTGGAGGAAGTTCTCGGCCGTCGAGTACTGGGGTTGCGGCCGGTGGATCACGAGGCTCTTGTCGTGGAACTCGTCGAGGTAGGCCTGGTACGCGTAGACCGCGAGCATCGGGAACTTCGCGATGAGGTGCAGGCTTTGGCGCAGCACGTTGCGTGTCGTAGTGCTGCTGCCCTCAGGGTCAAGGGTGTAGAGGCCCAGCACGCCGCGCATCATGGCGTTCATCATGTCTCGGCTGGGCATACGGATGATCCCGTCGTGGATGAACGAGCGGGGCATCCTGCGCATGCCCGATAGGTAGTCGCCGAACTCGTCCAGCTGCGCCCTGTCGGGGAGCTCGCCGAAGAGGAGGAGGTATGACGTCTCCTCGAATCCGGGTTGGCCTTCGGCTACGAATCCGTCGACGAGTTCGGTGATCTCGATGCCGCGGTAGAAGAGCTTGCCAGGCGCAGGGACCAGTTGGTCGCCCTCAGGCACCGTGCCCACCACGTCACCGATTCGCGTGAGACCCGCCAGCACGCCTCTGCCGGTCTGATCGCGCAGGCCACGTTTGACGTCGTATTCGACGTAGAGCTCCGGATCGACCGGGCAGGTCTTCTCTGCGATTGCCGTCCACGTGTCGAGGGCCGATTCTTGGCCGGTCGGAACGCCGAGAAGGGGCTGAGGTGAACAGGCGTCGTCGCTCTGCGCCATGGGTGACCTTTCGTCTGCGATGGTCCCGATTCGAGGCCTACCGGTGGATGCCGTTGCGCTTTGCTTGTCTAGGCTACCCGAACTGGCCCCGCGAAGCAGTCCGAGCGCACTAGTTGGTCCGGATAGACCGCGCGCGGAATCCGACAGCCAGGCCGTGCGCTTGGAGTCCTCGGCCTACAGGTCGCGGTTCCGGAAGACCCTCGTTGCCAACGCGATCAAGACCAGCACGTAGGCCACGGAGTACACCACCATTGCCGGACTGGGCTCGGTGCCTCCACCTATAGTCGGCGGGCCACCCTGTTGGATGAGCAGGCCCTGCGGCAGCAGGAGCAACAGCGCCTTGCGGTGCAGCGCGTCGAGCGGCATGAGCAAGCTCGAGATGATTCCGATGTTGCCCATCGTCGCATTCCGGAACAGGCCGCCGATCGCCTCGATTAGCCCGCCGACGAATCCGATGCCATACGCCGCGGTGCAGAGCACGCCGTTTGCGAGCGTCGGCAGGCGTGTGCTGCCCAGAACCGCAAGCGCGAGCAGCGGCATCGGCTCGAGCACCAGGAGTGCGAGTCCGGCTGGCCAGGTGGACAGCAGCGGCGCACCGACGATCCAGTACGCGAGCCCGATGATGATGCCGTTCAGCAGCAATGCGAACACAGCTACCATCCCGCCGAGTCCCATCGCCTTGCCGACCACGAGCTCTCCCCTGCGGATGGGCCGAGCCAGCACCCCATAGATGACTCCGCTGTCGAGCTCGCTCGAGATGGTCCCCGCCGACGCGAACACCGCGGTCAGGGCAATGAGGAAGCTCGCGGGGAAGAGGCCGACGTAGAGGAGTTGCGCGCCCACCTCGCGCCGCATGAGTTCGCCGAGGCCCGACGGCCCTGATTGCGACGAGAGCGCCGACTGGGCGAAGTGCAGCCCGAGCCCGTACATCGCCAGGAAGCTTACCGCCATGAGCATGGCCGCGAGCAGGACGCGACGCCGGATCGCCTCGCGGAACGTCAAGCCGGCGACGACGAGTACCCTCTGTGCCGCGCCGCCGCTACTCACGGCGATCTCCTCGGCTCTCGTCCGTCTGGCCCTCGGCGGTGATCTCGAGGAACAGGCTCTCGAGCGTGCGTCGGCGGCGCTCAACCCCCGACACGCGCGCGCCTGAGGTAACCAGACGTTCGACGAGCGCCGGGATCGCGTCGTCGCCCAGAAGCCCGACCAGGAGCCCGGTCGGCGCTGCGCCGAGCAGCCGTCCGCCCGCCTGCGCTGCCGACGCCTCTGCGACGCCGGCCGGGAGCGGCTCGGCGAGAGCGACGTCGACCTCGCAGGGCCCCGCCAACAGCTCGTCGAGCGTACCGCTTGCGACAAGGCGCCCGTGGTCGATGACCGCGACCTCGTCGCAGACCTGCTCGACCTCTCCGAGCAGGTGGCTGTTCAGGAAGACGGTCGTCCCTCGCTCGCGCACCGCGCTCAAGAGCTCGCGCACTTCCGCCCTGCCGAGTGGGTCGAGCGCCGACGTCGGCTCGTCGAGGAACAGCAGCTCGGCGTCGCTGAGCAGCGCGCACCCGATGCCGAACCGCTGCTGCATTCCCTTGCTGAAGTCGCGCAGCTTCACGTCGGCATGGTCGGCCAGCCCGACTTCAGCAAGCACACGAGACGTCGCGCTCGCTACGGCGGGAGCCTCCATCCCGAGCAACCGCCCGTGGAAGCGCAACAGCTCGCGGGGTGTGAGCCACTCCTGGTAGCGGAAGTTCTCGGGCAGGAAGCCGACGCGCTGACGGGCTCGGAAATCGCCGAGCGGCCTGCCGAGAAGCTCGCCGGTTCCCGACGTCGGCCGGTGCAGGCCGACCATCATCTTGATGAAGGTCGACTTGCCCGCTCCGTTCGGGCCGAGGAAACCGAAGATATGCCCCCGGCGAACCCGGAGGCATATCCCTTCGCAGCCGACGGTGCGGCCGTAGTACTTGGTGAGGTCTTCCGTTCGGATGACCAGGTCAGTGTCGCTCATTCCATAGTGGACTTCGCCAGCTCGATGGCGGTCCCTTCGTCGATGGGTCCGCCGACGGCACGGACGACGCTGTTGTCGTTCCAGATGATCGTGGTCGTGTTGGTGATCGGCCCGGCCCCGGGAACGTTCTTGCCGGCGTCACGCGTCGCGCTCTGGGGCGTGATGACGACTGCGTCGATCCCGTTGATGGTCACGTCGCGCGCGGTGCCATCGACGCTCGGGATGATAAGGGTCGACTGCCAGTCGCTCACCGCGGCGAGCTGGTCGCGCACGCCCTGCGGGATGAATGGCAGGTTCAGCAGCACGTCGCGCAGCGACGCCGCGTCGACGCCGTCCGGGACGACGAGTTCGGGGCTGCGCGCCTGCCCAATGTAGACGCCCTCGAGCCCGCTCAATGCGCCCCCGGCGGTGCCGCCAGCAGCCGACCCGTACTGCGCAAGCAGTATGGCCGGCACCTTGATCTCGAACGCCTTGCCGTCCAGGTTGTCGGGCATCATGCGGTCACTGCCGTACGATTTCAGAGCCTCGTTGATCGCCGCGACGTGAAGCTTGAAGCGGTACGCCTGCGCCTTCTGGAGGATGAGCGTCGGGGTGCCGGACTGGTTTGTCGGCAACTTGACCGGGAAGTCGACTGTGGCCTGTGCCTCGGCGAGCGTCACGGTCGTGGGCTGCGACTGGGCGCCGTCGATCCACGCTTCGCCGAACGCCTGGAGGTCGACGTGCCCGCCGCTCTCGAGCGCTGCACCGATGGACTGCAGGTCGGCCTGACTGATACTCACGGTCTGGATCTTCTGGACGCGGAACACCTGCAGCAGGCTAGCTGCGGCATCGCGGACCGGCCCGAACGCGAAGGAGGCGATGACGAGCGCGGCAACTGCCACGGCGGCGATCTGCGCCCGACCCCAACGGCGGGAGGGCGCGGCCGAATGGGCCGCGGCGCGGTGCGCGTCGAGCGGCACGACCGCGGCCGACGGCTGAAGCGTGCCAAGCGCCTCGGCGGCTACCGCGCAATCCGCCTCGAGGCGCACAACGCTCGCGGAGCACTCCTCGCACGCCGAGACGTGCGCCGCAATCTCGGCGTGCTCCTCCGGCGTCACCTCGTCGTCAAGGTACGCGATCAAACGGCCATCCTCATAGCACATGCCGATCACTCCTTCTCGTCGGCGCCCGGGTGGGCGCCCTCGTACGCTTCGCGGAAACGGCGCTGGGCTCGCGCCAAGATGGTGCCGACGGAACTCGGTGCGATGCCGGTCGCCTCGGCGACCTCGGCGTAGCTGAACCCTGAGTGGCGCAACATGAGCGCGATCCGGTCGCGGTCATCGAGCTTGCTGAGTGCCCGGCGCACGTCGAGCACATCGTCAACGTCTGCGGGCTCCGGTTCGACGCCGCCGGCGCCATTCTCGCGGGACGAGCGGCGGCTCTCAGTGCGGAAGTAGTTGTATGCAAGGTTCGAGGCGACGGTGAGCAGCCACGCCCGCGGGTCGCGCAGCTCCGCGTCGTCGTCGCCGCGCTCGTAGAGGCGCCCGAACGTCTCCTGCGTGAGGTCTTCGGCAGCCGCGCGATCGCCCGTGAGGTAGACGAGGTGTCGGCGCACAGCGTCCGCGTGGTCTCGGTAGAGCCGCTCGAAGGCTGCCCGGTTCTCCGGCGAGACGTCGTCTCTCAAGATCGCTGTCCTCCGTTGCACGGTTCACTCCAGTCAATCTTCCCTCGGGCGAACACGGAGCTTGACGAATCGGCGACCGGGCGTTGCCGTTTCGGGCCCCTTCAACGATGTAGACACCGCCGGGCGGGGGGATGTGACACCCTGCTCGCAGAACGGTCCGCCGTGGCCACGCAACTGGAACCCTTTTCGCTAGGACACGGTGCACGACAGACCGGCCGGGTGAAGGACCATGCAGGTGAACACGTTGAAGACCGAGACCGCACTTCAGAAGACTCGATTCATCGACCTCCACCAGGACATGCTGTCTGGCGTGGAGCAGCTGGATGGCGGCTTTCCGGTCTATGGCTCGAACTACCTCACCGGTTCCTCTCACGCTGCCGCGGTCTGGTCGTCCCTGTACCCACACAATCCAGGGAGCTCTCTCATCGACCAACTTGAGGCTCACGACGAGCTGCTCGGGTCGCATAGCTCCTCTCTGCGCCTTGTAACCACCGTGGAAGACCTGGACTCGGAGGATCTGCGGACGGGGCTGTTGCCCCACTCAGAGGGATTCAACCTCCCGGGCATCGGACCCGATGAGCTCGACGTGCTGTGGACCGAGCACTCCTTGCGCAGCTTGGCGCTCACCTGGAACTACGAGACCGACTACGGGTTCAGTTGCTACGACGACGGCGCAGCGCCCCTCAAACCGGCGGGTCGGCAGCTGGTCAGAACGCTCGAGCAGAGCCCGCTCTTGCTCGACCTGGCTCATCTGAACGACGCTGGCTTCTTCGAGGTGCTTGACTTGTACGCATCCCCCGTACTCGTGACCCACTCGTTCTCCCGGGCGATAGGGGATCACCCACGGGGCCTGGCCGACGAACAGCTCCGAGCACTGGGCGACCACGGTGGGCTGGTCGGTCTCGCATTCGACCGGGACTTCCTCGGCCAAGGATCCGTCGATGAGGCCCTGCGCCACGTCGACAGGATTGCCTCGTTGGCGGGGGAGACTGCCGTTTCCATCGGCAGCGATTGGGGTGTGGCCCCCATGGGCGAGCTGGGAGATCCCGCATCGCTTGTTGACCTGGTCGACGCGGTTGGCAGCAACTATGGGCCTGAGCTGGCCGAGAAGTTCGCGTTC
>CAYGYT010000039.1:0-3961 GCA_964354215.1 uncultured Eubacteriales bacterium | reverse complement strand
CTTCCGCTCGAGCTCGGGAAACGCGCTCGTCACCATGTCGACCAGTCGGTCGGGTGACCGCGTGAGTGCATCCGTGACGGGGATGCCGAGCTCGAGCTCGTAGAGCTTGATCGCCTCGGTGACCTCGGCATCGGTCATGCGCTCGTGATTGATGGTAACGCCGATGACCTTCGTGTCGGCGAAGGCCTCAATGAGGCTGATCTCGCTCGCGGCGGTTGGCATCGGCACATCGGCGAAATCGCCCAACCACGGGCGCGCGGGGGCGTGCTGCAAGATGACCGCGTCGGGCTGGCTGCCTCGCAGGATGAACGTGGACGACAGGTAGGCCGGGTGACTTAGTGCGCCCTGCCCTTCGATGATGATCACATCGGGATGCTCGCCTTCGAAGGCCTCCACCACGGCTGCCTCCATCTCGCCCGAGCAGAACTGGCACGGGATGGCGTCGAGCGCCACGCCGTAGCGAGCACCTTGTATCAGGCCGGTCTGCCCCGTGCTGACAAAGACCGCCTTGATCCCCTGATCGTTGAGGGCCTTCGTGAGGATCGTCGCAGTGGTGCGCTTGCCAATCGCACTGTCGGTACCCAGCACGGCGATGCGCGGACAGGACACGGTGGAGATGTGGCCGCTGAACATCCTCAGATTCTTCTTCTCGCGTGGGCGTCGCACGTCGATGATCGTCACGTTGTTCGCCACTGCCGCTGCCGCGAACTCCGGGTCGTCGTTCAGGAACTCATGCAGGCCGTTGACGATGTGCATCCCTCGTCTGATAGCCTCGAGCACCACGCGACGCTCGACGGGCGAGAGCATGCCGCTAGAGGGCGCCATTCCGAAGATGAAGAAGTCGGGAACGCGCCCCGCCAAAGCGATCGCATCCGCAAGGGTGGCGCAGATCGGGATCCCGTTTGGCGCGCCGTCGAGCACTTCGCCGGAGTCGAGACCCGACTTGGTGCTGTCGATCACCGAGAGGATCTCGTACTTCTCCGAGTGGCGTACCAGGCCGTTGGCGGTCTTGCCGTCGTCGGCGCCGAAGTTGCCTTCGCAGTAGACGACAGCAGTATTGCCCATCCGCCCGAGCGCGTCACTGAGCACCGACTCGCTCGGTAGTCCAAGCCGTGCAGCGGGAGGGCCGGCTGAACCGTCATCCTTCATGTGGACCTTCACTTCCTGGGGTGAGAACCATCCGCCACACACCCGGCAGGGGACGGCATCCGGTATGCGCCTTTGCGGCGTGCGAAACCCTCTTCGAGCGCCGTAGGACGTTTGTACCCACAACTCCGCTCCGAGCTGCTTGGGCCCCCCTTCCCGGTGTGCCCAGGAGGAGTCCGAATCGCCGATGCTGCACACAGGGCGTCGTGTTCATCGCCGTCACCGTGGTGGCTGCCAAGGCGGCGCCACGTGTCCGGTGTACGTCGAAGATGCCCGGGATGCCGAAGGCCCCATTGACACAAGCGTGACCGTGACTCTGGTCGCTCGGCCCAGGTTGTCCGGAGGCGTGGCGGGGAATATTGGGAACAGGAAGTCGAATGCCTGCATCCTGGGCCTCGGGAGTACTGCAGTCGATATCGCGGGTCTGAGCGCGTTCTCTGAGGGGGGAGCATGGCGAAGGCTGGTTGGCTGTCAGCTTCGGCGAGGCCGGAACGCGAGATGCTCGATTCGATCGGGGTGCCGGCGACGGCGGTTTCCGCCGACGGGCAGTTCATCGTGAACGCCAGCTGGCAACGAGTGTTCGGTGAACCTGAGCAGCCAGCGTGGGCGTTCCTGTCGGCTGTTGCGGTCGACGACCGTGACCGGCTCAAGCATGACGTCTCGAGGGTCCTGGAAACCCGGGCTCGTAGAGAAGGCGAGTTCCGTGCCCGTCGAGCCAACGAAGACGTGGCGACGATAGGATTCTCGGCGACGCCAATGCGCCTGAGTCACCCTGGGCGCGAAGGCGTACTCGTCGTCTGCTGGGACCTCACGGAGGAGCGGCGCTACGAGGAACGGCTCGCCTTCATGGCCGGACACGATCCCCTTACCGGCCTGGCGAATCGGCGCGCGTTCGAGGACGCGCTCGATCGGGCTGTCTCGCGCGCACAGCGCGGATCTCGCTCGTGCGTCGCGCTCTTCGATATGGACCACCTGAAGGAGTTCAACGATCACCTGGGCCACCTTGCGGGCGACCAGGCGATCGCGAACCTGGCTCATCTGCTCCGCAGGCACCTGCGATCAGGCGACCTGCCGGGGCGCATCGGCGGCGACGAGTTCGCCGTACTGCTCGAAGGCGCGACAATGGACAAGGCGCTCGAGATCGCGGAGAGGATACGAGCGGCCGCCACCTCCGAGGAGTTCGTGGCGGGCGCCCGCTCCGAGGGACTGGGCGTTTCGTGCGGAGTTGCGGAGACCGAGGCTGGTGTCGACGCGACGACGCTCATGGACCGCGCGGACGCCGCCCTCTACGAGGCCAAACGGGCAGGGCGCGGCTGCTTGCGCTCGTGGGCTCCCGAGATGACGGGTCCCGGATCGCCGGTCCACCTGGCGGATCGAGTCCGTGACGCGTTCGCCGAAGACGGGTTCTGCCTGCTCTTTCAGCCGGTCGTCCGGCTTCACAATGGTCGGGTCGTCTACTACGAGTCGCTCGTGCGCATGCGACGGCCCGACGGATCGCTGATCGGCCCCGCGGAGTTCCTTTCGGCAGTGGAGCGACTTGGTCTCATGTCGCAGCTCACGCAGCTCATCGTCGAGCGTGCGCTCTCCGCACTGCTCGAGTTTCCGTCGGCGTCGATCTCGGTGAACCTGTCGGCGAGCGACCTGGGTGACGATGACCTGCTCGAGCAGGTCGCCTCGCTGCTCGAGAGAGCGGAGGAGCCGAGCAGCCGGCTGTTCTTCGAGGTGAGCGAGTCCATCCTGCTTTCGAACCTCACGGGGGGCCGGGTGTGGATGGAACGCCTCGTCCCACTCGGCTGTCGCTTCGTGCTCGACAACTTCGGCACGGGCGCAGGCATGTTCGTTCTGCTCAAGGAGCAGCACGTCTCTCAAGTCAAGCTTTCGCGTGTGGTCATGCGCGCCATTGCCGCCGAGGAGAGCAACCGCGTATTCGTGAAGACGCTGCGCGAGCTCATCGAGTCGCAGGGGAAGTTGGCCGTCGCCGAGTACTTGGAGACCGAGGACCTGCTTCGCGACGTGAGAGAGGTCGGCTTCCAGCTCGGACAGGGCTTCTGGTTGCACGACCCCGCCGAGGACCTCTCTGCGCTGATCGCGGAGACTCGTGCCTAGGCCACACGTGCGCGTACAGAGCCTCGGCTTCTCCTAGAGAGTTCGCCAGACATGCGCACGTGCGTCGCCGCTGCGCGCCATGGGTGAGCTGTCCCACCGCAGCCGGCTACGCGCAGTAGACCCGCACGTTGTCGCCGTCCTTGGAGTCCACGTTGACTTCCATCTCGCGCAGGGCTTCGACGAGCTCGTCGATGTCTTCCGGCTTGAGGTTCGAGAAGTCGATCGACATGCCGTGCTCGGACATGGAGTCGTTGATCTGGTCCATAGCCTGCGGCGGGATGAGCGAGGTGAGCTTGAGGCCCGAGCGCACGAGTGCGATGGGGATCTTGACGTCCACGTTGTCACCGTTGGCAGCGACCACTTTGACGTAGAGGAACTTCGGCAGCGCAGCGATCAGCGGGCCGGGGTCGCCTTTGATCACCGGCTCGTCCGACTGACTCGAACCACCGCCACGAGGCTCGAGCGCATCGAGCAGGCGCTCGGCTTCAGCGGCGGTGATCTTGCCCTCGGCAAGCAGATTCAGGATTCGGCTGCGGTCTTCACTCATCGTCAACACCCCTTCTATAGGACCGTCATGTCGACGGCCGTCTCTCCGTCTTTGACGCTGATGACCATCCCGCGTGCTTCCGTGAGCGCCTCGAACGAACGGAGGAGCAGGATGGTGTAACGGTGGTAGCGCTGGCCCAGGACGAAGAGGACGACGTCGGCG
>CAYGYT010000038.1:0-20201 GCA_964354215.1 uncultured Eubacteriales bacterium | reverse complement strand
GATGGCTGCGTGTGCTTCGTGCGCCGCGGCCACCATGACACGGGACGCGAGCAACGCGTGTCCCTCGCGCACGTCTGAAGACAGGTCCCCCACGACCCACACGTTCTCAGCGAGCTGCTCGGTCCTCACCGCGTTCGCCGGGTCGTAGCCCGCAAGCCCCGAGGCGGCGATCAGCGGCACATCCGGCAGGTCGCGGGTGCAGACGTCGACGATCATCGCCTTCACGTCAGCCCGGTCGACCGCCTCAATGATCACGTCCGCATCAGCGACCTGCTCCGCGAGCGTCGCGGCGGTCACAACCTCAGAGACCAGCGTGAGGTTCAAGTCCGGCTCGATCCGCCTCAGAGTCGCCTCGAGCGCCTCGGTCTTGAGTAGTCCCAGCTGGTCGCGGAAGAAGAGCTGGCGGTTGAGGTTGCTCTCCTCCACCCGATCGAAGTCGATGAGCGCAAGCGTCCGCACGCCGCTGCGCACGAGCATCGCGGCCGCGTTGCTCCCAAGCCCGCCGCAGCCGATGATCGCGACTTTCGCGGCCGCCAGCCGGGCGCGGAGCTCCGGCTCTGGAATCCGGGTCGCGTTGGGGTCCTCGCCCACGACCCTACCCACCTGCAATCGGAGGGAAGATCGCGAGCCGCTCGCCGTCGTGAAGCTCGCGATCTTCGTCGGCATGGCGACCGGCGACGAACACGATACGCGGCTGATCGGGCAGCCCGAGCGTGGCGATCACGTCCGCGATGCTGGTGCCGTCGGCGAGCTCGTACGTGCGCGTGTGGCCAGCGCCTTCCTCGGCGTGGAAGCCTGAGAGCGATGCGAAGAGCGCGACGTCCACCTTCATGCGACTCCCATCAGCGACTCGCGTGCCTCCTAGACTACCGGCTTGTGACGCTGCCCCCGCCACGAGTGTTCGGCGAGGGCAGCGTCGGTGCAAGCAGCTCAGCGCAGGGGAGGTGCTACGAAATGCCCATCTTTGCCGCGGTTTCCGGAACGAAGTCGTACAGCGTGTCGAGCTCAGCGTCGGTCACCATGAACGTGGTGTTGTGCGGCGGCAGCTCGTCGGTCTTGAAGAACTCGGGCAGCCGATCATCGGCGGCACCGAGCCCAGCGCGCTCGTTGAACAGCCTCTCGAATACGAGCGTCTCCTTGCCGAGCTGCATGAGCGCATCCGTGTCCCACTTGTCGCCCGTGTGCGCCTCGGTCATCTCGAAGATCGCGTTGAACGCTTCCGGGACGTCGAGCACCGGGAACGCCACGAAGATACAGAAGCCCAGCGCATCGAGCATCGCGGTCGCGATCTGCAGGTTGCGTGACAGCTCGACCTGACCCACCGGCTTGAGTGGATCGACGTCGCCGCCAACCTTGAGGATCTCTGTGGCGACCGTGTAGCCCGCTGTGTGGTCGGCGCCCATGGTCGATGTGGCGTAGGTCACGCCGATGCCCTGCACCGCACGCGGATCGTAGGCCGGCAGCGACTGGTGCTTGACCACCGGAATGCGCTTGACGCCGAAGGCCTTGCCGGTCGCCTCGGCGCCGTCGCCGAGCACCTTGCCAGGGGCACCGCCTTCGAAGACGCTCTTGAGCGCCTTGATGGCGGCCGGTCCGTCGCCGAATGCGATGGCGCCGGAGTCCATGTAGACGCCCATCGTCCCGCCCATCTCGATGGTGTCCAGGCCAAAGTCGCCGCAGATGCGGTCGAGTTCGGCGATTTGGTCGAGGTTGTCGATGCCGCAGTCGGCGCCGAACGCCCAGACCGTCTCGTATTCCGGACCCTTGGTGACGTACGTGCCGCCCTTGTCGACCCAGTACCGCGAGCACTGGATCACGCAACCGGTATGGCAGCCGTGGCCGGCATTTCCGCCGCGCTCCAAGATCACTTCACGCTGCGTCTCGCCGCTGGTCGCCTCGGCACCCTCGAAGGAGCCCTCCGAGAAGTTGCGGGTCGGCAGACCGCCCGCCTCAGACAGAATGTTGGTGAGAACGTTCGTTCCGTATGTTGGCAGCCCCTGGCCCGACACTGGGTGCTCCTTGAGCGCGTGGCTGAAGCGCCGCATCGCCTCGTTGAAAGCGTCCTTGTCGGCGTGCTCCAGATACGTCGCACCCTTGTCGGAGATGACGATGGCCTTGAGGCCCTTGCTGCCCATGACAGCACCCATACCGCCACGGCCCGCGAAGCGGTTCGGGTAGCCCTTCATGTCGGAGACAGCGATACCGGCGGCCTTGAGGCCCGCTTCTCCGGCCGGGCCGTTCGTGATGGTCGAGTAGCGGTCGTCCTCGGGACGCATGGCCTTGATGGCGTCAGCAACAGCGTAGTTGCCCGCGCCCGCCCAGTCGTCAACTCGGGCGAGCTTTGCGCCGCCGTCAGCCTCGATCGTGAGCATGTAGCGCGCGCTCGCGTCAGCCGGCTTGCCTGTAAAGATGATCGCCGCGATGCCGAGACGGCCGAGCGCATGGGCGGCCTGGCCGCCCGAGTTCGATTCCTTGATGCCGCCGGTGAGCGGGCTCTTGGCGCCTACCGACAGGCGGCCGCCGTTCGGAGCGGTGGTCCCGCCCAGCAGACCGGGAGCGAAGACGAGAACGTTCTCGGGTCCGAGAGCGTCGGCCGTGGGCGGAACCTCCTTGAACACGATCGCGGACGTAAGCGCGCGACCGCCATAACGGCTCCAGCCCGCCGGGACGTCTTCCTTGGTGATAGAGAGATCGGACATGTTGACGCGGAGCATGTAGCGCATAAGACCCCCTTCACATCGGTACCCACGGAACGGATACAGCGCAGCACGGCACTGTTGTTCGAGCCACCTATTCATTCCCCAAGACGCGCGCTCCTGCTCGCCTTCACGAGGAATCCACACGCGTTCGGGCTACTGCGAGCGCTGTTTGCCAGCCTTGTACAAGCCGAGATAGAAACGATGCGGGCCGGGTGTCCCGTAGGGCACGAAGGCGACCTGGTCGCCAGGCATCACCGGATGGTCGAGGTCGTACACGGTGTGGTTCACGAAGACGCCTTCGATCATCTCGAGCGGAAGATCGAGGGCGCGCGCGAGTTCGTCTGCAGACATGCCGGTGTCGGGCACCTGGAACGTCGCGGTCGCCGGCAAGCCCCGCTCGAGTCGGTGTGCGCGCAAGAGACCGAAGATGCGAACGCTGACGTTTCCCGTGTGCTCCATGCTGCCAGCATAGCGCTACAGTGATGCCTTGAGAGACCTCGGGCGAAGGAGACTGCCGTGGACGCAATCGAGGCGATCACGACACGCCGAAGCATCCGGAAGTACGCCGACAGGCCGGTGCCGAGCGACGTGGTCGAACTACTGCTGCGCGCTGCGATGGCAGCACCGTCGGCGTTCAACGAGCAGCCGTGGCATTTCGTGGTCGTGGAGGATCGGCGGGTGCGCAAGCGCCTGTCGACTATCTCCCCGTACGCCGGGCCGATGGCTCGCGCGCCGCTCGGCATCGTCGTGTGCGGCGACACGGCTGCGCTCAAGCATCCGGGGACGATCTACTGGGTCTTCGACTGCGTGGCGGCACTTGAGAACCTACTCGTCGCGGCAAACTCGACCGGACTGGGGGCGGTGTGGCTCGGCATCCAGCCATGGCCGGAGCGCGTCGCAGCGGTTCGCGGCCTCGTCGCCATCCCCGAGGGAGTGGAACCCCTCGGCATGGTGGCGCTCGGGTGGCCTGCCGAATCCAAGCCGCCGGGCGACCGCTACGACGAGAGTCGGGTGCATCGAGAGAGGTGGTAGGCGCACGGGCGGACGCCTCGGAGCTCGAGTGGTCCGCGGGCAGGACGCGCGGCGCGCAAGACCGCACTGCGCGGGGTGGGGTCGGCTGGCTCGGCGCTCGCTAGCCGTGGGGCGACCGATGAAAGGATCTCGCGTGTCTCACGACTCCCAAGCCACCGTGCGCATGCTCGCGTTCCTCCACTCGTCGCGCCGCGAACAGGGGCTTCCCTCGACGCTGAGCGTGGACGTCCCCTCGGGCGGGATGCCCGCAGGAGAACTTGCCGAGCAGCTCGGGCTACCGGTCGATCAAATCGAAGGCGTGTTCCACAACAACCGGATTGCCGGCCTGGACTCCGTGGTCAGACCGGGCGACCGCGTTGCATACGTGCCGTACGGCACGCCGGCGTCACACCCCTCGTTCTTCGGACCGTTCGACACGCGGTCAGACGCCTGACGAGCGCCACCCGAGCGGTGCTGCAGCGCACCGGAGGGATCCCCGAACTCGCCTGAGACCGTTCGGCCGCGGCAGTCGCCGCCGTCACGATGGGGGCCTATGGTTGCTCCCATTCCGTTAGTGTGCTAATCATTTGGCAGCTAACTTGCTCTCTCTCGGATCGTCGGCAGACGCCGACGCTCCGAACCGCTTCAACCCGTTCCGAGAGGACAAACCGCTATGCACGACGACCTGCTTCGTGGCGGAGATCACGTGACGAGTCACCCCCCGAACGACCAGGCGCGCCCGCTGCCCCAGCAAGTGTTCGCCGCATTCCATCAGGTGATGCACTCGAATCGCCAGCTTATGTCGCGCAAGCTCGGGGAACACGGAGCGCACCCGGGCCAGGCCTTCTGCCTGAGAGAGCTCGCCCGCAACGACGGAATCACGCAGCGCGATCTCGCCGAACAGCTCAAAGTCACGCGCCCCACGGTCACGGTCATGCTGCAGAAGATGGAGAAGTCGGGTCTGATCGAGCGGCGCAGCGACGAGCGCGATCAGCGCTACACGCGCATCTACCTCACGGAGGCAGGCTCGGCGCTGCATCGGGAGATGCGCCGTATGCTCGACGAGATGGTCACCGAGGTCATCGGCCCGCTGTCCGAGAAGGACCAGGCCGAACTCGTGCGTCTGCTCGGTGCCCTGAACGACAACATCGTGGCTGCGCTGGGGGAATCCACGCACGCCCACAGTCCGCTCGAGCCGCTCACGGAAGCCCACTAGGGAGGGCCTGCACGCATGATCCAGCTGCTCAAGACATACCTGTCGCCCTACAGAACGCAGATCGCGGTCGTCGTCGTTCTGGTGTTCGTGCAGGCCATCACGACTCTGTACCTGCCGAACCTGAACGCCGACATCATCAACAACGGCGTGGCGAAGGGCGACATCCCCTACATTTGGCGCACCGGCGGGCTCATGCTGATAGTCACCTTGCTGCTGGGCGTCGCGTCCATCATCGCGGTGTACTGGGGCTCCAAGACCGCCATGGCGTTCGGGCGCGATGTGCGCAGCGCGATCTTCCGCACGGTCGAGAGCTTCTCGCAGTCCGAGGTCAACATCTTCGGCGCGCCGTCGCTCATCACACGCAACACCAACGACGTCCAGCAAGTCCAGATGCTCGTCGCGATGGGGCTCAACATCATGATTCTCGCGCCGGTGATGATGATCGGCGGCGTCGTCATGGCGATGCGCCAGGACGTGAAGCTCTCGTCCATGCTCGTGTTCATCGTCCCGCTCATGGCCGTGATCATCGGACTGATGCTGCGCCGCGCTCTTCCGCTGTTTCAGTCGATGCAGAAGAAGATCGACCGCGTGAACCAGGTCATGCGCGAGAAGCTCTCGGGCATCCGGGTCATCCGCGCGTTCGTGCGCAACGACTACGAGGAGCGCCGCTTCGACGCGGCCAACACGGACCTCACTCAGACACAGCTGCAAGTGACCCGCCTCTTTGCGCTGATGATGCCGCTGCTCATGGGCATCTTCAACTTCTCGACGATTGCGATCATCTGGTTCGGCGCGTACCGTGTCGACGCCGGCATGCCCATCGGCAACCTGACTGCGTTCCTCGCCTACATCATGCAGATCCTCATGTCGGTCATGATGGCGGTCCTGATGTTCGTGATGGTGCCGCGAGCAGCAGCTTCGGGTGCGCGCATCAAAGAAGTGCTCGACACTGAGCCATCGGTGAACGACCCGGCCGTGCCCGTCGCCGAGACCGACATCCGCGGGTGCATCGAGTTCCGCAACGTCGAGTTCCGCTACCCCGGTGCCGAGGAGTCGGTGCTGTGCGCCGTCTCGTTCTCCGCATCGCCAGGCGAGGTCACCGCGATCGTCGGCAGCACGGGAAGCGGCAAGTCCACGCTCATCAACCTGATCCCGCGCTTCTACGACGTCACCGGCGGCACCGTGCTGATCGACGGCGTAGACATTCGCGACATGGAACGGGAGAGGCTGTGGAGCAAGATCGGCTTCGTCCCGCAGAAGGCCTTCCTGTTCGGCGGCACGATCGCGAGCAACCTGCGCTACGGCAAGGAGGATGCGAGCGAAACCGAGATGTGGCGCGCGCTCCAGGTGTCCCAGTCCAAGGACTTCGTGTCCGAAATGCCCGAGGGTCTTGAGGCGTCCATCTCTCAGGGCGGTGCGAACGTCTCGGGCGGTCAGCGCCAGCGTCTGGCGATCGCGCGGGCCCTCGTGAAGAGGCCAGAGGTCTACGTGTTCGACGACAGCTTCTCGGCACTCGACTTCAAGACCGATTCGCGCCTTCGGGCCGCGCTCAAACACGAGACCGCCGAGGCGACCGTGATCATCGTCGCTCAGCGTGTCGGAACCATCATGGACGCCGACCGGATCGTCGTCATGGACGCCGGACGGGTCGTTGGCATCGGGACGCACCACGAGCTGATGGACACCTGTGAAACATATCGCGAGATCGTCTACTCGCAGCTTAGCGAGGAGGAGGTCGCGTGAGCGATCGAAACGAAACCAAAGCACCCGCAGGCGCGCCGAGCGAACCCGCCGCGACCCCCGCCCGCGGAGCAGGACCCGGTGGCGGGCGTGGCTTCGGCCCCGGCGCGCATCTAGGCATGGCACTGCCCACCGCCAAGGCGAGGGACTTCAAGGGATCGCTCAAGCGCCTCGGGGGCTACATGCGGCCACAGGTGGCCGTCATCGTGCTCGTGCTCGTGCTCGGCGCGGTGAGCGTCTTCTTCAGCGTGCTGGGCCCCAAGATGCTCGGCAACGCCACCAACGTCGTCTTCGAAGGTGTCGCGGGCAAGCAGATCCCCGCCGTGAATCCCCTGACGGGCGAGCCCATGACTCAGGATCAGGCGGTCGCCGCGTTGCGGGCGGCTGGCAAGACCAACCAGGCGGACATGCTTGCGAGCATGGACGTGACCCCTGGCGAGGGCGTGAACTTCGACGAGCTCCATCGGATACTCGCCCTGGTGGCCCTCATCTACCTCCTGAGCGCCATCTTCATGTGGGGCCAGGCCTACCTTATGGCGGGCGTGGCCCAGAAGATCATCTACAACATGCGCAAACAGGTCGATGAGAAGCTCGCTCGGTTGCCGCTCAAGTACTTCGACGCCAACCCGCGAGGCGACATCCTCTCGCGCGTGACCAACGACATCGACAACATCGCGCAGACGCTGCAGCAAAGCCTCACGCAGATCATCACCGCGGTGCTCACCATCATCGGCGTGCTGATCATGATGATCTCGATCTCGCCGCTGCTCGCAGCCGTGTCGCTCCTGACGATCCCGCTGTCGATCCTCGTCACGGTACTGATCGCCAAGCAGTCACAGAAGCAGTTCGCCGCGCAGTGGGAGCGCACCGGCAAGCTCAACGGTCACGTCGAGGAGATGCACACCGGGCACTCGATCGTGAAGGTCTTCGGCAGGCAGGAAGAGGCGATTCGAGTCTTCGACGCCGAGAACGAGCGCCTCTACGACGCGAGCTTCAAGGCGCAGTTCATCTCGGGAATCATCATGCCGGCGATGAACTTCATCAACAACCTGAACTACGTCGCGATCGCCGTCATCGGCGGACTCATGGTGGCAAACGGCAGGCTCTCGCTCGGCGACGTGCAGGCCTTCATCCAGTACTCGCGGCAGTTCACGCAGCCCATCGCGCAGACGGCGAGCATCGCGAACGTTCTGCAGTCCACTGTCGCCTCCGCCGAGCGGGTCTTCGAGCTCCTCGACGAAGCCGAGGAGATCCCGGACACCGCCGCACCGGTCAAGCTCGCCCAGGTGGCGGGCCACATCTCGGGCCACATCGTGATCGACAACGTCTCGTTCCGCTACGAGCCCGACACCCCGCTCATCGAGGACCTGTCGCTCGACGCGAGGCCGGGCAGCACGGTCGCTATCGTTGGCCCCACGGGCGCTGGGAAGACGACGCTCGTGAACCTCTTGATGCGCTTCTACGAGATTGACAACGGCTCGATCACCATCGATGGCGTGGACACCCGCGACTTGACCCGCGACGAGCTGCGCCACAACTTCGGCATGGTGCTGCAAGACACGTGGCTCTTCAACGGGACGATCCGCGAGAACATCGCGTATGGCCGAGAGGGTGCCGCCGAAGACGAGATCCTCGCCGCCGCCCAGGCTGCCTACGTCGACCACTTCGTCCGGACGCTGCCGCTGGGCTACGACACGATGCTCAACGATGACGCGTCGAACATCTCGGCGGGCGAGCGTCAGCTGCTCACGATCGCGCGCGCCTTCCTCGCCGACCCCGAGGTGCTCATCCTCGACGAGGCCACGAGCTCGGTCGATACGCGTACCGAGGTCATGATCCAGCGCGCGATGGCCAAACTCATGAAGGGCCGCACGAGCTTCGTGATCGCCCACCGCTTGTCCACCATCCGGCACGCCGAGACGATCATCGTCATGGACCACGGTCGCATCATCGAGCAGGGCAACCACGGCGAGCTCATGGCGCGTCAGGGCTTCTACTGCGATCTGTACAACAGCCAGTTCGTCGAGGCCTACGACGAAGCGGTGTAGCGCCGTACGGATGCGGCCAGAGTAGCGGCCACCGCGGAGCCCGAGCGATCGGCGCCGAACGCACGGCAGTCGCCGAGGCCCTGCAGCGACGGCTCGAGCACTACAACTTGTAGCCGATGGTGCGGAGCAGGCCTTTGCGCCACGCGACACCGTGCTCGTCCTCGACGCCCAGAGGTGAGAAGCCGTCGATGACGCCGAGCACGCCGCGACCCTGCTCGCTCTCGGCGACCACGACCTCAAGAGGGTTGGCGGTGGCGCAGAAGATGCGGCAGACCTCAGGCACCATCTTGAGCGCGTTGAGGACGTTGATGGGATAGAAGCCCTCGGCGAGCATGACGACGAAGACGTGCCCCGCCCCGATCGCGAGGGCATTTCGCGCGGCGCACTCGATCATCGCGTCGTCCGTGCCGCTCGTGCGCACGAGCCGATCTCCCGAGGCTTCACAGAACGCCAGCCCGAACTTGATGCCCGGCACGGCGCCGACCATCGCCTCATGGATGTCCTCGACGGTCTTGATGAAGTGCGACTGGCCGATGATGATGCCCGCCGCTTCGGGCCTCTCGATGGTGACATTCTCCAGCTGCATGCGTGCTCACTCCTGTCCGGGATGCTGTGTGCCTCGCCGAGGCACACGCCGAGCATATCTCAGCTAGCCGAAAGGCCGTGCTGTGACTCGAGGTCCTCAGCGAGCCGCAGGTACCTCTCGTGGATGAGAAGCCGGTCGAATTCGCGGAACTCCTCGGCCATGGCCTCACGCTCTTGGGGAGTGAAGTACTCGATCGCCGGCTTGAAGAACCCGTGGTCCTCCCGTTCGATATGGCCGGGGTAGAAGTCAGCGAGCGCGCGCATGAGAGCACGAGCCTCGTGGGCGGCCTCGTGCTCACCCGCCGCATAGCGGTCGGTGGCCTCGATGAGAGCCCTCGTGGTTCCTCGCGCCCACACGTGATCCGTGACGAGCGCGTGCATCATCTCGGCGTGCGCGGAGGCTAGCGGTCTCGCCTCGAGGTCGCGGAACAGGATGTCCTCTTCCTTGCCGTGGTGGCATCGGTCCGCGTAGGTCCGAAGGAAGTCGACGGCCGTGTAGACGTACGCGGCATCCAGGCGGTCATCCGCTTCGAAGCGGTCGAGCTGGCCCTGCACGTCGCGGATCACCCGCTCGATGAGTCGGTGCTCGGTCATGAGACTGCCGATCGCGCTGAGTCTGTCTACCACAACGGCATCTCCAATCAGGTGGCCGCGGCCGCCATCGCCTGCGGCTGCTCTTGGTCACGGCGCGGGCCGCTCGAAGTAACGCTCGAAGTATTCCCCCTCCCAGCGTGAACGACCCACCTCTGTTTGCGGAACAAGCAATCTGCGCACGTTCTACTCGTGGACGACGTGAGCGAACGACAGCCGGATGCGATCGACTGGCGGCAGTGGCTGCGCGCGCTGGCGGTCGCTGCCTTCATCATGCTGCTGTCGGGCGTGGTGGAGACCATCACGAGTAACGCGATCCAGTCGCTCTATCCCGATCGCCCGAAGCCGCCGGACTTGCTCTTCCAGTTGCTGCCACATATCGCGTGGACGCAGTTCGTCGTCGAAGCAATCTACATCGGCGGTGCGGTTCTTCTCGGCGTGTATGCATTCCGGCGGCGGCACTGGCGCGAAATCCCCGAGATCATCGCCCTTTTTGGCCTTATGGAGCTGTTCAGGGCGGTGATAATGGTGCTCACGCCCCTCGCCGCGCCATATGACGAGGCTACTCACTTCAACGTCGGAGGCGTTCGCAATTGGGGTGAGTTCCCCTCCGGTCACGCTGCAACCATGCTGCTGTTCTACCTGATCATCGACAAGGAGGACGCCCCCGGCATCAAGAGGGCCTTGCTCGTGATGCTCGGCGCCGAGTGCTTCTTCCTCCTGACGTCGCACTCTCACTACTCGATCGACATCGTCGGAGGTCTGTTGCTCGGCTACTTCGTGTACTTCGAGTACTTCCGCGGCCGCATGTTCAACTGGTTGAAGCCGCTGCTCAGAGTAGGATCGGGCGCCGTGGGCGAGTAAGGCGGACTGGCGTCGGCCGTCTGCCCAAAGGCGCGTCTCGTTCACGCTTAACGTCCGATACTCCTTCCGGTGAGTACGGCGGGTATAGACGCTCTGGGCAAGAAACCGTGAGGCATCCACAAGCGAAGGGAGGCAGTCATGGGTCACCATATGAAGGCCGACTGGCTGTCCGGCGGGAAAGACCAGGGGGAGTGCTGCCAGGGCATGCGAATGTTCTACGTGCCGATCCCGATGGCCATGTTCGGAGTCCTCATCGCGTTCATGTTCGGGGCGACGCTCGGGACGATGTGGGGGCGGAAACAGGGAATGATGGGCGGCGGCAGACACCACCGGATGGGGTGGCGGAGGGGCCACCATCATCACGGCTACGGCATGGCCGCGTGCTGCTGCGAGCCGCAAGGCGAGATGCAAGAGATGTCGCAGCGGCACGCCGAAGAGTAGGTCGGATTCCCAGCCGCCACCTGCGCGTTCGGTACGTCCCGCGCATCAGCCGATTCGCCGCACGTGGATGAGATTCGTCATGCCCGGGCGGTTCACGGCAACGCCCGCCGTGATCGCGATGAGCGCTCCTGCGGGGCACCCGGCGTCCAGTGCGGCTTGGGCCGCGATGCCGATGAGATCGTCCACGTCTTCCGATTCGCGCGTCACGACCGGCCTCACTCCCCACACGAGCGCGAGCCGACGCGCAACGGCTTCGCTCGTGGTCACAGCCGTGATGGGCGTGTCGGGCCTGTGCGCGGCGACAAAACGAGCCGTCGCACCAGACTGAGTGGCCGTCACGATGGCGGCCAGGTCGAGGCTCCGGGCGAGCTCCGCGACCGATGCGCTCACCGCCCAGGGCACGTCGTCGCCCGCGTGCGCGCGCGGTCCCACAACCGACTGCTCGGTCCAGTCCTCCTCAGCCAGGACGATGATGCGCTCCATCGTCGCGACGGCTTTGACGGGGTACTCCCCGACTGCGGTCTCGCCCGAGAGCATGACGGCATCCGCAGAGTCGAAGACCGCGTTGGCCACGTCGGACGCCTCGGCCCTCGTCGGCCGAGGCGAGTGCAGCATTGACTCGAGCATCTGAGTCGCGATAATGACTGGCTTTCCTTGCTCGCGCGCCGCGCGCACGATGCGCTTCTGATACACCGGCACGCGCTCCGGCGCCGACGCAACGCCGAGGTCCCCGCGTGCGACCATGATCGCGTCCGCGCGCTCAGCAATCGACTCGATCTCCGCGACGGCCTCCGGTCGCTCGATCTTCGCGACAACCTGTATCCCCGTGTCGCCGAGGAGAGCACGCAAGGCGTCCACATCGGTCGCCTTCTGGACGAACGACTGCGCGACAAGGTCTACGCCCGCCTCGATCCCCCATCGGACAACGGCTTCGTCGGCCGGCGTGATCGGGTCCAGGCGCAGGGCCACGTCGCGCGCCGTGATGCCCTTGTGGCTCTGGATCGTTCCGCCGGCCACGACCCGGGTATCAATCCGCCCCGCCGCTACGCCCGTTACCTCGAGTTCGACCTCGCCATCTCCGACAACAATCGTGCTTCCCGGAGCGACAGCGCGGGCCAGAGCGTCGCACGATGCGCACACGAGGGCGTCCTCGGCGGCCCCTTCGCTCGAGACGAGCGTGACGCTCTCTCCCGCCTCTACCTGCCGAGGAGCCATCTGGGCAAGTCGGATCTTCGGACCGGGAAGGTCGAGCATGACCGCGACCATTCGGCCGCTCACCCGGGCCGCGGCACGCACTGCGCCCAGGCGACGGTCCAGCTCGTCCATGCTGCTGTGTGATGCGTTCAAGCGCGCCACGTCGACGCCTGCGTCCATCAGAGCCGCCAGCGTCTGAGGCGAGTCACTCGCCGGACCGATCGTCGCGATGATCTTGGTTCGCCTCATACGCCCGCCTTCCCGAAGTGCTCTGCCGCGAACCGGTGCTCCGGATCCGCGCGCCCGCGCGATCCGCGCCTGAGCTCACCTAGATACTCACCATCCAGGAGTGGGTCCAATCTCACCGGTCGTGGCCACCGGTACGATCCAGACTGGCAGCTGGTCCTTCGCGACCCAAGCGGGGTACGTACGGCTTGTACGAGCACCACGACACAGTTGGGTCTAGAAGGTGTCCAGTCCTCGGGTGCTATACGTGAGCGCGTCTCTTGGTCTCGGGCACGTGACGCGAGACCTCGCGGTAGCGCGCGAGATGCGCCGCCTGCGGCCTGACGTCGAGATCTCCTGGCTTGCGGGCAGGCCCGCATCCGACGTGCTCGCAGACGCCGGAGAGACGCTCGTTCCCGAGCTGGCAGAGTACCGGGGCGAGACCGATCTCGCCGAGACCGTCACACGGAACGGACGTCTGAGCCTCACGACGTACGTGTTCCGGGCACTGCCGGCCTGGATCCACAACGCGCGCGTTCTGGGAAGGGCGGCAACTCGCGGCGGCTTCGACGTGATCGTCGGCAACGAGACCTACGAGGTGCTCCTCACCAACTTCCTCGGCATCCACGTGTTGCCGCGCGACGTACCGTTCGCGCTGATGTACGACTTCCTCGGCATGGAAGTGACCACCGGCAGCGCGGTCGAACGGCTCGGCGCGTGGATCATCAACGTGATCTGGTCGCAGGAGTGGCGCATCTCGACACGGGGGCGGAACGTGGATGTCTTCTTCGGCGAGATCGAGGACGTGCCGGACCGGCCGTTCGGGCGCTTCCTGCCCAACCGGCGACAGTACTCCGACAGACACTTCGAGTTCGTCGGCTACGCGCTGCCGTTCGCCGCTGAGGGCGTACCGGACCGACGCAGCCTTCGGCAAGAGCTCGGCTACCCGCAAGAGCCGCTTGTCGTCTGCTCGGTCGGCGGCACGTCGATCGGACGGGAGCTGCTCGAGCTCTGCGGCCGCGCGTTTCCGCTCGCCGCTGCCCGAATGCCGGGACTGCGAATGGTACTCGTCTCGGGGCCGCGCATCGACGCGGCCACGATCGACGCGCCGGAGGACGTCGAATGCCGAGGCATGGTCCCGGAGCTGTGGCGCCACATGGCGGCAAGCGATCTTGCCATCGTGCAGGGCGGTGGCACGAGCACACTCGAAGTCGAGGCGCTCAGGCGCCCCTTCCTGTACTTCCCGGTCGAGAATCAGTCCGAGCAAGAGGTCACGGTCGCCGGTCGTCTGGAACGGCACAACGCGGGCATCCGCATGCGCCTCTCATCGACGACGCCGGAGACACTCGCCGAGGCGATCGTCGCGAACCTCGGCGCCGAGGTGACTTGGACGCAGATCCCCATCGACGGCGCTCGACGCGCCGCCGAGATCGTGATGGAGCGCGCCGTCGGCTAGGCCTCAAGCCGTAGCCAGCGTGTGGCCCAGCCTCAGGGCCAGCGCGCCGATGGTCAACATGGGTGGAAGCCCCGGGCCCTCCGGCAGCACCGAGGCATCACACACGAAGAGGCCTTCGACGTCTGTCTGCAGGTTCTCATCGACGACTGTGCCGATGGCGGCGGTCCCTCCGTGGTGCGCGCCTTGGGGCTTGGACACGATGATCGACTTCGGATCCGCTCCCGCCTTCAAGAGAATCTCTCTTGCCAGCGCGGCGCCGTCATCGAGTCGACGCTGGTCGGCCTGCGTCACAGGCTTCGAGACCGTGCCGTCGGCGAATACCTGTCCGGCCGGGTCGTCACGACTCTTGATCATGATGCCGAGGAGGTGTTTGTCAGGCATCGACATGCCGGACGCGCCCGCCTCGATCGCTCGCACAGCTGTGGGGTGGTTCACGAACGGCGAGAGCAGGAATCCGCGCTCTTCGCAGAACTCGACGTCGACGAGCGACATCTGCGGCTCGTGAATGAGGTTCAGATCAGGGCTTTCGCCGTATACGTTTACGAGCGTGTCGATGAACAGGCCCGGGCCGGCGGCATCGATGCCCGAGTGTTGGAGAATGGGTGGCGTTCCCAGCCCTCCCGCGGAAAGCACCACCGTGTCGGCACGGGCCTCGAACGACTTGCGCCCCGAAAGGCCAGCCACGCCAACGGCGTGGCCGTTGTCCCGGAGCACGCGGTCCACCTCGACTCCGTAGACGACGTGGGCACCGTGCGCGACCGCGTCCGCGAGAGGCACCTCGGCAGTCCACTTGGCGTGCGACGCGCAGCCCATCGCGCACTTGCCACACGCCGTGCACTTCTCGGCGTCAACGAACTTGGGCATCTGTTGGAACGTAAGGCCGAGCTCTGACGCGGCTGAGCGAATCGCCTGACCTCCCTCCGAGATGAGGCGCTCCTCGAGGGGATGCACACCGAGCTCAGCTTCGAGCGCCGAGAACTCCTCGGCAAGGTCGATACCGCGCTCCGAGAGCTGGCGTTCGAGACAGCGCACTCCGTTGCCGCAGGCGACCACCGTCGAGCCGCCCGCCATGAAGGTGCGCCACAAGATGACACCCTCTTTGGACTTCCTCGGCGAGCGGGACACGCGGGCCCCGTCGTAGTAGCGCAGCGTGTCCTTGAACGTGCCGACGCTGGTTTCCAGCTGTCCGGCTTCGAGAACGAGGACGTCTTTGCCGGCGCGACTGAGTTCCCGTGCGACGAAGGCGCCGCCCATCCCCGATCCGACGACGACGGCGTCGTAGCGATGGTCCGAGTTGGTAGTATCGGCCATTGCGCTCATCCCCCCTGCAATGTGCGACCAGAACGAGTGGGGTCGTACGTACGAAGCGCCCGTACGTAGTACCTATACCCACGTACGCGCCAACGCGCGGCGCGGTAGGCCACGTAGGCGAACTCGAGCGAGCACTTCGGGATCAGGAAGCCTGAGCACGCTCGAACGCATTCCACCTTGCTCGACGGGCAGGCCCACTGCTCTATCCTAGGAGTGCCACCAATCCGTGAGAGTGAGCCCTGGAGTCGGGACGAACGTTCGAGAGGACCGCACCATGACAGACGAACGGCTCGGCCCCAACTCGTTTCTGAGCATGATCGTCGGAATCGCAGCCGCCGCAGTGGTACTCGTGGTCCTGCACGGTGCCAGCCAGCTCGTGAGCCAGTTCTTGCTCGCATTCGTCATCACTATCGCGGTGGCTCCCATCCAGGCCTGGCTCGTGCGGCGCGGTATGCGTTCTGGTCTTGCCTTCGCGATCACGGCTATCGGGACGATCGTCGCGATCCTGCTCCTCTTCCTTGTGCTGACCGCATCACTGAATCAGTTCATTGCCACCCTTCCTACCTACAAGGAGCAGTTCGCCAATCTCCAGTCGCAGATCAAAGACTCGCTCGCATCGCTCGGGCTCACCGAGTCGACGCTGGAGTCGAATCCGTCGCTCGACTCGAACGCGGTGGTGCAGTGGGTAGGCGAGATCGCCAAATGGCTGCTTGGCGCGTTCAGCAGTTTCGGCTTCATGATCTTCCTCGCCGGCTACATGTTGTTCGAATCGACCCGGATGCCCGAGAAGATCAGGGCGATCGCGCTTCCTGCACGGCGCGAACCGGTGGACCGCTTCGTCGGCAACATCAGGAACTACGTCGTCATCACGGCATGGGTGAACCTGCTCGTGGCAGCGACGGACACCGTGCTGCTCTATGCACTCGGGATTCCATTCGCGCTTCTGTGGGGGGTCCTCGCATTCCTTCTCGGCTTCATTCCGAGCATCGGATTCCTCATCTCACTTGTCGGGCCGGCGTTGCTCGCGTTGCTCCTGTACGGTCCCGAGAAGGCGTTGATCGTGATTGTGGCGTTCATCGTCATCAACGGTGGTATCCAGAACTTCGTTCTGCCGAGGCAAATGGGCGAGGGTACCGATCTGTCGCCGGCGGTCGTGTTCGGTTCGCTGCTGTTCTGGGGCTTCGTCCTCGGGCCCGTGGGGGCGATTCTGTCCGTGCCGATGACGATGATTGTGAGGCTTTCCCTCGAGACCTCGGAGAGCACCCGCGGGCTGAGCTACCTGATGAGCAGTGGGAAGCACCCGTTCTCGGCAGAAACGCCGTCCGCGCCGGAGTCTGCTCAAGAATCCAGCGGGTCGTAGCACACCCCTTCAGCCAGAGCGGTGCTCACGGAGCGTCAGTCGGGCCGATGCGCTCTGGATTGCAGCCAGGCCTCGGCGTCCTTCACCGCATCGTCGAGCGAAGCCATCAGCGCCGGTTTCGCAAGGTAGATGTGCTCTCGACCGATCGTGTCGGCGACGTCGGTGCGAACGAGCTGGTCGAGGAGCGCTGGACCGATGCCGACGAGCGCGAGGTAGCCGCCCTGCTCCGCGACCTGCGCGCCGTAGCGCTGGATGAGCTGGAGGAACGTGCTGCCTACATCGGCACGCCCCCGAAGTCTGAGCACCACGACCGTGTCGCGCGCTCCGATGGGATCGGGCAGGAGCCGATCGATCACATCCGTGCCCGCGTAGAAGACGCTGCCGTAGACGTCCAGGACCGTCAGCGAGCTGTCTGCGAGCTTCGCCGGTGCCTCGCCCTCGATGAGGCGCCCCCGCGTGTCTCGGGTGAGTGCCACGACACGCACGTCCAGCGACGAGCTGTAGACGTGCTGCACGACCGAGAGCGCCACGCCGATGAGGACCGCGTACTGCACTGGCACCACGAGCGTCCCGACGAAGGTGACGGCCATGATCGTGCCGGTCTGCGGGCTCGTCTGCCATACCGCGCGAATGGCAGGGAGGTCAATGGCGCGCAGGCCGATGAGGATCAGCATGGCGCCGAGGGCCGCTTCGGGAATCAGCTCCACCGCGGGGGCGAAGAGCAAGAGCACGACCGCGATGATTGGTCCGATGATGAAGTTCGCCGCGCGGTGTCGCCCGCCGAGCTGCACGTTGAGTGCAGTGCTCGATAGCGAGGCTCCGACCGGCATCCCCCCGAAGACCGCTGCGGCCGCGTTGCCAGCTCCCTGCCCGATGAAGTCGCGGTTGATGTCGGGATAGATGCCGCCGGGGTTTGGGACCGCTTTGCTGATGCCCGCGCCCTGGATGAGGCCGACGATCGCAATCGACATCGCCGGAACCAGAAGACCTGCTAGTGCGCTCAGTTGGGGTAGCACGAACGCCGGCAGCGCAGAGGGAATCTGGGCGCTATCGCCCACGAGCGCCACACCAACGCTGCCGAGCTGCACGACGAGCGTCGAGACGACGAGCGCTATCGGGAAAGAGAAGGTGACCAGGCGCGTCCGCTCCGTTCCTAGAATGATCCCCACGGTGAGGAGCGACACCAGGATTGTCGCAACGCTGAGGGCGCGAGGGTGGAGCAGCGTGTCGACGAGGCGCGCCACCTTGTTGTCGAGGGCACTCGTATACCCAGTCACCGCAGACACCTGAGAGAGCGCGATGTTGACCGCGACGCCGGTGAGGAATCCTCGCATCACTGAGTTCGACACGAACCGGACGAGCGTGCCGGCACGTAAGATGCCGAGAAGGATCTGGACAACCCCCACGAGCAGCGTGAGTGCGACCAGAGTGACAGCGCGCTCGTCCTTGGGCACCGAGTACAGTGCGTCGGCGACGATCAGCGCCATGGAACCCGTGACGGCCACCGTCATGAGCTTCGAGCCCGTCGTGAGCGCGGCAACCGGGGTACCGACCACAAGCGAGTAGAGGCCGTGGATCGGGTTCAGTCCCGCAAGCGTCGCGTTCGCCATGCTGTCGGGGATGTTGGCGACCGCGTTCGTGAAGCCCGAGATCGCATCGCGACCCGTGACTCGCCTGACCGGACCGGGGAGGCGTTCGACCGCTGCGGCGGCGCCCTGTTTCAGGGCGTCGACCGTGGACGTCTTCGGCGTGACTGTCTCGCTCACGGCTTGTCGGTCACAGACCGGTCTCGACCTTGAGGCGCCCATTGTCGACAGCGACCTTGAACGTCTCGTAGTCCGCAAGGTTCTGGTCGGCGTAGGCGACGGCGAAGTCGGCGATGGCGTCGTCGAACACGGCTCCGCTCCCAAGGTACGCACCGATCGCGATTCGGTCGCCCGAGCGCGCGTGTGCCCGGGCAAGGGTGCCACCGCACATCGTGGCGTACATCGCGAGGCCCGCAGGACGGATGGTTTCGAGGTTGACGGACGTCTTCCAGTCCCACAGCTGCCGCAGGTAGAAATCGCGCTGCACTCCGTCAATGCCGGTGGTGCGGATCCAGCCGAGGAAGATGTCGCTCGATGCCTGCATAAGGCGCTGGCCCTCGACAACCCGCTGCCCGCTGTTCTTGAACGCACTCACGCCGAGGTACTCCTCAAGGACGGACGGCCCTGCCTCCTTGACCTGCAGGAACAGGGGGTCTTGCTCGTCGCGGCCGAGCATGAGCAGGATCCAGGCGCGGGTGCCCACGCTGCCAACTCCGACCACCTTGCGGGCCCGACGCCATGATGTAGGCCGCACCGCGGTAGAACGCGAAGGGGGATACAAGCATACGTCCATAGCGGATCGGAACCAGCTCGGGCACCCGCGTCACCGCCTGCGCTTCGAGCATATCGACGGGGTCGAGCCTGTTCTCAGAGGGGTCCCAGATCGAGTGACTCCGCCGAGGCACCTCGGCGCGCGCCGCCTTGCCACGAGCTGCGTGCTCCGCCGGCGTGAGATGGGGAATGGCCTGCAAAGCCGACCGCCTCGGCGTCTGCGCGGTTACCCGGGGTTCGGTCGCCGCGCTCCTTCTGGTCGCGCTCTTCCTGATTGCGCTCATGACGTTCCCTCCTTGGTCGCCGCCTCGTATGCGGCCTCGACATCGGCCGAGTCTTCGAATACTCGCTCCCTGCGGATGAGGTCGAGTCGCGCGGACGCCCCTTCGTGCGTTTCCCCGTCAGGCAGAGCCCTGAGACTGTTGCAGCTTCGCGAGGACGCTGTCCAGGTTGAAGCTCGCCGGCTTCTGGCGCGGCGGGAACTCGATGAGGTCTTGGAGCGCCTCCGCCACCACTGCCTGCGCCCAGACAGCCAGGAACACGTGGTCGAGGAACCAGTCCCAGTAGGTGTTGGAGTTCTCAGGCGCACGCTCGAACGGGTCGCGCCGCAGGTTGAAGATGATCGGCCCTCGCAGGTCGACGAAGGGCTCGATCCACAGCTTGAGCTGGTGGCCTCGCTGTTCCTTGAAGACGAACTTCCAGTCGCCGACCCGCAGCGCCACAAGTTCCGCGTCGTCGTTGACGTAGAAGAATCGGTCGCGCGGGCTTTCGTTGGACTCGCCCGAGAGGTACGCGTTCATGTCCTTGCCGTCGAGCGCGACCTTGAACGTCTTGCCCATGGACTGGTAGCCCACCCTGCACTTCGCGGCGATGTCCGGTTCTCCGGCAGCAGCAAGGAACGTGGTTGCCATATCCTGGAGCGCGACGATGCCGTTGAGCGTGAGGCCCGCCGGGTAGTGGCCAGGCCAGCGCATGAAGCACGGCACTCGATAGGCGCCTTCCCAGTTCGTGTTCTTCTCCGAGCGGAACGGCGTCGTTGCAGCATCCGGCCACGAGTTGTAGTGCGGGCCGTTGTCGGTGGAGTACATGACGATCGTGTCGTC
>CAYGYT010000037.1:8026-20407 GCA_964354215.1 uncultured Eubacteriales bacterium | reverse complement strand
TGCTTCCAGCGAACGCCCTTCGGCAGGTCGGCGAGACCAAGGCGCACAGCGAGCCAGGTCATGGCCGTGATGCCAATGGGCTTGCCGAAGAGAAGGCCGAAGAAGATACCGAGGGTCACGGGTTCGACCACGAGCTTGGCCAGGTCGTAGTCCACCAGTCGCACTCCTGCGTTTGCGAATGCGAAGAGCGGCAGGACGATGAAGGTCGACACCGGATGCAGCGCGTGTTCGAGTCGCTGCAGTGGAGCCGCCGCGTGTGTGGCAAGTCCTCGAATCCGATAGGCAGCCTCTTGCTGGCTGTCGTCTTCGAGCACGTGCGCGCCTGGCACGTCCGTTGATTCGATCCTTTCGAGCTCCTCCCGCGCGTGCTCACAGAACTCAGTCGGTTGAAGCCGCGACACGACAGGGATGGTGAGCGCCACAAGAACGCCGGCAATCGTCGCGTGGACTCCGGAGTTCAAGAAGGCGAACCACACGACGGTGCCGAGGATCGCATAGGGCACGACGCTGTCGACCTTGAGACGATTCAGCGCGACGAGAACGGCCAACACGGCAAAAGCGAGCGCAAGCCACGCCAGTGAGACACCGCTCGTGTAGAAGACGGCAATGACGATAATGGCTCCGAGGTCGTCGGCGATCGCCAGAGCCGTGAGGAAGAGCCGCAGACCGCTCGGCGCACGCTTGCCGAGAAGCGCGAGGACGCCCAAGGCGAATGCGATGTCGGTCGACATCGGAATCGCCCAACCGGACGCTCCTTCGCCGCCGGCGTTCAGCGCGAGGTAGATGAGGGCTGGCGCGATCATGCCGCCGGCGGCGGCGATAAGCGGGAGCATTGCCTTGCGCGGCTTTGAAAGCTCGCCTACCACGAGTTCGCGCTTGATCTCGAGCCCGACGACGAAGAAGAAGAGCACCATGAGCCCGTCGTCGATCCAGTGGAGGACCGACCCCCCACGCGTCCAAGCTCCGATCTGGATCATGATCTCGGCATGAAGGAACTGCTCGTAGTACGGATACAGCGCAGTGTTCGCGACCAGAAGTGCGAGCAGCGTTGCGCCGAGCAGCGCAACGCTCCCTGCGGTCTCCAGGTGGAAGAACTCGGAGAAGTCGGTGCGCAGACGCCGCCACGCGGGGAGAGATCGGTCGGCGGGTTGGATCGGACTACTCATAGGCAGAGCGTATCGCAATCGCCGCCCTGCATCACGACGTAGGTTGCGCACCATGACGAAGACCGACGAGGAACGTCGCATTCTTTGAGCGTCATGGCTTCGAACTGCTGCGGGCTGGTTCGGGCGCTAGCCGCGACCTGCGTTCTGGGCGGTAGTCGTGCGACCGTGCCGGGGCCGGTTGACATATCCTGTTGGAGAGACCGTACACGCACCGCTGTGCCTGGGAGAAGCGAGTGCCGTTCACTCCGTACCACATGGGGCCCGGAATCCTCGCCAAAGCGCTGTTGCGAGGAAGCTTCAGCCTGATCGTATTTGGCTGGACCCAGATCGTAATGGATGTGCAGCCGCTGATCGTTGAGTTTACCAACGAGGGTCGGTACCACGGATTCACGCACACGTATGTGGGAGCGACGCTGCTCGCCGTAGTCTGTGCGCTCACCGGCAAGTACCTTGCCGAACTCGTGTTGGGTGTGTGGCCGCGCGCGGACCACAAGCGCATCGGCATCTCCTGGGGGGTTGCGTTCCTCAGTGCATTCATCGGGGCCTACAGTCACGTGCTGCTGGACAGCTTCACCGCTCCGGACATCACACCGTTCGCTCCGTTCACCAATGCTGGTGGGCTGTGGGGCCTTCTTTCGGTTGCCACACTCCATACGCTCTGCCTGTACAGCGCTCTTGTTGGCGCGGTGCTGTACTTCGCTGTGAGCTATCTGCTGTCACGCCGCAACAAGCGCATCCAGCGGACGGCGTGAGTCGTGGCGAACTCGGGTGGCTTCTCGGAGTATTCGGCGACTGTGCAGCTGTCCACGGCGGGGACGTGGCAGGTGATAGTCGTCAGTCTGGCTTCTCTGACTCTGGCTGGTCGGCCGCTTCGTCGCGGATTGTGTCGTCAAAGGCCTTGTTCGGGACCACTCCCAGGGTCCTCGGCAGCTTTGCCTTGCCCCTGACGGCCATGGCATCCCTCGGCACGCTTCGGCTCTCATACGGACGTCGAAGGTAGAGCGCGAGCAAGACCACCGGTATCGCCACTACCGCACAGACGAACAGGCCCTCCATCGAAGCCGACCTCCCTCGCCTTTGCCGGGTGGGGACACCATACACCGCCGGAGCGGACCGAGGATCGAGTCGAGGCGGCGTGGATGCTGTTGTGCGCGTGCGCGCCGCGGCCTGGCGGGGCGGCTCGAAGGATCTAGTGAGGCTGCGGCGTGCCGTCTGGCCTTAGAGTACGGTCACGCTCTTGGCGAGGTTGCGTGGCTTGTCGACGTCACAACCGCGCGCGACGGCAATGTGGTAGGCGAAGAGCTGCAACGGCACGCTCGCAAGGATTGGATTCAACGCCTCCCGTGTCTTGGGCAGGTAGATCACGTCGTCCGCCACCTTCTCGATCTGCTCGTCACCTTCGGTGGCTAGGGCGATGATCGGGCCTTTACGGGCGCGAATCATAGCGAGGTTCGCCATCGTCTTGTCGTACATCGAGTCCTGCGGCACGAGGATGACCGTGGGCGTCTTCTCGTCGATCAAGGCAATCGGCCCGTGCTTCATCTCCGCCGCCGAGTAGCCCTCAGCATGGATGTAGGAGATCTCCTTGAGCTTGAGCGCGCCTTCGAGCGCAGCCGGGAACGTGAAGCCGCGACCGAGGAAGAAGAAGTCCTGGGCGTCCGCGTACTTGAGGGCGATCTGGCTGATCGTGTCGCTCTGTGCGAGCAGCCCTTCAATCTGCGCGGGGAGCGCCTCGAGCGCCTTGAGGATCTCCTGCGCACGTCCGGCGGACAACATCCGCATGCGGCCTAGATGCACGGCAAGCAGGGTCAGGATCGCGAGCGTGGAGACGAACGCTTTGGTCGAGGCGACACCGATCTCCGGCCCCGCGTGCATGTAGATGCCGCCGTCCGATTCACGAGCGATCGTGCTGCCGACGACATTGACGATCGCGAGCGCCTTGTGTCCGCGACGCTTGGCCTCGCGCAACGCCATGAGCGTGTCTGCCGTCTCGCCTGACTGGGAGATGACCAGCACGAGCGTGTCGCGCCGGATCGGAGCCATGCGATAGCAGAACTCGTGGGCGAACTCGACTTCCACCGGCACGTGCGCAAGTCCCTCGATGAGGTACTCGCCGATCAAGGCCGCGTGCCAGCTTGTGCCGCTGGCAGCGATGACGATGCGCTGGACGTTCCGCAACTCCGCGGGTGTCATGTTGAGGCCGCCGAAGACCGCCGTGGCGCCTTCGTGATCCACACGACCGCGCAAAGCGTTCTCGACGGTACGCGGTTGCTCGTGAATCTCCTTGAGCATGAAGTGCTCGTAGTCGCCCCGCTGCGAGTCCTCGGCATCGAATTCCAGCTTGCTTATCTGCACGTTGGCGGTGTCCGTGCCGAGGTTCTGCACATCGAAGCTGTGATCCGTGACGGTCGCCACGTCGTAGTCATTGAGGAACACGACCTGCCGGGTGTGCGCAACGATGGCGTTGGCGTCGCTCGTTAGGAAGTTCTCGCCATCGCCGATGCCGATGATGAGGGGCGAACCCCGGCGAGCTCCGACGATGACGCCTGGCTGTTCGGTGCAGATCACCGCCACGCCGTACGTGCCGATGACTTCGCGCAGTGCGTCGCACACCGCCTGGGTCAGCGGGTTCGCATCGCCGTCTTCTCCCCGGTGCTGCTCGTAGTGCTCACCGATGAGATGCGCGAGCACCTCAGTGTCGGTGTCGGAATGTAACTCATGACCTGCCTTGAGAAGCCGTCCCTTGATCTGATCGTAGTTCTCGATGACACCGTTGTGGACGACGGCGATCCGGCCTGACTGATCCAGATGGGGATGGGAGTTCTCGTCGCTGGGCGGACCGTGGGTGGCCCAGCGGGTGTGAGCGATGCCGGTCTCGCCCACTACGGGATTGGCAATCAGTTCGCGGGCGATGCCTTCGTCGATCTTGCCCGCCCTTTTGCGGACGAGCAGCTCGCCGTCGTGCAACACGGCGATTCCTGCACTATCGTACCCGCGATACTCGAGGCGGCGTAGTCCATCGAGCAGGATGGGCGAGGCCGGTTTGGCGCCGACATATCCGATGATTCCACACATTCTGTACCTGTCTCTACGTCGAGAACCCATTCACTGCTGCCGGTAGGTCATCGAGGACCGCAACCCCGGCAGACAGCGATGAGTACTTGCATTCCACTTCTCAACCCTAGCGCGTGCGAACCAGAGTACTGTACTCGCGCGTGCGCCCGCATTCCAGCTTCCGCCATCGTGAAGCAATACCTCAGCGCCGTCTCGGTACTCTCGGCGTGATTACGATGCTGTTCTCATTCGGTAGTTGTGCCGCAACCTGCCGGCCCGATAGTCGTTGTTGCGTGAGGCAGCACGAGGCGCCAAAGCGGCGGCGGAATGCAGACGCGCATGTACGGGACGAGACTCGGGATCGGGGGAGCCATACTGGCTACGTGCGCCTTCCTCGGTTCGCTCGGGCCAACCCAGCCCGCGCTTGCCGCTCCGGCCGACGCCGGCGACACCGCGTCGATCACGGCCTCGGCCGCTATCGCCGAGCCGCACGTGCACCGCCGACCACATGACATGCCGGTATCCAGTGCGCGTGAGATGACGATTCCGGATGGGACGGCCTTGGGGCCGTCCCATCCGCTTCTGTTGAGGGACCGATGCGTAGCCGGCTCGTCACGCGTCGCCGCCGAGTTCGGCTGATACAATCACCGCGGGCCGCGACGGGCCTCGCCAGCGAGCCCACGCGTGAGGAGCTCTCGATGGATCTACAGCCTAGAGGCTACGACAAAGTCGTCCGGCTGATCGACAAAGGGGTGATGATACCGAATCCCCTCGGCTTGGACATCGGTGACGACGTCGACGTGAGTCGCATCTCCGGCGATGGGGTGACCCTCTGGCCCGGATGCCGCATACACGGCGCCAAGACGGTCATCTCAGCAGGCTGCAGACTTGGCGCTGAGGGTCCGGTCACTCTCACCGACTGCAGGTTGGGCCCCGAGGTGGAGCTCAAGGGGGGCTATTTCAAGCAGTCGGTCTTCCTTGAGAAGGCGAACATGGGACTGGGCGCCCAGGTCCGTGAGGGGAGTCTGCTGGAAGAGGAGGCCAACGGAGCTCACTGCGTCGGCCTCAAGCAGACCATCCTGTTCCCGTTCGTCACCTTGGGGAGCCTCATCAATTTCTGCGATTGCCTCATGGCCGGCGGTACCAGCCGCAAGGACCACAGCGAGGTTGGTAGCTCGTACATTCACTTCAACTACACGCCCGACGGTGACAAGACCACGGCCTCGCTGTTCGGGGACGTACCCCGTGGGGTCATGCTGAATCAGCCTGCGATCTTCCTAGGCGGTCAAGGGGGCGCGGTAGGCCCCGTTCGGTTGGGCTACGGCACGGTGGTCGCCGCCGGCTCAGTGCTGCTCAACGACGTCCTTGAGGACGGCAAGCTCGTCGCTGCCGTTCCGCCTCCCGGCTTCGAGCGGGACCGCCGTCCACACACGTACAAGAACCTGGACCGGGTGGTCCGCAACAACGTGATCTACCTTGCCAACTTGATGGCGCTCGAACACTGGTACCGGAAGGTCAGGGAGCCGTTCTTCGCCAAACAGGAGATGGGCGACCTCGTCTACGCAGGGGCACTCGAAGTGCTGTCGCAGGCGAAGATTGAGCGGACCAAGCGCCTGACGGCCATGGCCGCGAAGGTCCCGCGTTCCACCGCCGCGGGACGGGAGTTCAGCGATCGTGCAGACGCAGTCTGCGCCCTGTTCGAACGCGATCCGGGAGTCCCAGATGGAGAGAAGTTCATTGACGCGCTTCGACCGGCCGCCGCTGACGCCGTCGATGGCTACATTGAGACGATTCAGGGACTTGCGCCGGAAGTGCGAGCCATGGGAACACAGTGGCTCGAGCAGATAGTCGACGCGTACTGCGCCGAGGCAGATGCGCTCTTGCGATCCATGGACCTGTTCGAGTAGACGACGTTGGATTCTTCTTGGGAGGAGTCGCAGATGGGCAAGTTGTTCGGAACCGACGGAATCAGAGGCGAGGCCAACCGCTATCCCATGGATGCAGCCACGGCCTTCGCCGTGGGTCAGGCGGTAACACGGGTCCTTAAGAAGTCGCACCACACGACCCGGGTGATCATCGGCAAGGATACCCGCCTCTCCGGCTACATGCTGGAGAGCGCTCTCGAGTCGGGAGTCTCTTCAATGGGGGGCGTGCCCTACTTGGTGGGAGTGCTGCCGACCCCGGGGATCGCCTTCATCACGGAGAGCATGCGGGCGGATGCCGGGGTGGTCATCTCCGCCTCCCACAATCCCTATCAGGACAACGGGATGAAGGTCTTCTCGGGTGCCGGCTTCAAGCTCTCCGACGAGCAAGAAGAGGCCATCGAGGAGCTCATCCTAGGCGGCAAGCTGCCCGAGATGGTGCCTCCGCCTCACGATATGGGCCGCGCCTACCGGCTGGACGACGCTGCCGGGCGCTACATCGTGTTTCTGAAGAACACCTTCCCTCGGACGCTGTCCATGGAAGGTCTGAAGATCGTCCTGGATACGGCGAACGGAGCCACGTATCGAGTGGCACCCGCCGCCTTCACCGAGTTGGGCGCCGACATCACGGTGATTCACGACGAGCCTGATGGTCTCAACATCAACGAGAACTGCGGCTCGCAGCATACCGACGACCTCAAGAAGGCCGTCGTGGAGAGCGGGGCGGCGATCGGGCTGGCGTTCGACGGCGACGGCGACCGCCTGATCGCCGTGGACGAGAAGGGCAACGAGATCACCGGGGACCAGATCCTGGTCATCTGCGCCCGCATGCTCAAGGAAGAAGGCAGGCTCAAGAACGACCTGCTCGTTTCTACCATCATGAGCAATATGGGCTTGAGCGTCGCCTCCAAGAAGTACGGCTTCAAGAACCATGCAGCGAAGGTGGGCGACCGCTACGTGCTGGAAGACATGCAACGTCTGGGAGCAGTCATCGGCGGCGAGGAATCCGGCCATGTGATATTCCTCGACCACCACACGACGGGTGACGGGATCCTGACGGCGATGCAGCTTCTGGCCGCCATGCTCAAGGCCGACAAGCCCCTTTCGGAGCTGGCCAAGCTGATGGACGTCTTCCCGCAGAAGCTCATCAACGTGGACGTGAAGAGCAAGCCGGATATCGAGTCGGTTCCCGAGATCGTCGAAGCGATACAGCAGGTAGAAGCGGAGCTCAAGGACGAGGGACGGGTGCTCGTACGGTACTCGGGGACGCAGAACATGTGCCGGGTCATGGTAGAGGGACCCACGAGGGAAGCCACGGACAAGTACGCCGCCCAGCTGGCCGACGTTGTCAAAGCGGCAATCGGATAGGAGAGACCCGTGTCGTTCAAGATCCTCATCACCCGGGACTTCGACCAGATGAGCCAGGTGGCCGCCGACATCGTCGAGGCGGACATCAAGGAGAAGCAGGCAGTCAAAGACGAGTACGTGCTCGGACTTGCCACCGGCAGCTCCCCCACTGGCCTGTACAAGAATCTGGCGACGGCATTCAACGCCGGAAGCATCGACGCCGCCAGGGTCCGTAGCTTCAATCTGGACGAGTATGTGGGCCTGCCCGGGGAGAACGCACAGCAGCGCTGTCTTCACCCCGAGTCGTACAGCTACTTCATGATCCAGGAGTTCTTCGGGCTGCTGGACCGCACGTTCGCGGAAACCAGCGTTCCCTGGGGGACCCTCATTGAGCAAGAAGAGCTGATCGCCGCCCTCAGCTCGCAGCCTGAGGCCCACGAGATGCGAGGAACCGAGCAAGGCAAGGCCATCGTCATCAAGGACGGCGCCAGCGGGGTGCTCGGCTGGATCAAAGAGCACGTGCTTGACGCATACGAGCAGAAGATCACGGCGAGTGGCGGTATCGATCTCCACATCGTCGGGGTCGGAGGGCGGGGCCACGTGGCGTTCCACGAGAGCGGCATACCGTTCGAGGGCAATCGCATGTTGCTGGTCAAGTTGGACGACAGCACGGTAGGCAACGCCGTCCAGGATGGCCACTTCTCCTCGATCGAGGAGAGTCCGCGATATGCGATATCCATGGGCGCCGAGCTGGTATACGAGGCGTCAACCATCGTCCTCGTGGCAAACGGGGGCCGCAAGACCGGCCCTGTCGCCGAGTCCATCCTAGGAGATGTGACGAACGACGTGCCGATCAGCTACGGCCAGAAGTTCGCAGCGGAGGGCGGGAACCTGATCTACGTACTCGATGAGGCGGCCGCGACGGGAGTGTTCACCCATCGCGCGGAGGCCGAAGCCAAGGGCTGCGAGATCGTCGACATGCGCGGCTTGCAGTAGTGTCGTAGGCCGCGACCTTTGGAACACAGGATTGTGCCCGGTTGCCGGAGGAGAGTGGCCCCGGACTCGGGCCGAGCTGCGGGAAGCCCCGGGTGGCGAGGACTTCCGCCGGTGGAAGACTCGCATGCGCTCGAGCCGGTTCGCAGTCGGACGGGTGGGCAGAGTCGCGCGGCTAGGGCTTGCTGTCAACGTAGCCTCGCCACATCCGTGACGGTGGAGTGGGGCGCCGCCCAGATGGGACACGCATGATCACAGGACTTGGCGTCGACATCGTCGAGATCGATCGAATGCGGGCAGCCCTCGAGCGGCACCCGCGCATGAAGGAGCGGCTCTTCTCGGCAGAGGAGCGGGCCTACTGCGAGAAGCGGAACCGGCCAGAGATTCACTACGCGCTGCGCTTCGCAGCCAAGGAGGCTGTTCTCAAGGCGCTCGGCTCGGGCTTCGCCGGCATGCGCTTCACTGACGTGGAAGTGGCGCGCGACCTCTCCGGTCGCCCCGTTCCGGTGCTCAAGGGGCGTGCGGCCGAACTTGCCGAGGAGTACGGTGTGCAGGAGATGCATCTGTCGTTGTCGTTCACGCACACGACGGCCGTTGCCTCTGCAGTAGCAATCACTGAGGAGCGTCGGCCCAAGCCGAAACCCGAGCCGGTAGACCCGAGAGCCGAACTCGCCGCCGCCTTCAAAGACGCACGCGGGATGCTCGACGGCCTGCACGCCGATGACGCAGATTCGCAGGAGGGCTGATGATCTACGCGCTCACCGCGTCGCAGATGCGCACCGCCGAGCATCGCGCGGTCGCCGAGGCAGGTGTGTCGCTCGCCGATCTGATGGAGCGCGCGGGCGCGGCTCTCGCGGCCGCGTGCGCAGAGCGGATGCCCGAAGGTCGCATCGCCGTTCTGGCAGGCGGGGGCAACAACGGCGGCGACGGCTGGGTTGCCGCGAGAGTGCTCCACGAGGCGGGGCGAGAGGTACACGTCTTCAGTCTCCATCCGATTGATGAACTCTCCGGCATCGCGGCGGATGCCGCGCGTGCGGCTCTCGAAGCCGGGGTGAGCTGGAACACGCGCTCACCGGGTGGGCCGGCCCCCGCCGAGCTCTCTCGCTTCTCGGCGGTGATAGATGCCCTGCTCGGCATCGGCATCGGCGGCCCCGTCCGAGCGGCAATGGTTCCCTGGGTGGAGACCTGCAACGGGGTTGGGGCGTTCGTCATCTCGGCTGACGTGCCGAGCGGTGTGGACGCGGACACGGGACGCGTCGAGGGCGTCGCGATCGAGGCCGACGTCACCGTCACGTTCTCGGCGCCCAAGATCGGTCTCGTGCAGTACCCGGGCGCAGGCTATGCGGGCGAGGTCGTGCTCGAAGACGTCGGGATCCCTACCGGTTTCCTCGTGCCTGAGCACGCTCCGGAGATCTGGTCGGTCGCCATGTACCGTGCGCTGCTGCCGCTGCCCGCGCCCGATGACCACAAGAACCTGCGCGGCCGCGTCTTGGTGGTCGCCGGCTCGGGAGCCTATCCGGGTGCCGCGATACTCGCAGCTCAAGGTGCGCAACGCATGGGTGCCGGGTACGTGACCTTGGCGGTACCCGAATCCGCGGTTCTGCCGGCTCGCGCCCATCTGACCTCGGCGGTTGTCGTAGGCATGCCCGAGAACCCGTCGCGCACGTTCACTTCGAAGGACGCAGAGCGGCTTGTCGATCTGGCGAGCGACTACGATGCGGTGGTGTTGGGTCCGGGGCTCACTGTGGCCCGCGGAGCGGTGGTGGTTGCTCGAACGCTCGTCTCGCGTCTCGAGATGCCCCTCGTTGTCGATGCAGATGCCCTGAACGCGCTCGTCGACGCGACGGTGCTCCTCGCCGAGCGACCGGCGCCGACGGTCATCACTCCGCACCCAGGTGAGGCCGGTCGGATGCTCGGCATCTCCAGCGAGGACGTGCAGGCGGACCGGCTCGGGCGGGCACAACAGCTCGCGCAAGGACACACGGCGTGCGTGCTCAAAGGGGCAGGCACGATAACCGCGGGCGTCGGCCGTCGTGTTATCAACACTTCGGGCAGCCCGGCCCTTGCCAAGGCGGGCACGGGCGATGTCCTTGCCGGCATGATCGGGACACTCTTGGCACAGGGGCTCTCGCCGCTCGAGGCGGGCGCACTGGGCGCGTATCTGCACGGTCGAGCGGGCGATGCGGCTGCCGAGGTGCTGACCCCGCTGTGCGTGAGGGCCGAGGACGTCTTCGAGCGCGTGCCTGACGCGGTCGCAGAGCTCCTCGGCACGTGGTGATCCGACGGGTTCGATGGGAGGATCCGACGTGACTTCCGATGCCGGCAGCGCGCACGGTCAAGCGGCAGGTACGACCGCGCGCGACATCATGACCCCTGACCCCATCACCGTCGGCCCGGACGCGTCGGTGACTGAGGCTGCCCACCTCATGGTCGACAACCACGTAGGCGCGCTCCCGGTGCTCGAGGGTGAGCGGCTCGTCGGCATCGTGACCGAGGGCGACCTCATCATGCAGGACGTGAAGCTTGAGTTCCCGACCTACATCCACCTGCTGGACGGCATGATCATGTACCCGCCGGCGACAGCGCGCTTCGAAGACGAGCTGCGCAAGGCCGTTGCGGCCTCCGTGCGGGCAGTGATGACCTCAGACGTCGTCACGGTTCAGAGCGATACGCCGATCGAGGATGTTGTCACGCTGCTCGTCGACCGACGGGTGGGCAGCATCCCCGTGCTCGACCAGGAGCGGCTCGTGGGCATCGTGAGTAAGTCCGACGTGGTCCGATCGCTCGTGGAGGGGTGACGCGGTGACGACGACGCGTTGGGCATGGGCCGAGATCGACCTTGGCGCTATCGAACAGAACGTGCGCACTCTCAAGGCCCTCACGCCTCCACGGACGCTCTTCATGGCTGTCGTGAAGTCGAACGGCTACGGACACGGCGCGCTGCACGTGGCCCGAGCCGCCCTCGCCGCCGGTGCCGATCGGCTCGGCGTGGCGACGGTCGACGAGGCGCTGGAGATTCGTGGTGCCGGCATCGACGCGCCGCTCCACGTGCTCTCGGAGCCGCCGGCCTCCTCGGCGGATCTGTTCCTCGACCACGACATCATCCCCACGGTGACGACCCGTGAGTTCGCGTTGAGCCTCGGCCGAGCCGCCGCCGAGCGCGCCATGACGGCTCGCTACCATCTCAAGGTCGATACCGGCATGAACCGCATCGGCGTGCGCGCCGAGGAGGCTCCGCGCTTCGCAGCAGGCCTGAAGGGCGTGCCTGGTCTGGTGCAGGAAGGTACCTTCACGCATTTCGCCACGGCCGATGTGCCGGGTGACTGGGACTTTGCACGCCAGATGGAGCGGTTCGTCGACGCGATAGACGCGATGCGCACTGAAGGCGTCGATCCGGGCATCACCCACGCTGCGAACAGCCCCGCGACGATCCTCTATCCGCAGAGCCACTTCGATATGGTGCGTTGTGGCATCGCGATCTACGGGTTGCACCCGGCGCCTGCCACGTACGACGTGGTCGACCTTGCGCCGGCGATGTCTGTCAAGGCGCGCGCCACACTCGTGAAGCGCATCGGCATGGGGGAGGGCGTGAGCTACGGGCTCACGTACCGCGCTGCAGCGCCGACCGTCATCGTGACGCTCCCTCTCGGGTACGCCGATGGCGTGCATCGCGTTCTTTCGAATGAGATGCGGGTGCTCGTGTGCGGCCAGCGGGCCCAGCAGGTAGGACGCGTCTGCATGGATCAGCTCATGGTCGAGGTGCCGCGAGGGTGCGACGTGTCGGTCGGCGACGAGGTGGTTCTGGTCGGCACCCAGGGAAGCGATCACATCATCATGGACGAACTCGCCGTCGCGGCCGGGACGATCAACTACGAGCTGGCCTGCTCGTTCGGTATGCG
>CAYGYT010000037.1:0-7926 GCA_964354215.1 uncultured Eubacteriales bacterium | reverse complement strand
CGTGCGTTTCTCGGGATGCCTCAGACTGCGGCCGAGTTCCTAGCAGGAGCCGTCCAGCCCAAGTAGAAATGAGCGGTACGGGACTGAGTGACCTGCGCTGGGTGGCGCGCGGTTCCGGGTGCCAGGAGGGAGGGCTTAGTGGACGAGAAAGTTCTGGAAGAGCTGAAGTTCCATCAAGAGACCATCGAGTCGGATGCCCATTCGCCGCTGCATCTCATTCGCGAGAAAGAGATGGAGATCTCGGGCCGGGTGCTCGCTTCGAAGCGGGAGGCCGAGGAGATCGTGTCTGCGGCCCGGAAGAAGGCGGTCGATGTCGTCGCGAGAGCCGAAGAGGAGTCGCAGACTCTAGCCCGCGATCGCGAGAAGCAGGTGCTGGAAGAAGTCGACCGGGAGATCACGCAGATCAAGGCGGACGCAAAGGCAGAGGCCGATAGCCTCGAGCGCCTCCTTGCCGAACGCACGGATGCCGCGGCGGTCTTCATCGTTGACACGGTGCTGACTGTCTGACGAGTGGACCGCGCAAACGGTCTGACAGGGGGTGTGGCGGGTGCTTGTCCCAATGGCCAAGGTGGAGATCATCGGGCCGAAGACGCACTTCTTCGACGTCGTGAGCCTCATTCACGAACTCGGAACGCTCCACATCGAGGATCTCACCAAGAAGATCCAAACGGGGGAGATGCCGCTCGAGACGATGGAGGTCTATGACCGCCAGCGCCGCGACCAGGAGCGGATGGAAGACCAGCTCATACGCGTCCGCTCGATACTGCGGGCGCTTCACCATGACGGCGCTCATGTGGAGCCGGCGGATCGCAAGCGGGAGTATGAGCGGCTCTACTCGATGGATAGTGAGGAGCTCACCGGCGAAGTCAGCAAGGTCATCGACGAGGTCGAGGACCGCACGGCAACACTGGCCTCGAGCCACACGTCGCTCGAGGCTGAGCTCGCGTTGCTGGCCCGCTACGAGCCGATCTTGCACAAGATCCAGCCGCTCGCCAAGCAGATCGTCACCACGGGCGCATACGAGTCCGTCGCCCTGCTCGTCGAGCGCAGGTACAAGGGAGCTCTCGAGCAGCTCAAGGCCGAGCTCGACAAGCTCACGCACCGCCAGTGCGAGATCGTCTCCACCGACGTCGACGAGGAGACCACGGCGGTCATCGTCGTGTTCAGCCGGCAGTACTCGGAGCCGGTCCACAAGTTCCTTGCGATGGAGAACGTGAACCAGATCCGCCTCCCGAGCGAGTTCAAGGATGTGCCGTTCGACGTGGCGTATGACCAGATCAAGGAGCGTCGCCAGTCGCTGCCGTCCGACCTCAAGGAGGTCTCATCCGAGCTCGAGGACATGTCGAACACCTGGCAGCTCAGGCTCACGACGGTACGGGACGTCCTCACCGACAAGATCGACGAGATCAACGCGATTCCCAAGTTCGGCCGCACCGAATATGCATTCGTGATCACGGGTTGGGTGCCCGTGAGCGACGTGAACAGCGTGCGCAAGGCGATGGCCGCCGAGTGGGGCGACGAGATCATCGTTGAGCAGACCGAGATTCTCGAAGCGGATTTCGGCGACACGCCTGTGGCTCTCAGGAACGCGAAGAGAATCGAGCCGTTCCAGAAACTGCTTTCCGTCTACGGCACACCCCGCTACGGCACGCTCGATCCGACGATCATGCTGTTCATCTTCTACCCCTTCTTCTTCGGAATGATCGTGGGCGATGTCGGCTACGGCCTCATCATGCTTGGGATCGTGTTCTGGCTCAGGTTGAAGTTCCGCGAGAACACCGGAATCCAGCTTGCCACGTCGATTCTCGGACCGGCCGCCACGATGGTGATCGTGTTCGGCTTCGTCTACGGCGAGTTCTTCGGCAACGTGTTCGGCACGGCCATGCTGGATTGGATCGAGACCGTCTCGATTGGGCCCCTCCAACTACCGTTCAACAGAGTCGAATCGGTCATGACGTTCATGTACCTCGCCATCGGCGTCGGAGTGATCCAGGTGCTTCTCGGCCTCGTGATGGGTGTCATCAACGCGGTTCGCACCAAGAACCGGCACCACCTGTGGGAGAAGGCCGGCATCCTCACGTTCCTCGTCGCGATGGCCGTCGTCGTCGTGCTCGCGTTTGCCGCGAGCAACTTTGGCTCGTGGGCGGTCTGGGGCCAGCTCCTGTTCGCGGCTCTCGCCCTCGGGGGATTCGTCTTCGCCGTCAGGGGTGGCGGCGTCATGGGTGTCGTCGAGACGGTCGAGTCCGTCATGCATATGGCGAGCTACATCCGAATCATGGCCGTGGGTCTCGCGGGCGCGATCTTCGCCGAGGCGGTCAACAAGATCGTCCTCGAAATGTCCCAGAACAGCGTCATGATCGTGTTCGCGGTCCTCGTGGCCATCGTTCTCCACGGATTGAACTTTATCATCGCGGCCTTCAGCCCGACGATTCATGCTTTGCGTCTCAACTTCCTCGAGTTCTTCGGGAAGTTCTACGAGACTGGCAAGCAAGAGTACAGCCCGTTTACCAAAACCGGAGGTGAAAAGAGCGCATGAAGAATCGGCTCGCATGGTGGTTGTTCGGCAGCACGTTCATAGCGGCTTTCCTGGTGCCAGCACTCGCTCTGGCGCAAGAGGAGGAAGTGGCTGCTGTGGCGTGGCAGGCTTCGGCCGCCAAGGCCATGGCCGCCGGTCTCGCGATGGGTCTGTCCGCTCTCGGCGCAGGCTACGCACAGGCAAAGATCGGTTCTGCCGGCGCCGGCACCCTTGCCGAGCGCCCCGAGGCGGCAATCTGGATCATCACCCTCCAGGCGCTGCCGGAGATCATCGTCCTGCTGGGCTTCGTCTCCGCGATCCTCATCGCCGGCTAGGACGTGCCGCTGAATCGCGATGCGGGAGGAGCCTGATCCATGGCCCTTGAGGACATCTTCAGAGCGCTCGATCAACAGGCCGACGACGAGTGCGAGCAGTTGCTCCAGGAGGCACGTGACCACGCCGACGTGATCGCCGCTGATGCAGAAGAGCAGGCGGAATCGACCCGGGCGGCTCACGTGGCCGAGGTAGAGCGCGTGACTCGCGCTCGCGCGTCGCAAAACGTGAACGCGGCTCGCCTCGAGGCGCGCAAGCGCGTCGCGGCAGTGAAGCAGCGGGCGGTGGAGCACGCTTTCGAGCGGGCGGGCGCCATGCTGAAGGACGTGCGCGCGAGCGACCGGTATCCGCGGGTGTTCGATGCGCTTGCCAAGGAGACGCTGGCCGGTGTTACCGGGGACGTCACCGTGCAAGTGGACCCGGCCGATGCAGACCTCGCGCGCTCGACCCTCTCACAGATGGGCACAGGCGGTGACATGTCCACGGATCTGTCGACGGCCGGCGGGCTTGCGGTCGTCTTGAGTGGCGGCCGTATCGTTCGGCGAAACACGCTCGAGGACCGGCTCGCGAAGGTACGCGAACTCGATCAAGCCGCGGTCGCGGAGCGCATCTTCTCATGAGTCCGCGATCCAGGGAGGCCTCGCGAGCGACAGGCAAGGACTACGGGTACGCCAATGCCCGCATCCGCGGGATGAAGTCCCACCTGCTCTCGCGTGCCTTTCTCGACGAACTCATCGCTGCGCCGGACATCAGCCAGTTCATCCAGCGGCTGATGGACACCGAGTACGCTCCCGACTTGGACGAGACGCTGATCCGCGGGCGCGATGCAGCCGCCGTGGATGACGCCCTGAAGCACAACATGGTTCGGACCTACCAGAAGGTCCTCGGCTTCTTGAACGAGGAGGCGTCCTACATCCTGACGACGCTGCTCGGCAGGTGGGACGTGTTCAACCTCAAGACGATCGTGCGCGGTAAGCAGATGCATCTGATGGTCGGAGAGATCGAAGAGGGTCTCCTTGCCGCGGGACAGCTGAGCGCCGTGGACCTCACAGCGCTTGCGGCTTCCGAGGACATCCGGCACGTGGTTGATACAGCCAGCACCTGGGGCCTTCCGTTCGCCCACGCCCTACGCGAGGGCTACGCGCAGTTCGCGGCCTCAGGAGACCTCGCTCAGCTGGAGCTCGCTCTCGACCGCTACTACGCGGATTGGGCGCGGGAACGGCTCGTGAGGTCGCGCGCGAACATCACCATGGCGCGCAAGATTCTCGGCATCCAAGTCGACACGATGAACCTGGTCACGGTCCTGCGCTTCCAGAAGGCGGACACGGAGTCATTCACGCCGGAGGACTACTTCCTCGAGGGCGGACAGGCGATCCACCAGCCGCTCTACGTGGAGCTCGCGAAGCTCTCCGACGTGGACCAGGTCCTCAGTCGGCTGCGAGGCACACCCTACGGCAAGCTGCTCGACGATGTGGCCGTCAAGTTCATCGAGGAGAACTCGATCTCCGTGTTTGAGCGTGCGCTCGAGGACTACATCATGCGTCGCTCGCTCAGGCTGGGTATCGGCGATCCTCTTGGCATTGGCGTCGGTATCTCCTACCTCTGGGCGAAGCAGAACGAGATCACGAACCTGCGGATCATCGTGAAGGGCAAATCGGTCGGCATGCCGACCGATCGCGTGAGGAGGGAGTTGATCCTTGTATAAGGTCGTCGTCCTCACCGACCCCGACACGGCAGACGGCTTCCGGCTTGCCGGAGTCGACGTACAGGTCGTCGAGTCGAACGACATGGCTCGCAAGCAACTCAACGCCCTGCTCGACGACGATTCGAGCGGCATCATCGCGGTGAACGAGAAGATGATGGCCGCGATCGACGAGAGAACACAGAAGAAGATCGACTCGATCTACCGGCCCATCGTCATCTCGCTTCCCATCAAGGAGCGGCTGGAGATGGGCGAAGACCACCGGGCGTACCTATCGCGCCTGATCAGGCGAGCGATAGGCTTCGACATCACGCTGAGGCGAGGCTAAATGATAGTCGGGACGATAACCAAGATCACCGGTCCGGTCGTCGTGGCAGACGGCATGATGGGCGCGAAGATGTACGACATCGTTCGCGTCGGTGCCGAAGGCCTCATGGGCGAGTGCATTCGCCTCGAAGGCGACAGCGCGACCATCCAGGTCTACGAGGACACCTCGGGTCTCATGTGCGGCGACCCGGTGGAGTCGACCGAGCGACCGCTCACCGTCGAACTCGGGCCAGGGCTGCTCTCGTCGATCTACGACGGCGTGCAGCGCCCGCTCCCAATCATTGCGGAGCAGACCGGCGACTTCATCGAGCGGGGCACGGTTGCCTCGGCGCTCGATCGCGAACGCTTGTGGCACTTCACACCAACCGTATCGGCGGGAGACGACGTCGTGGGCGGCACGGTCCTCGGCACGACGCCCGAGGGCCAGACGATCATCCACAAGGTCATGGTCCCGCCCGAGACGAAGGGCGTGCTCAAGACGATCGTCGCCGAGGGCGACTACAACATCGACCACGTGATCGCGACCCTTAAGGACGGTACCGAGCTCAAGATGGCGCAGAAGTGGCCGGTGCGGCTAGGCCGCCCCTACGTGCGCAAGCTCGATCCCACGACGCCGTTCACGACCGGCATGCGCATCCTCGACACGTTCTTCCCGATCGCCCTTGGCGGCAACGCCATCATTCCGGGCGGCTTCGGCACGGGTAAGACCGTCACGCAGCAGTCTCTTGCCAAGTGGGCGGACGTCGACATTATCTGCTACGTGGGTTGCGGCGAGCGTGGTAACGAGATGACCGAGGTCCTCACGGAGTTCCCCGAGCTCGAAGATCCGCGCTCGGGCGCACCGCTGATGGACCGCACCGTGCTCGTGGCCAACACCTCGAACATGCCGGTTGCGGCGCGCGAGGCGTCCATCTACGTGGGCGTCACGCTCGCCGAGTACTACCGGGACATGGGCTACAACGTCGCGATGATGGCCGACTCGACATCGCGGTGGGGCGAGGCGTTGCGCGAGGTTTCAGGTCGGCTCGAGGAGATGCCCGGCGAGGAAGGCTACCCCGCCTACCTGGCCACCCGGCTCGCGGCCTTCTACGAGCGCTCGGGCCGCGTGACTCCTCTCGGCGGCGACGCAGACGGCCGTGCCGGCTCGGTCACCATGGTCGGAGCCGTCTCCCCGGCCGGCGGCGACATGTCCGAGCCGATGACGCAGAACTCACTGCGAGTGACCGGTGCCTTCTGGGCGCTCGACACCTCGCTTGCTCACCGCCGCCACTTTCCGGCCATCTCATGGACGAAGAGCTACACGCTCTTCCTCGGCCAGGTTCGTGGCTGGTACGAGGAGAACGTCGCGCCGGACTGGATCGACTACCGCGACCGAGCCATGTCCGTCCTGCAGAAGGAGACGGAGCTGCAGGAGATCGTGCAGCTCGTCGGTCCGGACGCGCTGCCGGAATCCGAGAAGATCATTCTGGAAGTCGCTCGCATGCTGCGTGAGGACTTCCTGCAACAGTTCGCGTTCGATGAAGTCGACGCATACTGCCCGCCGAAGAAGGCGTACTGGATGCTCAAGGTCATCATGGCCTTCTACGACGCGGCCGTGGCCGCGCTGAACCGCGGGGCATCGCTCCACCAGATCCTCGAGCTTCCCCTCAAGGACGACATCGCCGCCATGAAGACGACGCCTCACGAGGAGGCTCTGGCCATGATGCCCGAGTTCGCTGCGAAGATCGCCGACGAAGTTTCCGGAATCGAGGTGTACTGATGGCGAACGAGACGACCGCGGTGCCAGAGGCGCCCGCCCGCTCGCTGCTCTCCACCGACTACCGGACGATCAGCTACGTCACGGGCCCGCTCCTGTTCGTCAACAACGTGCACGGAGTTGCCTACAACGAGATGGTCGCCATCCGCATGCCCGACGGCGCTCGCCGCTCGGGACAGGTGCTCGAGGTCGCCGGGGACGTTGCGGTCATCCAGGTCTTCGAGGGCACGCGCGGTATCGATGTCGACCTGACCGAGATCCGCTTCCTCGAAGAGGTGGCGCAGGTCGATGTGTCGCCCGAGCTCCTCGGCAGGACGCTGAACGGCGTTGGCAGGCCGATCGATGGAGGATCGCCGATCATCCCCGAGAAGCGCCTCGACATCACGGGTGCGCCCATCAACCCCTACGCGCGCGAGAAGCCGGCCGACTTCATCGAGACCGGTATCTCCACCATTGACGGCTTGAACACCCTCGTACGTGGCCAGAAGCTACCAATCTTCTCCGGCTCGGGTCTGCCCGCGAACGAACTCGCGGCGCAGATCATCCGACAAGCACGCGTTAAGTCCGGCGAGGAGTTCGCCATCGTCTTTGGCGCGATGGGCATCACCCACCGCGAGGCGAGCTACTTCATGTCTCAGTTCGAGACGACCGGCGCGCTCGAGCGAGTCGTCTTCTTCCTGAACCTCGCTGACGACCCCACTGTCGAGCGGTTGCTTACTCCGCGGTGCGCGCTCACCGTCGCCGAGTACCTCGCGTTCGAGAAGGATCTGCAGGTACTCGTCGTGCTATCGGACATGACGAACTACTGCGAGGCGCTCCGCGAGGTCTCCACCGCTCGCGAAGAGGTTCCGGGACGCCGAGGCTACCCGGGCTACATGTACACCGACCTCTCGACCATCTACGAGCGCGCCGGCCGCATCAAGGGCCGGAAGGGCTCCGTGACGCAGCTGCCGATCCTGTCGATGCCCGACGACGACATCACGCACCCGATCCCCGACCTCACCGGCTACATCACCGAGGGCCAGATCGTTCTGTCGCGCCAGCTGCACCGTCGTGCGGTATTCCCGCCGATCGACGCGCTGCCGTGCCTGTCCCGTCTGATGAACCTCGGTATCGGCGAGGGCAAGACCCGCGACGACCACCGCGCCGTCGCCAACCAGCTGTACGCCGCCTACGCCCAGGGCCGCGACCTGCGCAAGCTGGTCGCCATCGTCGGCGAGGAAGCGCTCTCTGAGGTCGACCGCTCCTACCTGCGGTTCGCCGACGAGTTCGAGAACCGGTTCGTAGGCCAGG
>CAYGYT010000036.1:18244-20495 GCA_964354215.1 uncultured Eubacteriales bacterium | reverse complement strand
GCTCGCGCGCGGTCTGGCCGTGGCGACGCTTGCCGCGGTCTTCATGAGTGGTTGCACGGCCAGCTCGTCGCAGCCTGTCGTGATCACGCCATCGGGGCCGGATAGCCCGGCCGTCGCACCGGGCGGCGGCACCACGACCCAGGCGTCCACTGGAAGCACGACGCCCCTGCGAAACGTGAGCGTGGCGCTGGTCCCCGTGTGGCGCGGACTCAATCGGCCGCTCTTCGTGACGAGCGCACGAGACGGCTCGAAGCGAGTGTTCATCGTAGAGAAGACGGGACGCATTCGCGTCGTGCGAAACGGACGCCTGGGCACTCGGCCGTACCTGGACCTGAGCCGCAAGATCAGCGACGGCGGCGAGCAGGGGTTGCTCGGGCTCGCCTTCGCGCCGGGCTTCGCGCGGTCGGGCCGCTTCTACGTGAACTACACCGATCTCAATGGCAACACGAACATCGTGCGCTACCAGGTGTCGACTCCTTCGGCGGACGTGCCACGTATCGTTCGCGCACAGACGGTGCTGCGTGTCACGCAGCCCTACTCCAATCACAACGGCGGGTGCATCGCGTTCGGGCGCGACGGCTATCTCTACATCGGGACGGGCGACGGCGGATCTGGCGGCGACCCCCAGAACCGTGCCCAGAACCCGAAAGTGCTGCTCGGCAAGATGCTGCGCATCGACGTCGGCGAGTCGCTTCAGAGCGCGGCTCCGAACACGTTGACTGTGCCCAAGACCTATCGCATCCCCCGCGACAACCCGTTCACCGCCGCCGCGTACTCGTCGAAGGGCTACCGCCCGGAGATCTGGGCGCTCGGCCTGCGCAACCCCTGGCGCTTCTCGTTCGACCGCTCCACCGGGGACCTCTGGATCGGCGACGTGGGACAAAATGCATGGGAGGAGATCGACCGCGCGCGCTCCGGTCGAGGCGGGCAGAACTACGGTTGGCACAAGTACGAGGGCACCCACGCATATCCCCCCGGCTCGAAGGCACCATCGAAGTCGGGGCTCACGTTCCCGGTGGTCGAGTACCCGCACCCCACCGGCGAATCGGTGACCGGCGGCTACGTGTACCGCGGCGCGAGACAGCCGCTCCTGCGCGGCGTGTACCTCTACGCCGACTACGTGAAGGGCAAGGTCTGGGGACTTCGTTTGTCCGGCTCTGCGCCCGAGAACGCACTCCTGGCGGACACGTCCTACGACATCTCGAGCTTCGGCGAGGACGAGGCCGGCGAGCTGTACGCATGCGACATCTCGGGCGGCACGGTCTACCGCGTTACCGCGAAGTCCAGGTGATGCGACGCGCTAGCGAGCGCGCAGCGCGGCGACGAGTTCGTCGACGTCTTCCTCGGTGGTGTCCCACGACGTCACCCACCGCACTTCGTTTCGAGACTCGTCCCAGACGTAGAAGCGGAACCGCTCCTGCAGCGCCGGTGTGATGTCGGGTGGAAGGACCGCGAACACCTCGTTCGCCTGGACCGGCTGCGTGACCTCGACGCCGGCTTCGCGCGCACCGGCTGCGAGTCGCGCAGCCAGCGCGTTCGCATGAGACGCACACTCCCGCCACAGGTCACCCTCGAACATGGCGAGGAACTGCGCAGCAACGAAACGCATCTTGGACGAGAGCTGGCCGCTCTGCTTGCGCGCATAGCGCAGGTCGTCGGACTGCGCCTCGCCGAAGAGCACGACTGCCTCGCCGGCGAGCATGCCGTTCTTCGTCCCGCCGAGCGACAGCGCGTCAGCACCGACGTCGGCAGAGAGTGCCCGCAACGACGCGTCCAGCCCCACGGCTGCGTTGCAGATACGCGCGCCGTCCACGTGCAGGTACATCCCGTGAGCATGCGCGAGACCCGACAGCGCGCGCAGCTCGGCGACCGAGTAGACCGTACCGAGCTCGCTCACGTTCGAGACCGAGATGACGCGCGGCTGGGCATGGTGCTCGAAGCCGAACCCCATGAGGTGTGGCTCCACGAGCTCGGGCGTAAGCTTGCCGTCGGGCGTCTCGACGGGAACGAGCTTGATGTTCGCGATGTGCTCCGGCGCGCCGCATTCGTCGGTGTTGATGTGTGCCGACGCCGGACAGATCACCGAATCCCACGGCCGACACAGGGTCGCAAGCGAGACGACGTTCGCCCCCGTGCCGTTGAACGTGAACGCGATCTGCGCCTCGTCGCCGAGGTGGTCTCGCAGCACCCCGTGCGCCCGTGCCGTGAACGCGTCATCGCCGTAGGCGGGAACGTGTCCCTCGTTCGCCTC
>CAYGYT010000036.1:7109-18144 GCA_964354215.1 uncultured Eubacteriales bacterium | reverse complement strand
CGCGCATCCGAGAGTAGCGCGCCGAGCGCCTTGCCGGTATAGGTCGTTTCCAGGGTGAGGCCCCACTCGGCGGCCAGGGAGACCGCTTCCACGCCAGCCGGGGTGCGATGCGCGTACCCATCGCCGAGGAACTCGGAGCGGACGTCGAGCGCGAGATCCGGGCGTTTGAGCGCGGGGAACGAGCGATCCGCGCTGCGAAGTTCGCCCACCGCATCGCCGATCACCCGCTCGAGCAGCACTTCATTCGCGAAGTCGTCGGGCACGACTCGCACGGCAACGACCTTGGTCTTCATCGCTGCCGCAGCGAGTCCGAGCGCCAGTCCAATCGCGGTCCCCATCGAGCCGAAAGGCACGTACACGACGTCGGGCTCAGGCATCTCGCCCGTCGAGACCTGGTCGGCGAGTTCGAAGGCCGCGTTCACGAAGCCGAGCGTCCCTCTTGGCGACGTCCCACCGAACGGGATGACGAACGGTTCGACGCCGTCTCGCGCCGTGAGCTCAGAGCGAACCTCGACCGCGCGCCGAAGCGCGTCCTCGAATCGCGGCACCGGGTGCAGCACGGCGCCTGCGGCGATGTCGGCGAGGAGGTTGCGCTTGAGGTACGGCGTCTGTATCTGCGGGGTGAGAACGGCGTGTACCTCGAGCCCCGCCCGATGGCCGTAGGTGGCGGTGGCGAGCACGTGGTTGGAGCCGACGGCGCCGAAGGTGATAACAGCTCGCCGCTCTTCGGCACGCGCCTGTCCGAGCAGGAACTCGAGCTTGCGGACCTTGTTGCCACCGTAGGGCAACCCCGACAGACCGTCGTGCTTCAGCCAGAGGTTGGGCAGCCCCGGGGGCAGGTCGGAGTCGAGGTGCTCGAGAGGCGTGGGAAGGACCGCGATGTCCGCGCGCGGAATCGCCGACACGCCGGGAAGATGCGAATCCAACCACATTGCGGGTGCGCTCCTGTCCTCTCAGCGCATAGACTGGACAGCGGGGCGTACGCGCCCCGGGCACGACAGTCACCCATACTACGACAGCGGCGCACGCTCGTGCGCCCGCGGATCGAGACGGAGGCCTGGTGGAACGGCGCGAGTTCTGCGGCTTCTTGGCAGCCTGCACCGTCGCCGGATGCAGCGGCTTGCTTTCCGGCTGCGCGCGTGCGCTCGACTGGTCGGAGTCCCAGCGCGGAGAGGGTGCGACCCTGCGGGAGTTCCGGCCCGGCGAGCCGACTCCCACAGTTGCGGCGACCGGAACGCCGGAGCCTACGGCCTCCCCGGAACCGACCGCGGCGGCGAAGCCCTCCAAGCCTCCCGCCCCGGTCGCCCCCGACCTCGCGGTCTACCAAGGCACCGATCCAGCCGCGAACGTCCGTGCGGCAGTCGCCGCCCTCGGCGGCATGGAGCGTTTCGTGAAGCGCGGCGCGCGCGTCGCCATCAAGCCGAACATCCTGACCGCGAGAGCTCCCCAGTACGCTGCCACCACCAACCCCCAGGTCGTGGCAGCGCTCGTGCAGATGGCCTACGAGGCGGGGGCTCGCGAGGTGGTGGTGTTCGACCGGCCGACCGCGCCGCCCCGGAACGCCTACGAAGTCTCGGGCATCGCCAAGGCCGTGAGCGCGGTCGAGGGCCGGATGGTAGTACTCGGCAGCGGCGATTTCGAGCGGATCCGCATCCCGGAGGGCCGACTCCTCACGTCCTGGCCCTTCGCCGTGCCGGCATTCGACGCCGACGTCTTCATCAACGTGCCGATCGCCAAGACGCACGGCATGGCCGGTCTCACGATGTCGATGAAGAACCTCATGGGCATCATGGGATCGACGCGGGGGCTCATCCACCAGGACTTCGACCAGAAGATCGTTGACGTGAACACCCTCGTGAAGCCGCACCTCGTCGTGCTCGACGCGACGCGAATCCTCATCAGGAACGGCCCGAGCGGCGGTGACTTGCGGGACGTTCGCCGCCCCGGGAAGGTCATCGCCGGCACGGTGCAGGCGTCCGTGGACGCGTACGGGACCACGCTGTTCGGCATGAATCCGACCGACCTGGGCTATCTCGTGCGGGCGGGTGCGCAAGACCTCGGCACGATCGACTTGGAGAAGCTCCAGATCACCGAGGGCCGGTCGTGAGGGTCGTCGCCCGTCGCGGAATCCATCGCTACCGCCGCCGGTTCCAGCTCGCGTTCCTCGCCGTGTTCTTCGTCCTGCTGACGCTCACCGTGTGGCCGCTCGGCAGGCTCTACCTCGGCGTATTCCTCGTAGGCGACCCGCTCATCGCCTTGAACTCGTTCGCGAACGGCGTCTGGAAGCCCGCGATGCTCATCGCGGTCGCGATGCTCGTGCTCCCACTCATCGCGGGCCGCGCATTCTGCGGCTACGTCTGTCCGATGGGCACGATCGTCGAGCTCACAGGCGGGAAGAGCCGCCCCTCGCGCCTCTCCCCGGCCACTCGACGCATCCTGCGCACGCTGCCCGCGTTCGTTCTCATTGCGTGCGCGGGCCTGCTGCTGTTCGCGAGCAGCGTGTTCTTGCTCTTCGACCCGCTCTCGACGCTCACCCGCAGCGCTACCGTGCTGCTCTATCCGCTGCTCGATCGGCTCGTGCGACTCGTCGGCGACGCCGCTGCCCTCGCGCCACCGCTGCAAAGTCCGGTCGACGCCGTGAACTCGGTTCTCGCTGGCCGCCTCGTCTTCGCTCAGCCACTCGTCTACGGCCTCACGCTCGGCGTGCTCGCGATGCTCGCGGCTATCCTCGGCATGTCATGGCTCGAGCCGCGGCTGTGGTGCCGCGACCTGTGCCCGCTTGGGGCGCTCCTCGGACAGGTGGGCCGCGTCGCACCCGCGGGCCGGAAGGTCGACCCCGAGGCGTGCATTTCGTGCGGACGCTGCGCAGAGGTCTGCCCACTCGACGCGGTAGGCGAGGACTTCCAGGCGACCGACACCACCCGCTGCCAACTCGGCTTCGAGTGCGCGGACGTGTGTCCGACAGACGCCATCTCCTTTGGCGCACGCCCTGCCACGGCGAACCCCTCGCCAAGCCGTCGCGCGTTCCTCGGAGCATCGGCCGGTGCCCTTCTTGTGGGCGTCTTCGCCTTTACCGGGCTTTCCCACCGCGCGCGCGACCCGCGCCTCGTGCGCCCGCCGGGGGCGCCGAAGGAGCGCGACGTGCTCGCGCTGTGCAGCCGCTGCGGACAGTGCATGAAGACCTGCCCGACGAACGTGCTGCAGCCGTCGCTCGCGAAGGCCGGGGTCCTCGGCGTGTTCACGCCGGAGATGGACTATCGGATCGGCTACTGCGAGTGGTCGTGCGCCGAGTGCGGACGCGTATGCCCGACAGGGGCGATCGTGCCGCTCGCCCTCGAGCGCAAGCATGAGACGATCATCGGCCGCGCCTACATCGACCGGGACCGCTGTATCCCGTGGGCCGACGGCAAGACCTGCCTCGTGTGCCAGGAACTCTGCCCGCTACCGGACAAGGCGATCGTCATCAACGAGGCCGCGGTGCGGACGCCGGACGGTCGCGCCGTGCGACTGGGCCGCCCTGAGGTCATCGCCGAGAAGTGCATCGGCTGCGGCCTGTGCGAATACAACTGCCCGGTACCCCACGAGTCGGCGATCGTCGTGTACGCCACCGAGCCGGAGCGCCGCGGCTAGGGGCTCGTGGTAGCATCACGCCAACCAGTCCATCTCGGCGCATGCCGGCACGTGTGTTCGGAGGGGACCAGATGCAAATCGGCGACGTCATGAACAAGAACTTCACGAGGATCGTTCTCGGCACCACCATGCGCGAGGCGGCTGAGATCCTCAGCCACACGTGGGCGAGCGAGCTCATGGTCGTCAACGACGACGGCGAACTCGTCGGCGTTCTCGCCGAGGGGGACATGATCCGCGCGATCATGCCCCGCTTCGAGGACATCATGCTGTCGAGCGGCACGCTCTACGAGACGTTCGGGCTGTTCATGGAGGCTGGCCACGAGAAGGCCACCCACACCATCGACGAGATCGTCATCAAGCACCCGATCGTCGTGCCGCCTTCGAGCGACGTGGTGAAGGCCGCGGCGACGATGGCCTCGGAGAAGATCCACCGCCTCCCGGTCGTCGACGACGGCAAGCTCGTCGGAACGATCTCACGCGCGGACATCATCCACGCGGTGCTCTGCACGTAGACCCGCACATGCGTGGCCCGCGGCTGGGTGCGGCTCCGCGCGCTCCTCGGCGTGCCCCTACTCGTACGCAATCGCGTCGCGCACGCTCACCTGCGATGCGCGCCACGACGGCAGCAGGCTCGCGATCACTGCGATGACGAGTACCGAGACGAGCCAGATGGCGACGCCCGCGAACGAGAACACGTAGGAAAGCGGCAGGTTCATCGCGCCGGAAAGCGCGTTCGTGAGCAGCAGCGAGATCGGCCAGGATGCGACGGCACCCAAGGCCCACGCCATCAGGCCGACGACGACGCCCTCGGTGATGTAGATGCCGAAGATCGAGCGGTGGCTCGCGCCGATCGCCCGCATGACGCCAATCTCGCGGACCGATTCGAGCACGTTGATCGTCATGGTTCCCGTAAGGCCGATCACGCCGACTGCCGCAAGCAGCGCGGCCATGATGACGAGGAACACGACGAGGATGTTGAGCTCGCTCGCCAGTCTCTCGCGCATGCCCACCTGGGTCTCGGATCCGGTTGACGTCATGTCGGCCTGATCGAGACGTCGCTCGAGCTCGGCGGCAACCGTGTCCTGTGTCGCAGCGGTGTGGGAGGGTGTCGTCACCAAGAGGCGCGTCACGCCACCTGTCGCCTGCGTGACACCATCGAGATAGCTCTTGTCCACAAAGACCGTGGGCCCCATCAGCTGCCCCGTGACGATGCCGACGACCTGGTAGTCACGCTCGTCGCCGAGGATCTTCAGTCGCACGGTGTTGCCCACTCGCATCCGGGCTTCTTCTTTGGCGACGTCGGTGTTCACGACGATCGCGTTCGTATCCCCCGGCTTGAGCCAGCGCCCTTTCACGAGCGTTGGGGTGATGAAGCGCGTGTCCGGAGGCAGCCCGATCGCGAACATCGACTCGTTCTCGCTGCCGTCATCGCGCTTGAAGGAGACCCCCGACTCTACCCACGTCTCGACGTCGGTGACACCCGGCACCTGCCTGGCGATGCGTTCCACTTCTTCGGCAGGCTTCGGCCGTGCGAACGTAACCTGCGCGTCGTAGTTCCACCACGCGCCGATGTCCGTGATCGTCTGCAGGATCGACGCACGCACCGATAGCGTTCCCATCACGACCGCCGAGGCGAGCGTGAGCGTAAGCAGCGTGAGCACGAGCCGCCCCTTGCGCAGGAACGTGTTGCGCAGTGACAGCGCGATTGGTCTCGGCAACCCCCGTACAACGCCGAGGACGCGGTCGATGAAGCCGTGCCCAAACGACGCGGAAGAGATACCCGTGGCGCTGAGCGCCTTGACGACCGTGATGCGCGACCCGACCCGCACGGGAACGAGCGCCGCCAGCAGCGGGACGAGGAGCCCGACCACAATCTCGAGCGCGATGACGTACGTGGGTGGAACGAACGAGGTCACGCGGAAGTTGAGCACGTTCGCGGCGTAGGTGATGAACCCGCGGCCAGCGATCCAGCCGAGCGGCAGACCGATCGCCACCGCGACCAGGCCGTAGATGCCCACGAGCGCCAGATACATGGTCATGATCTGCCGCGCGCGCCCGCCAACGGCCTTCATGATGCCGACCTGTTTGACCTGCTGGGCCATGATCGCCGAGACGGTGTTGATCACGAGGAATGCCGAGAGCGCGAGCGACAGCACGCCGAGCGCGAGAAGCAGGAGCGACACGGCTTTGAAGATGTCGCCGAGGAAATGGCTCCCGGGCTTGGGCACCTGCATGTTGTAGACCTGGATACCGGCGGGCACGAGCACGTCGTCGCGCAGGTCGGCTGCAAGCCGACTCGCCTTCGTCCGCGTCAGGTTCTTGGTCGCGAAGACCGTGGACAGGTTGTTGTACTTAGGCGGCTCGTCCAGACCGGGCAGAGCGTCCATGGAGATGTAGCCGATGACTGTCCCGGTGAACGTCGTCGGGAAGGCATTGATGTCATGGGCAAACCCAGCCACGCGCAGCTGCGCGCGCTCGCCGGAGGCCGTCTCGACCGTGAGAACGTCGTTTACCTTGTAGTCGTCTGCCTGAAGAGCGCTCCGCTCGAGGATCACCTCGCCGGGGCCCGGGGGCCACTCGGCGCTTGGCTCGCGCGAGACACGAGACACCTGAATGCTGCCGAATGACGGGAGCGCCCACAGTCGGATGGTCGACCAGCCAGCGGTGGACTCGGACGGCTTCGCGTCTGTGGTGAAACGGACGGAGAGTCGCCGCCGCGCCTCGGCGTACCGGACCTCGGGTTGGCGCTGGACCTCGCGAAGCTGACCGTCATCGAAGTCCGAGGTCGCGTATTCGGCATCGGGCGGCCGACTCGCCGCGTAGTCTTCATCGAACTCGCGGAGCAGCACCCCGCGGCCGCCCATGACCACCGCGATCGCAAACACGCCCACCGCGATGGAGAGCACCACGAGAGCGGTGCGCGACTTGTGGGTGGTCAGGTCGGAGAGGACCTTGCGCCAGCGCGGGGGGAGCGTCATCTCTGGGTGCGCGTTCCGGCACCCGCGGTCGGGAGCGCTTCGCTGCGCGGACGGTTCGTGACTTCCTCGACGATCTCGCCGTCATGCACGTGGAGCGCGCGGCGAACCTGCGCCGCCATGTCGCTGTCGTGAGTGACCATGACGATCGTCTTGCCCTCGTTGACGAGCTTCTCGAACAGGCCGAACACGGCATCCGCTGTCTTGCTGTCGAGGTTGCCGGTGGGCTCGTCGGCGGCGAGAATCGCCGGATCGTTCGCGAGCGCGCGTGCAATCGCGACGCGCTGCTGCTGGCCTCCGGAAAGCGCCGAGGGAAGCTTGTACGCCTGGTCGGCCATCTCCACTTCCTCGAGCAGCGACATGGCGCGGATCGGCCGCTCGCCGGATGTGTACATGCTGCAGAAGTCCATCGGGAGCATCACGTTCTCGATGACCGTGAGCGTCGGCAGCAGCTGGAAGAACTGGAAGACCACTCCGATGGTCCTGCCGCGCCACATGGCAAGCTGGTTCTCGTTCAACGCGTGGACCGGCGTCCCGTCGATCACGACTTCGCCCGACGTAGGCCTGTCGATGCCGGTGATCATGTTGATGAGCGTCGTCTTGCCCGAGCCCGACTTGCCGATGAGGCCGACGAACTCCCCGGTCTTCACGTGCAGGTTCACGCCGCGAAGTGCGGTGAACGGGACTTCGCCGGTGTCATAGACCTTCACGACGTTGTCGACTGCGATCAGGGAGCCGCCAGCACCCGCGCGGCTTGCGCTCCCGCGGCCGCCTGCGTTTCGCCCGAGATCAGCCACGACCGCGCCCCTTCTCGCTCTGCTTCCAGAAGCCCTTCGCCGCTTTGCTCATGATGTGCGCCTGCCTCTCCCGCTCCCTGCGGGCGCGCTCGTCGGTCTTGGCTGCAAGCGCCTGGAGCTCTCGCTTCAGGTCGCGGTAGCTGTCGAGCCGACGTTGCGTGAGGACGCCTGCCTCGACCGCCTCGATCACGGCGCATCCAGGCTCTGCCTCGTGACGGCAGTCGCCGAATCGGCACTTCGCGGCGAGCATCTCGATCTCGGGGAACGCCGCCTCCATCCCCTCCTCGGCATCCCAGAGCGCGAGTGCGCGCATGCCGGGCGTGTCGATCACCACCGCGCCGTGCGGCAAGAGAACCATCTCTCGCGCGACGGTGGTGTGACGGCCTTTGTCGTCCTTGACGCGGACCTCGGCGGTAGACTGGATCTCCTCACCAACGAGGCGATTCACGAGCGTTGACTTCCCCACGCCTGAACTGCCGAGGAGCGCGACCGTGGATCCCTGGCCAAGGTACGGGGCGAGCTCGTCCAGACCCTGTCCCGTAAGCGCGCTCGTAACGACGACGTCGACTCCCGCCGAGACGGACGCCGCATCGGCACGCTGGTCCTCCCAGTCGTCGGCCAGATCGGCCTTGTTGAGCACGACGAGCGGCCGCGCGCCGCTCTCCCATGCCAGAACGAGCTCGCGCTCGAGGCGGCGCAGGTTCACGCCGCGTCCCGAAAGTGCCTGCATCACGAATACCGTGTCGACGTTCGCCGCGAGCACCTGCTCGGCCGTCGAGATGCCGGGATCCTTACGGATGAACGCCGATGAGCGCGGCAGGATCGCCTCGATGATGGCGACATCATGGCCCTCGGGGTGCGAGAGCGCGACCCAGTCACCCACCACCGCCCGGCTCTCGCCGGCGCCCCGAGTGCGCATGAGGTGCATGGCCGGCTCGGCCCGCACCGGTCCTTCGGCGGTGAGTATGAGCGGCAAGCTTCGGTCGACGCGAGAGACCCGCCCAAGAACAAAGCCAGCCTCCGAGAGCGACGCAAAAAGCTCGCGCTCACGGTCGGTGAGCCCGACGGCCGCTAGGTCGATAGACGTCATGCGGGCTCCGGCAGGCGATCCCGGCCGTGAACGAGGTGTATGTGTCGCATAAGACGCACGAGTGAGATTCTACCGCCGATGGCAGGGAGTTGGGCGCACGGGCGGCCCGAATTCGCGCGGGCGCCCGCATCGGACATGAGCCAGCGACGTGCCAGACCGCCCGGCAGGAGCGCAGCGTCTTGCGCGGCAGGGAGTGCCTGGAACTCGGCGCGGTGCACACCTGCCCCCATCTCCGTGGGGCGAGCGATATACTCGCTCACGTTGCGCCGATGGGAGATGCGATGAAGAAGCGACTTGGACCGAGCGAGCGACTGTATCCGATGCCATGCCCCCTCGTGGTGGGTGGCACGATGGACGAGGCCGATGTCCTTGCGGTCGCCTGGATCAACGTCGTCTCCTCGACGCCGCCCTCTGTGGCGATGGGTCTTCGCCGAACGCGTCGAACGCTCGAACTGATACGCGCGACCGGGGAGTTTACCGTCAATCTCGCCCCGACGTCGCTGGCGACGCAGGTCGACTACTGCGGTCTGGTGAGCGGGCGCAAGCGCGACAAGTTCGCCGACACCGGCCTCACACTCGAGCCAGCGGCAGTCGTCGCCACCCCGCTCATCGCCCAGTGCCCGTACAACCTCGAATGCCAGGTCACCGACGAGGTCGAGGTGGGCGAGTACGTGGTGATAATCGGCGAGATCGTCGAGTCGCACGCCGAGGAGTCGATCCTGGACGCGACCGGCGAGAGGGTCGACGTCGACGCGCTCGACCCGCTCGTGTACATAGCAGGCTCGCGCGAGTATCGCGGTTTGACACCCAAATTCGCGGACGCGTTCTCGGTGGGCAAGACGCTCATGCCTCGCGCGGACGCCGAGTGAGCGCCGACCTCATGCCCCCGGCCGAGGTATCGCGCGCGACGATCTCGCGCGCGACGCCCGCGGACGCGGAGATCGTCGCCCGGCTCGTTCGCGAGGGCTTCCGCAGCGAGGCCGAGCGCTACGGGGTCGAGATTCCGCCGATGCGCGAGGTCGCCGCAGACGTCCTCTCGGCGTTCGACGACGGCGACATCGTGCTCCTCGGCCGGCTCGACGGCGAGCCGGCGGGCACGGTGCGCGGCCACGTGCAGGATGAGGGAAGCGTCACGGTGCGCCGCCTCGCCGTGCTGCCGCACGCACGCCGCAACGGGGTAGCACGCGACCTCATGGTGGTACTCGAAGCTGCCTATCCGAACGCCACGCGCTTCGAGCTCTTCACGGGCATCGACACGCTCCCGGCGATCGCGCTCTATGAGTCACTCGGCTACGTGCGCACGCGCGAGGAGGAGCAAGTACCCGGGGTCACGATCGTGTACCTGGAGAAGCGGCGGGGATAGCCAGAGGGCACTCGATCCCAGAGGATCGACCGATTGAATCCTGATAACTTCGCTCAGGATTCATGACTTCGGTCAAGGACTTCGTTCACCGCGAAGGGTACACATAAGCCATACGCTCATTCCCTCCGATGGGAGCAGCTATGGCCATCACCGCCGACACTAAGGTCCGCGAGCTTCTCGAGACCTACCCCTACCTGCTTGACTGGCTGGTCGCCTACGCGCCGGACTTCAAGAAGCTGACGAACCCGGTGCTCTACAACACCGTAGCGCGAGCCGCCTCGCTCGAAGCGGCGGCATCAATGGCGGACGTGCCCGTCGAACGGTTCCTCGACGACGTGCGCACCGAGATCGCCCGGCACGAGATCGCTGCTGAAGAAGCGGCCGGCGTGGCGGGGGCGGGCGGCGCGGCGCCCACTGGTGCCGACGCGCCAGAGGATCGTGCCCGTCGGCAGGAGGCTCTCAAAGGCATCATCCGCAAGCTCCACGACGGCTACTCGGTCGACGCGGTGAAGGCGGAGTTCGATGCACTTGCCGGCGAGATCGATTCGGTCGAGATCGCGGCGATGGAGCAGGCGCTCATTGCCGAGGGGATGCCCGTGCAGGAAGTCCAGCGCTTGTGCGACGTGCACGTTTCGGTCTTCAAAGACGCGCTCGAACAGGAGCCCGAGCGCCCGGTGGAAGACGAGCATCCGATCGCAGCCTACCGCCGCGAGAACGGCGCCGTCGGCGAGATCGCGGCGTCGCTGCGCCGCTCGCTCGACGCGCTGTCGGCGGCGATCGCGAGCGGCGACGGCACCGCGCGCGACCGCGCGCTGGGCGAGGTCTCGGCGGGACTCGAACGTCTGCGACCCATCGAAACCCACTATCTGCGCAAGGAGAACCAGCTCTTCCCCGTCCTCGAATCGCACGGCGTCGAGGGGCCGACGAAAGTGATGTGGGGGCTCGACGACGACATCCGCGGACGCATCAAGTCCGCCGTGACGCTGGCCGAGCTCGGCGACGCCGAGTCACTCACAGCGACGCTGCCCGAGACGCTCGGCATGGTCGAGGACATGGTCTACAAGGAGGAGAAGATCCTCTTCCCGACCGCGCTCCAGGTCATCACCGCCGAGGAGTGGTCGCAGATCGCGGCGGGAGATGCCGAGATCGGCTACGCGTGGGAATCGTCGCCTGCGGGCGA
>CAYGYT010000036.1:0-7009 GCA_964354215.1 uncultured Eubacteriales bacterium | reverse complement strand
AGCCCCGGAGCCGTCGGACGAGAGGTCCGCAACTGCCACCCACCCTCGAGCGTCGACAAGGTCGAGCGAATCCTCGCCGAGTTCAAGGCGGGGACCGAAGACGTCGCGGAGTTCTGGATCGAGCTCTCGGGCCGCTTCATCCACATCCGCTACTTCGCGATGCGCGATGCGGACGCCGTCTACAAGGGATGCCTCGAAGTCGTACAGGACGCGACGCACGTGCGCTCGCTCGAAGGTCAGCGAAGGCTGCTCGACTGGTAGCGCCGCGACCCCTGGCGCGCGCTCAGCCTTTCACGACACCCACCGGGACCAGTCTCACAACCGGCTCGACCAGATCGGCCTGCCAACCGAGCACTTGTTCGATGTCCTTGTAGGCCTCCGGCGCCTCCTCGGCGAGATCGCCTTTCTTCGCCTTGAAGAGCCGCACGTCGCGGTCACGCAGCTCCTGCAACACGCGCTCTCGCGGGATGGTGCGCACCGCCTGCTTGCGCCCGAGCGCGCGCCCCGCGCCATGGCTGCACGACTCGAACGCCTCCGGGCTCGCCTTGCCCTCGCAGATGTAGGACGCGGTTCCCATCGATCCGGGCACGACGACTGTACCCTCGGACCGTACGGCGCCCTTGCGATGTACGACCACACGCTCGCCGAGGTGCTCCTCGATCGCCGCGTAGTTGTGGTGCACGTCGACAGCCGGATTTGGCTCGACGTCCGGGAAGTGACGCGAGATCGCGCGCTGCACGTCTTCGGCCATCAGGCGCCGGTTCTCACGCGCGAAATCGAGACACCAGTTCATGACCTCGAGGTACTCCGAGCCGGCTTCGCCTTCCACCGGCAGATGCGCGAGGCCCCACTCCAGCGGAACGTCCGAACCGGTGCGGCGGTTCTCGTCGCGGGCGATGCGGTCGTAGTGATCGGCCATCCGCTTGCCCACGTTGCGGCTGCCCGAGTGGATCATCGCCCAGACCACACCCGCCGAGTCGACCGAGAGCTCGATGAAGTGGTTGCCGCCACCGAGCGTACCGATCTGCCGCTCGGCCTTCGCGATCTCCGCCCGCAGTGCTGCGGCATCCGGCACGACCTCGAATAGCGCAGTGCGGTCCGCCTGGCTCGAGTGGTGCCAGTCGAAGCCCTGCGGCACTGAGCGCTGGATGTCGTTGAGGATGCGGTCGCGGAGCGGCATGAGTTCCTCGGCGGGTACGTTCGTGCGCCAGGCGCGCATGCCGCACCCGATGTCGAGCCCGACCGCGTGCGGGATGACCTGCCCTTCGGCAGCCAGCACGCCACCGATCGGCATGCCGAAGCCCACGTGCGCGTCGGGCATGAGTGCCACGTGATCGAACGCGAACGGGAGGTTCGCAAGGTTCCGCGTTTGCGCGAGGGTCTGCTCGTCGGCGGACTCGCCCCAGACGAGGATGGGGACGCGCTCTGTGGCGATCGTGCGCACGCTCTCGACACCTCCACACCGGTACGTACCCGCGCCCCTAGAGGTTCTCCGCGAGCCAGTTCACGAGCGGCACTGTCTGCGCAAAGTGCGCGATGCACCAGTCCACGAAGGCTGCCGAGTAGAACTCCTGCGGCACTGGCAGATCGGCCTGCATGGCGCTCAGAGAGCCGAACCTGAGCAGGTCTGCGCGCGGATGGTCCGATGGATAGCCGGCGGGAACCCGCTTGTATGCCTCCTCGCCCACCGCGTAGCCGGCCCCGCGCAGCCGGTCCAAGACCGTCTCGAGCCGGCTCCCCGACGCCTCCTCGGCGATTGCGGCGCGCAAACGCACCAGCTGCGCATCCGAGAGCGCGTGTACGCCACCGCCCACCCACACCGAGTCGGCCGTCAGCCGCACGAAGTAGCCGCCCGGCGAGGTCTTGCGCTCTGGACCCATCCAGAACCACAGGTCCACGTGGGTCTTGTACGGTGACTTGTCTCGGGAGAAGCGCGTGTCGCGGTTGATGCGAAAGATGGACCCATTGACGCGCGGCTCGGCGCTCGCCCCCGGAGCGATGGCAGCGAGCGGAGCGCGGATGGTCTCCACGAACTCCTTCTCCGGCCCCAGCACGGAGGACTCGTAGCGCTGCTTGTTCGCGGCGAACCAGTCGCGGTCGTTGTGCGCGGCAAGGTCCGCGATGAACGCGAGCGTATCTTCGGTGAACCCCTCGAACGCCATGGCGGCTCCTTTCGTCGTCTCGTCGTATGATGCCCGTTGCGGTGCGTGACGGCACACCACGGCACGCACCCGTTCCGACTTCTCGGCTGGGAGATCCGTGAGAGACCGTCGGCTCGCCATCATCTTCGGCGTCGTGCTCGTGGACATGCTGAGCTTCAGCATCGTCCTGCCACTACTCGCCTACATCGCGCGCGACTTGGGCGCCTCCAAGCTCGAGGCAGGCCTCCTGCTCGCGATCTACCCGCTCGCGCAGTTCTTCGGCGCACCCATCCTGGGACGGCTCTCCGACCGGTTTGGCCGCAAACCGGTCCTGCTCGTGAGCATCTTCGGTACGATGTGCGGCTTCATCGTGCTGGGCGGGGCCATGCTGGGCGCGGCGTCCATCACCGTCCTGTACTTCAGCCGATTCGTCGACGGCATCACAGGCGGCAACATCAGTGTGGCTCAGGCCTACATCGCGGACATCACCGACGCCGAGTCTCGAGGTAAGGCGCTCGGCATGATCGGTGCGGCGTTCGGCCTCGGCTTCATCATCGGTCCCGCCACCGGCGGTCTGCTCTCCAGCTACGGCTACGCGGTGCCGGCGTTCGTGGGCGCAGGGCTCGCGGCACTCAACCTGCTCCTCGTCGCGCTCTTCCTGCCCGAGTCGCTCACCGCCGAGGACAAGGCGCGCCTCGCCGAACGGAAACGTCCCATCTTCAACGTGCGCGGACTCGCCGATGCGCTCGCACATCCGCGCGTGGGCCCGCTGCTCTGGATCCGCACCGGAACCGGACTGTCGTTCGCCGTGTTCGAGGGCGGCTTCTCGCTGTGGGCGGTTGCGATCGGCATCACGCAACGCGCGAACGGACTCGTGCTCGCCTACGTGGGCGTGCTCAGCGTGGTGATCCAGCTGTTCTTCATCGGGCGACTCACGAAACGCTTCTCCGACGACGGGCTCATCGTCAGCTTCCTCTCGCTCGCCGCGTTCTCGCTTGCCGTGTGGGGATTCCTGCCCGGCATCCCGCCGCTCCTGATGTTCATGCCATGCCTGTCGTTCGGGTTGGCGGTGAGCAACACAATCATGACGAGCGCGCTCACCAAGTCCGTCCATCACGACGAGGTCGGCGGCATACTCGGAGTCCAGACCTCGATCATGAGCGCTACGCGGATCTTCGCGCCGATCATCGCAGCGGCGCTGATCCAGTCCGTCGGGGTCTGGGCGCCGGGCGTGTTCTCGGGGGTCGTGACCGCAGTGTGCGTGGCCTTCGCGTACGCGACGCTGTGCTGGCGTCCGGGGCAGCGTGCCTGCGTCGAAGACCCGCCCGCCTGACGCACGGGGGCCGTCGGCCCATACGACGACATCCCCAATCTCTGCGGTTCAGCGAAGCCACGCAATCGGTGAGAAGTGCGCTCTAGTAAGCCCCTTCTTCATGGAGCGACGCCGGATCGATCCTGCCCTTGTATGTCCGGTAGATGAGGAAGAAGTAGAAGAGCACCAGCGGTACGCCGATTGCGGCGATGATTAGCATCACCGTTAGGGTCAGGTCCGACGACGCCGAGTTTGCGATGGTCAGCGACTCGCCCGCACTCCCCGCCAGCGCGGGCACCAACTCGGGGAAGATGGACGCCGCCCATATGCCCACGAGTGCGATCCCACCAAGCGATGTGCCGTAGAACGCCTGCCGGTCCGCCTTGCGCTGCCCGAACACCCACGCCGCGACAGTCGCAGCTATGGTAAGCACGATGAAGACCCACCCCGCAGCACTTGAGGTCGCCTTCGCGAACGCATCCGGAACCATGTAGGCAGTTGCGGCCGTGGCGAGCGCGAACACTACTGCGAACGCGACAACCATAGCTCGGCGGACGCGCTGGACGCGTTCGTACAGGTCCCCCGTCGTCTTGAGACACAGCCACGCGGAACCCTGGAGCACGATCCAGGTGAGTCCAAGGATGCCAATCACGAGCGAGTAGGGATTGAGGGCTGCCAGCAGGTTCCCGAGGAAGGTCGGGTCACCTCCGCCCGCGATCATCTCTCCACCAGCCGTCAGCGGCACGCCGCGGATGATGTTGCCGACTGCGACGCCGAAGAGCAGCGCGGGAATCGCGCTACCCAGAAAGAACGCCCAGTCCCAGAACTTCGCCCAAGCGGGGTCGTGATGGCGAAACTCGAGTGCCACCGCACGGAAGATCAGGGCGAACAGCAGCAGCATGAGCGCGATATAGAAGCCCGAGAAGACGGTCGCATACACCGCCGGAAACGCAGCGAACAAGGCTCCTCCACCGGTCAGCAGCCAGACCTCGTTGCCGTCCCACACGGGGCCGATCGAGCGACGCATGACGGCCTTGTCGTCCTCGGACTTGCCGAGGACAGGGTAGAGCACGCCGACACCAAGATCGAAGCCGTCGAACACGGCATAGCCGGCGAGCAAGACGCCCACGAGCACGAACCAGATCACTCCGAGGCTCATCTACTTCACCCCCCCGCCCACGACCGGGCCGGTTCTGATGAACCTGAGGACTACGCGCACCCACGCTATGTAGATGACGGTGTAGAAGACGACGAACAGGGCGAGCGTCGTCGCCACCTCGCCCGCGGGCACGGCCTTCGAGATCGCGTCGACCGTTCGCAGCTCCTGCCAGACGATCCATGGCTGCCTGCCGACCTCCGCTGCGGCCCAACCCAACTGGATGGCGAGCATTGGCAGGATCGGCGACCACACGAGCAACCCCAGCAACCCGCGCCTACGTTCCAGGTTTCCGCGCCTGTTCAGGAACCATGCCAGTGCCGCGAGAAGGAGCATCGCCCCCCAGAGCAGGACCATCCAGTGATACGTTTGGAAGGTGAGGTTCACTGGCGGCCGATCCTCAGGCGCGAAGCTGTTGAGCCCCGGGTACGACTTCTCGCGCGCGAAGTCACCCGCAAGCATGTTCACGCCGCCCGGGACCGCAATCCCGTAGGTCTTTCCGTTCTCGACGTCGACCCAACCGATGATACCGAGAGGAATCGGCCCGTCCTCCCAGTGGCCTTCCATCGCCGCGATCTTGCTCGGCTGGTTCTCGACAACGGAAACGGCCTGGAGGTGGCCTGCGGGAAGCATGAGCACGGTGAAGACGAGCGCGATCGCAGCACCGGTCGTCATCGTCTTGCGTGCGAAATCGGTGTGGGTGCCCTTGCGCAGGTAGTGGGCCGCAAGCGCCATCGCACCAAACCCGCCCACCATGAGCAGCGCGTCAACCGTGTGGATGTAGCGCGGCACCGTACTCGGGTTGAGCGCCGCTGCGAAGAAGTCGGTGAGCTGGGCCTTCGTGCCCGAATCGGTCTCGACTATCTTGTAGCCCGCTGGCGTCTGCATCCATGAGTTCGCGATGATGATCCAAAGCGCCGACAGGAGCGACCCGCACCACACGAGCCACGCCGACACGTAGAAGAACTTCCTCGACACACGCTCCCTGCCAAATAGGAGCACGGCGAGGAAGGTCGATTCGAGGAAGAACGCGAACAGGCCCTCGGCAGCGAGAGGCGCGCCGAAGATGTCGCCGACGAACCGCGAGTACGTCGCCCAGTTCGTGCCGAAGGCGAACTCCATCGTGATACCAGTCGCGACCCCCACCGCGAACGTCGCGGTGAAGATCCTGATCCAGAACGCCGAAGCCGCCTTGTCCTCATCGCTACCACTCTTGTAGTACCGGCGCTCGGCCAGAACCATCACCAACCCGAGCCCGATCGAGAGTGGCACGAAGAGGAAGTGGTAGCCAACGGTTAGCGCGAATTGCAGGCGTGAAAGCGCGACGACATCCATTCCCCACCTCACCTCCCTTGTCCGGCAACAAGACCCGCCAGGGTCTTACTTCCCAAGTAGCCGCCCAGAGCCTCGTCGGCGCCCCGCCAGACCGCGTGCATCCGACACCCATCTCGGAGTTCGCACCAATCAGGATCCGCCGTGCAGACGGAGCATGCCAGCGGTCCCTGCACGGCCTCCACGATATCCAGCACTGTGATCAGCTCGGCCGGCTTCGCTAGGGTCATGCCGCCCGCCGCTCCACGCCGGGCCTCGACGAGGCCGGCGGCCAAGAGATCACGCTGGATGCTGCGGGCGAATGCATACGGTACGTCCTGCTCCTCGGCGATCCTGCGAACGGAAACCGGAACGTCCTGCGAGCCGGACGCCAGCCTGAGAAGCATTCGGACCGCGTAGTCGGTGCGACGAGTGATCTGCAGGAAATCCTCCCCCGCCAGAACTGCTACCTTGCTAGTATCATATCCAGACACAGCAGTGCTGGAGATACGCGAAGCGCTGGAGACGAACAAGTACCTGAAGCAACTCGTCTGGAGTCTGGCCGCGAAACCGCTGATTCTGCCCGGTGCATCGGGCCTCGGGCTGCTGCTGTCATCACACGACATCGCTTCAAAGGAGACGAGCGCGGCCCTGGGCATCGTTGCGGGTGGCGCCGTAGTAGCGCACGAAGCCTACGAGCAGTGGAGAGCGCGCCAGAGAGATACCACGTCGAATCGCCTGTTCTTCTACTACAGGGCGGGGAGTCTGCTGGAGAGCTAGTGAGCGCTCGGTGGATTGCCTAGCAGCGTGCGTTTGACCTGCGAACCCGACGCCGGTAGTCCAAGGAGGGAGCGTACCCGCCTTGCCGAGTCTGCCACGAGAGACCTATGCAGCGAAATCGCTGGCCCGTCCCTACCTCACAACCAGCTCTCCCGTGCCATCCACGTCGATCCGCACGGTGCTGCCCTCGTGCACGCGGCCCTCGATGAGCTCCTTAGCGACCCGGTCCACGACCTCGCGCTGGATCACTCGCCTGAGCGGCCGCGCGCCATAGACCGGGTCGAACCCGTCGAGCGAGATGCGCTCGAT
>CAYGYT010000035.1:0-21261 GCA_964354215.1 uncultured Eubacteriales bacterium | reverse complement strand
CCGGCGAGCACACCGAAGCCGATCGCGCGTGCGAATTCCATGGTGAGAGCGCCAGTATGCCAGTCCTGCGTGGTCGCCAACCCGATGAGCACCAGGAACACCGGGACCGACAACCCGTCGTTCAGGCCGCTCTCCACGTTGAGGCCCTGGCGAAGCCACGGCGGGAGACGCTTGTCGGTGACAACTTCCTCGCCGAGCGCGGCGTCAGTGGGGGCGAGCATCGTGGCGATGAGCGCGGCGCCGAGCCAACCGATCGACGGGAAGAGCAGACGAGCTACGAGCGTCCCGAGAACGATCATGACCGGCAACCCGATTCCCAGCAAACGCGCGGGCAACGACGTCTGATCTCGCAGACGCGTGAGCCCGATCCTGCTTGCGTCGTGAAAGAGCATGAGCGCCAGCGTCACTTCTGCGACGAACTTCACCATCTCGCTGCCGACGCTGATATCCAAGAGGTCGAAGCCACCGGGCCCGACGAGGTAGCCCGCGACGACCATGGCGGCGGGCATGCTGACCCACCACCCGTGGAGCTTCCGCGACACGAGCGAGTAGACGATCAGGAGCATGGCGATCACGAGAGTTCGGACGTCCTCCACCCGTGCCCCTCTTCCCGCTTGCGATGCCCGTTGATGACATGTATCGATCAGAGCATAGCGGCCCGCGCGATTGATGACCCGCCACGTTGGCGACCCCCCAGCGCGTCTACTCCGCCTTGAATCCGATCTCCACATGCGAGCCGTCGCAGAACGGCTTGTTCTCCGAGGCGCCACATCGGCAGAGCGCGGCTCGATTGCGGACCTCGTACTCGATACCTTCCGCCGACTGTATCGGAATGCCGCCGCGCACCCAGATGGGCCCACTCACACCCTTGCTCGGATCCTCGATCAACCCGATTGATGGCTCGATTGTGGGCTCGGAGCTCTCACCTGTCGCCTTGTCGATCGCCGTGTAGCGGCCGGATGGGCAGAGCGCGGCTCCGTGCATGACATCATCGACGTCTTCAGCAGTCTCGGCGCTCCTTGCGAGACTCCAGATGCGTTTGGTGTGGCAGAAACCGGTGTCGGCACACAACTGCACGGCGTCCATCAGGCGGACCGCCGGACCCTCGATCACGTCGGCTTGGTCCTCGTACGACTCTCGAGTGGCAGTCTCGGTCCCGTCGAAGCCGACGACCATGTGACTCGCGTCGCAGAAGGGTTTGCTTTCTGAGGCGCCACATCGACACAACGCGTAGTGGGCATGCCTATGGAGCTCCTCGCCTTCGACCCAGGCAACCGACTCCCCGTCCTCGTCGACCTCGATGATCTGCTTCGCAATCGGGACCGCCCCGGTCACCACGTACGGACCGTCTTCGGTCACCTCGATGCGCTTGTCGCCAGCCATGTTCGCTCGCCTCCGGGTGCAGTCTCATGCCCTAACGATGTATGTTCTCCCAACCGCCGGCGTCCAGTCACGCGCCCCCGGGGCCTACTGCCTCGCTGAGTGCTGCACGAGCCACGCGCCGAGAAGGATCGCCGCAGCGGCCACAAGCGTGATCGCCCCGGGGCGCTCGCCGAGCACCAGCGCCGCCAGAGCCAGTCCGAACAGCGGCTGCGTGAACTGAACGCCCGCAATCCGGCTGATCCCTCCCCTCGCCAGAGCCCAGTACCAGGCGATGTAGCCAACAATCGACGTGAGCAGCGCGAGCACGAGGATTGAGCCCCACGCAGCCGCGGTCGCCTGCGGCCAGCCGTCCGACGCGACCGACCATAGCAGCAGGGGCAGAAGCGCCACCGCGGCGAGTCCGACGCCCCAGAGGGTCGTCGAGATGCTGGGGTAGCCCGTCTGTGCGAGATGCGCGCCGGCAACGTATCCCATCGAGCAGATCAACGCGGATGCGAGCACGATGACGTCTCCTCGGACGCTTGCGCCCGACGTGGAGCCCGCGTTTCGCCACACGATAACGAGCGCCTCACCGAGAAGCGCGATTCCGCACCCGACGCCCCATCGAATGGAAATCGGGCGGCGTTCCAGAAGCGTCCCGAACAGGCTCGTGAACACCGGCAGCGTCGCGAGGATGAGCGCGCCGTGGATCGCCGAAGTCTCATGCTGCCCAACGCCGAAGAGCAGGGGAAACGCGACGAACGCAGCGAAGCCGGAGAAAGCCAGAAGCCATTTGCCGCGCCCGCTGGAGGGAAGAGGCTGGCGCCAGACGAAGACAAGCGGCACAGCGAGCGCCCCCGCGAGCACGGTCCGCAGCACGCCGACCAGGAGCGGGTCGATCTGGGCGGTCGCGACCTTCGTGAACAGCGGGGTGCCACCCCACACGACCATGACCGCCAGCGCGACGGACACCGGCAGCGCGATGCTCGCGGACGCACCGTCGGCAGCCGTATCGGCGGAGCGGAGCTCGGTATTCGGGACTTCGGCGCTCTCGGTCATCGGCCTCCTTGCAGGGTCCCGACTCAACTGTTGCAAAGCATAGCCCTGTCGCCCCACGCGCGACGCGGGCAGTATCCAGCGGCGCGGACGGGGAACGTTCTTGACGGAGGTGTTCTGGATGCGGCGGATGCTGGACCCAAAGACGATCGCGGTCATCGGCGCGACTGAGACCGAAGGCAGCGTTGGAAGAACGCTCATGGAGAACGCTATTCGCTCCAAGGAGCGAACCGTGTTCCCGGTCAATCCGCACCACAAGGCCGTCCTCGACCTGAAGGCCTATTCGGCAATTGGCGCCGTTACCGAGCACGTCGACCTCGCGCTCGTCGCAACTCCCGCTGCGACCGTTCCTGACGTGCTTCAGGAATGCGCGAGCGCCGGCGTCTCGGGGGCGATCGTGGTCTCGGCCGGCTTCGGCGAGACGGGCAAGACCGGTGCTGCTCTCGAGAAGCGCATCAAGAAGATCCTCCGCAGCTCCCCCATGCGAGTCGTCGGCCCGAACTGCCTCGGCATCATCCGGCCGAGCGTTGGCCTGAACGCGTCGTTCCTCACGGTCGAACCGGAGCCCGGCAACATCGCGCTCGTGTCACAGAGCGGAGCGCTCGGGACCGGCATGCTCGATTGGGCTGTGAGCGCACACGTGGGATTCTCGCTCTTCGCCTCGGTGGGCAGCATGGTCGACGTCGACTTCGCCGATCTCGTGGACTTCCTCGGCGAGGATCCGAACACCCGAAGCATCCTCATCTACATGGAGAGCATCGGGAACGCACGGCGCTTCATGAGCGCGGCACGGAGCTTCGCGCGCAACAAGCCCATCATCGTGCTCAAGCCGGGACGCTACTCCGAGAGCGCGCGCGCGGCACTCTCGCACACCGGCTCGATGGCGGGCGACGACGAGATCTACGACGCGGCCTTCCGCCGTGCCGGAATCGTGCGCGTGCATGAGGTCGCCGAGCTCTTTCACGCCGCCGAGGTCCTCGACTCCCACCTGCTCCCGCAGGGCGGCGACGTCGCCATCGTCACGAACGCAGGCGGACTTGGCGTTATGGCAACTGACGCGCTCGTCGAGCTTGGCGGGCATCTCGCGCCGCTATCTGAAAGCACGATGGAGCGCCTCGACGAGGCTCTGCCGCCGTACTGGAGCCACGCCAACCCGATCGACGTGCTCGGAGACGCGGGGAGCGAGCGGTTCGTCGCTGCCGTGCAGGCGTGTCTCGATGACTCGGCGGTCAACGGTATCTTGGTCATCTACACGCCGCAGGGCAATGCCCGCCCCGACGCCATGGCCGAGCAGGTCGCGGCGCTTGCGAAGACCGCCTGCAAGCCGATCGTCACCGTGCTCATGGGCGGCAGGACGGTCGAGCGCGGCCGCGAGATCTTCCAAGAAGCCGGCGTTCCCTGCTACGAGACTCCCGAAGACGCGGTGAAGGCTTACCTCGGCACGTATCGCTACGCGCGCAACCTCGAGCTCCTGTACCAGACCCCCTCGGAGCTCCCCATCGACGTGGCGCCTCCCAAGCACAACCTGCTCGCGCTCCTTCGCACGGTCGCGCATACCGGGCGGACGATACTGACCGAGGAGGAGTCGAAGCGCTTCATCACGACCTACGGCATCCCGGTCGTGCCGCAGAGCACCGCCCATACCCTCGCCGAGGCGCTGAAGGCCGCCGAGAAGATCGGCTACCCGGTCGTGCTCAAGATCGTGTCGCACGACATCACGCACAAGAACGCCGTCGGCGGGGTCGAGCTTGGCGTCTGCTCGCCGACGGACCTTGAGCAGGCCTACCAGCGCATCCTCGACCGCGTCGAGAAGCGTGCGCCCAAGGCGGTCATCGAGGGCGTCTCGGTCGAGATGATGGTCCGCAACGTCGACTACGAGCTTATCCTCGGCATGAAGAAGGACCGGCAGTTCGGCTCGGTAATCGTCTTTGGGGCAGGCGGAGTGGTTGCCGAAGGCCTCGCCGACTTCTCGGTAGGCCTGCCGCCGCTCAACCAGATTCTTGCGCGCCGGATGATGGAAGAGACGCGCATCTTCAAGACGATGCTCAAGCCGCCGAGCGGTGTGATGGCTCCCGATCTTGAAGAGATCGAGTCGTTGCTCACGATGCTCTCGAACATCGTTGTGGACTTTGCCGAGATCGCCGAGATCGACATCAACCCGCTCGTGATCTCGAAGGGGAAGGCGTGCGCGGTCGACGCCCGCATCGTGGTCGACGAATCCGTGCTGGAGGGCAAGCCGAAGATGCCGCACTTGGTCATCACGCCCTACCCGACACGGTACATCGCGCCGTGGAAGCTCACCGATGGGACCGAGGTCCTTCTGCGCCCGGTTCGCCCCGAAGACGAGCCGATGATCGGCGAGCTGCTCGCGACGGTATCCGCCAAGACGCTGCACGACCGGTTCCTCGGCGAGGTGTTCCAGTTCGACCACGCGAGACTCACGCGCTTCACCAACATCGACTACGACCGCGAGATCGCCATCGTGGCCGAGCTCAGTCGCGGCAAGAAGAAGCGCGTCATCGGCGTGGGCCGGCTCACGGGCGAGGCGGATCGCGGAAGTGGGGAGTTCGCCGCGATCGTCCACGACGAGTTCCAGGGACGCGGTCTGGGCTTCAAATTGATCGACGTCATCATCGGGATCGCGCGCGACAAAGGCTTCACCGAGATCAGAGGCTACATCTCCGCCGACAACCAACGGATGCTCAGCCTCGTGGAAACACTCGGCTTCACGGAGGTCACCTGCGAGGACCGGGTACGGACCGTCAAGCTTGAACTCGAGTAGGGACCCGCGAGCGCGCGGACTGCGGCGGGCGGCTGACGGCGAACAAGCGGTGTGTGAGACGCCCGCATACGCGCGCGGCGCGGCGCGGCGGTCGCGGGCTCCTAGCGCAGCGGCTCTATCGTCTCGTAGACGACGCCCGCGGCGGTTGGACCGTGTTGCGCTCACCAGCCGAGGGATTGCCGCAGCGACAGCAAACGGCGAGACTTCTCGGCGACGCGCCGTGACCGCAGCTGCTCGTGGTGTCCGCAACAGCGCGTCACGATCGATGCATTGCTGGCGAGGCCCCGAGGAGGTTAGAGCGTGAGCCGCGCGAACCTCACGAACCGCACGCGTCGCTTCGCGGCTACGCTGCTGCTCGCCCTCGCGCTCGCCTGTGGTGGCCTCCCGGCGACCGCCGTCGCTGCGCTCGCCCCGCCGTCGATTACCGCGCCTGCCGCAGCACTCATGACCATTGACGGCGTCCCCTTGTGGTCGCGGGCGCCGCTCACGCAGCGACGGGTCGCGAGCACCATCAAGATGCTGAACGCCCTGGTGGTGCGAGAGCGAGCCTCGTTGGACGAGACCGTGGTCGTCGCGGCCAAAGCAGCTGCCATCGAGGAGGGCGACGTCGGACTCGTTGCCGGTCAGCGTCTCACCGTCCGCCAGCTGCTCGACATGATGCTGATCGTCTCGGCGAACGACGCGGCCGAGGCACTCGCGATTCACATCGGCGGAACCGAGGCACGCTACGTCGCGCTCATGAACGCGAAGGCCCGGAAACTGGGGCTCACCGGGACGTACGCGACCGATCCTCACGGCCTCGGAAAGCGAGAGCGCTCGAACGCCCAGGATCTCTCGGTCCTCGCACGCCGCGTTCTCGCTGACCCGGTCTTGAGAGGCATTGTCCGAAAGCAGAGCGTCCTGGTGCCTCGGCCGGGGAAGAAGGCTGTCGTCTTGCGCTCCACATACCACCTGCTCGGTGGGTACGCGGGCATCGAAGGGGTGAAGACCGGCTACACGCGACCCGCAGGCTTCTGTTTCGTGGGCGCGGCCAAGCGTGGCGGAGTAGAGCTCGTGGGGGTCGTACTTGGAGCCAGCTCGAACAAGGACCGCTTCGTGCAGATGCGCCGACTGCTCGACTGGGGCTTCGCCCACACGCACGTCCGAGAGCTCGTCTCGAGCACGACGACGATCACAGTCGCCGCGAGCGTCGTCGCGTCTCAGTCGGCGGTGGCGACGGCGGCCGTGCTCGCCCGTCCGGCGCGCGCCGTCTCGATGGCGCTGCTCGATGGGAGTGGCCCGATCACGCGACGCGTGCGCCCGGAATCCCTGAGGCCGCTTCCGGTCCTCGCGGGACAGCAGGTCGCGCTGCTCGACCTGCGACTGGGCAGCCGGCTGCTCGCCACCGTGCCGCTTGTTGCGCTGGCCGACGTTTCAGTTCCGGCAACGATCGGGGCGCTGGCGCTCTCTACCCGAGCGCTGCCCTGATAGTCTCGATCGCCGCCTGCTCGTTGTCGCCGACGCCCTTCTTGGCCTCCGCCGTGGCCTGGGCCACGCCGAGGATGAACTCCTTGAAGGCGTCGAGCTCATCGGCAGCCTTCTCGGCGATGAGCCGTGAAGCTTCGGCAAGGCGCTCGGCGACCTCACCCGCCATGTCGGCCGGATTGGCCGTGGCTTCCTTGTCGCGACCAGCCCTCAGATTCCCTGCCAGATCCCGTACGAGCAGGCTCGCGCTGTTCGCCTTTGCGTCGGCGATGTAGCGCGCGGCCCCGCCTGCTTCCTTGAAGGAATCCCACATGCCCGGATCGGCGAGTGACACGTAGGCCATCGTGTCGGCCACGGCCCACTGCAGCACTTCCCATTCTTCGGGTGTGAAGTCGGCCTTTGTCGCCATGTGTTCCTCCTGAAGGATCGACGCGCTTTCCGCGTTCTTAACAGGGCAGTCTCTCGGCACGGCAGTCTCTCGGCAGAGCGGTCTGTCGGCAGGGCGGTCTGAGGATAGCATCGCGCCCGTCAGTACTCGACCTTGTCGGGCATCGCATCCCACTCGGCGAAGACCGCTCGGGCCTCATCGAGGTAGAGGCGCTCGGACGGCAACGAGCGCTCCTCGGCGGGGCGGGCCAGCTCCGCGTAGAGGAACCCGTCGTCGAAGCCGATCGCCGAGGCGTCCTCGGTCGTGTTGGCGTAGTAGACCTTCGATATGCGTGCCCAGTAGATGGCGGCCAGGCACATGGGACATGGCTCGCAGCTCGTGTAGATGACCGCGCCCTCGAGAGAGAACGTGCCGAGTCGCTCGCAAGCGTCCCGGATGGCGCTCACTTCCGCGTGGGCCGTTGGGTCGTTGCGGAGCGTCACATGGTTCCAGCCCTCGCCGACGATCTGCCCATCCATGACAACGACGGCGGCGAAGGGTCCACCTCCATCGTCGAGCATCTTCTCGCGGCTCAACTCGATCGCCCGGCGCATGTAGTCCTCGTGGTGCACGGCTCGCCTCCCAGGCCCCGTAGAGGAGAGTACCCGCGAACGGGCTGGTTGCGACGCTTCCCGGGACACCCGCCGCATCACCGAGCCGCATGAACTCCTTCACGGCTGAGGCTTCAGTCGTCGACGCGGCAAGCCGATTCTTGTACCAGCGCGAGAAAAGGCGGGCGGGGTGGAAGACGACATGGCCTACGGCCTGGATATGGGTGGGGACCTGCCGGACTCCGAAACGGGGCACAATCGCGTCCTGTTTCGCGGAGCGACCGGGCTTGCCGTTGTGGCGATTGTTGCATTCCTCCTGCTCAAGACGCAGGTGTACCACTTGCCGCTCGGGGAGACCACGACCACGGCTGTCTCTGCTGTCGCCTTTGTGCTCTTCGCCGTGCTTGCGCCCATCTCGTGCGTTCTCGCAGCGCGAGTGGCACCGCGCCACGAGCGGTCCGGCTGGCTGCTACTCGCCACCGGCTCCGCGCTCATGGCGGCAGGAGACGCGCTGTCCCTGAGCGTTGGCGGATCGGATGCGTTGGGCGCGGCTCCCTCGACACCCGTGGCAAGCATGGTGTGGATCAGCTCATACGTCGCGTTCTTCGTCGCGGCCCTGGGCTTCCTCGATCCGGTCCCCGCACTCGCGGTCAGACGACTGCGGCGCGCGGTCGACATCATTCTTGTCGTCCTGCTCGTGGCTGCCGTCGTCTTCTCGTTCGCGCTGTTCCCGGCGTACGGAATGCGCCCGCAGCGCGATCTCGTCCAGAGCCTGCTGAGCTACCTCTCACTGGTTCTCAGCATCAGCCTGCTCGTCGTGGTGTTCACGTCGAGGCCGCGCCTTCGCTTCTGGCACCTTCCGCTCCTCGTAGCGGCACTGGCTGTCATCGCGGGCAGCCTGCTTGCCACCCTCTTCCCGTGGGCCGAACTGGAGCTTGCCGGAGGAGCGGTCGCGCAGGTTCGTGACCTGCCGTGGCTCATCGCGTATGGGATGTTCACGCTCGCGGCTATCGTTCGGGTCCGGCAGCGAGGCGTCTCGCTCCGCTTCCAGGAGGTACAGGTACGGCCGACGCCTCTCTGGTCGGCGATCGCGGTGATGGCCGCCACGTTCCTGGCCCTTCCGGCATTCGTGTATCTAGGAGTGTCTTGGGAAGGAGACTCGCTCGGCGTCTGGCTCTTCACAGGACTGGCAGCGCTTCTGGGCCTTGCCACAATAGGCAGAAACGTCGTGCTCTCGCTCGAGAACGACTCCCTTCGCCAGCACGCCCTCGTCGACCCTCTCACCAAACTCTACAATCACCGGTTCTTCCACGAGCGGCTCGCCACTGAGATCGAGCGCGCGCTGAGAGAGGAGAGCGAGCTGAGCTTGGTGTGCGTCGACGTGGATGACTTCGACCAGACGAACAACATCTACGGTCACGCTGCGGGCGATCGACGCCTCGAGGCAATTGCGGCAAGCCTGCGCGCCTCAGCACGCACAACCGACTTCGTGTGCCGGATCGGAGGCGACGAGTTCGCTTTGGTCATGCCCAACACGTCCGCAGTCGACGCCTACAAGGTCTGCCTCCGGCTACAAGACGAGACTCGCACTGCGGACGCCGATTGCCCGTTGCCGGTGGGCCTGTCCGCCGGGATCGCTTCGACGCCGGAACACGGCGAAACGCGTGACGAACTCGCCCACAAGGCAGACGGCGCGCTGTACTGGGCGAAGCTCCACGGTCGCGAACAGGTCATCGTGTACGATCCTGAGCTTGTCGTCACCCTGGGTCCCGAGCAGCGCATACAGCTGCTCGAAGAGGAGTCGTACGTGCGCATGGTTCAGCTGCTTGCATCGGCAGTCGACGCGCGCGATCCGTATACCCAGCAGCACTCTCGGCGGGTGGCCATGCTCGCCGTGCGATTCTCCGAAGCCATTGGACTCGACCCGGAGAGGTCCCGGCAACTCGAGACGGCAGCGCTCCTGCACGACGTCGGGAAGATCGGCGTTGCCGACGCAGTACTGCGAAAGAACGATCGGCTGACCGACGAAGAGTACTCCCAGGTCAAACAGCATCCCCAGCTTGCAGTCCGCATCCTGAACGCGATCCCAAAGCGCGACGTGCTCTTGCCGTGGATCTCGGCCCATCACGAGCGGTGGGACGGCGCAGGGTACCCGAACGGTCTTCAGGCGGACGATATCCCGCTCGAAGCGCGCATTCTCGCCCTGTGCGACGCATACGACGCCATGACATCGGCCCGTCCGTACCGACGCGCCATGCGCGCCGAAGATGCGCTTCTTGAGCTGACTCAGGGAGCCGGCACCCAGTTCGACGCCACGCTTGCAGCGGCGTTCGTCGAACATATGCGCGGGTTGCTGGCCGAGCAACAGGGCGTGGCCGGACCTGAGACGACCGAGGACGACATGGTGAGCGCCTAGCCCTCTCGTGCTACCGCTTGAGACCCTGCGTCCACCTTCCCAAACACCTGCTCGCCCGACTTCCACACGGCCGCGACGATGGGCGCGCCCGGACGGTATGCGATGTGAGCGTGCGATGGAGCGTCGAGCACCACAATGTCGGCGGCGGCATCGGGAGCGAGGTGTCCCACGTCCGTGCGAAGCAGCGCTTGCGCGCCGCCCTTCGTCGCCGCGTGCAGCGCACCGGCAGGTGTCAGGTGCATCTCCCGGACCGCAAGCGCGATGCAGAGCGCCATCGAGGTGACGAACGACGTCCCGGGATTGCAGTCCGTGGCGAGCGCCACCGTGACGCCTGCTTCGAGCAACCTGCGCGCGTCCGGATACCGCGAACCCGCGCTGAACTCGGCGGCGGGTAACAGCGTCGCTACCGTCGACGAGGCGCTGAGCGCGGCGACGTCGGCGTACGTCAGGTGGGTGCAGTGGTCGACGCTCGCGGCGCCAAGCTCGACCGCGAGCTGCACGCCCGGTCCCGCCTCGAGCTGGTTGCCGTGGAGACGCGGCTTGAGCCCGGCTCGCATGCCCGCCCTGAGAACGTGGCGCGCCTCATCGGCAGTGAAGGCTCCGGTGTCGCAGAACACATCGATCCAGCGCGCGTGTGGCGCGCACGCGTCAAGCATCTCGCCCGCCGCCAGATCCACGTAGGCCGCTCGATTGCCGGCGTACTCGTCGGGCACGACGTGCGCGCCAAGGAACGTAGTCTCGGGCGTGAACTCGCGCGCGACCTGGAGCAGCCGAGCTTCATCGGTCACGGTAAGCCCGTAGCCGCTCTTGATCTCGACCGTCGTCGTGCCGAGCTCCAGCATCTCGTCGACGAGTCGCCGAGTGTGCTGACGCAGTTCCTCGGTCGATGCGGCGCGAGTCGCCGCCACCGTGGTAGCGATGCCGCCAGCCGTGTATCGCTCGCCCGCCATCCGCGCCGCGAACTCGGCCGCCCGATCTCCCGCGAACACGAGGTGGGTGTGGCTGTCCACGAAGCCGGGGATGACCGCGCGCCCACCGACGTCGATGCGCTCGTCGGTTGCAGGCGCGTGCTTCGCGGCTCCGACCCACGCCACCTCGGCGTTCTCCACGACGAGCGCCGCGTCGCGCAGCACACCGAGCTGCGACCCATCGCCGAGCGCGGGGTCGTTGGTGACGAGCTCGCCGATGCCGGTGAGGAGCGTCGCGGTCACGGCGTCGACCTTCTCTCCGCGGCAGAAGCGTTCGACGGCTCGGCGGACGCATCGGGACTGGGCGTGTCCGGCTCGCGCATCGGGATTCTCACGCCGCGCGTCTCGGCGACCTCGATGGCCAGCTCGTAGCCGGCATCGACGTGGCGGATGACGCCCATCCCGGGGTCGTTCGTGAGCACGCGCTCGATCTTCTCGGCGGCCAGAGCAGTCCCGTCGGCGACGGTCACCTGCCCCGCATGGATCGAGCGGCCGATCCCTACCCCGCCCCCGTGGTGGATCGAGACCCATGAGGCGCCGGAGGCCGTGTTCACGAGCGCGTTCAGGAGCGGCCAATCGGCGATCGCGTCCGAACCGTCCATCATCGCCTCGGTCTCCCGGTAGGGCGACGCGACCGAGCCACAGTCGAGGTGGTCCCTGCCGATGACGATCGGCGCCTTGAGGGTACCTTCGGCAACCAGTTCGTTGAATCGCAGCCCCGCGAGATCTCGCTCGCCGTAGCCCAACCAACAGATGCGCGCTGGAAGCCCCTGGAACGAGATCCGCTCGCGCGCCTTGCCGATCCAGCGGCACAAGCCCTCGTTCTCGGGGAAGAGCTCGAGGATCGCCTCGTCCGTCGCATGGATATCGGCGGGATCGCCCGAGAGCGCCGCCCAGCGAAACGGCCCCTTGCCCTCGCAGAAGAGCGGCCGGATGTAGGCAGGCACGAAGCCGGGGAAGTCGAATGCGCGCTCGAAACCGCCGAGCTGAGCTTCCTTGCGGATGGAGTTCCCGTAGTCGAAGACCTCGGCACCCGCGTCCATGAAGCCCACCATCGCCTCGACGTGCGTGGCCATGGATGCGCGGGCACGTTCGACGAATCCGTCCGGGTCTCGCTCCGCGTACTCACGCCACTCCTCGAGCGACACGCCGAGGGGCAGGTACGCGAGCGGATCGTGCGCCGAGGTCTGGTCGGTCACCACATCCACCTCGACTCCTCGGCGCAACAACTCGGGCAGGACGAAGGCGGCGTTCGCCTGGAGACCCACCGAGAGCGGTCGTCTCTCGCGCTTCGCTGCGAGCACGCGCGCAAGGGCATCGTCGAGATTGTCGGTCCACTCGTCGAGGTAGCGCAGCTCGGTGCGGCGCTCGAGCCGGGAGGGGTCCACGTCGTACACGAGGCAGACGCCGTCGTTCATGGTCACGGCGAGCGGCTGGGCGCCGCCCATTCCGCCACAACCGCCTGTCGCAGTGAGCGTTCCCGCGAGCGACCCGCCAAAGCGCTTCTCGGCGATCGCGGCGAACGTCTCGTACGTGCCCTGTACGATGCCCTGCGTGCCGATGTAGATCCAGGAGCCCGCCGTCATCTGGCCGTACATCGTGAGCCCGAGATGCTCGAGCCGGCGAAACTCCGGCCACGTGGCCCACTCGGGCACGAGGTTGCTGTTCGCGATGAGCACGCGCGGCGCCCACTCGTGCGTGCGCATGACGCCGACCGGGCGGCCGGACTGCACGAGCATGGTCTCATCGGCCTTGAGCGTACGCAGCGTACGGACCAGCCCGTCGAACGACGCCCAGTCGCGCGCAGCTTTGCCGGTCCCGCCGTAGACGACGAGGTCGTCGGGGCGCTCGGCGACATCGGGGTCGAGGTTGTTCATGAGCATCCGAAGCGCGGCCTCTTGCTGCCACCCTCGGGTCGAGAGCATGGTGCCGCGCGGCGATCGCACCTCGCGAGGTCCAGACGTCATGAGAGTTCCCCCTCCGCGATGCAGCGCATCATTCGAGTCCCCCGATCGCACCTTCAGCAGCGGAGATGACGCTGCCGTCGGCGACGAGCGAGTACGCCGCATCGATCTCGGGCGATAGGAAGCGGTCGGGGCCAACGCCCTCGACGCGCCCTCTCACCAGAGCGCGCACCGCCTCCGTGCCGGGCGCGGGCGCGAGCGGCCGCCGAAGGTCGAGCGCGCGGGCGGCGGTCAGCACCTCGATCGCGAGCACGCGTCCGACGCCGTCGACCGAACGGCGTAGCTTGCGGCCCGCGTTCCATCCCATCGAGACGTGGTCTTCCTGCATCGCCGACGTCGGGACCGAGTCGACGCTCGCGGGCACGGCGAGGCGCTTGAGCTCGCTTAAGATGGACGCCTGGGCGTACTGCGCGATCATATGACCGGAGTCGACACCCGGGTCGCCAGCCAGGAATGGCGGCAGCCCGTTGGACCGGGCGGCGTCGAGCATCCGATCCGTCCGACGCTCGCTCATGGAAGCCAGGTCCGCCGAGACGATCGCAAGGAAATCGAGTACGTAGGCGACCGGTGCTCCGTGGAAGTTGCCGTTCGACTCGATGCGCCCGTCTTCAAGTACGACCGGGTTGTCGATGGCCGAGGCCAGCTCCCGCGTGGCAACCGCTTCGGCGTGATCGAGCGTGTCTCGAACCGCGCCTGCCACCTGGGGCGCACATCGCAGGGAGTAGGCGTCCTGTACTCGACGGTCGTTCGTACGGTGCGACTCCACAATCTTCGAACCTGCGAGCAGTCGCATCATGTTGCGCGCCGAGGCTGCCTGGCCCGGATGCGGCCTGAGTGCCATCACGTCTGCCTGAAAGACGCGCGTCGTGCCGAGGAGCGCCTCCACGCTCATCGACGCAGCGATGTCGGCGACCCTCGCGAGCGCGCGCAGGTCGGCGATGGCAAGACACAGCATGCCGAGCATGCCGTCGGTCCCGTTGATGATCGCGAGCCCCTCCTTCTCCCGCAGCTCGACGGGCGCGAGTCCGGCCGCGACCAGCGCGTCGGCAGGCGGAACAAGCGCTCCCGACGCATCGAACACCTCGCCCTCGCCCATCACGGCAAGCGCACAGTGCGCGAGCGGGGCCAAATCGCCCGAGCAGCCGAGGGACCCGTACTCAGGAACTCGAGGCGTGATGTGCGAGTTGAGCAGGTTCGCATACGCCTCCGCGGTCTCGACGCGCACACCGGACCGCCCCGTGGCGAGCGTCGCCAGTCGGAGCAGCATCATCGCTCTGACGACCTCGGTTTCGACGGCGGCACCCGTCCCAGCCGCATGCGAGCGAATGAGCGAGCGCTGGAGCTGTTGCCGGAGCTCCGGCTCGATGTAGCGGGTAGCGAGCGCGCCGAACCCTGTGCTGACGCCGTAGACGGGCTCGCCCGAGCACGCGAGCCGCTCGATGTGTGCGCGTGAGGTCTGCATAGCGGCGATCGATTCGCTCGCAATCTCGACCCGTGCGCCCCTACGCGCGACCGCCACGACTTCGTCGACGCTGAGCGGACGCGGGCTCAGCACGACAGGGTTCGCCCTCGTTGGGTTCGTCATCGTTGCGTCGCGCCTTCCATTCCGGCCGGAGCGCTCGCATTCGGCACCGAAGGGTGCGCGCGAGCCTCTGTTGGGGGTACGTTCACACCTGTATATGCGGTATATGCGCAAAACACAGTATGGCCGAGCGCATCGCCGAGTCAGAGGTGACGAGATGCCCCTCGGCGGCCCCCGGCGGAATCTCGGCAGACGAGCTGCGGCAGCTGGTCTTCCTACTCGCCGGCGATCCGCGTGTGCGGGGGATGGACATCACCGAAATCGACGCTGAGGCGGACACCCCGGACCAGCGGACCGTGAGGCTCGCGGCGTTGCTGGTGCTGGAAGCGGCCGCAGGAGTGTATGTGCGTTTGGGCATCCGCGAGGCTTGAGCAGCACGGAGGCGTGCTGGCGCCCTGCGAAACGGGTCGGGCTCGGTGTTCGTTCCGCGAGATGGAGAGAGCCTGAGGACCAACGTGACTGCTCGTGACAAGGCATACTACGTTCGTGGGTGCAGGCGCGATCGGCCCAAAGACGCGTAGATCGGGACGGCGGCAGTCGCCGGGCTCTAAAGCGGGGGAAGAGGATCGAAGAGTGAGGGTAGTGGTAGCCCTCGGCGGGAACGCGTTGCTCAAGCGTGGCCAGCCGATGACGACAGACGTGCAGCGCGAGAACGTCCGGATCGCCGCGCACGCACTCGCGCCTGTGGCCATGGAGCACGAACTCGTCATCTCGCACGGGAACGGACCACAGGTGGGTCTACTCGCGTTGCAGGCTGCAGCGTACGACGAGGTCGACACGTGCCCGCTCGACGTTCTCGGCGCTCAGACCGAGGGCATGATCGGCTACCTCGTCGAGCAGGAGCTCGGTAACCTACTGCCGCCAGAGATGCCGTTCGCGACCATACTCACGATGGTCGAGGTCGACCCGGCAGACCCGGCATTCGAGGATCCGACCAAATACGTGGGTCCCATCTACGACAAGAAGCACGCCGATGCCATCGCGGCCGAGAAGGGCTGGGTCTTCAAACGCGACGGGAGGCACTGGCGCCGCGTGGTGCCGTCGCCCGAGCCCAAGCAGATCTTCGAGATCCGCCCGATACGGTGGCTGCTGGAACGACACGTCATCGTGATCTGCGCCGGCGGAGGCGGTGTGCCGACGATGTTCAAGCCCGGCGAAGACGGCCCGACCCTCGTGGGAGTGGAGGCGGTCATCGACAAGGACCTCGCAAGCGGCTTGCTCGCTCGAGAACTCAAGGCGGACCTCTTCGTGATGGCGACCGACGTCGACGGCGTCTACCTGGATTGGGGCACCTTGAACCAGCGCCGCCTTGACACCGTGACAGCGGACGAGCTGCGGGCGATGCCGTTCCCGGCCGGCTCGATGGGTCCCAAGGTCGAGGCCGCCGTCCGTTTTGTAGAGCAGACTGGCGGGCGAGCCGCCATCGGCGCCTTGGCCGACATCGAGCAGATCGTGGACGGCTCGGCGGGCACCAACGTCGTGGCCAGCCGCTGATGCACGCGCCGCGGGCCGAGCGCTCGAACTGGACCCGCAGCCTGGTCGTATCGGGCGGGCTGCTCATCGCGGCGTTCCTGGCCTCCAGGGCGTCGAGCACCTTCATCGCCGCACGCTTCCCCGATCGACCCCTGCCTCCCGACCTGCTCTTCGACACGCTGCCCTACGTGCAGTGGATGCAGTACGTCACCGACATCGCGCTCCTCACGGAGCTCGCACTCCTCATCTGGTACGTGGCGCGCGGTCACGTGCGCGAGCTGCCGAAGATGATTGCGCTGTTCAGCATCATGGAGCTCCTCCGAGCGTTCATCATCAACCTCACGCCTCTTGCCGGACCCCTCGGGAACGGCGCGTTTCACGGGATCGTCCGTGTCACACAGAACGGTGAGTTCCCCTCGGGCCACGCAGCCTCAGCCCTCCTGTTCTGTCTCTTCGTCGACGAATCCGAGGCACCCCGGCTGCGCGCGGTGATGAATGTGCTGGTCGTGGTGGTGTGCGGCGCCATGCTGCTGTCGCACGGTCACTACTCGATCGACATCGTCGGCGGACTGCTGCTCTCGTACTTCGTCTACCACGAGTACGCCGACGGCCGGCTCTTCGACTGGCTCAAGCCCTTAGTCACCCCGTGACGCTCACTTCCTGCCAAGACGCGGGCCGCCTCTGCTAAGGTCAGCACATGGAGTCCTTGAGGGTCGAGCAGTTCGGCCTGGGTGATCCGCGCATTCGCGAGTTCGTCGCGTTGCCGTGGCGGTTGTATCGCGGCGACCCCAACTGGACGCCTCCTCTCAATGCCGACTACCTCGGCAACCGGCTCCTCGGCACGGTCGGCCTGCTTACGGCGGCACACCCCTACCACCAACAGGCCGAAGTCACGCACTTCCTCGCCCGGCGCGGCTCGCGGGTGGTCGGTCGCGTCTCGGCGTGCGTGAACCGGCGGTTCAACGACTACTACGGCGCGAAGCTGGGGTTCTTCGGCTTCTTCGAGGCCGAAGACGACTTCGAGGCGGCCTCGGCGCTGCTCGACGCAGCGCGCGACTGGGTCGCGGCGCGCGGCATGACCGCGATGCGCGGGCCGGGCGAGTACTCTAACGCAACGTACGAGCGACAGGGCGTGCTGATCGACGGGTTCGACACGCCACCAACCGTCGAATGCACGCACAACCCGCCCTACTACGGGGAGCTGCTCGAGCGTTGGGGCGCCTCGAAGGTCAAGGACTACCACGCCTACCTCATCGATCTGGCCGACGTTCCCGCTGATCGCCTCGCCGATGTCGCGCGATCGGTGCGCGTTCGCAACCGCGTGCAGACGCGCACGATGCGGATGCCGGAGTTCACCGCCGAGATAACGCAGGTGATTCACGTATACAACGACGCGTGGTCCGCGAACTGGGGCTTCCTGCCGGTCACCGACGCCGAAGCCGAGACGATCGGTGACACGCTCAAGCCCATCATCGACCCGGGTCTCATTCGCTTTGCCGCCGTCGACGGCGAGCCGGTCGCGATGCTCGGCGCGTTCCCGGACCCAAATTGGGCGCTCAGGCCGCGGTGGGGCGTTCTCGGCGATTCAGATCCCGTGCGCATCGCCCGCGTGCTCGCGATGCGTCGACGCATACCGCGCCTGCGACTGATGTTCTTCGGCATCAAGCCTGGCTACCGCGTGCGCGGCATCGACGCGCTGCTCTTCGAGGAGACGTACCAGTACGCGACGGCGAACGGCTACCGCACTATCGAAGCATCGCTGCTTCTCGAGGACAACGACCTTATCCTGCGAGCGGCAACCAGCTTCGGCGGGAAGCGCTACAAGACCTGGCGGATCTACGAGGTCGCGCTGTAGGCAGCGCCCCGGCGTCGGCGAGCAAGGTAGCGTCCATCGGCACCCGGACCGGGATACGCGGGTTCCAGGCTAGGAGAGACGGGCGCCGACGATCTGCGCGACTGCGGCCTTGTCGCAGTTGCCACCGGTCTGGGCCACGACAAGCCCGATCGCCTTGCCCATGTCGCGCTTCTCGGTGAACCCGTTCTCCGCAAGCACGCGATCGACCAGCGCCTGCAGTTCGTCGCCGCACACCTGCTGCGGCAGGTACTCGCTGAGGATATCGACCTGCTCCTGTAGAAGGGCCGTGCGCGCTTCGTTCGTGCCGGCCTTGACAGAGCCGTCGAGCGTCTCGCCCGTCTGCTTGAGGACCTTCTTCACGGCAGCGACCACTTCTTCGTCCGAGAGTAGCCGCTTGTCCGCCTTCTCCTTCGTGTCGATCTCGTTTCTCACGAGCCGAAGGATCGACAGCCGAGGCTTGTCGTGGGCTCGCATGGCCTTCTCGATCTCCTGATTGATGAAGTCCTTGTTCACTCGGCGCCTCCTTCCCCGGTCTCACGCGACACGAGCCACTGCCGAGCAAGACGCTCCGACACGTGCCCTCGCTTCACCCCGGTATCGTCGCACAGGCGGCGACGTGATCCACGCTCGACGGCCCTCAGCGCATCCAGAAGAGGTACACGAGCGCCCACAGGAGCAGGAACGAGAAGAACAGCACACCGCACCCGACAGCGAACGAGCGCGCAAACACGGCGTCCGGATTTGTCGGCTCGTCGGGCTTACCGGCGGCGGTCATCGCCCTACCGCGTGATGGTGAAGGACGCCGTCCGCACCTGCTCGGCGTTGCCTGCTTTGTCACGCGAGTAGAACCGAAGCGTGTGTCTCCCGAGGCTGCGCACGATGACCCTCGTACCCGCCCGCCAGGTTCCCGAGTCAACGCGATAGCGGGTATCGAGCACGCCCGAGACGGAATCCCTGGGAGTGAGCGTGATCGTCGCGCTGCCCCGATAGCTTGACCGGGTGTTCGAGACGGTGCGCGGTGCCGTCTTGTCGATGGCCACGACCGCGGTGGCAATCGGGCCTTGAAGACCGCCGTTTACGGACGTGTACTCGACGGTCGTCCGCCCCTCGCTTGAGATCGTCACCGGTGCCACGTAGGGGACGAGTTCGGCGCCGATACCGCCGATGCGGTAGTAGGGCCGCGATGCTGCGTCCGACGACGTCAGGGTGAAGGTGACGTTCGATCGCGACCAGCCGGTGGGCACTCCCGCAATCGTGACGGTCGGCGATGCGATTCCCAGCGGCCTCGCCTGGCACCAGACCTTCACGGACGCGGGGAGCGCGAAGGAAGCGAAGCCGGTGTAGGTGGTTCTGAAGATCCCACCCGGGGGGATCACCACCCAGTCGTGCGCGAAGAAGGTGTCGATGAGGCCACCGCTCGCATCAAGTTCCCAGCCTGCTACCGTGGGTCCCTCCACGGCGTACGGCGAATCGTTGCGGAACGTGCTCTTGTAGAGACGCAGTCCTCCACTTGGAGCGTAGGACGTCTCGACCTCTGCAAGGGTCACGGGCAGGGGCTCGAACTCCCGGTACGCCGTGGCAGTCACGATAGCTGTCAACTGCGATGCGTCGGACGTGAACACGTCGAAGGTCCGGCCGAATGGCAGCTTCTCGCCGGGGCCCGCTCTATACCCTCCGGCGATGCCGGTGTAGTTGCCCACAGCGGTGCCGCCGGCGTCCTTGAGGGTGATGCTGACCTGAGGGTAGTTGACCGCGTAGGAGTTCTCGTTGGTGACCGTGCCCTGGACGCACGTCAGTGCGCCGCTCTTGAATACGGTTGTGGCGACTTTCAGTGGGGCGGTCTGCAGCGCCTGAGAGCGCTGCGTCGAGAGCCGCTGGGTCGCCCAAGACACCGGCACCACCGACGCCAAGACAAGAGTCGGCGTCGCGGCTGTTCCGTGCCCGAGAACCAGGATGCTCGCGGCGAGCAAGCGCATCAAGCCGAATCGACCACGCATCAGCACGCTTCTCCTTCGTTGGTCTTCTTCGTTGCGTTGCCGTCAAGCATAGGCAGCCCGAGCGAGTTTCGGTACTCGGACGTGCTCAAGCGAGTCGTGGCGCAACCACGCGCGCCTCTACAGTATCGGTTCCTGCGCGCAGCGCCTTGACGCAGCGCTCGGCACCAGCCGCGCCTCAGCGTCTGTGCTTCTTCATGGCCCGCTCGACAGTCTGGGCGAACTTGTGCGCGCCCACTTCCTTGTCGCGTGGAATCTCCATCGAGAAGTCGGACGACTGCGTCTCGAAGACGAGCTTCACCGATGCAGTTCTGAACCTCGGCGTTCCGGGGACCTCCTGCTTCACCGTCGAGCCGAGGAGCGCGCCGCCCACCGCCCCAGCGCCTCCGAGCAGCGCCCCGCCGACGAGGGCCCCTCCTATCACCGCAGGAGCCGACGTTCCTTGGGTGGTCGGCCCCTCGCCGTCCCTGACCACCTCGCGTGCGAACTCGGCTCTCGTCAAGTCGCCGAGAGCCATCAGGCCCACCGGCGTGTGAAGCCCCTCATCGTCCAGGACCAGCCCCATGAACTCGACGTGCTCTTCCACGGCACACCCCTTCGCGCATTTGGCCGATCTGGACTCGTGACTTGGTCGCCGACCGGCCCTAGTGAACCGGGTGCCAAGCGGCCTCACTACAAGCGTTTCATACCCGCGTCCAGCGCACCCTGGGCGCGATTGAGTAGGTGCGGAGCCGAACCTGATTTCGCCGACTTCCTGTGGGATATTGAGTTTCATCATATTGCTATTGATTTTCTTTAGCATATTGGGTATACATGTTTCGGCAACTGAATGAGTGGAGGGCTTTCCATGACGAACGACTGGCACGAGCTGACCGACCTCACCGGCGAGAGCCACTTCGTCGTGACCAAGGTGCGGACCGACACCGGCATCTCGATCCAGGGTGAGTTCGAGCTGCCGCCGCTCGCCCGCCTACGCTACGAAGATCAGGTATTCGTGAGCGAGTTCGTCCGCAGTCACGGCTCGATCAAGGACATGGAGAAGGCCTTCGGCATCAGCTACCCCACCGTCAAGAGCCGCCTCAACCGCATCATCGCGCAGCTGCAGCTGGTCGAAGTCGAGGCCTCCCCAGGGCGAGACGACGTCTTGGACCTGCTCGAGCGCGGCGAGATCTCGGCGGACGAAGCGGCGGAAAGGATTCGGCGATGAACGTCCCCCCGGCAATGCTCGACCTGCGCATCGCATCGTCCGAGCGCCGCCCCTTCCACCTGTGGCTGCCACTCTTCCTGCTCTGGCCGCTGGCCGTGGCACTCGGCGTCCTCGCGCTCGTCTTGACGATCCTCGCCGACGTCGTGCTCTTCGTCGTGGG
>CAYGYT010000034.1:0-21963 GCA_964354215.1 uncultured Eubacteriales bacterium | reverse complement strand
GCGATGATCGCACCGTTCTTCATCGCCTCGAACATGGGCGAGTCGATGACGTTGATGTCGCCCGTGACCGTGACCCAGATGTCGCACTGCGCAGCAGCCTCGACGGCGGGCATGACCCGGTAGCCGTCCATAACGGCTTCGAGCGCGCGCAGCGGGTCGATCTCGCAGATGATCACGTTCGCGCCGAGGCCGTCGGCACGCATCGCGACGCCGCGGCCGCACCAGCCATAGCCGGAAACGACCAGGGTGCGACCTGCGATGAGGCGGTTCGTGGCGCGGATGATGCCGTCAATGGTTGACTGGCCCGTGCCGTACCGGTTGTCGAACAGGTGCTTCGTGTTCGCGTCGTTCACCGAGACGATCGGGTATTTGAGTGCGCCGTCCTCGGCCATGGCCTTCAGGCGGATGACGCCCGTCGTCGTCTCTTCGGTGCCGCCGATGATGTCGGCGAGCGCCTCGGTGCGATCGGCGTGTATGCGGCCGACGACGTCGGCACCGTCGTCCATCGTGACCTGCGGGCGGTGGTCGATCGCGGCGTCGATGTGGGCGTAGTACGTGTCCGTGTCTTCACCCTTGATGGCGTAGGTACGGATGCCGTACTCGCTCACGAGCGCGGCGGCCACGTCGTCTTGCGTCGAGAGCGGGTTTGAGGCGCAGAGCACGATATCGGCACCGCCGGCTTTGAGGGCGCGCATGAGGTTCGCGGTCTCGGTCGTGACGTGCAGGCAGGCGCTCACCCGCACGCCCTCGAGCGGGCGCTCACGCTCGAACCGCTCGCGGATAGAGGCGAGCACGGGCATGTCCTTGTCGGCCCACTCGATGCGCGCCTTGCCGGCGGCGGCGAGGGACGGGTCCTTCACGTGATGATCCATTGAGAGCTCCTCGTGTTCGGTGTAACGGTGCTTCCCCCGCTGTCGGCCCGCCACTCGCGCGGCACACCTCCACTCAGGAAAGCCGAGAAAGTATACCAAGCAGCAGGCGAGTCAGGTCGCCCTGAGCGCGTGCTGCTCGCTCCAGCACCTCTTCGTGGCCCAGTCCGTGGCTTGCCGCCACGTTCGTCACAAGTGAGAGTCCGAGCACCCGCAGACCGAGCGCGCGGGCCGCGATCACCTCGGGTACCGTGGACATGCCCACGACGTCCGCGCCCACTGTCCGCAGGTAGCGCACCTCAGCGGGGGTCTCGAACGCCGGGCCGAGAAGCCCCGCGTAGACCCCCTCTCGCAGGTGCAGCTTCTGGTCGGCGGCGACATCGCGGGCTATCTGGCGGAGCGAGGGATCGTACGCGTCAGTCATCGGGACGAATGGCGTGCCGCCCTCAGGACCGGGCCATCCCACCAACGGGCTATCGCCGGTGAGGTTGATGTGGTCTGAGATGAGAAGCACGTCACCAGGTGCGAGGTCGGGATTCACGCCGCCAGCGGCGTTCGTCACGACGAGCGTGTCCGCACCGAGCGCGGCGGCGAGCCGCGCGGGATACGCAGCATCAAGCGAACTGACCCCTTGGTAACGATGGACGCGGCCGGAGAAGACCGCGACCCGCAGATCGCCGATCGTGCCGAGCAGAAGCGTCCCCGCGTGGCCGGGAATGGCCCTGGGTGGGCGCGGGTAGCCCTCAACGTCCGCGTAGGACACCGCCAGTTGCGGATCGACGCTCTCGGCGAGTCCGCCGAATCCAGAGCCGAGCACGAGCGCGACGCGCGGGTAGCCCACGTACGCCGCGAGAACTCCTGGGACCTGTATCTCCACCGTTCGCTCCCCGTCTTCCGTCGCACGTGGCGGCGCCGCCCGCCTCGCTCCCCAGCAGCCCGCCGCGGCTGCCCTACCGAAGCAACCCCTCGTAGAGCTCGAATAGCCTCGGCTCCATGATTCCCCAGTTGAGCGACTCTTCCACGAGCCCGCGGCCCGCACGCCCAGCCGCGGCGAGCGCGTCGGGGTCCTCGAGGAACGCGAGCACGGCCGATGCGGCCTCATCAACGCTGCCAGGCGGCACGAGCGCTCCGCCGACTCCCCCCGTCGCTGTTCGCAGCGGAGCGAAATCACTTGCAACGTACGGGAGGCCCGCGGCCATGTAGTCGAACACCTTCATGGAGACGTTCTTGTCGTACTTCGGGTGAGGCTGAAGGAGCGAGAGGCCGACCGACGCTTCCCCGAACGCCGAACCGATGTCGCCGTAGGAAACCGGTCCATGCATCGTCACAGCGTCAGGCGGGAGGGTCTCGAGGTACCCTGCGAGCTGTTTTGCGACCTCCTCGGTGGGACGGCCGTAGATGGCCAAGCGCGCGTCGGGAACGCGTTCTCTCACGCGCTTCAGCACGTCCACCATCTCGTAGAACCCGCGGACCTTCGAGACCGAGCCGACGTAGACGAGCGTTGGCGGATCCTTTGACCGTGCCGCCTGCGGGCCGAACAAGTCGAGCGGCGGGTAGTTGTCGAGTTCCACAACGGTCGGGTGCATCGCCTCGAACCGCTCGCGAAGAGCGGCGTCGGCCACAACCACCGCCGAGAGCGAGGGCACGTGCTTCCGCTCGAGTCGATCGGCCCATCGCGCCGCTGTCGGTCGGAGCGGCGCGGGGATCCACGCCTTCTGGTCCATGGCATCCGGGTAGTGTTCGTGCGCGTCGTAGATGACCGGCCTGCCCGTACGCCGTCGCAGCGAAGCCATGGCCGGGAGCAGCTCCGGGTCGTGAAAGTGAAAGAGCGCGGCACCGGTGTTCTGAGCGGCCTCGGCGATGTTGCGCGAACCCGCGAAGCGCGCGAGTCGGCCCTTCGGCCGGGGCAGTGCGATGATCTCGACGCCCTCGAGTGTCCGTGACCCGGCATCGTCTCGGCAGACGAGCAGGGTGCGGTATCGTCGGGCGAGTGAGCGACACTCGTGGAAGAGGACTCGGCTGTCGGTGGGAACGTGAACCGAGGTGACGTGGCAGACCGTCGCCTCACCCGCGGGCAACGCTGCCCCTCGAGCGGAACCGGACCCACGCGACCGCGAGGCCGGCGAGCAGGCCGACGAGCACGCCGCGAAGCACACCGGAGAGTACGTAGCCCCCAGTACTACCAGGCGCGACGCTCACATCACCGTCCAGGTACGCGTAGCGCTCCGCCTGCCGAAGCTGGAGCTCGGCAAGATCGGACTTGTCCTGCGCGGTGAAGATCTGCCCCTGTATGTTGGTGAGCGCCTGCTCGAAACTGGCTCGTTCGGCGGGAGACAACGAGGGCGCCGCCAGCTGATCGCTCACTTGCTTCAGACGCTCGTCGAGCATCTCGATCCGTGCCTTCTGCTCAACAAGCGTGACCTTCTGGTACTCGATGTTGGGGTCGACCTGAGCCAGCACGCGCGCACGCGCCGCCTCGCTTACGGCGCGCGCCACCCGATCGGCCATCTCCTTGTCGGGTCGGCGCGACGAGACCACCACGACGCTCGTGTTCTTGCCGTCGATCGCAGCGGTCACGGCTCCCAGCTGCGCGACAGAGACGCCGAGACTCGCCGCGGCAGACTCGCGAACATCAGGAAGACTCACCGCCGCGATGACGCTGTCGACCGTGGGAACATTCGGGATGCCGACCAGGCCCACCGCCACCCGGATACGCTGCTTGCCCACGAATCCGGGGTCCGGAGCGCGCAGGTACGCCCACGCACCGCCGATGAGCGCGCCGACGAGCACGGCGACGAGCACGATCGGCCACTGTGTACGGGCGAAACGAACCACACTCGCAACTTCGTTCGGACGGTCCGTCACGATGAATCCTCCTCGATCATGTCGGCATAGATTCGCATGGCGGCGACGCCTAGTCCAAGAGTCAACCAGAGGAACTTGCTCGTCTCAAGGCTGTAGGTGAGCGCCTGGATGAGCAGAGCGACGCCTCCGGCGAGACTCCCGACGGCGAGCGCCTGCAGCTGTCCCGCGGGGGCTTTGACCGCCACTCTGAGCGTCCCGAGCCCGAAGCGCAGTATCAGCCAGACGAAGCCGAGGAAGCCGAAGATCCCGGCCTCGGTGAGCACGGTGATGTAGGCGGTGTGCGATTCGACGAGCCCGACGTTCACGAACGCAGGCCGATACAGCGGGAACACGAGCGGGTAGTTCCCCGGTCCGATACCCATCGGGTGGTCGAGAAACATCCTCAGTCCGCTCGCCCCCATGTAGATGCGGAACAGGAAGGAGCGGTTCGACGACACGTCGAGGATCTTGGTCTGGACGAATGTGGGGTCGACGAACCTGATCAGGAACACCGTCACAACGACACCGGCGACAACAACGAGTGCGATCTTGAGAGCCGGCGAGACTCGAGAGAACAGCAAGACGACGAGCAAACCCGCCACAAAGCCCACCCACGCCCCGCGTGAGAACGTGAAGGCCAGGCCGGCCATGCCTGCAAGGATGCAGCCGGAGGCGAGCAGGCGCTTCGTCCACTGCCGCGTTTCGAGCGCGATCGGCAGCGTGAGCACGAGCGAACCGGCGAGAAAGCTCCCAAAGATGTTCGGATCCTTGAACGTCACCCTCGCTCGGATGCCGTACGACCACACCTTGAGGAAGGGCTGGATTGACCAGATGCCGAACCGCTCGGCGACCGCGAGAACCCCGAACAGGCCAACGAGGAGCAGGAGACTCCACAGCACGAGCCAGCCCTTCTCGGCGGTGTCGATGGCAAGCACCACGAGATAGAGCAGCGCGACGCTCGAGGCGAGGCTCACCCAGGAGACCGCCGCGGTCATCGGCTGGACGGCTGCCGGAATGGCCGCCGCCGAGAAGGACAGCAGCAGCAGCACGGGCAGATCCGCGCGTGTGGGGACCCAGGACGCGCGCCCGTCGAGCACGCGCCACACGAGCACGGCCGCGACGAGGAGGACGGCGGCCTGGTAAGCCGTGAGCACGACCCCGGCGACCTCGGCGACGCGACCGACGGTATCGAGCGCGGCGGCGCCCACGAGCGCCACGATCCCGAACTCGGGACGGCGGTACGTCACGACGACGAGCAGTACGCCGAGAAGCGCGAGCAGCCCAAGCGTGAACGCAACCGGGAGCAGCGCGGCGACCAGCCACAGCGCAACTGCGGCACCTGCTGACGCGAGCAGCCACAGCCCGTCGGAACGCGCCGCGTTCGGCGTGGGTGATGTGGTGATGTCGTTCACGCGCCTCGTCCGCTCGCCTTCTCTCGGAGGGGGACGGAATCGAAGACCGCGAGAAGCTTCGGCTTCTCGTATTCCCAGTTGTAGCGCGCGAGAGCCGCCACGCGCCCACGTTCCCCCACCTGCGGCAGAGGTTCTGGTCCGTCGATGAGAGCGCGGATAGCAGCGGCGATCGAGGCCGGATCGGACGGGTCCAAGATGAGCGTACCAGCACGCGTCTCGTGTACGACGCGCGCCATGTCGGGCAGGTCCGAGGCCACGACCGGGATGCCCACCATCATGTACTCGAAGAGCTTGTTGGGTGCGGCCGTCGCGTAGCTCATGCAGGAGCCGATGATGGGGATCAGGCCGACATCCGCTGCTGCCGTGTACCGCATGAGCGTGTCGAACGGAACCGCGTCGAAGAACGCGACCGCTTCGTGCAGCCCCTCGGAAGCGACCTGGTGCTTCAGCTCGACCTGCATCGGCCCATAGCCCACGAGCGCGAGACGGCACTCGGGCAAGAGCGACAGCGCCCGGATGGTCTCGGGAAGGCCACGATTCCGGTTGAAGACGCCCTGGTAGATGAGCAGATAGCGCCGATCACCGATCGCTCGGGCACGAAACGCGGCATCGGGTTTCGGCTGACCGATAACCTCCGGCACGTTCAGGACAACGGTCGGCCGCGTGATGCGATACGTCTGCTCAAGAACGTCAGCTCTGCCGTAGTCCGAGGTGATCACCGCCGAGCGTCGTGCGAAGAACCCCTCGTAGGCCTTCATGAGGCCAAGCCAGAAGCGGTTCTGCGCCACAGCCCAGTTGCGGCCGATGGCGAGCTCGTCCGAGTCGTACACGACCCGGGCGTGGCGGATCGTGGCCGCGGCGTGCGCCACCAGCAGGGGGTACGCGTCTCGGGGGTTGTAGATGTCGGCGTTCTCGCGATACGCAGCGACGAACGACCGCCAGATGCCCTCGGCGAAGCGCACGAACTTGAGTCCGAATCGGCGTGTGAACCGGCGCGACCTGAGGGTGATGCGCTTGACCACATAGCCCTCGCGCCGCTCGAACTCGGGTGTGTCGTCGTCTCTGACGCCGATGAGTACGACTTCGTAGCCGGCCTCGGCCAGAGCGCGCGCGGCGCGGTCGACGCGGGTGAGATAGCGCGACGCGTTGTACTGGATGATGCAGACCTTCGGCCGGTCGGCCGGGTTGGCGCCTGCGCCCGCTTCACGGCTCACGGCGCGACCACCCACTCGAGCACCCGAGCGAGCTCCGCCACCTGCTTCTCGCGATCGTAGCGCGCGGCCTCACCCGCATCGGGAGTCGCGAGCGGCCGCCGGGCGGCCTTGTCCTCGGCAAGCCGGGACAGCACGGCATCGAGCGCCTCTGGTGCGCCGGGGTCCACGCGTACGCCCGCGGCCGTCTGCTCAAGAACGAACGCTGGATACCCGTTCGCCGGACCCACGAGGAGGGTCGGAAGACCCATTCCCAGATACTCGTAGAGCTTGGCCGGCGCCGAACCGGCTGCACCCGGACGGTCCGCGATGAGCACGAGGCCGAGATCGGCGCGTGCGACGAGCGCGAGCGCCTCGCGGTGCGGCAGGTACTCGTGCAGACGCACGCGCGACGCGAGATCCAACCGCACGACCGCCTGTTCGACGGCTTGGGGCCACGACCCGACGAGATCGAACTCGATGTGGGCGGCCGGCCCGCTCGCGGAAGCGAGACGTCCGAGGGACTCGAGAAACGGCGTGGGATCCGAGTGTCCGAAGTAGACCTTGCCCATGTAGGCGACGCGCAAGGGACCCGCCTCGTCGGGCGTGTGCGGCGGCAGGTCAGCCGAATCGAAGCCGTTCGGGATGACGCGGGTCTCGCGAGCACCGAACCGCACTGCTTCCTCGGCGATGGCAGGCGTCGTGCACGTCACGACCGATGCCTGCGGCAACGTCCGGCGCTCGAGCCTGGCCGAGTAGCGGTCGTGCAGTGCCGTCGGGAAGCTCACGACCGGGTTCGTCGCCCAGCCGTCGCGCATGTCGGCAACAAAGGGGACGCGCAGCTCGTGAGCCACGCGTGAACCGGCAATGAGCGCCGAGAAGGGCGGTCCCGACGCGAACACTGCCTCAACGCCCGCCGCGCGGCCCAGGTCGACCGCGGTCTTGACCGCGGAGCGCTTCCACCAGACCGCGTCGTCCGGGACCGCGATCCAGCGCGCGAGCCGACTCGAGAGAGCTGCTTTGCGCAGCGAGGCCCTGCTGGCGCTGTCTGCAGCGGGCACCGCCGATACGTGTGACTCAGGCGCCGGGGCCGATCGGACCGGGCGCAATCGCGCGCGCACGCGTTTGAGGGGCGCGATCAGTCCCGCTATCGACGAGGCGACGTGGCGTGCCGGAGTCCGGACAACCTCCACTCCCTCCACGTCGGAGAGGAGCGAGGCATCAACCGAACGGCCGGGTATCGGTTCTGCGGTGAGCACGTGGGGAACCCAGCCGTGCTCGGGGAGGAACCGACAGAACTTGGCGATGCGCTGGACGCCGCCGCCACCGGAAGGGGGGAACTCGTATGTAAGAACGAGGAGATTCCGGGGCATTGAGACCTCGCGACGTGGCCAGGATGGCCCGGAACAAGGGTAGACCACCCCGGCCGCGGTGGACAACGACACGAGAGTGACGGGTCAGCGACGAACTCGGCGCGGTTAACCTTCCGTGAAGGTCATCGGTCCGCGGCTCCAGCGACGGTATGATAGCTGCTTGGAGAGGTAGAACGCCCCGACTGACCCCGGCAGCGCGACGCGTCCGACGCGACAGTCCACGCTCGTGTCGGACCGTAGCGTGCATTATCACAACGCGAAGGACTCCGATGGACTTCTCGTCCGGCCACCCCGGGCAGCTCATCAACGCTCGGCGTGCCTTTGGCCTGAGCGCTTTGGTAGCCGTCGCGCTACTTCTGCCGTTCGCGCAGCCGTCGATCGCCGCCGCCCAGACGGAGTTCTCCATCGTCGGGCGGGGACATGGGCACGGCATCGGCATGAGCCAGTGGGGTGCGCAGGGCTACGCGAAGGACCGTGGCTGGACCTACAAGAGAATCCTCTCCCACTACTACCAGAAAACGCGCGTCGCCACCGCCCCGGTGTCCCTGATCGTCAAGGTCAACCTCGACAGGGATGCGAGCGCGCGCACGCGATGGAAGATCCGCTCGGGTAGCTCCGGAAGGGGGCTTGTCCTGGTCGACTCCTCGGACGCGATGAGCCGCGCGAAGCTCGCGACCGACGTCCCGTACTGGATCACGGTCTCGGGCGGCAACGTCCGCGTTCAGGCCGACGCGAGGAACTCGTCGGGGACGTCCGTTCCAGGCGCGGTGATCAAGACCTTCACCGGCGGCGCATACGCAACGACCGGTGGTTCGAGCTACCTCATCCAGATGCTGAGCGCGAGTGGCCCCTTCTCGGGCACGGGCATACGATGGCGTGGCAACATCTGGTTCACGCCAACTGGAACCAGCTCGGCTACCGCCGTGAACCGGGTGGGCATGGAGCAGTACCTGTACGGCGTGGTGCCGCGCGAGAGTCCGGCGTCGTTTGCCCCAGAAGCGCTCAAAGCGCAGGCGGTGGCGGCTCGCTCGTACGCGTACACCTCGGCGAGCAAGGGGCAGACGCTGTATTGCACGGTGCAGTCGCAGGTCTACAACGGGCATTCCTCCGATAGCGACGTGCACGAGGACCCGCGCACGAATCAGGCGGTCAATGCGACGCGCGCTCGAGTCGTCATGTACGGCTCCGAGGTGGTCCGCACGTACTTCTCGTCATCGAGCGGCGGTCACACCGCCAACGTTGAAGACGTGTGGGTCGCGTCCGACCCCAAGCCGTACTACGTCGGCGTTCCCGATGCGGATGGCCCCTACCCCAACGGGACATCGTGGGGAGCGGCCATCAAACTGAACGGCGGTCAGCTCGCGGCGCGCATGCGCTCCTACGACTACGGCAACAACAAGCTCTACGACTACAGCGTCCCCGCCCCGGCGTCGGTCACCGCAGTATCCGTGGAGCGTGCGGATAGTGGGTTCGTGCGGTACGTCCGCATGCGCTGGTCGAACGGGAGCGTCTTCAAGATCCGGGGCACCACGTTCCAGAGCGCGCTCGTCCTCAAGTCGACCAAGTACTTCATCGGCGCCCAGTACCCGCCGCCGCTCACAACGAAGCGCTACCAAGAGACCGACGCACGTATCGCCTACGGACCCGGCTGGAACGTCTCCTCGAGCAGCGCGCTTCTTGGAGGCACGCAGATATGGTCCGCGAGCGCCGGCGCGTCGTGCACGGTCGCGTTCAAGGGCAGCGGCCTGAAGTGGATCGGCAACAAGGCGCCCTCCTACGGTCGCGCGAACGTGTACGTGGACGGATCGTTCGACAGAACGGTCGACCTGTACTCGGCACGCACGCTCTACCGTCGGGCGCTCTGGTCAGTAGGTGGACTGAGCGCTCTCACAACGCACACCGTCGAGATACGCGTGCTTGGAACGAGAAACGCGTCGAGCCGAGGAAATGCGGTCGCTATCGACGCCTTCGACACTTCGGACGGCTCGTTGGTGGCCGCACCTCAGCCCACGTCGGTCTACCAAGAGACCGATACGCGCATCGCGTACGCGGGCGACTGGCAGAAGGGGTCGAACGCCGCCTACTCGGGAGGAGCCCACGCGTATTCGGACGCGACAGGTGCTCGCACCGTGGTGGCCTTCACGGGCCGAGAGGTGCGCTGGTTGGGGACGCTCTCGCCGCCCTACGGATCGGCTCGGGTGAGTATCGACGGCGGCCCCTTCGCGACGGTCAACCTCCGCGCCGCGACGACCCGATACCAGCAGGCCGTGTGGAGCAAACGCGGCCTGCCGATGCGCCTGCACACACTCATCATCGAGGTGGCCAGGCCGGCCTCGTCGGACCTGGCGGGTCCGATCTCAGTGGACGCGATCCAGGTGGTCGGGGGCGGCCTCCAGCAGGCACGCCTGCCGTGGCTGCGCATCGAGGAGTCGGCCCCGGGCCTCGCGTGGACGGGACCGTGGAAGTCAGGCACCTCGAAGGTTCTGTCGGGGGGGACGTACCGCTCCGCCTCGTCGTCGGCAGCGCGCGTGACGTTCTTCTTCAGCGGCACGTCGGTGCGGTGGATCGGAAACCGCGCGCCCGCCTATGGCAAGGCGAGCGTCTCGATCGACGGCGGTCGCGCGGTGACACTCGACTTGTACGCGGCGCGACCACTCTACCGGCAGGTCTTGTTCGGCCGCTCGGGACTCGCAAACGGCCGACATACGCTCACGGTGAGGGTGCTTGGAGCGTCAAGAGCGGGCGCGAAGGGCACATTCGTGGGCGTCGACGCGTTCGACGTCGCGGGAGTCGGTCGGACTCCCTAGGTCGTCTCGCGCGACGGTGTGCGACGCGACTCGGGTGCAAACACTCGATCGAGCTTCGCCGCGAGCTCGTCGGCGTCGCGAAAGAGGTTGTCCGCGTACGGCCCAAGTCCTTCTCGGAGAAACGGGTTCTTCTCGGCGTCACCCCACTCGTAGATGAATGAGGCGTCGAGGCCCAGATCGAGCCGCTCCCAGATGAACGACGACTGGAGCGACACCGCGACTCTCGGCTCGTAGATCTTGCGGCGCGAGCTCTCCCCGCTCTCGTCGATGGTGACCGTCCGCCCGTCGACGAGCGTCGCGTAGGGCGGTTCGATTGCCTCCTCGGCCTTGAGCCGACGCTCGAGCGGATGCGGGTAGATCCTGAGCGTGAGGCCGTGCTCGCGCGCGTAGACCGCAAGCGCCTCGGCGATCGTCTCTGACGTACGCGCGTACTCGTTGTCCGCGAAGGCGCCCACGCGAATCGCTTCGGCGTCGTCGCTTTGGTACAGGCCCCCCGTGCGCGCCCACTCCCCCGATGAGAAGAAGCCGATGTCGACGACTGGTGCCGAGGGCTCGAGGTCGGCGAAGTCGAGCGCGAACTCCTGGCTCTTGTAGATGATCTCGCTCGGCCTGAAGAGCCCCTGGGTGCGGAAGTACTCGGCTTCCGGTAGGTTCACGCGCGACGTGAGGACAGCCGGCACGCGCAGGTGGAGGTGACGGCAGTTCCGATAGAGCGGGATGTTCTGGTAGACGAGCACCACGCGGACACGGGTGTGCTGCGCCAGATAGGCGGCGAGTGCGTACGGGCGGCGATCGTAAAGCCCGAAGCAGTACACGGTTTCAAGTTCGCCGATGACCCGCACGTATGCCTGCACGTCGGCAAGCACCATGCCCCACCACTGATACCGACGCTCGCCGAAGTCGAGGAACGCAGCGAGGGCCGCGAGAACGCCGAACAGATACCAGCGCAGCCACGGGCCGCGCCGCGCCGATGCCGCCCGAATCTGGCCTCGGCCAACGAAATCGACGGTCTGCTCGAAGTAGCGCTCCACAAAGAACGAGCGGTACGCGCGCATGCGCTCGCGCCCCGCAGCCGGATCGAAGGCTACGTGCGCGCTGGAGAGAGCCGGCGCGTCGCGGAACTGCACCCGCAGCGGGGTGACGAGCGCCGAGCGGAGGAACTTCAGCCGATCGCGCACCCACGACGCCGGACCGGCGTCCGGCAGCAGGCGAACCGCGAGGGCCTCTCTGAAGAGATCCAGGTCTTCGGACCCGCCGAGAACCCGAAGCATCCGGCGCTCGGCATCGAAGCCGCGCACGGCCTAGCCGCCTTTGCGCTGCGTCGGGGACCGGCCGAGATCGCCCCCTCGCGAGAGCAGGAACTCGGCGAACGCAAGATCGAGCGCATCGTCGACGTCCACTGACGCTTCTCTCGGCATGACGTAGGCAACCGCGAATGAGCCGACGAACGAGCGCTCGGCTCGCAGTGTCTGCGTCTCGATGAGATAGATGGCGCCGTTCAGACGGTAGTAGGTCGGCAGATCCTGGCGGCGGACCCCCGCGAGGTCCGGGCGCAGGAACGTGCCCATGCGGTGGTCGGGGGGCAGGGTGTTGGACCAGAGCGGGCTGTGTTCTGTTTCCACGACCGAGACGACCGCTTCGCTCGAGGATCCGCGTTTGAGGGCGGCGGCCTCGTCTACGTGCTGGGCGCGTCTGAGCGGGCTCGTGGGCTGCAGCAACGCGACCGCCTCGTACGAGCGCCCCTGAGCCTCGAGCGCATCGAGCGCGTGAAGTACGGTGTCGAGCATCGGCGTGTCGTCGGCGGCAAGTTGCGCAGGGCGCACGAAGGGCACCTCGGCGCCAGCCTCCCGCGATACAGCGGCGATGGCTTCGCTGTCCGTCGTCACGACCACGTCGTCGACCGAGTGCGCCGCGCGTGCAGCATCGATCGTCCAGACGATCAGCGGCCTGCCGGCAACCGGACGCAGATTCTTGTCGGGCAGCCCTTTCGAGCCGCCACGGGCAGGGATGAGACCGAGAACGCCGCGACCGGAGCTCATTCGGTAGCGTCCGGGAGGTCGAAGAAGCGCTTGCGCAGCGCGGCCTTGGACACGTCGGCGCTGCGAAGCACACTGACGATCTTCTCGGCGGCGCGTCCATCGCCGTAGGGCCCGCTCGCCGAAGCTGCTGTGGTTGCAGCCTGGAACTCCGGATCGAGCGCGCGACGGATCGCGTCAGCGATCGCTCCGGCTTCAGGAGCGCAGTCGAGCACGCTCGCGGACCTGATGCGCCCGTCCTGCCGCGAGCCGATGTTCACCGTGGGCGTGCCGAGCGCGGGTGCTTCGATGATCCCGCTCGAGGAGTTGCCGACGACCGCGTCGGCGAGATGCACCGCGGAGAGGTACCGCACGCGGCCGAGCGCGTCGAAAGCGGCCGCGCTCGCGTGGTGCCCAACGTACTCGTCCACGAGGTCGTTGATCGCGCGGTTGCCCGGGTCCGCGTTCGGGCGCGTGATGATGACGGTACCCGCCGAGACGGCATCGAGCGCGCTGAGGAGCGCCTGCATCTGCTCGGCGGCCTGGCCGCCTTCAAGCGTCACGGGATGGAACGTGACGACCAGAAACGGACGGCGGATCTCGATGCCAAGGTCGCGCACCACGTCCGCCTCGGAAAGCAGCGGCGCTACGAGGGCGTTGTCGACTCCGAGCGCGCCGACGTTGAATACCCGCTCGGGCTGCTCGCCCATCTGGACCACCCGACGCCGATAGGCATCGGTTGAGGTGAAGTGCAGGAGCGACAGCTTCGTGATGGCGTGTCGGATGCCGTCGTCGAGGGCGCCCTCGGTGAGCTCGCCGCCGTGGATGTGGGCGATCGGTATGCGCAGCATGAACGCGGCCGTTGCCGCAGCGAGGGCCTCGAATCGGTCGCCGAGGATCACGACGACATCAGGCGCGAGACGCTCGAACGCGTCGGAAAGCGAGATCACGCCAAGTCCCGTGGACTTTGCCGCTCCAACCTCGGTGTCGCTCGAGAGCAGCATCTCGACCCGTTCGTCCACGACGAAGCCGTCGGCCTCGATCAGGCGCACGGTCTCTCCGAACGCGGGCGACAGGTGCATGCACGTCGCGACGACCATAAGCTCAAGCCCATCGTCGGCCGAGATGCGGCGCATCAGGGGCTCGAGCAGTCCATAGTCGGCCCTGGTGCCGGTGACGACGCAGATCTTCCTCACAGCTCGATCGCCTCGTCTTTCACAAAGTCGCGCGGGGCGGTCTTTCCTACGACATCGTCCCAGAGCATGGGACTCACACCGGTGCCGGGCCGCTTCGTGGTCAAGTTGTCATCCGAGAAGTGCTCGCCCCGATGGATGTCGTGTGCAGCAGTGATGCTCTTGCGCGCGGCTCGGGCGTTCTCGATCTCCGCAGCCGTGGGGCGCTTCTCGGCGCTGCCGAGTGCCTGCTCGACTACCCGGATCGAAGCGACCATCTCGGCAAGCTCATCGGGCTCGAGACTGGCCCGGTGATCGGGGCCTTCCATCGTCCGGTCGAGCGTGAAGTGCTTCTCGATGACCTGTGCGCCCAACGCCGCCGCCGCGATCGGCACGGCAATCCCCTGCGTGTGGTCGGAGTAGCCGACGGGCAGACCGAGCGCCTCGGCAAGCGTGCGCATCGCCCGCAGGTTCACGTCCACAGGCTGTGCTGGATACTCGGTCGTGCAGTGCAGCACGACGATCTTCTCTGGCGGCGCACCCGCAGCAATGAGGGCGTCCACGGCTGCCGACACTTCCGCGAGCGTGGCCATGCCGGTCGAGAGGATGACCTTCACCTTGAGCGAGCCCACCCTCCGCAGCAGCGGGAGGTCGGTGACCGCTCCCGAGGGAAGCTTGAAGGTCTGAAGGCCGAGGCGCGCGAGCATCTGCGCGCTCTCGAGGTCGAACGGCGCCGAGAGGAAGTCGATGCCGAGCTCTCGAGTGCGTTCGATGAGCGCTCGATGCGCGTGCTCGTCGAGCTCGAGCCGGCGGATCATGTCGAGCTGGGACTCGTCGGAATCCGTCACTTCGAGCTGGTAGCCGGCTTTTGGCGCCGACGAAGACACGAGCGACTCGGCGCGAAACGTCTGGAACTTCACGGCGTCCGCGCCGGCGCGTGCGGCCGCATCGACAAGTTCGAGGGCGGTCTGAAGCGACCCGTTGTGGTTCACGCCCGCCTCGGCGATGACGTAGACGTGCTCCACTAGCTGCGATCCCTGACACCGCGAGCCGGAGTGCCGTAGGCGACCACGCCGTCCTCGATGTCTTCGACAACCACCGAGCCCGCTCCGAGCAGAACGTCGGCACCGATGGAGACGTACTGCACGACGGAGCTGCCCGTCCCGACGTGCGTCCGATCGCCCACGCTCACGCCGCCGCTGAGAGCGGCGCCCGGCGAGATGTGCGCGAAGTCGCCGACCACGCAGTCGTGATCGACGATCGCTCCCGAGTTCACGATAGCGCACGTGCCGACGCGAGATCCCACACCGACGATCGCGCCCGCGGCCACGAAGGCGCCGTCGGCGAGCGTCGCGTTGGATGACACCGACGCCGAGGGGTGCACGACCGCCGGCAGCGCGAACCCTGCCTCGCGCGCCAACCGCGCCGCGGCAATGCGGCCCGATGGGTCACCCACCGAGCCGATGCCGACAACTGCACCCACGACACCCTGTCTGCGCAGCCGCGGAAGTTCCTCTTCGGTGCCGAGGATAGGCACGCCCAGGAGCTCGCCTCCTACCTCATCGGCGATGCCGATGATTCCCACAACGCGATACCGATCGAGGAGCAGGAGCGTGTCGATCACGACCTTCGCGTGTCCGCCCGCTCCTATGACGAGAATGTCCTCCACGTGCGCTCCCTACCCAACACCGAAACGCTGGAGCGTGTCTTTCAGCGCCTCGACTTCTCCGATGTCGATCCACGAATGCTCGGGCACCGGATAGACGCCCACCTTCTCTCCCCGCTCCAGGTAGCGATTGATGACGTCGGTCATATGCGAGAACGCGTCATCTTCGATATCGCCGAGCACGGAGGGCTCGACTATGTAGAACCCTGTGCTGACGAGGAAGTCGAACTCCGGCTTCTCGCGCATGCCGACAAGCGCGCCCCCTTCGGCGATCTCGCACACCCCATAGGGAACCGTGAGGTGCTTCGCCGACGCGACCAAGGTGATGCGATTCGACCGCGAACGGTGGAAGTCGACGATGTCGGCGTAGTCGGCGTCCACGGCGATATCGCAGTTTGTGAGGAAGAACGTCGTGCCGAGCTGCTCTCTGAGCAGGCTGAGACTGCCAGCCGTGCCGAGCGGACGCGATTCCTCGACGTAGTCGACCGCGTACGCAAGATCGAGGTCCGCGACGTAGGCGCGTATGAGGTTCGCTTTGTAGTTGACCGAAAGGTAGAACGGTTCGCACCCGTACTCGGTGAAGCGCTCCATGATGAGCTCGAGGATCGTCTTGTCCCCCACCGGCATGAGCGGCTTGGGCAGGATCGTGGTGAGCGGCGCGAGGCGCGTCCCCTGCCCGCCGGCCATGATCACGACCGGCAGCCCGAGACGCTCGTGCTCAACGTGCGGCGCCCCGAACAAGTCGAGCCACCACACCGCGCCAACGACGGTACCGGCCGCGTCGACGAGCGGGACGCACTCGACGTGGCGGCTGATCATCAGCGCTTGGGCATCTTCAAGCGGCGAGCCCGCTGGCAACGTGAGTGGGGCCGCATTCATGGCTGCCGATACTGGTTCGTCGAGACTGCGCCCGTCGATGATCCAGCGGCGCACGTCGCCGTCGGTCATGACGCCCAGAAGCACCCGGGACGGGTCAACGACGAACACGATGCGCGCCGCCGACTCGCTCATGGTCCTCAGCGCTTGACCGATCGTCATGTCGGGCGTGACGAACGTCTTCTCCACGCGCTCGTAATGCTCGCTCACCTAGGCACCTCCGCGCTCGCGGATGAGGCCGACGACACGCTCGATGTCCGCCGCGGCGAGGTCCGTGCTGCATGGCAGGTTCAAGACTCGCTCCCAGAACCACTCGGCGCGCTCGACACGGTACGCGCGCTCGTGTCGGTACGGTCGCTGCATGTGATTCAGATGCCAGACCGGCCGGGTCTGGACGCCCTCGGCCTGAAGTGCCGCCAGCAGCCACTCGCGGTCGTGCCCGTACTCGGACGGTTCGACGAGAAGCGAGTAGAACCAGTAGTTCGGCCTCGTGCCCGGCGGGATTCCTAGGAGCGAAACCCCTGAGATGCCCGCGAGCCCTTCGGCATAGCGCGCATGGTTCGCCCGTTTGACCTCGACGCGCTCGGCGAGTGTCTCGATTTGCGCGAGACCCACGGCAGCCGCCGTGTTCGTCAGACGATAGTTGTAGCCCACGTCATCGTGCACGAACCGCACGTCATCGTCCTTCGCTGTCGTTGTGAGGTAGCGAGCCTGCTCGGCGAAGGCGTCGTCTTGGGTGAGGATCATGCCGCCGCCGCCGGATGTCACGATCTTGTTCGCGTTGAACGAGAGGGCGCCCGCGAGACCGGCGGTGCCTGTGTGTCTCCCGGCCAGTGAGCCGTCGGCCCACGACGAGCCGAGGCTCTCGGCAGCGTCCTCGATGACCGGCAGCCCGTACTGCTGCGCGATCGCGAGCAGCGCCTCCAGCTGGCAAGGATTCCCAAACACGTGGACGGGCAAGATCGCCGCCACTCGCCGCCCGGTCGAGCGTTCGACAACCGTCCCGTCTTCGGAAACGCACTCCTCGGCGAGAAAGGCCGCGACCAGCTCGGGCGCCATGTTCATGTAGTCGTCACAACCGACGAAGAAAGGATGCGCGCCCAGGTAGGCGATGGGATTCACCGTCGCGATGAAGGTGAGGGTGGGCACGAGCACCGCGTCGCCCGCGCGTACGCCCGCGAGGCGGAGCGCGACGTGCAGGGCGGCGGTTCCGTTCACGCACGCGACCGCGTGCTTCGCGCCGGTGATCTCGCGGACAGCGTCCTCGAAGCGCGTGATGAATGGGCCACCGGTCGAAAGCCAGCCGCTGCCGACGGCCTCGGCGACGTAGCTCATCTCGCATCCGGTAAGGACCGGGACCGAAAGCGGGATCGAGGGCAGAGCGCCCAATCGAGCCGAGGTGGGCGCCGGAATGGAGGCGTCAGACATTGTAGAGGTCCGTCTTGTAGTGGCTCAGGTTCTCCGCATTCGAGAACCACTCGACAGCCCGGGACAAGCCTTCGCGCAGCGTCACCTCGGGTTCCCAGCCGGTGAGTTCGCGCATGAGCGTCGTGTCGGCGAGCAGCCGCTCGACCTCGCTCTTCTCGGGGCGCAGACGCTCCTCGGATGAGACGATCTCGATCTCGGTACCGACGACTTCTGCGATGAGCGCAGCGAGGTCACCTACCGAAATCTCGTGTCCGTTGCCCATGTTCACCTCGCGGCCGACCGCCGCGTCGCACGACGCAAGAGCGACGAAGCCTGCCGCGGTGTCGGTCACGTAGGTGAGGTCGCGTGTGGGCGCGAGCGCGCCGAGCTCGATACGGGTGTTTCCGGAGAGCAGCTGCGTTGCGATGGTCGGAACAACGGCGCGCGCGGATTGGCGCGGTCCGTATGTGTTGAACGGACGGGCGGTCACGACCGGGGTGCCGAACGAGCGGTAGAACGACTCGGCCATCTTGTCCGCGCCGATCTTGCTCGCCGAGTACGGCGACTGGCCTTGGAGCGGGTGCGCCTCGTCGATCGGTACGTAGCGCGCGGTGCCGTAGACCTCGGAGGTGGAGGTGACGACGACGCGTTCGATCTGGGAGTCTCGAACCGCCTGAAGCACGTTGAGTGTGCCCTTCACGTTCGTGTCCACGTAGGAATCGGGCGAGTGGTAGGAGAACGGTATCCCGATCAGCGCGGCGAGGTGAAAGACGACGTCGATGCCCTTGCACGCTTCACGAACGCCATTGGGGTCGCGCACGTCGCCCGCGAACACGTCGAGCGCGGCACGCGTCTCGGCACCCAGCGTGTCGAGCCAGCCCCACGAGTTGAACGAGTTGTAGTAGACGAATGCACGCACGTTGCAGCCGGTATCGAGGAGCGCCTCGACGAGGTGGCTCCCGATGAACCCGTCCGATCCCGTCACGAGGACGTTCTTGCCTGTGAGATCCACTGACTCCCCTCCCGCGCGAACGAGACGCGGCGCACCAGCCCCGGCTTCGCGTATCCCGTCTCATTCTAGAGGTCGCCGAGAAGGGCGACCAATCCCAAGGAGCTACGCTCCTGTGACGCTTTGCCCACGGCGGCGCGACGTGAGTCTCTTGACGAGGGCCCGGACCTCGTCGGGCGTGATGACGCGAAGCGCGATCACTGCTCCGGCGGCCATGGCGAACACGACCAACTTGATGGCGATCGACGGGACAATGCCGAGCGCCAGTTTGGCAACTCCGAGGTCGATGGCGAACGCGACGAAGAAGACGGCGACCAGCCGAAGCAGGCGCCCATCCTCGAAGCTCTTCGGGAACAGCTGCCCGGACAGATAGCGTGCGATGGCGGCCATGAGCGCGTAGGCGATGAACGTGTTCCACGCCGCCGCCCACATCCCGTACTTCGGGATGAGCCAGATGTTGAGCCCGATGTTCACCGCCGCCGCGATCGCCGAGATGAGCGGGATGTAGCGGGTCTTCTGCGCATAGAAGATGCCGGTCGAGAGCACGCTGTAGAGGGCGAAGCCCACGTAGCCCGCTACCACGATCGGCACGATTCCCGCGGCTGCCCAGAAGCGCGGGGTCGCGAGAAGCAGGAGCACCTCACGCGCGAAGAGCATGTACGCCAACCCCGCGAACACGACGACGACCGCGTACACAGTCGTGAGCCTCGGCAGCTTCGCCCGGCCGTCGTCGGTTGAGGCGAGGTCGTAGTAGATGGGCCCCCACGCCTGGTTGATCGAGAGGGAGACCAGGTTCATGACCATCGCGATGTTGTACGCGAGCGAGTACAGGCCCACATCTCTGAGCGTCCCGTACCGGGCGAGGATCGTCCGGTCGGCGAACGTGAGGATCCAACCCGCGAAGTAGTGCGGAACGAGCGGCAGGCCGAAGAGGAGCGAGCGCTTGAGCCACGGCCAGGAGAAGTGCGGGCTCATCTGCCGAGCGAGCAAGAAGAGCGCGACCGGCGCGAGGATGGCTGCCGCCGCGAAGGTGCCCTTAAGACTGCCGAACGCGCCCTGACGCAGCGCGACAACAAAGACGATGGTGAACGTCGTGTTGATGATGAAGCTCGAGAGCTGGAAGAAGGTGTGCACCCTCGCCTGCCCGCGCGCGCGATTCACGGCCTGTTGGAGGGCGAACGGAATGCCGAGGAGCGCCGTGACGAGCGCGATCGCGACGTAGGGATAGAACGTCAGCTGGTCGGATCTGAAGAGGCGCGCTGTGAGTTGCGGCCCGAAGGCGAACAGGACTCCGGTCGCCACAACCCCGAACGCGAGTATGAAGACGGTGACGCTGAAGAGCAGCTGACGGATGTCCTCGGCGGCGTGCTCCTTTTGAGACGAGCGCATGTAGAGCGTGAGCGAACCGTTCTGGCCGAGGATGAGTGCGGCGGCGACCATCGACGTGATGAGCGACGCGAGGGACATGATGCCGTAGTCGGAGGGGAGCAGGAACCGCGTGTAGATCGGCACGAGGATGATGCCGGCGGCCTTGGGCAGCAGGCTTCCCAGGCCGTAGATGGTGGTGTCCTTGAAGACGCGCTTGATCTCGCGCAGCACGCTGAGACGCCACTCCCTCGGATCATCGCGACTTCGGGGCCTGAACGTGCCCCACGGACGGCGCGGCTGCGCCTCTGCGAAATCCTAGCACTCGGCTGCCGCACGCTGCGGGCGGGTCAACGACGCGTAAACTGACACGCCGCGCTAGCCGAGGAGGAAGCCGCGGTCGGGTCTTACTCTGGGGGCGTGTGCGCGACTGACAACGCGCGGGCCCCGCTTCCTGATTCGGGTCGCGAGGCTCGCGCTGCAAAGGAGCACCCGCGGGCGTTTCCGCTAGTTCTCAACCCCTCATTCGCTCCCGGGTCTAGCGGACGGCTCGTCCGGATGCAGGTTCGCCCTCTTGGCAACCGCCGTCCGCGCCATCCAGAAGGTCAGCCACGCCTCTGCGTGCGTGCTGCCAAGAGGGACTGCGACGGCGATCACTAGAAAGGCCGCGACTCCCCACAGCGATACGTCGCCAGCCCACGGCCGGGTGACGACGAGCACCGTGGCTGACAACGCTAGGGCCCCGAGCGATCCCGTCCAGTTTGCGATGCGTGTGACGCCCGCTCTGGCCAACGGGGTCTTCCCGGCTAGCACGCGGAAGTACCAGACGAGCATTGAGACGACCATCGCCAAGACGCACACCCCAACACCGGCGCTCGCTGCTATGAAGGCTGCCTCGTTGAACATCGTGGACGCCCCTTCTAGTCCGCGAAGACGTGGGTACGCACGCCGCGCGCCTCGAGCGCATCAGCCGTGAGGATCGTGAGGCTGATCGGCAAGCTGGCGCCCGGAACAGCGCCAACAACACCCCAGAGGACATCTCCGTCGGTCATCGCGCCTCTTGCACGGCGCGGTAGCACATACGAGTATACGAAGCCCAGCTCGCCCGTCATCTGTCCCACGATTATCGCGCCGTTACCGATCGCACCGGCTGCCCCCCTGGAAGGTATCCCGCAAGTGTCGTCGCCGCACCGGCTGCCGCCACGCCTGCACTAGACAGGTCGGTCACTATTCCCCCGGCAAGCATCGCGCGCGAGGCACGTGAGGGTCGTGTCGGGAGCAGACTGTTCGGGTTGATCCTCCTTGACCCCGACCCACTCGACTTCCCAGCCTTGCTGCTCGGGCTTGACGTCGTCGCCGGGGTCGTGGTGCTCGGCGCGGGCGTGGAAGCCGTGGCGGGCGGCTTCGCGGGCGTCGCAGGCTTCGCGGGTGTCGCGGGCCTGGCTGCAGGCTTGGGCCTGACCGCGGCGGTCGAGGACTTCGCCGCGGCCTTCTTCGCTACGACCACCTTCTTCTGCTCTACCTTGATCGCCTGCCTCAACTTCCCCAGCTCGGCGGCCTTCTTTGCGGGGGTCTTCGCCCTGCTGTAGTTGGTAGCGATGATGTTGACCGTCGTCATCCTCCCGGTGCCGGAGTCGAGGACGAGACCCGAGGGGTCGGTGTTACCGACCGGGTCGCCGGCGCAGTACTGGTAGAGGCTCTCCTCCCCGTCGGAGCGCAGCGGGTCGGCCGAGAGGAACTGGCACGTCTTCGGGTCGTAGAAGCGGCGCCCCGCGCAGTAGAGCTCGCTTTCCGCATCATAGACGTAGCTCGCGTAGCGGAGCGCGAGGGCGGAGGCCACGGTAGCAGCGGCCGATGCGTCGACGTCGGTCACGGCCCGCGTCTTGCCCGGCAGGGGCTGGCCGAAGGCGTCGTAGCGCCAGTAGGCGAACGCCTCGCCCGACTCGCTCACGAGCTCG
>CAYGYT010000033.1:8706-22829 GCA_964354215.1 uncultured Eubacteriales bacterium | reverse complement strand
ACGGTGACGTCGGCTCTGCCTTCGTGGATGCCGGGTGGCGGCCAGTCCTTCCCGGCGGCCACCTACGAGGCGGTCGCGAGACCCGTTGGCATCCTGTACGTATTCATCATGGCCGTCTGCCCGCTGCTCGCGTGGCGCAAGACCGCCGGCGACCTGTTCTGGAAGCGTGTGAAGTGGCCGCTCGTCTCGGCGGCCATCATATCGGCGCTGCTCATCTTCGAGTGGTATCGCGGCCTGCTGCCGATGTTCCGTCGCTCGGATGCGGCGGCGTCGGGCTTCATGACGGTAGTGACGAACGGGGAGGCGATCGTGGGACTCATGGTCGCCGCGCTCGCCGTCTCGACAGCCGCGTCGCTCTTCATCGAGGGTGCGCGCACGAGAGCCGCCGCAAAGGGCGCGGGCTTCTTGAGCTCGCTCTGGCACATTCTCCGCCGCTCGCGCAGCCAGTCGGGCGGCTATCTCACGCACATTGGGGTCGGGGTCATCCTCGTCGGCCTCGTCGGCTCGGCGATGTTTGTCGGCACCTATAACTTCAAGCTCGATGACCGGCCTGGCTCCTCGTTCGAGGTGCCGGGATACACGTTCACGTACACCGGCTTCGATGAAAACAAGCTGCCCAACGGCGACGTCGTTTCCTCCCTGAATTTCGACATCACCAAGAACGGCAACAAGGCGGGCACGATCAGTCCCGGTCAGATCCAGTTCTATCGGCAGCAGCAGACCAAGTTGAATGCGGCGGTGAAGGTCGAAGCGCTGCGTGACGTGTTCGTCACGTTCGAGGGCGCCGACCCCGCCACGAACAAGCTGCAGATCAACGTGAAGATCAACCCGCTCATCAGCTTCGCCTGGTTCGGCTTCGCGCTCATGCTCATCGGCACCTCGATCGCCGCCTGGCCCAAGAAGTCGACTACCGCAGCGGCAGCATAGGGGCGGACGCGGTGCCTTCAGACGTCGCTACGCGACCCGCGCTCGAAGTCGAGGGCCTTACGCGCATGTTCGGCGCACGAAAGGCGCTCGACAACGTCTCGTTCGAGCTGCCTGAAGGCGCGTTCCTGTCGATCTTCGGTCCGAACGGCGCGGGTAAGACCACGCTCGTGAAGGTGCTCACCACGCTCACGGCGCCGTCCAAAGGTACCGCGCGCATCGCGGGCCTCGATGTGGTGGAAGACGCCGTAGAGCTCAGGGAGCGGATCGGACTTATCAGCCACAACCCCCTGCTGTATCCGGACCTCTCCGCCGAGGAGAACCTCGAGTTCTTCGCGCAGATGTACGGCGTCGTCGACCCGAGTGCCCGCGTACGCGAGCTGCTCGAGAGCGTCGAGCTCGACCATCGCCGCCTCGACCTGGTGCGCACGTTCTCGCGCGGCATGCTGCAGCGCCTCTCGATTGCACGGGCGCTCCTCCACCGGCCGCAGGTGCTCTTCCTCGACGAGCCGTACTCCGGCCTGGATCCGCATGCGAAGGACATCCTCGACTCGCTGATCGCTCAGGTGCGCGAACAGCACACCTTCGTGATGATCAGCCACGATCTTGAAAAGGGACTTGAGCTGTGCACGCACGCGCTCATCCTCGCGAAGGGGCGCGTCGTGCTTTTTGAGCCGAAAGAGAACATCGATCACACCCAGTTCGCCGACGCCTATCGGCAGACCGTCGGCATGGGGGTGGCGTAGGTGGGCGAGATCCGCGGCGCCACTCCCGCACATGCGGCCGCGGAACGTGCGGGGGCGCGGGCCAGCGTGAAGCCCTCTTCCTGGGTGCAGTTCAAGGCGATCCTCAAGAAGGACATCGTCATGGAGCTGCGCACCAAGGAGATGCTCACTTCCATGGGCCTCTACACGCTGCTCACGCTTGTTGTCTACTACGTCGCTCTTTCGCAGGCCGGCAGCGGCTTCGACGTCCGGCTCATCGCCGGCGGCCTGTTGTGGCTCGCGTTCCTCTTCACCTCGATGCTCGGACTGAACCGCTCGCTCGTGCACGAGAAGGACCAGGGCTGCCTGGAGGCTCTGCTCCTGGCCCCGGTGGACCGGCCGGTCATCTTCTTTGGCAAGGCGGTCGGCAACTTCATCTTCCTGTTCATCGTCGAGGTCATCACGATCCCGGTCTTCATCTTCATGTTCCTCGCCGACAAGCCCATCGAGGGTCCCATATGGATGATCGCGCTCGCCCTACTCGTGGGTTCGATCGGCATCGCCGGGGTAGGCACGCTTCTCGCAACCATGTCGGTGAACACGACGGGCAAGGACTTCATCCTCGCGGTGCTGTTCGTACCGATCATGTTCCCGTTGCTCTACGCTTCGGTCGCTGCCACCTCGGCGGTCATCATCGGTACCCCCGAGTACGCGCAGGTCTTCTGGAGAGCTATGGCCATCGCGGCGGGATACGATGCGATAATGATTCTTGCAGCGTGGGGCCTGTACGAATTCATCATCGGAGCCTAGGCCCCACCCATTCGAGGAGGTAGCCGGACGTGGCAGCGGAAGGCGCGGCGCGCGGGAGGTCCAACGGCTTCATCTTCGCGCTGCTTGGCATCGGCGCGGTGCTGACGACCGTCGATTTCCTGCTCGCGTTCCTCGTAGCGCCTCTCGTGCTCGGCGCTCAGGTGTCCGAGGGGCGGGTCATCGGCGGCACGCTCGTAGAGAATCAACTCCTGTTCTCGCAGAAGATCTTCTACTTCCACGTGCCGGTGGCAATCTCGTCGTTCCTCATCTTCTTCTTCACGGCCTACTACGGCGTGCGGTTTCTCATGACAAAGAAGAAGGAGTACGACACGCGGGCGAAGATCGCGACCGAGGTCACGCTGCTCTTCGTCATCCTCACGCTCATCACGGGCGATCTGTGGACGCGCTTCGAGTGGGGCAAGTGGTGGGTGTGGGAGCCGAGGCTCACGACGTACTTCATCATGACCCTGCTCGTCATCGCGTACTTCGTGCTCCGCAACTCGATCGAGGACGAGGAGCGGCGCGCTACCTACGCGGCCGTCTTCGGCATCATCGCGTTCATTGATGCGCCCATCTCGTTCTTGATCACGCGCATCGTTCCCTCGTCGGTGCATCCTGTGGTGCTGCGCAGCGGGGGCGGACTCACCGGCGTTCAGCTCGCGTCGTTCCTGATCGGGTTGTTCGGCATGCTCATGCTCGCGTGGTCGGTCTACCAGGTGCGTTTGCGCGAGGAGTTCCTAAAGGACCGGCTCGACGCCGTGAAGGCAGCTCTTGAAGGCTGACGACCGATCGGCCCGTAGCGGGCCTCGGGAGATGAGGAGACGCACATGGACCCCGTGCTTCAGGAGATCTACAAAACGGTCATCGACGCCGCGCCGTTCGTGCTTGCCGCCTACACGCTGCTCTGGGTCGGCCTGTTCGGCTACGTCTTCCTGGTGCTTCGCCGAGTGACGCAGGTCGAGCGCGAGCTTGCGGTCGTCGAGTCGGCGATCGAGCGCCGAGGCGGCGGAGCGTAGGCCGTCGTGGAGCAGATCTCCGTAGTCCTTGGCTGGTTCGCGCTCGCGCTCTACATCGTTGCGACGGTGCTCTACGCGTACCAGTTCCTGCTTAGACGGCCTGTCACGGCGTGGTGGGCTCGGTTCACCGTGGGAGCAGGGTTCATCTGTCAGACCGCCTCGATCGGCCTTCACTCGGTCGTGACCGACGGCACGGAGATGACGGGCGGCAACTCGCTCGTACTCGCGTCGTGGGTCCTCGTGCTCGTGTACTTCATCGTGGAACACGTCATCAGGGTCCGGATCTACGGTACGTTCCTCATTCCTCTTGCCGTCATCCTGCTCGTGATCGCGCAGCTCATGGGCATCAGCGGGAGCGCGGCCGAGCTCACCAAGGCGCAGGCGGACCAGCTCGCGAGCTGGCGCGTGGGCATCCACGTCGCACTCATCTTCCTTGCCAACGTCGGCTTTCTCGTGAGCGCGGCGTCATCGGCGTTCTACCTCATCCAAGACACCCAGCTCAAGCGGCGCAAGACTACTCCGATCTTCCGCAAGCTTCCGTCTCTCGAGCAGACCCAGAAGATCGCGCGCAGAGCGGTCGTGTACGCGTACCCGGCCTACACCGTCGGTCTCGTCCTCGGCGTCATCCGCGCGATCGAGAAGGACGTGAGCGGCTGGTGGCAGGACCCGCGCATCATGCTCGCCGGCGTCGTCTGGGTCATCTACGGCACCTACTTGCTGCTCGTGTACCGCCGAGAGATCTCGGCGCGCACGGCGTGCTGGTTCTCGCTCGGCGGGTTCGCGGTGGTGGTCGTGGTTGCCATCCTCGCGCGCACCGTGCCCGTCGGCTTCCACATCTTCGGCATCTAGCGCCCTCGCCGATGTCGCACACCTCATCCGCGTACCCCGTCTTCCTCGACCTACGCAACCGCCTTGCGATCGTCGTAGGGGGCGGCTCTGCCGGCGAGCGCAAAGCACGCGGTCTGCTCAAGCACGGCGCGGATGTCGCTGTGATCGCGCCGGATCCCACGCCAGGGCTGATAGAAGCCGAGACGGATGGCCTGCTCACGATCGAGCGTCGCGCCTACGAGCGCGGAGATCTTGCCGGGGCGTTCGTGACCATCTGCGTCGAGCCTGCCGACGAGGTTCGGCGCGCCGTGTTCGCCGAGGCCGAGGAGCGCGGCTGTCTCGTGAGCATTCTCGACGCGCCGGACTCCTCGAACTTCAGCACGCCGAGCGTCGTCCGCCGCGGTGCGCTACAGATTGCGATCTCGACCGCTGGCTTGGCGCCGGCGGTCGCCAAGCAGATCCGCGCGCGCCTCCAGGACGAGTTCGGCGAGGAGTGGGCCGCGTACGTGTCGCTTCTCGGCGAGCTGAGGGGCCTGCTCGTGCAACGGATGCCGACAGCGGACCACCGCGCGGTCCTCGAGTCACTTGCCGCGTCGGACCTGCTCGATCAGATTCGCGACGGCCACGCGCCCGATGCCGAGGCGCTCTTCGAGGAGTACGCGCCAGAGGAGCTCGCGTTGGTCCAAGAGCCGCCCGAAGCGCCGGTCGCCGAAGCGCCGGACGAAGCACCAACCGCAGACACGCCGGACGTGCAGGATGCCGCGAGTCCAAGCGAAGGAGCGTCGGCGTAGGTGTTCGAAGGCAAGAACGTCATCGTCACAGGCGGGAGCAGCGGCATCGGATTGGCGACTGCGAAGGCGTTCGCGGGCCGAGGGGCGAACGTCGCGATCGTCGCGCGCGATCTGACGAGGTTGGAGGCCGCCGAGGAAGCGATCCGTCACGTAGCGAAGACCAACGACCAGAGGTTCGCTTGGGCAAGCGCCGACCTCTCCGACTGGCACGAGGCGAAGGCCGCCATCGACCACCTCATCTCCGACGGCTTCGAGCCCGATGTACTCGTGAACTCTGCCGGCGTCATCATCCCCGGGGAGTTTACGGACATGTCTCCCGAGGAGTTCGACCGCAACATCATGCACGGCTTCGACAGCGTGGTGAACCCCTGTCGCGCCGTCGCGCCGATGATGGTCGAGCGCAAGCGAGGACACATCGTGAACGTCTCCTCGGCGGGAGGGTTCATGAGTCTCTACGGGTACACCGGATACTCGTCGGCGAAGTTCGCTGTCATGGGCTTCACCGAGGCGCTTCGCTTTGAGATGAAGCCTCACGGCGTCCGGGTGAGCGTCGTGTGTCCGCCGGACACCGATACGCCGGGACTCGCGCACGAAAAGACGCTCCGCCCGCCCGAGACGGAGAAGAGCGCCTCCATTACCAGGCCCATCCCGTCGGAGTTTGTCGCGGAGACAATCATCAAAGGCGTCGAGAAGAACAAGTACTACATCATCCCAGGCTTCCCGAGTCGGCTCGCACTCCGGCTCAAGGGGCTGTGGCCGGAGCTCTGGTTCTGGATCGTGGACGGGGATATCCGCAAGTCACGCAGGGAGCGAGGACTCGACTGAGCGCCGCGACGCCCGAGGAGCGTGGCTGATGGCACCGAAATCGCTTGCTACCTGCTGTTATTCCGTGAATCTTAATTGCCCTGAAGGGCCTTTTGGTGGTAGAATTGAAGCGTTCAGGCATGAAGCAGAAGGTGCGTATAGATATGTGCGCGAATACCGCCCTCGCCGGGCCTGCTTGCCTGAACAACAACGCACCGCTCCGGCGAGGGCGTCCCTATCTACCGACAACCGCTACGGCGTGCTGAGGCGAGACTGACAAAATGCACCTGACGCTGGTCGGCTTGAGCCACAAGACCGCCCCGGTCGAGATTCGGGAGAAGCTCACCTTCCCGGCTCATCGGCAGGAGGAGGCGCTCGCGCTTCTCACGTCCTCCCCGCACGTCGCCGAAGCCGTTGTGGTCTCAACGTGCAACCGCACGGAGATCTACGCGGTCACCGCCCCCGAGTCCGACGGTTCGGGCGCGGTCATCGACTTCATGGCCGACTATCACGGCCTCAATCGCCACGAGCTCGTCCGGTATCTCTATATGCTCGACGGCGAGGCCGTTGTCCGGCATCTCTTCCGCGTTGTGGCGTCGCTCGACTCGATGGTCGTTGGCGAGGCACAGATCCTCGGCCAGATCAAAGAGGCCTACGAGCACTCCTTCACGAACGGCGCGTGCTCGCGCGTCTTTAACAAGCTCTTCCGTCAGAGCTTCGAGGTGGGCAAACGCGTGCGTTCGGAGACAGAGATCGGTGAGAACGCCGTCTCGATCTCGTATGCCGCCGTCGAGCTTGCGAAGCGGGTCTTCGAGACGCTTGACGGACGCACGATCCTCGTTCTCGGCGCGGGCAAGATGAGCGAACTCACGGCGAAACACCTCGTATCGAACGGCGTGCGCAACGTGCTCGTCGCGAACCGGACCTACGAGCGAGCTGCAGAGCTCGCCGAGAAGTTCTCGGGCGAGGCCATCCGCTACGAGGACCTGTTCGAGCGCATGGCCGAGGCCGATATCGTCATCTCGTCGACCGCCGCGACTCACCACGTCATCACGAAGGACCGCGTCACGCAGGCGATGCGACACCGAAAAGGGCGGCCACTGTTCTTCATCGACATCGCCGTGCCGCGTGACGTCGAACCGGCAGTCAACGAGGTCCGCGACGTCTTTCTCTACGACATCGATGACCTGAGCGGCGTGGTGGAACAGAACCTCGAGGAGCGTATGCGCGAAGCGCAGCGTGCCGAGATCATCATCGAGGAGGAGCTCGGCGAGTTCGAGCGCTGGGCCGAGTCCATGGAGGTCGTGCCCACGGTCGCAGCGATCCGGGCGAAAGCCGAGCAGGTGCGACAGGCCGAGCTCGAGAAGGCGATGAAGCACCTCGGCTCCCTGTCCGAGAAGGAGCTGCGCACCATCGACGCGCTCACTTCGGCGATCGTGAACAAGATGCTGCACGATCCGACGGACCGCCTGAAGCAGTCGGCGAAGGACGGCTACCAGTACGTCGAGGCGGCGCGTTTCCTCTACGGACTCGATGCGGTAGAGGCACGGGAGCGCTCGGGGCTGCTGCGCACCCTCCTCGGCAAGGGCAAGGACCTCGGCTCGAAGGACATGGATCTCGGCACACAGGAGACGGGGGACGTGCGTGGCTGCTAGCCGATCTGAGCTCATCATCGGGACCCGGGGCAGCAAGCTCGCCCTTTGGCAGTCGAACTACATACAGGGAAAGCTCGAGGAGATCACCGGCCTGCCCGTCTCGCTCAAGATCATCAAGACCACGGGGGACAAGATCCTCGACGTACCGCTCGCCAAGGTAGGCGGCAAGGGGCTCTTTACCAAGGAGATCGAGGTCGAACTCGAAGCGGGGACCGTCGACCTCGCGGTGCACTCGATGAAGGACGTGCCCACCGAGCTTCCCGAAGGCCTCTACATCGCCGCCATGCCCGAGCGCGTCGACCCGCGGGATGCGATCGTCTCGGGGGCGGGCTACAACTTCGACACGCTCCCGCAGGGCGGGCGTCTCGGCACGTCGTCGCTCCGCCGCCGTTCGCAGGTCATGGCGCTTCGCCCCGACCTCGAGATAGTGGACGTCCGCGGCAACCTCGACACGCGCATGCGCAAAGCCGAGAACGGCGAACTTGACGCGGTCATCCTCGCGGCCGCTGGCATCACGCGCATGGGCTGGGCGGACCGGATCACGCACTACGTCTCGACCGACCAGATGGTCTCGGCGGTGGGACAGGGCGCCATCGGCATCGAGATTCGCGAGAACGACGAGTTCATGCGCCACGTGTGCGAGCAGATTGGTCACCCGGATACTATGGAGTGCGTGACTGCCGAGCGGGTCGTCATGCGCAAGCTCGAGGGCGGCTGTCAGGTGCCGATCGGTGCGTATGCGCGCTACGAAGAGGGCACGCTCACGATGGACGCGATGGTCGGGTCCGTCGACGGCAAGCAGATTGTCCGACAGCAGCTCTGCGGCGATGCCGGCGAGCCGGTCGCGCTCGGAGAAGCCATGGTAGAGCGCCTGCTCTCGCTGGGTGCGCATGCGATCCTCGAAGAGATCCGCGGCGCCGACGACGTAGACGGGCTGCTCAAGACCTAGCCAAAGCATCCGAGCTCTCTGCACGCTGGTCAGCGGTGTACTTCGAGCGTACTCGGGAGGAGGAGCCATGGGGGACACTCCTGCATCGGGCATCCCCGGTTCCCGCGGCACCGAAGGCCCGCTCGCTGGGCGCTCGGTCATCGTGACGCGAACTCGGGAGCAGGCTGCCGCATTGGTGGAGCCGCTCGAGGAACTAGGCGCCGACGTGCTCGCTCTGCCGGTGATAGCCATTGTCGAGCCCGAGGACTGGGGACAGGTCGACATCGCGATCGCGCATCTGTCGGACTACGACTGGGTCGTGCTGACGTCATCGAACGGGGTCGACCGCTTCCTCACCCGCGTGCGCGAGCACGGACTCGATCCGGCCGAGCGCCTCGCCTCGTCGGGCGTGAACGTGGCCGCGGTGGGCTCGGCCACGGCTTCCAGGCTTCAGTCTGCCGGCGTGACCGTCGACCTTGTCCCGCGCGACTTCCGCGCCGAGGGACTTATCGAGGCGTTTCGCGACGCCGATGTGTGCCACGGCCGGCGCGTTCTCATCCCACGAGCCCTTGAGGCGCGCGAGATTCTGCCGGAGACGCTCCGCGAACTCGGGTGCGAGGTCGACGTAGTTCCCGTCTATCGCACCGTTCCCGCCGAGCCGGACCTGGATGTTCTCGACCGTATCCGGAAGGGGAGCGTCGATGCCGTCACCTTCACAAGCGGCTCGACGGTACGCAACTTCATCGCGCTGCTCGACAAGGTTGGCCTCGACGCGGGTGCACACATGAAGCGGCTTGTCGTCGCGAGCATCGGCCCGGTGACGACCGAGGCGCTCAGGAAGCGTGGGTTCGACGCCGACGTTGAGGCCGCCGAATCAACGATGCCTGCGCTCGCAGACGCGCTCGCCCGGTACTTCTCGGCGAAGCGATAGCGCCACAGCGCAAAGCAGCGGCGTCCGCCCGCTCGGCGAACGCCGCCCTCTGTGCCGCTGCCGCGATTCGTGCGGCCGCTAGGCCTGAGCTTTGCGCAATTGGAATGACGAGAACACGCCCACTGCGCCGAACGCCAGACCGAGAATGCCGAACACGAACGGCGTAGCGATTGCCGCGGCGATCGGGCGTGCGAGCAATACGAAGCCGATCAGGATGCTGAGCACGCCCAGCACGCCGATCCCCACGCCACCGCCCTTGAAGGCCTTGACGAGATCGACGACGCCGATGATGACGCCCTCGAAGCCGAGCACGATCACGAGCGTGGTCGGAACGAGGACGGCCGCGTAGATCGGGAGTCTGATGACGGCTATGCCAGCGATGATGCCGAGGATGCCGATCAGCAGCTTCCAGCCCCACATGGTGGTGTCGACGAACATCATGACGAGGTTCAGAACACCGGTGAACAACCAGTACCACCCCAGGACCTGAACGATCACTACGGTCGTTGCACCGGGATTGCTGAGCAACAGCAGTCCGATAACGATTGCTGCGATGCCCTGCAGAAGTACGAGCCACCACGGGACCGGTGGCATGGCTTCAGCCGCGACTGTTCCATTCGCCATGGAGAAACCCCCTTCTCTACGGGCGCCCGCGGCGGCTTCGACGAAGCTACGGTTACCAGCGGAAACGCCCTCAAGAGGAGTCTACCAGTAGTAGCCGTTTGCTACCCGGTCTCACGGCTGATCACGGCCGGTGCCTGCGGGCTCTCCGGCGACGGGTCGGTGATCGCGACGCTCGTGCGCGCGTCGCGCAGCCTCACGGCCACCTGAACGCCGAGGGCGGTGAGCGGGGCTCCCAGGGTCGCTCCGATGACACCCATGACGATGCCGCCGAGAATGGTCGAGATGAGGACGGCGAGTGGATGCAGGTTCAAGGCAGATCCGACGGCCCACGCGGATACCGGCTGCTGCAGCAGATTCTGCGAGACAAGTACGAAGATGAGGATCCCGATCGCGGCGGTCGGACCGCCCGAGCCGAGTGCTATGAGCACGGCGAAGGCACCCGAGATGATGGCCCCGATGTAGGGGATGTAGGCGAGAATGAACGTCACGATCGCGATAGGTCCGATGAGCGGCACGTTGAAGATCAGAAGGCCGATCACTATCGCGACGGTATTCACGAAGGCCACCACGGTCGAGCCCTTGAAGTAGCCGCGGATGGAAGAGGCGCCGTCGTTGACTATCTCCAGGCCGAGCGCAGGAGGTAGGCCGATGTGCGCACCGACCCAGCGCGACAGAAGCGGCATGTCCTTCAGGATGTAGAACAGCATGAATATGCCGAGGAACGAGCCGAACAGGAACGCAGCAATGCTCGAAAGGCCCGAACCGATCGCGGACGTGAAGCCCTCGGCAAACTGCGGCAGTACCCTCCTGGCCGCTTCCTCCAGAGCCGTCAGCTGAGCCTCACTGATACCGAATCCCGCGAGCCACTTGCCGAGCTCCTGGATGCCTGCCTGCAATTGGCTCACGACCGTGGGCCCTTGCGAGATGAGGCCGCGAACGACGATGAAGACGGACGCGGCTAGTACGACCGTCACCAGGAGCATCGCGATCAAGGCGCCCGCGGATCTGGGTAGTCGCCTGCGCTCCATCACGTCGACCAAAGGCGCGAGCGCCATGCCGACGACGACCGCGATGATGAGCGGGATCATGAGCCCGATGGTGGCCTTGTAGACGTAGCCCACGACTGCTGCGGCGGCTGCGACTCCGACGAGCAGCCACGCGCTGACCCCGGCGGTCTGGAGCCAACGCGGCGCGTGTCCCAGCAGCCGCGAGGAGGTGCTCTTCGATTCGTCCGGCACAGTCGGTCCCTTCCCCCGGCCCCGGCGCCCCAAGGCTCCCCTTGCGCGGGAGCCCGCCAACCATTCCAGCGACAGGCACATGCATACCCCGCAATCGTACCCCAGCGATGGTGCGGCTACCCGAGCCAGATGCTGAACGCGCGGGGGTATCAGCGCGGCGGCGATTTCTGTACTATCGGCGACGGCTCTGTGGTCAAGAGGAGTCTCTCGGCGGACGCAGAGGGGCATCTGCGCGAGCTGTTCCCCGAAGAGGGGTAGGAAAGAAGGGCATGCGCACGAACGTACATTCGGACAGGGAGAGGAGCACATAGTGAAGTACGGACCTGTGGACGTGGTCATCCTCGCCGCTGGCGAGCCCAAATGGGACGGAAGCGTCTTGGCCGCGCTCGCCGACGCAGTCGAGGCGGGGAGCATTCGGATCCTCGACATGATGCTGCTGGCGGCTGGCGAAGACGGCACGGTACTCAAGCTCGACATCGAGGAGTTGGGCGACGAGGCCAAGGCCAAGCTTGGTTTCATCGACACCGGCACGAAGGGGCTCTTCGACGCCGAGGATATCGACACCGTCTCTGAGGGCATGGTGCCGGGCTCGGCTGTGCTGGCTCTGGCGATCGAGAACGCATGGGCCGTTCCGATCATGAACGCGTTCGACGCAGCGGGCGTCGTGGTCGGGATGCACACGCGTATTCCCGCCGCTCTCGTGAACGACGCACTTTCGGCTCTGTCGGCCGGCGAGTAGAGGAGGACACAATGCCAGGACTTATGAGAGGTATCGCTCGCACCGCGGTCATCGCGGGCACCGCGACCGCCGCCTCCAACGCGGTCAACCGTCGTCAGGCCGACAAGAACGTGGCCGCCTACGATCAGGCCTACCAGCAGCAGGCCGCCCAGGCCCCCCCGCCGCAGCCCGTGTACGCGGCGCCGGCTCCCGCTCCTGTGGACCAGGACGACAAGCTCGCCCAACTCGAGCGCCTCGGCGCGCTGAAGGCGCAGGGAATCCTCACCGAGGAAGAGTTCGCGCAGCAAAAGGCGGAGATTCTCAGCTCGTAGCGCTCACCGCGCCGAGAACTTGCCGCGCGTGATAGGACCTAGACGTGCCGCCGTGTGTGCGCCCGTCCTTGGGGTGCGCCCACGGCGGCACTGCGTCCCAGGCCTGCGCGATCGCCCTTCGGTGAGCCGCCGCGTAGGGGTCGAGCTTCGCGCTCGGAAGCTCGCTCGACCCACTCGCGTCGTTCGCGCAGCAGGTCGGTGGGATCGAAGCCTCGCATCCGGCGCGGGACCACCACGAACCCGCGTGTCCGGGCGCTTCACCGGTCGGTGGCCTCATCTTCCGGCCGGTCAATGTCCTCGTCGGCACTTGACTCGACCCCCGCCTCGTCGTCCTCGCTCGAGCCGCCGAAAGGCGCACCAAACAAGCGCCCCGTCCGCACGATCGCCCGACCGCCGGTACGAATCACCCTCCTCGGCGCCGCAGCTACCAGCGGTGTGAGGTCCGTCGGCATCGGCGACTGCCACCCCAGCCACTGCGAGAGGAGGCGGAGTCCAAGAACCACGCCGATCGCAAGGATCGTGGCCACAGGTTTCACCACGTTCAACCACGTGATCAGTCCCACGTACGTGATCGCACCGACGACGGCCGCGGTCGCATAGAGGCCGCCCGGACGCAGGACCTGAGGCACTTCATCGGTCAGTAGGTCGCGAATCACCCCGCCACCTACCGACGTGATCGTCCCGAGGAGAATCGCCGGCAGGATGGCGAGGCCGGCAAGCAGCGCCTTGTCGGCGCCGATCGAGGCGAAGAGGCCCAACGCCAGCGCGTCCACGATGAACAGCACCGGTCTCACTTTGCTGGCCGCTGCGAAGAAGAAGAACGCCAGAGCTGCGGCAACAAGTACCGCGATCAGTAGGCGGGGGTTCTCGAGTGCGTAGATCCCGTACCGCTGGAGCAGCACGTCGCGGATGATACCGCCCCCGAGTCCTGCGGCGACCGCAAGCGTGGCGATTCCGACCGCGTCGAGCTGTCTTCGAACGCCCGTCAGGCCGCCGGCGAGGCCTCCCGCGAACGCCGCCATGACCTCGAGGGTAGGGGGGATCTGCACCGCCGAGGCGCCGATGGGCATGGTCGTCGTCACGCCCGAGGGAAGAATGCTGGCGGCGATGCTCGGTATGACGGTGGCAACCAGGCTTTCGACCGTCGCCACCACGCCACTCGCGGCCGCGCTTCCCGTGGCAACCAGCGACGACGTGGCCGCCAGCGATTGCGTCGCCGCCACAGCTGCACTGGCCAGGTCCATCTTGTCGAGCCCCCTTCGGACACGTCCTCGTTGCACACACAGTATGACGAAGATGCATCTGGCGCTGGCGCACGTATCCCGCGGTCGAGACACTCGCTCTCATGCGCCCGCGCTCCGACGTCGTCCCTCACCGCAGGTCCTTACCGAATGGGTAGGACTACCGTGTAGGCGCATAGAGTAGGAGCATCAGCATGGGTCTACTCTTCGGCAGACAACATCGCCAAGGCACACGCTCTGCTGGAGAAGGGCGCAATCACGCCGGCGGAGTTCGACGCCATCAAGGCAAAGGCGCTCGCGTAGCCTTTCCCAAGCTAGGCCGAGATTCGGGGCTTCATATGCTTGCTGGAAGACACTCGTTGAGGCAAAGACTGGGTGAGCGGGAGCATGCTCCTGCTCACCGAGCGTAGTTTCGGCGGAGGGGGCAGCGCATGGACAAGTTCCTGGCTCGGAATCCCCAGGCTCCAGTGTCCCACGTGCTTCGGCACGGCCGTGTTGCTCCCATTCGCCATACTGATCGCAGCCAACGAGGACGTGAGGCGCTTCACGCTCGACATCGAGGATCTGGGCGACGAGGCC
>CAYGYT010000033.1:0-8606 GCA_964354215.1 uncultured Eubacteriales bacterium | reverse complement strand
GCCGGGCCTGCCTTGCGCACCAGGTAGTAGGTCACTCCGAGCGCGAGCAGGATGACGGCGAGGGCGACGAGCAACATCGGTTCGTACTCGTGCGGGTCGAGCAGTATGAACTTCCGCGCGAGCGCGATCATCGCCACAAGCAGCACGATCTCGATGTGCACCGCGTGTTCGCGAAAGTAGACCTCGACCGTCTCGACGAGCTCGAGCGCGATGAGCACTGTCAGGAACACGCCAAAAGCCTGAAGGAGCTGCTCTTCGGTGAGCACTACGTTGCCAGCCGAGAAGAACGTCCCCGGCAGCACCCACGACGCCATTCCCAGAACGAGCTCCGCCGTCGCCACTATCACGAGCAGCCCCATGAGCACGAGCAACACGGCCGCGATGACCCTCTTGAAGCCCTCGGTATAGCGCAGCACGAAGTGTGTCTCTGGCTGCTCCGGCTTCTCCGTCATCCCTGCCCCTCTTTCCAAGCGCGATCCGAACCATACCGGCGGGCCGAACCCTCGAATCTGGCGCCCTCGGAGTCGACGATAGCACGCTCCGCGCTCCCGGCGCGCTGGACTCCGAGCGGGCCCTTCCCTAGGGCTGCGCCCACGGCGGTACCACGTCCCACGCGTGCGCGACGGCCTTGCGGTGCGCGGCAGCATGAGGATCGAGCGTCGCGAGCTCTCTCCAGAACGCCTTCGAGTGGTTGGCGTGCCGAAGGTGGGCGAGCTCGTGCAGGATGATCGCGCGCATGAGCTCGGGGGGCAAGAAGAGCAGACAGCGGTTCAGCGATATCGATCCGCCGGACGAGCAGCTGCCCCAGCGGCTCCGCTGGCCGCGCACCGCTGCGCTCCGATAGACGACTCCGGTCCGCGCCGATTCCTCGGCAAGCCGAGGGAGGAGCCGCTCTGTAGCGGCCCGGTGAAGCCAGCGGCGCAGTGCGGCCAGACAGGCATCCGCGTCGTCGATGGCGCCCCGTACGACCAGCAGCTCACCGCTGATGCGGGCCCGCACGGTGGCCGCGCTCGAGGAGCGGTATTCGACGCCCCACCGCTCGCCTGTCGCCGGAAACGCGACGTCGCTCGGCAGCAGCGCATCGGCGCCAGCGAGCAGCGCCTCACGGCGTTCGGCAACGTGCGCGTGCGCGTTCGCGATCCAATCGCGCCGGTCGCGCAAGACGCGGGACGGATCGAAGCCTCGCATGCCGCGCGGCACCACAACGACGAGCCCGTCCCGCGGCGTGACGGTGAGTCGCACGCGCCGCGTGCGGTCGCTCAGTCTGAGCGTATAGGAGGGCAGGTCATCGTCGGCGGGGACGTGTGTTTCGCGCTTTCGTGTCGGCATGGGCTGCTGGGCCTCGGGAGCACACCCGGGGAACTAGACCCCGCGCGGTCCCTCGTGAGCCTGCTCCCGCGCGAGGTTCGCCTGCCGTCGGAAGTTGAGCGCTTCGACGCCAAGCGAGAACAGGATTGCGAAGTAGACGTAGTTGCGGTTGATCTCCTCACCGAAGCCGTCGCTGATGAGCAGTACGCCGACGAGCACGAGGAAGGCGAGTGCCAGCACCTTGAGTGACGGGTGTCCCTGGATGAAGTTGGACAGGGGGTCCGCGAAGAACATCATCACGAGGATCGCGATCGTCATAGCGATGATGATGAGCACGATTTCCTGCGTGAGGCCTACGGCCGTGAGAACGGAGTCGATCGCGAAGATCATGTCGACGATCACGATCTGGACTACGACGCCCGCGAGCGTCCCCCGCGAGGGCTTGGCCTCGGCTTGTTCGGTGTCTTCCCTCAGCTCGGTCGTCTTGTAGATCTCGGTGACGGCCTTGTAGGTGAGGAAGAGCCCGCCGCCGAGCAGGATCACGTCCTTCGCGCTGAACGTGTGGCCGAAGAGCGTGAACAGCTCGGTCTCGAGCCCGAGTAGCCACGACATGCCGAGCACCATGCCGACGCGCCCGATGAGAGCGAGCGAAAGGCCGAGTCGTCGCACCATCGGCTGGCGCTCGCGCGGGATGTCTTGGGTGACGATCGCGAGGAAGATGATGTTGTCGACGCCAAGCACGATCTCGAGGATCGTGAGGGTTCCGAGCGCTACGAGATTCTGCAAGGTGAAGAGGTCGGCCACGGTTCGTCCTTCCGAACAAGTGCTCGCGGAGATCGCGCGAGCGGGCGGGCGCCTGACCGCTCGAGGCGGCCGGCGATCAAGGGCAGGCTACGGACCGTGCCCATTATCAGAACCCTCGCCCCAGGGGTCAACGCGGCAGGATCGAGCGATTCGTTGCCGGTATCTACGGCTCTCTGAGGGCGAGCCGTCCGCCCCGTCGCGCGCCGGGTCATCTCATTGACAAAGCCGAGGTCGGTCGGCAGACTATTCTGTGCTCTCGGGGCGGCATGGGCTTTGCACCGCCTACGAGTTGCGGGGACGTGGCTCAGTTGGGAGAGCGCTGCCTTCGCACGGCAGAGGTCGGCGGTTCGAATCCGCTCGTCTCCACCAGCATGAACCGGCCCTTGGGAGTTTCGCTTCCGAGGGCCTTTCTACAGTCCCGCGTATGCCTGCGCCGTCCCTGTCTGCGCGACGCTGGCGCCTGTATACTGAGTCGCTGGTACCGCGTACACCGAGCGGTGCGTATCGTGCATTCGGCAGCTGTCTCGTCTCTGGTTCGAGAAGGAGCTTGTTATCGTGGATACGGCAGCCCCCACCGGCTTCATGGGCTGGATACAGACCAACGGTCAGCTCGTGCTGTTCTTCGCTCAGATCGCGTACTGGCTCGTCATCTGCGTTGCCGCCGTGTGGGCCACGCTCATCTTCCGCAGACTGGTGAAGTTCAAGGTTGGCGTGGCCGCCGATGTCGTTGCCGAGCCCGCCGCCGCACCTGCTGCAGAGGCCGCGGAGACTGCCGTGGCCGCACCGGCGGCGAAGCCGTCGATCGACGAGTTCGTCGACTGACACAGCGCGTTCTCGGTCCGTCTTCCAGGAGGCATGATCCATGGACTTCCCCGAGTACCGGCCGCGCAGGCTGCGCGCCAACGAGAGTATCCGCTCGATGGTGCGCGAGAACGCACTGTCGCCGAACGACCTCATCTACCCGCTGTTCGTGAAGCCCGGACAAGGCAAACGCGACGAGGTCTCGTCGATGCCGGGCGTCTACCAGATCACGCTGGACCAGCTCGCAGGTGAGATCGACGAGCTCAAGTCCCTCGGCATCCCGGCGGTCATCCTGTTTGGCCTGCCCGAGACAAAGGACGAGGCCGGCAGTGGAGCGTACGATCCCGACGGCATCGTGCAGATGGCGATCAAGGCGATCAAGCTGCACGACCCCGACTACTACGTCATCACCGACGTCTGCATGTGCGAGTACACCTCGCACGGGCACTGCGGAGCGCTCGACGAGCACGGGTGTGTCATCAACGACGTCACGCTTGAAATGCTCGCCGCGACGGCGCTGTCGCACGCCGAGGCGGGTGCCGACATGGTCGCGCCATCCGACATGATGGACGGCCGCGTTGCGGCAATCCGCGCCGCGCTCGACAACGAGGGCTTCACGGGCGTGCCGATCATGGCGTACGCGGCGAAGTACGCGAGCGGCTACTACGGCCCCTTCCGCGAGGCCGCCGACTCCGCGCCGGCGTTTGGCGACCGGCGTGGCTACCAAATGGACCCCGCCAACGCCGAGGAGGCCCTTCGCGAGGTCGCACTCGACATCCGCGAGGGTGCAGACATCGTCATGGTGAAGCCCGCGCTCGCCTACATGGATATCATCCGCCGAGTGAAGGACGAGTTCGGCTACCCCACCGCCGCGTACAACGTGAGCGGCGAGTACGCCATGGTGAAGGCTGCTGCTGCGAACGACTGGATCGACGAGAAGCGCGTCGTGCTCGAGACGCTCGTCGGCTTCAAGCGCGCGGGTGCGGACATCATCCTGACCTACCACGCCAAGGACGCGGCCCGGTGGCTGCGCGAGGGCTAGACTGGTTCTCGGGTCCTGGCGCCGCTCGGCGGTACCTGCTTGCGATTGCGTTCCTTGCGCCGATCGTGATGACGCGAGTGATTGGCAGCCCTCCTCTGACCCATGATGTGTACGAGCTGCCAAAGGCGGTGCTTGTACGCGTGCTCGCGGCCGCAGCTCTGCTGAGCTGGACGGTGGGCGTGGGGCGAGAAGGTAGCGAGATCCGGCTGAGTTGGTGGTTCGTGCCGACCGGTGTCGTCGTGGGTTGGACCGCGCTGGCGACGACGTTCTCGCGCTCGCCCGCGACCTCGCTCCTCGGGAGCCACTCTCGGCTCGATGGGTTCGTGACGACGATCACGTACGCGGTCATCGCGTTCGTTGCGGTTCAGGTCTTCTCGAGCGCCCGCGAGATCGGATCGCTGGTCCACGCGGTCGTAGCGTCAGGTCTCGTCGTGAGCGCGTACGCAGTGCTTCAGATCTTGGGACTCGATCCGGCGTTCTACTTCTCTATGTCGGAGTTCACGGCCGGTCGCGTCTTCTCGACCCTCGGGAATCCCGTCTTCTTGGGCGGCTATCTCCTCTTGCTGCTGCCGCTCGCCGTCGTTCTGGGGCTCGAAGACGAGGACTCGCGCTGGCGCGGCGTTGCATGGACGACCGCGGCGGCTACGGTGGTCGCGATTCTTGCGACATCCTCCCGAACGGCGTGGCTCGCGGCGACAGCCGAGGTGGTTCTGCTGGCCGCGGTCATTGTGCGCAAACGCGTTCGACCGGGCAGAGTCGGGGTGATCGCGGCGGGGGTGACGGCCTTCGCCGCCGCCGGATTCGTCATTCGCAGCCTCGCATCCTCGGACGCCGTGCTCAACGTAGGCACGCGCCTCACGGCGATTCTCTCCCCAGCGGCTTCCGATTCGGCGATCGAGCGCTTGATGATCGCCAGGGTGGCGTGGCGCGCGATGCTGAGCAGGCCGCTCCTCGGGTACGGACCCGAGCGATTCGTGGTCGCCTTTCGCCAATTCCGAACCATCGAACACGTCCGCCTGTTCCCCCTGGGTGACTACGTCGACAACGCGCACAGCGTACCCCTGCAGATTGCAGCGACCGCGGGTGTTGTGGCGGCGCTCGCTTGGGTTGTGGCCGCTGTCTGGCCACTTGTTGCAGCGGCTCCGACGGCATTCTCACCCGCTGGGGATCGCGCGCGGGTCCTTTTCGCCGGTGTGTGGGTGGCCGCCGCCGGCTATTGCGCGTATCTGCTCGCCGGCATCTCGATCGTCGGCGCAACGGCGACGTTCTGGATCCTTCTGGCCGTGCTTGCCGGCAGTCGCGCGCAAGCGAGAACCATTCGGTCGCGCCGAGCATTGGGGTTATCGGTTTCGCTCGTCGTCGGCGCGCTGCTGCTTGCGGCCGTGGTGCACGGGACCCTGCTCCTTGCTGCTGACAACCGCTACATGGCCGCTCGCATGTACCCGCGTGGCGACGTGGTCGGGGATTCGGTGGCGACCGTGCGCGAGGCCATCGCGCTCTCGCCCGGCGACCATCTGTACCGTCGCGATCTGGCATTGCAGCTTTCGGGAACGGGTATCCCTGCCGAACTGGATGCACTGAATGCCGTGCTGGCTATCGAACCGGACGACGTTCACCTTCTGCTGTTCAAGGCCCAGATCGCCGCACGCAACGGGGACAGCGCCGAAGCGGCACGCATTCTGCAACGAGCGAACCGTCTGGCCCCCACAGATCCGCTCGTGGAACGCGCAAACGACTCTCTAAGTCCTCAGCGCTAGGGCGATGCGTGGGTCCGGCGAAGGACCCGAGGGACCCCACACTAGTTCTGCGATACTGTACGGACGCATTCTTGGGTACTCTGGACGTCTTGCATTCACGCGCCCCGCGCGCCGATGAGAAGAGAACTGGAGAGCACGGTGGCTGACAACGTAGGCAACTCGGACGCGCGACCCGACCTGGAGCTCGAGGAGGAGTTCGAGGGCGGGCCCGACGCTATGAACGCCGATGATGCGACCATCACCGAGCAGGAGATGGCCGAGGCGGAGGCCGGCTGCGGGCAGGCCGCGGTCGCAGTTCCGATGGGTGGCCGCGGCGACCTCCAGTCGCTGGCTTCGCCGCCTTCGGCGGCTGCAGAGGCTCCTTCCGGTCACCCCGGCCACCCTGCAGGCGTCCCAGGCGGTCCGGGCGCGGGCGGGCATCCGGCGGGCATCCCCGGCGGCCCGGGCGACCGCCAGCGTCACGGCGGCGCACGCAGCGTCGGCTTCCGTCCCGGCGGCGGTCCCGAAGCGCTCGCGTACCAAGAACGCACAGGCATAAAGGCCCCGCGCATCATCGCGTGGGAGATCACACGCTCGTGCAACCTGAGCTGCGCCCACTGCCGCGCTGCTGCGGAGTTCGGCCACTATCACGGCGAGCTCTCGCTCGAGAAGATCAAGAGCGTCATCGACGACATCGTCACCATCTCGAACCCGATCATCATCCTGACCGGCGGCGAGCCGCTCATGCGCCCCGATATCTGGGAGATCGTCGACTACGCGCACGAGAAGGGCGCGATGCCGGTCATCGGCACGAACGCGACGCTCATCACCGAGGAGATCGCGGCCAAGATGGCCGAGCACAAGATCCCGCGCATCAGCGTCTCGATCGACTTCCCGACCGCCGAGGAGCACGACAAGTTCCGCGGCCAGCCGGGCTGCTTCGACCAGTCTATCGAGGGCATCAAGATGGCGAAGCGCCACGGCGTGGGCGTGCAGATCAACACGACCGTCACGACGCTCAATGCCGAGAAGATCGACGAGATCCACGACCTCGCTGAGTCGCTCGGCGTTGATGCGTTCCACATCTTCATGCTCGTGCCGACCGGCCGGGGCTCGGACCTGCTCGAGCAGGAGCTCCCGCCCGAGGAGTACGAGCGCGTGCTCACGTGGGCATATCACCGGCAGAAGACGAGCCCGCTCCACTTCAAGCCCACCGACTCGCCGCACTACTACCGCATCATCCGGCAACTCGCCAAGGCCGAGGGCAAGAAGGTCACGCGCGAGGAGTACGGGCTCGACGCGATGACGCGCGGGTGCCTCGGCGGCATCACCTTCTGCTTCATCAGCCACACGGGCGACATCCAACCGTGCGGGTACTTCGACATGCAGCTCGGCAACGTGAAGGAGCAGGCGTTCTCGCAGATCTGGACGGACAGCAAGGTCTTCAACGATCTGCGCGACTACTCGTTGCTGAAGGGCAAGTGCGGCGCGTGCGAGTACAAGGCCGTGTGCGGCGGGTGCCGCGCGAGGGCGCTCGAACTCACGGGTGACTACCTCGAGGCCGAGCCGTACTGCGCGTACGAGCCGCCTGCGTGGAAGGGTGCCTGCGAGCCCGTGGAAGTGGACGCGTAGCTCGCGGGCGATCGCGTCGCTCGGGCAGAGGGAGGACGAATCATGACGGCACAGACTGCCGACGAACTGAGAGCGCGACTAGCCGAGAGGCTGTCGCAGCAGTGGGGTTTCCCGGTGTCTTCGGCGCCATACTGCGACCTTGCTGAGGAGCTCGGGTCGACTGAGCTCGACGTGCTCAACGTGGTGCTCGAACTGCGTGAGACCGGTGCGATCGGACCCATCACCGCTGAGCTCGCGGAAGGTCCCCTCGGCTTCTGCTCCATCTTCGATGGCGAGGAGATGACGCTTCCACCTGTCGCTGGCGTCGAGCTCACCTGCGATGAGGCGGAGCTAGCCCTGCTGCTCGAAGACGGCATTCCGTATAGCGAGCGGCCGTACGAAGAGCTCGCAGCGGAACTCCAGATGCGAGCCATAGAAGCTGATGAGGCGTGGGTTCTGGACCGCCTGCGGACATGGATCGATGTCGGCGTCCTAGTGCGGTTCGGCGCCGAGACCTAGCAACGGGAGCAGCGTGGCGAAGAAGAAGCCGCAGACACGGTCGTCGTCCGGCGACTCCAGGTCCAAGGTACCCGGGCCTTCCACATCGGTCGGTCGGCGCGCTGTTGGGTCTCGGTGGGTGCGGCTCACCCTGGCGGCCATAGGAGCACTTCTCGGCTACCTGCTCGTGAGCAACGGTCTGATCGTGGGCGCACGCGAGATCCAGATCGGCATCTTCCCCGGCATTGTGGCAGGGCTCTTGGCAGCGTCACTTGTGGACGCCGCGATCGCTTCGGCGGTGGGCGTGGGACTCGGACTTCTCGTATCTGCCCCTTGGTTCTTCGCGGAAGTGACGGACGCGGGCACCCGGCTGCTGGCCGCGGCCATCGCGCTGGCGGCGTGCGTGGGTTTCGCCGTTCTCAGTCGCTGGCTCCGCGGTCTCGTCAGTCCTCACTGGATCGCCGCCGCGGCGATGGTGTTCTTGCTGGTCAACGTTGGAGTATCGACTGCGATCGTCAACAGCATCGCGTTCACCGAGCGAGGCACGCAGACGCAAATCTACGACACCGCACCGGTCGCTCGGCAGCTCGAGACCGACCGGGACTTCTATGTCAGCATCTACCATCGGCTTCGCGCTGACGTTCCCTACTATGATGCCGTGCAGTCGGTCTTTCGCGAGTCACCGCTCACGGCAGACGACCCGCCGGCGGTCTTCAGCTTCCGGCTCCCGACTACGTTTTGGCTGTGGTCGATGGTTCCGCGCGGTTCCGGCATCGTGTGGTTCGGTCTTGGTCTCGCGACAGTGG
>CAYGYT010000032.1:5724-23399 GCA_964354215.1 uncultured Eubacteriales bacterium | reverse complement strand
ACCATCAGCTCTTTGTGCAGGTGGAGCGAGCGCATGTCCAGGTTCATCGTGCCGAGCGCGCCGATCTCGCTGTCGATCACGATGCCCTTCGCGTGGAAGAAGCCGGCCATGTAGAGATAGATCTCCCCGCCGGCCTCCAAGATAGGCTTCCAGTAGGACTGGGCTGTGCGGAAGGCGATCTTCTTGTCCGGCCAGCCGGTCATCATGAACTTGAGATCGATGCCCCCGAGCGCGGCGTTCACGAGCGTGTCGAGCATGGTCGGGTCCGGCACCCAGTAGGGCGACTGGATCCAGGCGCGTCGGTGCGCGCCCGCGATCGCGATCTCGTGCGCCCGTGTGGCTGAGGCCCAGTAGTCCTCGACGCCCTGAGCCACGACCTGCAACATCGGGCCGTTCTCGGCGACGGGGGTGTCTTCGGGAGGGAAGTACATGGGGTTGAAGAGGCTCTCCCGGTAGACCTCGTACCAGCGGTCGCTGAAGAGCTTCTGGAGCTCGCCAACGGCAGGTCCCCTGAATCGCAAACCGGTGTCTCGCCACGTGGGGTACTTCTCGCCGCCGTCGATGTACTCCTGGCCGATGTTCACACCGCCGGTGTGTCCGAGGACCCCGTCGATCACCGTGATCTTGCGGTGGTTGCGGTAGTTGAGCTTGCCGATCTGGGTGACGTCTGAGCCGATCTTGGCACCGGCCTTCTCGAGTGCCTTGAGCTGGTCTTTCTTGTACTGGATGTTGCCGATGTAGTCGTTCAGGATGCGGACCTCGACGCCGGCCTTCACCCTGTCCATGAGCGCGTCGCAGATCTTCGCGGAGAGCTCGTCTCGCTCCCAGATGAAGTACTGCATGTGGACGAAGCGCTGCGCCTTGGAGATGTCCTCGATGAGTACCGGGAAGTACTCCTCGCCGCTCGGGTAGATGGAGACGTCGCTCGCGGGCAGGGGCGGCGCGTCGTTGTTCACCTTCTCGATGGCGCTTACAACGCGCTTCGCCGAGTTGTTCTCGAGGGCCCGCTTCGTGCGGTCCGTGTAGTCCGCGTATCGCGCGTAGAACGCGTTCATGAACGGGACTCGGACCTTCTTCAGATCGGCGAACCAGTCGCGCTTGGCCGTGATGCTGTGCCAGTCGCGACCCGCGAAGAAGTAGAGAATGAGCCCGATGCCCGGGAGAGCCAGGAGTACGAGTATCCACGCCAGCGTAAGGGAGGGTTCGCGATTCTGCGAGATGATCGTGAGGACGACGGCGATCCAGTAGATAACAAGTGCGAGTGCCATGAACCCCGAGTAGTCCGATAGTGTGGCGAACGTATTGAAGAACATCCGGTCCCTCCGTCTGAATGCACGGTGCGAGCGTGCTGCCGGCTCCGTTCGAGCCTCACGACGCATGGTACCCGACTTGCGCCGCTGTGCGCCCCACGGCCGAGGAGGACAAACCTCGCTCAGTGACGCAACAACGACGCGGCCGTCGGTTTCCCGACGGCCGCGTCGCGTGCCCAACCGCGTATCGCCGCCCGAGGCTAGAGTTGTGCGGCCTCGTCGATTGCCTTCTTGAGATCCTCGGCCTGGGCGTCCACTTCCTGCTTCATCACCTTCGCCGCGCGCTTCATGAGGCGCTCAGCGCCCTCCTCGATAGTGGTGAAGCCGATCAGCACGATGCCGTACGTGCCCTCATCGAGCATGTCGGCCATCGCCTTGATGTCATCGGTCTTGATGCCACGCTTGAGCTGACCGGCCACCGCACCCACGCCCGCGCCCGCGACGGCACTTACAAGGATCGCTGGCGGAAACAGGATGCCGATGGTCGCGCCGGTGATCGCGCCGACTTTCGCACCCCAGCCCCGCTCGCTCGCGACCGTGTCGTGGATCTTGAGCTTGCCGTCGGCCTCTTTGCCGAACAGCGCCGCCTCGTACTCGCCGATCCACTTCTCCTTGTGGGCCGCGTGGATCGCGTCGAAGTCCTCCTGCGCGTCTTCGAGGTCCGCGTAGGCGGCCAGGTACATGATCACGCCATCAGGTTCTGCCATGATTCGTCCTCCCGGTTTCTCTGTCTTGGGTCGTCCTGCGCAACATCTGTGAGATACCCGAAAACGGGCGTGTGCTGACAACGACGGCGCGACAGCTCGGCACGCGCGTTCGCAGCGCGCTGGCCGAACGCAGGCCCTTGCGTGCCTACGGTTTCGGCCCCTTCGAGACCAGGTAGATGACGGTCGAGCCCGGCGGCACCGACGAGTCCGATAGGGGAAGCTGTTTCGACACAGTGCCCGAGGGCTCGGCCGAGAAGTCGGCAACGGCGAGCGGCACGAGTCCGGCAGCAGCGATCGCAGCCGAGGCTTCCTCAGATGGCTTGCCCACGACGTTCGGCACGCTCACCAATCCGGTGTCCTTGCCAAGTGAGACCGCGATGCCCACCTGAGTGCCCGCGCCGGTCTTCGTTCCCGCAGCCGGTACTTGGGCGAACACCGTGCCCGCCGCTGCCGTGGCGCTGAATGTTCGGTACACCTTGGACGTGAGGTTCGCTGACTTCAGCGCGTCGACCGCCTTCGCCTCGGTCATGCCGGTGACCTTCGGGACCGTGACCGAGGCGACACCCTTGCCGAGCGAGACGTAGATCTGAACCTCCGACCCGGGTGTCACCTTCGTGTCCGCGGCCGGCAGCTGGCCCCCAACGGCGCCCTTGGCCACCGTATCGCTGTACGCTTCTGTCGTCGCGACCTTCAGACCGACCGAGGTGAGTGTCTTCTCGGCGTCCGCTTGCGTTGTGCCCACGACGTTCGGCACGGCCGTCTGCGCAGGCGCCGTGCCCTTCGAGACCGCGATCACGATCGCGCTTCCTGGAGCCGCCTCCGATCCCGCTTCGGGTACCTGGGCGAAGACCGTGCCCGCCGTGGCTGTTGCGTCGTACTGCTCGGATGTGGTCACGGCCAGGCCCAGAGCACTGAGGGTCTGCTGGGCCTCCGAGGAGCTCGTGCCAACGACATCGGGCACCGTGACGGTCCCGCTCCCTTCGGAGACGACTAAGGCGACCTCCGCGCCGCTGTCAACCTCGGTTCCGGCGGCTGGATCTTGAGAGACGATCTGTCCCTTCGGCACGGCATCCGTGACTGTCGAGGACACGCTGCCCAGCTTCAAGCCGTCGTCGTTGAGCATCTGCACGGCCTCGACCTGCTGCTTTCCCACGACGTCCGGAACAGTGACCTTCTGGCCCGTCGTCAAGAAGTAGTAGATGGCAACCGCGACGAGAAGGACGCCGAGCACGATCGATACCCACATCCAAGGGTTGCTGCTCGCCTTCTGTCCGTTGGGTGTGGCCGTGGCTGCTTCATCTGGGGACATGCGTGCTCCTTCAGTCTGGTCCGGACGAGTCTTCACCCGTCTGATTGCCAGCGTGAATCTACCCGTCGGCCACTGGGGCCTACCATGCTTGCCAGCGGAGTTGGGCCCGAAGCGATCACGCGTGCCAGCCACTGGCGTCGCGTTGCCGCTCCCGCGTCCGGCGGCTATACTCGCCTGTGCGCTGGAGGCGGCCTACACGCGGGCGGCAGTGCGCGCGGAGAGTTGTCCGAGTGGTTTAAGGAGCACGACTGGAAATCGTGTGTGCCGGCTTGAACCGGTACCCAGGGTTCGAATCCCTGACTCTCCGCCAGAACACCCATTCGAGGCGGTCGGGACACCCGGCCGCCTTCTCGTTGTACGCGTGGGGGTTCAGGCCGGTGCCTCGCGCGCGACCGACGGTGTGTTGCCCACCCGCGTGAGGGTATATCTACCTGTGCCTCCTCTATCCTCGCCGGTGGCGAGAACTCGGGGACGTGCCCATTTCGTCCCAATTGGCGGGAGTCCGCGTGAAGTCGCTCTCCGAGATGGTCTCGTTCACCGGGCGCACAGTGGTGATCACGGGCGCAGCATCCGGCATCGGCCAGGCCATGGCGGGGCGCTTCGGTGAGGCGGGAGCACGGCTCGTCTTGGTGGACGTGGACGGAATGGGGCTTGCTGCCGAGGGGGCCTCGCTCGAGAAGTGCGGCTGCGACGTCGAGGTCCAGGTCTTCGATCTGGGTCACAAGTCCTCTGTCGACGCATTCTGGGAGGGCTTCGGTGACGACGTGCCCGACACGCTCGTCAACAACGCCGGCGTATACCCCTTCGAGGACTTCCTCAAGGTCGACCAAGCGTTCCTCGAGCGAACGCTCGCCGTGAATCTCGAGTCGGTGTTCTGGATGTGCCAGGGGTTCGTACGACGCCGTCTGAAGTCCGGCGGGGTGATCGTGAATGTCTCCTCGGTCGAGGCCATTCTGCCGTTCAAGGAACACCTCGTGCAGTACGGCATGACCAAGGCGGGCGTCGCGGCCATGACACGAGCCCTCGCCCGCGACTACGGCCGATACGGATTCCGCGCGAACGCGATCCTTCCGGGCGGGGTGCGGACGCCCGGAACCAACAGCCTCGTGCGAGGGGCGATCCGTCGACTGGACGTGGGGCTGCTCAAGACCGGCTATCACTTTGGGGCGCGGCTGCCGCTCCGTCGATGGGGTGACCCCGACGAGGTCGCACGGGTGGCGGTCTTTCTCGCGAGCGACCTTGCCTCGTACGTCACGGGCGCCCTTGTGCCGGCCGACGGAGGGTTCCTCTCGGCGTAGCGGGCACGCCGAAGGGCACGCCGAAGGGCGCGCCGAGGAACACCGAGAGTAACACCGAGACACGAGACCGCGCTCCGATCACACCGAGACGCCCGGCGAGCGGTCTACAGGCGTCGCTTCATGCTGCCGATTACTCATTCGTGAGCATGCTCGTGGCTCCCGCGTGCCTTCTCGAGAGGGACGCGTCGGTCACGGTGTCCGGCTCAGCACCGCCACTTGGAGCTCGAAGCGAAGGATGGAGCGTCATGAAGCGCCATCGCGTATCTCGGCGAAGCGTCACCACCTTGACTGCGTTGTGTGCACTTGTGGGGCTGCTCGCGGTACCTGCGTTCGTCCAGGGGGTCAGCAGTCTCTCGTCTGAGCAGCAGCTGGTGGGCGGTGTTGATCTTGCCGGGGCAGACGTGGACGGCGATCTAGTCGCGTACCGCTACTACACATCGCGCAGTCCCGAGACGCAGGAGCTGAAGGTCCGCTCGCTCTCCACTGGCTCCGAGACGCTGATCGGTTCCACGTCGTGGACCTCCGGCGATGCAGTCCTTTCCGGTGGGCGCATCACGTACACGGACAACCTCGGCCAGGTACAGGTGCGCGACATCGAGGGCGACCGGGCACCGGTCTCGGCGTCGGCATCCGCGGGCGCGCGACAGAGCAGCCCGGACATGGACGGCGATCTGCTCGTGTGGCAGGACGATCGAAACGGCAACTGGGACGTCTACTACAAGGACCTCGAGAGCGGCGTCGAGACCCAACTCACGAGCGACCCCTCGGCACAATCGTCGCCCAAGGTCTCGGGCACGTGCGTCATCTGGTACGAAGGCTCAGACAAAGGGCTCTACCTGCTCGATTTGGAGAGCGGCGAGTCAGTCATGCGCATCTCGTCGGAGGGCGCGGTAGGCAGCTACGACATCAGCGGAGACACCGTCGTGTGGACTGAGGGCGCCGCGGTCTACGCGTACAGCATCTCGAGCGGCGAGACGCGGACCCTTGCGAGCGGCGCCGGAGAGAGGTCGGGCGTGGCGGTCGACGGGGACCTGGTCGTCTGGACGGAGCGAGTCACCGACTACGGAGACCTAGTCGTCCATGACCTTGCGAGCGGCCAGACTCAGACGTGGCGTAGACCTGACACCGAGTGGGGACCGAAGATCTCCGGAAGCACGGTGGTCTACGGGCGTTTCGTTCCGGGCTCCGTCTACACGGCCAACAACCTGATGGTTGCCGAAGTAGTGAGCTTCCAGGCGTCTTCGAGCATTGCTCTTACCGCGAACGCATCGTCGGTCATCCTCGGCGCTCCGGCGACTCTCACCGCGCGTCTGACGGACGGCGCCGGCACCGCTTCGCCGGGCAGTACCGTCGAGCTCTGGGCAGCCGCAGCTGGCAGCGCATCGAAGAAGATAGCTTCGGCGGCAACGAACTCCTCGGGCGAAGCGGTCTTTGTCCAGAGGCCTACGGCAACGTCCATCTACCAGGTGAAATCACTGCCGAGCGACGCCGATGCGGGTTCCGTCAGCGCGAAGGTCAAAGTGAGCGTCAAGGCAGTCCTGAGCAAGCCCGTCGTCGTCGCGAGGATCAAGCGCAACACCCGTGTTCCAGTCAGCGGCACACTCAAGCCTGCGCACCGCGGACGGGTGAATCTGGTGATCTACAAGTGGAGCGGCTCGAAGTACAAGACGGTCGCGATCACCGCCTCGAGCACAGGTAGGTACAGCTATCGGGTCGCATTGCCGGCAGGGAAGTACAAGATCCGGGCCACGCACTCCGATGCGGGGCACGCGCTCAGCGCGTCACGGTACGCGTACGTGACAGCGAGGTAGGTCAGCGACTGAGGACCGGCAGCGCTGCGCGATCAGCGGCACGGGATCGACGTCTCAACGCTCGAGCAGGCGCACTGCCGGGCTTCCACGGCACGACGTTTCGCGCGCTGAGCGTCACCGACCAGGTACGAGCCCTACCGGACGCCCTCAAACCTCTTGGACCACGCCACGCACGTGCCCCTTCGGCACTGTGGATGCGCTGGAGGTTGCGCGTGAGGGGCCGAGCGCGCGGAGGAGTGCTGGTGGAGTGGTTGAAGGTACACCACCGGGAATCGTGTGTGCGGATTGAACCGAACCCAAGGCTCGGATTCCTGGCTCTCAGCTAGCTAGATGTTGTTGCAGAGAAGCGGCCGGGAACCCCGGCCGCTTCTCTTTGTCTCTGGGACGGACTCCGGGCGAACGGACGTCCGCTGTGGCCGCTCTACCGCTCGATCCAGCTCCTGAAATGCAGTTTGTCGCCGGTGCTGGGATACCTCGGCGGCGGGAAGAAGTCGAGCTGATTGTCGTAGTAGTAATAGCGGGTGGTGAAGCCGCCCGTCATGCTCGGTGTCAGGTAGGACGCCATGCTCCCCCGCATCGTGATACTCGCCTTCTTAGGAGACGCATTCTCGCTCGTTATCTGTCCATTCTGGGCCAACATGGCGCACTGGATGGTGAGATTGGTGGGCAAGCCCGACCAGGTCGCGGGCATGATGATGTTGCTGTAGGCGATCAGGCCGAGCGACTTCGTGTGGTTGCTCGCGTCCTGCGCGACGATATTACCGCTCGGGCGGATCGAGCGGGTCCCGCTCACCATCGTGACTCCCGCGTTGTACGTGCCCTGGACCCAGACGTCGTCGTCGAAGTACATAACGCCGTTCGCCGGCACGTTGATGCTCTCTATCAGCGCTTTGGTCGTGGGACCCCCGGTCCCGCCGGAGCCGGACGAGGCCGTCACGCGGTAGAGGGTCGCACTTACGCCCGAGAGTATGACCTCGTAGCCGAGTCCCGTAGAGCCTAGCGCGGGCCAGTAGGTCGTGGGGCTGTTCTGTTGGGCGAGGGTCTTCATCTCGGCCATATCGGTGCTTACGGCGGCGAAACTGATGGACCGTGCGTGGGACTTGGGCGCGATGTACGTGGGAGAGCCCCACGTGCCGGAGCCCGTGCAGTGGCCAACGGCCGTCGCTTGGTCCGTGATAGTGCCATCGTTGTCGATGTCGCCGTTCGAGTGCATCTTGCCGTAGATGGTCGCTCCGGAACCGACGTTGATGTCGTTGTGGCTCAGCCACGCGTACTCGGCGAAGGTCGGGAACTTCACCTGGGCCATGACGATGCGCGTCGCCCCGTTGTCAAGCGTCGCGCGCGACCGCAGGGTGAGCGGCACGCCGGCAGCAGGGGGAGTCGCCGTCACGACCCAAGACACGCCCTCGTACGAGCCGGCGAGGGCCGTCGTGAGTCCTGAGACGTTCGCAAGCCGGTACAGGTAGGCGTTCAGGCCCGCGTCTGCCGCAGCCACCGCACGCTCTCTTGACGTTTGGCGGCTGACCATATCCGTCCGGTAGACCGTGAGGGAGACGATCATCGTGGCGAGGACGAAGAGCACCGCCGCGACCATCATGACCATGGGCAGGGCCATGCCTCTGTCGTCACGGACTGTGGTCGCGCAGCGCTTCGCGTGTGTGGACACAGACACGGTACGCACCTCCAGATCAGTACAGGATCTCCGAGCGGATGCTCGCAGTGGCCTTGCTCTCGACCGTTGCCGTCACGCCTGTAGAACGGGCGGCGCTCCTTAGCTCCGCATCAACGACGGTGATCAGCGGATTGGCGCTCGTGTAGGTCATCGGCGTCGTTCCCTGGGACTTGTACACGAAGATCGGACCGCTCCACGTCGGATCCAAGTGCGTGAGCAGCGTCTTCGTACCCGAGTACGGACGCCAGGTGGACGTCGAGACGGCCGGGGTGGTGACAGCGCTCGCTGTCTGCCGGTACAGCGATCGTCCGGAGACGTAGTAGCGGACCTTGTCGAGGCTGTTGTCGAGGTCGAGATCCGCGTAGAAGACGCACTCGCGGGGAGAGGCGGTCACGAAGACGCCGAGCGACTGGCCGGTAGAGGCGTCCAGCATCTCCTGACCCTGGCGGACGTCTCTTCGTATGCTGTCGATGGCGTACCGGACCTCGTCGGCGGCGATCGTTCGCGCCTCGGTCCGGCCGGTCATCTGGCTCGTCGCGCCGTTGATCATGTAGACCGCGGCGATCACTACCCAGAGCAGCACGAGCACGACCATGAGCTCAGCGATGGTGAGTCCGGCCTCGGGGTGCGCACTCTCGTCGTTGGGCGACATCTGGCGGCGCCTCGCTTTCGCTACCATCGGATGTTGACATCCACCGTCGAGCCCGCGTTCACCACTGCCGAGGTCTGGCGCGCCGTACGCTGGTTGGGCGGATACGGCCAAGGTGTCGTCGGTGTCTCATCGGGGCGCCAGAAGTGCCAGCGGGAGCGCCGCATCGCGTAGACGTCACACTGATAGGCGTAGCCCGCGGGAACCGTGATCACCAAGGAACCGGTGTTTGCGTCCGTGTAGGGGTAGACCCAACGATAGAGGGTGCGACGGGTCGTGGTGTTGACTACCCGGATCCAGTACGGGCCGCGCGCCACCCACGATCCGCCCTGCCACTTCTGGGTGTAGATGCGCAAAGTGCCCGTGGTCACCGGCGTCATCGGCAGCGTACCGTTCCTGAACTCGCCGGGCACGAGCGTGGTGGTGATCGCGGAGCCGGAGTAGCCCGGCAGCGTCGGCGTGATGACCGCGCCGGGGATGGCGACCGTTCCGGTCACGTCGAAGGAGACCTCGCCGCTGCTGTCGCTTGTGGCGCTCCTCAGAGAAGGCTTGCTGCAGGTCACGGTCGCGCCCTCGAGTGGCTGCCCGGTCTGCGTGTTGTACACTCCCATCGTGAGACGTCCGACGGTCACCGAGGGGAGCACCACGTCGACCGTGACGTGCGAGTCGCCATGGGCGATGGCCGGTACTTCATCGGCGATCACGTTGTAGCCCGGTACGGTGACGGTGTAGCCGTAGTTGTCGGGCGTGCCGAGAAGGCCATTGGGTAGCAGGCCGTTGAACTCAGTCAGGCCATCGGAGTCGGTCGTTCCGGTCTGCGTCTGGTTGAGTACGATCACAGCGCCGCTCACGTCGTTGCCGTCAGAATCCATCACATGGAAGGTGACGTCACTTGCCCTCCAGCCGGTGATCGTGATGTTGGTGAGCGTGGCGGGCACCAGGGTGAGGCTCTGGAACGGAGCGATGTCGAAGATGTAGGGCGGGAAGTCGACGTTCACCGCCGTTAGGCCGGACGGCAGACGGCCGAACCTCGCAGTATTGGAGGAGTCGGCGTACTGGATCTGGGGCGCCCCGATACTCGCGTCGACGGTGACTATCGCGTTTTGCATCGAGGTGTCTTCGTCGTCGCCGTCCACGAGGTTGACGATGAGGTCGGCCACGTTCGCGTAGGAGTCGCGCCCGAAGACCGCCGACTCCAGAGTCACACTCCCTGGGCGGGGTTGCTCCCAGGAGACAGTGACACTGATGTTCTTGTACGTGGACGCGGTCTGCGTTCCCGCCACCGTCTCCCACATGCGCTGGATGTCGGTCACCACGAGAAAGCCGCTGGTCGTCTCCTCCGATGGGATCACGCCCGCCGGGTTCCCGCTGACCACGCCCACGTCGGAGTAGTTCAGCGTCTTGGCTAGCTCGATTCTCTTGTTTGCGATGTCGACCGCGGTTTGGCGTTTGACCGCCATGGTCTCCGACGCTGACGCGAATGTCAGAACCCCCATCACGGCGACGGTGACGACGAGTAGGATGCTGAGGGCAAACGCGATCTCGACGACGGTGAAGCCACCGTCGGCGATCGGCAGCTGCTTCTGGTGTGCTTTACGCTCGGTCATGGCGCATTTCCTTCCACACCGCAGTCACGTGGGCGGGTGTCACAAGGCCGTGACGAACCCGGCATGCACTGCGTACGGAACCGATGCCTAGTCTGCATATCGGCAGTTTGCGCGCACTGATGAAGCAGCGTCTGTGACCGATGTCGCACTTCGCGAGTCTCGCGTGCGCGCGGGGGTTTCCGATTCGACTGGGCCGCGAGGTCGGCTGTGCTCGCGCGTTGCTGCTCTCAAGCGGCGTCGGTATACTCGCCTGTGCGCTCCGAGCCGCCTGACGCGGCTCGATCCACCGCGGAGAGGTGGCAGAGTATGGGCCGCTCAGAGGGACCGAACCGCTCGGAGCCGGCCTGCTGAAGCCGGGCCGAAGCAGCCCAACTCCTCAGGCCATCTACTGAATGGTGAACCTGGTCGAGGTCCGCACGGTGGCGCCGCCCGAGGCGGCGGAGATCACTGTGTCCAGTTCTTGCCATCCGCGCTCGAGTAGAACGTCACGCTCTCGCCGGCAACGCCGACAGTGCCGTCCTTCGTGGTGAGCCGTGCGGCAAGCGTCGAGGCGCCGCCGTAGGACGCAGTTGTCGCCGAGGCCGATAGGTCGAACGCCGTACGGTTCTTGACGTAGGCCCGCATGCTGTACTGCTGGCCCGATCCGAAGATCGAGCGTGCGAGTGCGTTCACTTCGACCGGGCCGCCGGCGGGGACGACGTACGTGAGCGTCTTCGGGTAGATCATGCCCCGGCCGACCACACAGCCGGCGAAGCGCCGGCACCCACTCCGCACACGAAGTCAGCTGAGTTCGGGGCCGTCAATGCGAGTTTGAGTTGATCTCCGGGGTAGAGCTGGCCGATGGGATGTGCGGCTTGCTCGCCTTCGCCGAGCGACCCGGAGAACGCGAGGGGTACGCATCGTCGGTCGTCCTCGGCGCGCCGGCGACTCTCACCGCACGTCTGACTGACGGCGCCGGCACCGCTTTGCCGGGCAGTACCGTCGAGCTCTGGGCAGCCGCAGCCGGCGGCGCATCGAAGAAGATCGCTTCGGCGGCAACGAACTCCTCGGGCAAAGCGGTCTTCGTCCAGCGGCCCAAGGCAACGGTGATCTACCAGGTGAAATCACTGCCGAGCGACGTCTACACCGGCTGCTCGAGCGCACGAGTCAGAGTGCGCGTGAAGGCGGTCCTGACCAGGCCGGTCGTGTCGGCAACAGTCAAGCGGAACACCCGCGTCCGGGTCAGCGGAATCCTCAAGCCCGCGCACAGGGGCCGCGTGAATTTGGTGATCTACAAGTGGAGCGGCTCGAAGTACAAGACGGTCGCGATCACCGCTTCGAACACGGGGACGTACAGCTACCGCGTGGCGTTCCCGGCTGGGGAGTACAAGGTTCGGGCAATGCACTCCGACGCGGGGCACGCGCTGAGCACGTCGCAATTCGCGTATGTGACAGCAAGGTAGACTCGCGCAACCTGGGGCTTCGTTGCTCACATCTGCCCCCGTCGCCATACTCCGATACTGCCGCTCTCGCCTGCCGAGAGTGCCACCGCAGAGAGGTGGCAGAGTGGTTGAATGCGGCGGTCCCGAAAGCCCATCACCCACTCCGAACTGCGGAAATGCACGCGTTCTGCCGCCACGGATGTGATGGGGTCGCTGGCCCACAGGTGCTCGCTGCTATGGGCTTGACCGGCACAGCGGGCCTAAGGCCTGGCTGACCCCGACACCGGAAGCGGAAGTCGCTACTGGATGGTAAAGGAGGTTGCTGTCCGAACCGTGGAGCCCGCGGCGCTCGCGAGTATCGTCACGGCGACCCGACCGGTCGCGGTGCCGCTTCAAGGGCACCATGCCCACAGCGCCACGCCCGAGGCATCCGTCATGACGACGCGCGTTCGGCTGACCCGGTTGTTGTACGCGGTCATCGTCACCCTCGCGTTCGGTATCGGCTTGCCGTAGATGTCCTTCACTCTGGCCGTGATGTTCACCGTCTGGCCCTGCACGGGGGTCGAATCGGACAGCCGCACTGACACAGAGCCGGCCGGAGGCGCGGGAACCGAGGTGCCGGTCCAGCCTGCGGCCGTGGCCGCATGCTTCGAGTCAGCAGGAGCGTACGCGCGCAGTCTCCATTGGCCCTGGGTCGGCAACGCGACATTCGCCATGTACTTCGTGTAGCCGTAGGCGTCCGAGTTCTTCGCGTAGAACGTCTTCTTCGGCACCCATCGGCCGCCCTCATTGAACTCGGCCTGGATCCGCACGGTCGACGCGCCCGCAGGGTGCTTGGGCTTCAGGTAGCCGGTGAGCACGTAGGTCTTGTTTGCCGACATCGTCTTGGGGACCGCGGGAGCCTTCAGCCATACCCTGGGCGTAACCACGGCATTGGTGCTGGCACTGCGGAACCGGCCGTCGTCGCCCGCGTTGCCCGCGAACTCGGCACGGTAGTAGGTCTTGACTGTGGGCTTCACCGACGTGACGTACGTGTCCGTGGTAGAACTCACGGTGCCGATGGGCTTCCAGTTCCGGCCGTCCAGGCTCGAATAGAACGTCACGGTCTGACCCGCCACGCCGATGGTGCCGACCTGCTCCGTCAGTCTGGCTTCGAGCTTCGACGCCGATCCGTATGCGATCGAAGACGGCGTGGCCGAGAGTGCTAGGGCGGTGGCCCTCCTTGCGTGCACATCGACCGTGTAGTTGCCCGAACCGGCGTTCGATCGGACCAGTACCTTCACCGGCCCCGCGCTCGGCACGAGGTAGTCGAAGGTCTTGGGATAGACGGCGCCACTGGAGGGCCAGACCGCGCTTGCGGAATCGGCGCCAATGCCGCACACAAAGTCCGCAGCGCCGTCGGCCGTCAGCGAAACCTTGAGCTGGTCGCCCGGGTAGTACGTGCCGTCGAGCTCGCGCACCTCTCCGTTGCCAAGAGCACCAGGGAAGGAGGTCGCGCCAGCAGTCGATGCTAGCAGGAAGACCACCATGGCACCAAAGCCGATGGCCAGGATTCGTGAGTGTCGTTTGCGCGCGCGCTCGAGCATGACCCGCTCCCTTTGCTGGGGCACCAGTGACCACACACGCGAGTGCGCAGCCTGAACCAGCCTTAACATCACGGGACTCCCGGTAGCAAGAATCGTGCGCGTTGTCGGCGTCGCGCGCGGTCGCCATACTGCGCCGTTGCCGTCGCACTCCCTTCTATGCGCGGTAGTGCGCCACTGCGGGAGAGGTGGCAGAGTGGTTGAATGCGGCGGTCTCGAAGACCGAGTTGCCGCAGGTAAGAATAGGTGTTTGAACTAGGACGACCCTCCAGTCGGGGCCGCCTTCAATCCAGGAGTTGTTCGCCCCTGGCGGCATCTGGCGAGGGACCCTGCCGGACCTTCGACCTACGCTGCTCCGCTTCTCGAGCGCGCGGCGCTAGCGACCTGCGAGGAGTTCGAATCGCTGCGGCGGGCGTGCCTGATCGTCCACAGGGACTGTCGCTGTTTGAGTTCGAGAATCATCCCAAGAGCCAGCAGGACGCCCTGGACGTGGGCGCATGCCTGGGGGACGACGGGTGCGTCGCATGCATCGAGGCATGCCCGTTGTCGGCCGGTGGGTCGAGAACGGTGTGGCGGCACAGTCGAGGCGAGTGTTGGCTCGGTATAGCGGAGCGCCCGTCGGTGGGGACCTGACTGAGCTTGGGTTGCGTTAGTGACGAGCATCACGCCTTGGTCATCTTGGCCGCTTCAGACGGAGAGACCCGAACCCGATAAAGAGCGCGATTCACCAGTAGCCGAAGAACAGGAAGAAATAGGATGAAGAAACTCAGCTTCGTACTCGCACTCGCGTTCGCGCTCGTCCTGCTCTTCGGTGGAGCGGCCCATGCGAACTTCGGTCCGCACGGTGGCTACGCGACCGACACCGATTCGTGCGCCGGTTGCCACCGTGCCCACACGTCGTTCTCATCGATCACGTGGCGAGACCCGGGCGGCAACGACCACAGCGCGCTGCTCGTGTCGTCCGCGACAACGCTGCTCGAGTTCTGCTACGCGTGCCACGGTGACGATGCTCCGGGTGCTGCGACCAACGTCGAAGCCGGCCTGTTCGACGCCGGCCCGACATCCGGCGTCGGCTCTCCGCCCGGCTCGTATGCATACGTGTCTGCGTCGACCTTCGGCGCCCCACTCAACGGTGGCGGCTTCCGCGAGGCAGCCTACACAGTGGAGAACTCGAACACCGTGATCTTCGGCACCGCCACGTCCGTGCACGACATGGAGCGGGGCGCGGCCACGGATCCGATGTGGGGCGACGGCTTCTCGGCCCCCGCCGGCACCAACAACACGTGTACGAGCTGCCATGACGTCCACGGCTCGTCGAACTACCGACTACTCAAGGAGCTCGTGAATGGCAACATCGTTGGCGGTTACGTGGGTGCCACCGGCGACGTCCCGAATCCGGTCGTCATCTCGAACGAGGCGAACTACCCGGTTGGCGGCTGGCTCAAGCATGACCCCGGTGCCGTTCAGATGAGCACCTACTTGCCGAACTACACTTCGGCCGAGTACAAGTACAACGGCATCGCCCCGGCGCTCGATCCGGTCGGTGGCCCGAACCCCTTCGCGGGCCAGCACCTCTCGATCTCTACTTGGTGCGCCGCGTGCCACGAGGAGTACGACGATCGCGGTGCCGCGGTCGGCAGCACCGAGTTCTACGACTACGGTGCCTACGAGCAGTCCGCCATGAGCGGTACGGTCACCAACGGTCAGACGCAGACGGACGGTGCCGGTGCCACCATCGGCAATCGCGCCCGTCACCGCCACCCGGTCAACATCTCGCTGGCCATCGGCGTCGGTCCCGCACGCGCCCTGCAGCAGGAAGTCATCACGAGCGACGTTCTTCCGCTCGAAGATGGTCCTGACGCAAACAACGGCGACTGGACGACCGACGACTACTTGGGCTGCCTGACCTGTCACCGTGCGCACGGCACCGCGTCGACCATGACCGGTTGGGCCGAGGCCCGCTACGTCACGAACGCTTCTGCGGTCGTGACCTGGATGCCCGAGAAGCTCGCTCAACCCACGACCAGTGGTGTGAACCCGAACTTCTCCAGCGCCATCCTCCGCACCAACAACCGGGGCGTGTGTGAACGTTGCCACAACAAGTAGTGGTGACGTCGGGCTCGTCCCGGCACACAGAGCGATTCAACAGCCGAGGCCCCGGGATCACCCGGGGCCTCGGCTGTTGCGCGGGCACGGCTGCGCCGCTCAGGCAGCACGCCAGCTTGAGGCCTCTCACACCCTCTCCGAACTGCGGAAACCACGACCCCCCGTCTCCGCTGAACCGCGTGTCGTCAGACAAGTCACGAAAGCTGGGCTGCCGCGCTGATGAGCGTTCTCAAGTGAAGCCCCCTCCCCTCGGAACCGACCTCATCGGAGGGTGCATGCGTTGTTGGTGTTGGGGAATCTACGAATGGGTTGCGACAGAGGAGCCGAGATGGCTAGCGGTTCTGTGATCGTGATCGGGGGCGGGATGGCGGGACTCGCATCGGGAATCTATGCCCGAGCGAGCGGATACGACACTACCGTCTTCGAGATGCACGATCGCCCGGGCGGGCTGTGCACGTCGTGGGAGCGGAAGGGCTACGTCTTCGACGGCTGCCTCCACTGGCTCGTCGGCGGCGAGCAGGGCACGCCGTTTCGCCCTCTCTGGGACGAGGTCGGCGCTGTCGGCCTTGAGCTCGTAGCGCACGATCGTGTCGCGTCCGTGCGCGACCTTCACGGCAACGAGCTCGTCCTGTGGGCGGGCCTGAACCGCCTCGAGTCATCGATGCGAGAGCTATGGCCGGCCGAGAGGACCGGCATCAAGGAGCTGATGAGCGGCTCGCGCACGATGGCCAAAGCGGGCCTCGACTATCCGGACATCCCCCCGGACATGATGGGTCTGTGGGACGGCCTGAAGGTGCTCGCGAAATCCGGCCCGGGCATGCTGAAGATGCAGAAGTACCAGTTGATGCCCGTCGCCGAGCTGGGCGATCTCTTCGAAGATCCGTTCTTGAGGCGTGCGGTGAGCGAGGCGCTGACCGAGCGGCGTGTCTCGGCGATGGCCCTCTACGCAACACTCGCCTGGTTCGATACCGGAGACGCCCGCTGGGTGCGCGGGGGCTCGTCCGAACTTGTGCGCAAGTTGGAGAAGCGGCATTCCGACCTCGGCGGTGCGATCGAGTACGGATTGAAAGTGGATCGGATCCTGGTCGAGGGTGACCGTGCCGTGGGCGTCCGGCTCTCCGACGGCACCGAGCGCCGCGCCGACTACGTCATCGGCGCTGCCGACGGACACGCGACCATCTTCGACATGCTCGAAGGCCGGTACGCCGATGCCCGCATCCGCGAGCTCTACGACAAGATGGAGCCTTACTCGCCGATCATCCAGGTCTCACTCGGCATCGACCGCGACCTGTCCGACGAACCGTGGTCGGTCGTTCTGTTGCTCGACGAGGACACCGAGATCGCTGGGGCGAACGTCAATGCCGTCTGGACACACCACTACTCCTACGACAGCTCGATGGCACCTGCCGGCAAGTCATGCGTCACGACGGTCCTCGCCTCGGACCTTCCACACTGGGAGGAGCTGAGAAGGCAGGGCCGCGAGGCGTACATGGCCGCGAAAGGCGAGGTAGGACGCCGGGTGGTAGAGCTCGTTGACCTCGCGTATCCGGGCACTCGCGAACGGGTCGAAGTCGTCGACGTCGCGACGCCGACCACCTACGTTCGCTACACCGGGAACTGGCGGGCGTCGTACGAGGGATGGCTCGTGTCGCCCGACAACACGAGACTGGCAGGCATGAATGGACTCCCGCGAAAGCTGCCGGGACTCTCCAACTTCGTCATGGCCGGTCAGTGGGTGTGGCCCGGAGGCGGCTTGCCCACGGCGGTGCTCACGGCCCGCTGGGCGGTTCAGACGATGTGCGCGGAGACGGGGACGACCTTCAGCGCCCCAAGCTGATTGCCCGCGTCTGCCCCCGTCGCTATACTCCGATACTGCCGCTCTCGCCTGCCGAGAGTGCCCCCGCGGAGAGGTGGCAGAGTGGTTGAATGCGGCGGTCTCGAGAACCTCCTCCAAGCTGCGCGCTGGGCGACGCCGACCGCATGACTCGTACAGTGAAGCCGCGGGCGGTGGGCTTCGTCTCTTGGGTTGCGCGCTGCCGAGCCGGGCCCCAAGAACAGATAGCTTGAAACGACGAGACCCCGGAACACCGGGGTCTCGCTGCTGCTGCGTCTGGTCCTCCGACGCATGAGGCGTTAGCGGAACCAGTATGCCGAGTAGATCGCTGGGTAGTTCGGCTCGAAGTAGAACCAGTCGCCGCCGGC